>NZ_BAAASG010000005.1:0-30566 GCF_039532765.1 Streptomyces longisporus
CTGCAGGGGGGACCCTGTGGGAGAGTAGGACGCCGCCGAACAATTTTTGAGAAAACCCCCGCATCATTCGGTGCGGGGGTTTTCTGCGTTTAGGCTACCGTGGCCTGCATGAACTACAAAGTCCGTTCCATACAAGCCGACGAGTGGCCCCGCGCGAAGGCGTTGCGGCTCGCCTCGCTACAGGATCCCGTAGCGCATCTCGCCTTTCTGGAAACCTACGAGCAAGCGATCGCACGCCCGGATTCCTTCTGGCAGGAGCGGGCGGCCGGCGCCGCCGAGGGCGCGTCCGGGGCGCAGCAGATCATTGCCGAGGGGCCCGACGGAGAGTGGGTCGGGACCTTGGTCGTGCTGGTCGAGGAGGCCGGGTCGACCGACTGGGCCGGCTTTCCGGTGGAGCGGAAGCAGGGGCATGTCGTAGGCGTGTTCGTGCGGCCGGAGTGTCGGGGGATCGGGCTCACCGAGGTGCTGTTCGACGCCGGCCTGGAGTGGGCCTGGGCGCAGGGCGTGGAGCGGGTGCGGCTCATCGTGCACGAGGAGAACGGGCGCGCTCAGCGGTTTTACCGGAAGGTCGGGTTCGCGCCCACCGGGGTGACCGTGCCGTTGCAGGAGAGGCCAGGGGAGTCCGAGTTGGAGTTCGCCTTGGTACGGGACGAGGTCGGCTGACGGCTACACCGGCAGTTCGTCGTGCGGCCAGCGGGCGCGGCCCTGTTCGCGGGAGCGGAGCAGGGCCAGGGTCGGCTGGCCCCGGTCCGCTCCCGTGGCCAGTAGCTCCGGGAGCTGGGGAAGCGGGGCCACCGCTGCGACGTCGTCGAGGACGAGCGTGAGTGGTGGGTCGAGGCGACCGGAGGATGACCGTTCGGCCATGCGCCGGCCACGCTCGACCACGCTTGAGACGAGGGCCGTCAGAAGGGGCATCGCGCCCGGGTTGCTTCTGGGGTCCTCGATGGATTCCCCCACCACATAAAGCGTGCCCCCTTCATGGACGAAGGAATCCAAGGCGAGGGCATCTGTTCGGTTTGGAGTGCAGGCCTCGCGGATGTTGACGGTGAAGAGCGCGGAGAGCGCCCGGCTGGTCAACTCCTGGGCCATGTCCCGGCGTTCTGGGTGTGCGGTGAGCGCGGCCTCGAGTTCGCCCGCGGAGCCGGGGGCCGCCTTGGGGTTCGTACGGAGGATGCGGACCGCGTCCTGGACCTGGGCGCCCTGGGACCAGCGGTGGACGTGTCGGATGGTGCGGCCGTCTACAGCGGCGGCGTGCACATAGCTGCGCAGGAGCGTTTCGGCTGTGGCCGACAGGGCCTGGTCGAGTTTGGCCGTGGGGCGGATCGGGGCGAGCAGGGCGGCGGCTCTCGCCGTGGCTGTCTCCTTGTCCTCGCAGCCCGCGGTGGGGGACCAGTGGAGGCGGGCCGGGGTGTCGCAGAGGTGGACGGGGTCGTAGAGGAGGACGGGGCCCAGTTTCGACCGGGCGTCCTTGGTGTCCGACCAGATCGCCGGGTTCGAGGTGATGACGAGAGCCGGGCCTGCCGCGTCGCGTACGGCCTGGGTCGCCGTTGCCTGGCGGCTTTCTCTGGGGGCTACGACGAGATTTTCCCTGCCGGTCCCACCACCCACTCCGGCCGTGCCGCCCACCGCCGCCCTGTCGTCGGCGGCCAGGGAGGGCGAGGGCTCGGGCATGGGCGCCGGTTCCTGGAGGAGTTCCGTCGGCTGTGGTTCGTGCGGTGCCGTCCGCGGCGTAGGGACCTCGTAGTGCGTCGGCGTCGGCGTCGGCTCGGGTGTCGGGCGGTCGAGTGGTTGCGTGCGGCGCTTCAGGCGGCCTGCGCGCCAGCGGGCGATGGTGCCCATCGCGAACACCGTCAGTACGAACAGCACCATCAACTGGCCGATGAACAGGCCCCAGAACAGGCCGTAGCCGGAGAGCTGGGTGTTCGGCGTCTCGGGCCAGGCGCCCGGGATGTCGTGCGGATGGCCGATGAGGTGGCGCATGGCCGTGGGGGTGCGGGTGAAGGTGACGCCGTGCGGCCAGCTGCCCTTGGTGAACAGGCCGGCGAGGCCCGTGGCCGTCCACACCAGCAGGGTCATGCCGAGGAGGAAGGCGAGTATCCCGAGCAGGAGCCCGTCCGGGATGCCGCCCTGCCCGTCCCGGGGGTCTCTTCGCCGGTCGTCCGGTCTCACCACGTCCTGCCTCCCCTGCTATGCCACCGTCGACTCGGACGGCCCCTCGAAGTCGCTCAGGTGCTGTTCCACGAAGGCGGCCGCGCGCTCCTCCGCCTCCAGCTCGGCGGCGCGCAGGGCGTCGTCCCTCAGGTCGCGTTCGGCGGACGACTCCGTCATGGCGCGGTCGGTGAAGACCAGCGGGCGTTCCGTCTCGGTGATCAGGTGTTTGACGACCTGGACATTGCCGTTGACGTCCCAGACGGCGATGCCGGGGGTGAGGGTGGGGATGATCTCCACCGCCCAGCGAGGGAGGCCCAGGACGCGGCCCGTCGCCCGCGCCTCGTCGGCTTTCTGGGCGTAGATCGTCCTCGTGGACGCCATCTTCAGGATGGCCGCGGCTTCCTTGGCCGCCGCGCCGTCGACGACGTCCGACAGGTGGTGGACCACCGCCACGAAGGACAGACCGAGCCGGCGGCCGAACTTCAGCAGCCGCTGGAACAGCTGGGCGACGAAGGGGCTGTTGATGATGTGCCAGGCCTCCTCGACCAGGAAGATGCGCTTCTTCCGGTCGGGGCGGATCCAGGTGTGTTCCAGCCATACGCCGACGATCGCCATCAGGATCGGCATGGCGATGGAGTTGCGGTCGATGTGGGACAAATCGAACACGATGAGGGGCGCGTCGAGGTCGATGCCGACCGTGGTCGGGCCGTCGAACATGCCGCGGAGGTCACCGTCGACCAGACGGTCCAGGACCAGCGCCACGTCCAGGCCCCAGGCCCGTACGTCCTCTATGGCGACGTTCATCGCCTCGGCCGACTCGGGTTCGGGGTGCCGTAGCTGCTCGACGATGTCGGTGAGGACCGGCTGGCGTTCGACGATCGTCTCGTTGACGTAGGCGTGCGCGACCTTCAGGGCGAAGCCGGAGCGCTCGTCCAGGCCGTGGCCCATCGCGACCTCGATGATCGTGCGGAGCAGGGCGAGCTGGCCGGTCGTCGTGATCGCCGGGTCGAGGGGGTTGAGGCGGATTCCGTGGTCCAGGGCCGCGGTCGGGTCCAGGCGGATGGGTGTTATCCCCAGCTCTTCCGCGATCAGGTTCCATTCGCCGACGCCGTCCTCGCCCTGGGCGTCGAGGACGACGACCTGGCGGTCGCGGAAGCGCAGCTGCCGTAGGACGTAGGTCTTCTCCAGGGCCGACTTGCCGTTGCCGGACTCGCCGAGGACCAGCCAGTGCGGGGCCGGGAGCTGCTGGCCGTACAGCTGGAAGGGGTCGTAGATGTAGCCCTTGCCGGAGTAGACCTCGCGGCCGATGATCACGCCCGAGTCGCCGAGGCCCGGGGCGGCGGTCGGCAGGTAGACCGCCTGGGCCTGGCCCGTGGAGGTGCGTACGGGCAGGCGGGTGGTCTCGACCTTCCCGAAGAGGAAGGACGTGAAGGCGTCGGTCAGGACGGACAGCGGATCCCGCATCAGAACTCAGCCCCTACCTTCGGATGCCGGTGGCGAACGGGAGCGTGTTCACGAAGGCGCGATGGTGTTCCCGGTCGCACCACTCCAGCTTCAGGTACGACTTTCCGGCCGAGGCGCGGATGGTCCGCTTGTCGCGGGCGAGGGCCTCGGGGGAGCGGGAGGAGACGGTGATGTAGCCGACCAGGTTGACGCCTGCCGCGCCGCTCGCCAGGTCCTCGCCGCGCTGGTCCAGGCGGTTGTGGGCGGCGACGTCACGGGGGTCGACCGTGCGGTTCATCTTGGCGGCGCGGGAGGCCTCGGCCACGTCGTTGGTCTTCTCGGTCAGCATGCGTTCGATGGCCACCTCGGTGGGTTCGAGATCCATCGTGACGGCGACCGTTCGGATGACGTCCGGGGTGTGGACGAGGAGCGGGGCCAGGAAGTTGACGCCGACGGGTGTCATCGGCCACTCCTTCACCCAGGCCGTGGCGTGGCACCAGGGCGCGCGGGTGGACGACTCCCGGGTCTTGGCCTGGAGGTACGTCGGCTCCATGGCGTCCAGTTCGGCCGGCCAGGCGTTGCGTTTGGTCATCGCCTGGATGTGGTCGATCGGGTGGTCGGGGTCGTACATGGAGTGGATGAGGGAGGCGAGTCGGCCCTGCCCGAGGGGCTGGCGGACGCGGATGTCGGCCTCCTGGAGGCGCGAGCAGATGTCGGTGAGCTCGCGGGCCATGACGACCGCGAGACCGGCGTCCCGGTCCACCTTGCGGCCGTTCTGGGGGCGGGCGGCGCGTGCCATCGCGTGTGCCTCGGCCGCGAGCTCGCGGGTGAAGTGCATGCAGGCGACGAGGTAGGCGCGGTGCTGCTCGCTGCTCGTCGAGACCATCGACTGCAGTTGGTCGTACGAGTGCTGCAGCCAGCCCGGCGACTTCTCGTCCCCGCGGATGGCGACGTCCTTGGCGTGGGCGTCGGGGTCGGCGGGGAGGGTGCGGGCGAGCATCTGGAGGCGGGTGACGAAGCCGTCCCCGTTGGCGACGTGCTTGAGGAGCGTGCCGAAGCGGTCGACGAGGGCTTCCTGGTCCTCCGAGTCGCGCAGGCCGACGCCGGGGCCCTCGATCTCGATGGCCGCTGTCACTGTGCGGCGGTCCGCGTGCAGCAGTACGGCGATCTCGTCCGGGCCGAAGGGGGCGGCCAGCCAGGTGATGCGGCCGATCCCGGGGGGCGGGCCGACCTCGACCTCGCGTCCGTCGAGCCGCGTACCGGCTTCGATGACACCGCTGCGGTAGAGGGTGCCCTGCTTCAGGGTGCGTTTGTAGCTGCGGTTGATCTCGAACCACTTGTAGAACGTGCGGTGCTTGTACGGCACGTAGACCGCTGCGAGGGCGATCAGTGGGAAGCCCGTCAGCAGCACGATGCGCAGGGAGAGGACGGGGACGAGGAGCCCGCACATCATGCCGAGGAAAGCGCCCGCGATGATGAGCGCGATCTCGCCGGATTCACGGTTCCGGCCGACGATCGCGTTCGGCCGGGCGCGGCCGATGAGATATGTACGGCGGGGCGTGACCGGATGGGACAGGTGGGACTCGGTCGTCAACGCCCTTCACCTCCCGTGCGGTTGGTACTGCTGTTGCGGGTGTTGCTGGCGTGCGGGGTGTTCACCGGGCTCGACGAACGGGGTGCGGGGGCTGCGGTGGGGACGGAGCCGCCGCCTCCGTTCGAGGGCCGGGTGCTGTGGGCGGCCACGCCGCCGGTGGCCGGGTTGGCGGGGCGGGGGCCGCCGTTCGAGGACGACTGGCCGCCGCCCCCGTTGTCGTTGGCGCGGGCGCTGTGCGTCTTGATGCCCTGCGCGACCATGGTCGCCGGGGAGCTGATGACCGCGGCGGCCTTGCCCTCGGCGCCGGCCATGATGCGGTTGTTGCGGCCGCTGGCGATCTCGTCGCCGAAACCGGGGACGAATCTGTAGATCATCGCGCTGGCGAAGATGGCGAGCAGGATGATCGCGAGGCCGGAGACGACCGCGGAGAACGAGTCCGGGCCGTTCGCGGAGGACAGCGCGCCGGCGAGGCCCAGCACGATCACGATGATCGGCTTGACGAGAATGACCGCGATCATGATGCCCGCCCAGCGGCGGACGTGGCCCCACAGGTTCTTGTCGACGAGGCCCGCGTAGACGACGGTGCCGAGGAGGGCGCCGACGTAGAGGAGGGCGGCGCGGATGACCAGCTCCAGCCAGAGCACGCCGGCGGCGAGGATGCTGACCAGGGACACCACGATCAGCATGATGGGGCCGCCGCCGATGTTCTGGCCTTTGTCGAGGGCGCCGGAGAAGGTGCCGAAGAACATGTCCGTCTGGTCGCCGGTGGCCTTGGCGAGGACGTCTGTGATGCCGTCGGTCGCCGATACGACGGTGTAGAGGATCAGGGGCGTGAAGGCCGAGGCGAGGACCGTCAGCCAGAGGAAACCGATCGCCTCCGAGATCGCCGTCGTGAGGGGGACACCTCGGACGGCGCGCTTGGCCACGGCGAGCAGCCAGAGCAGGAGGGTGAGGATGGTGGAGGCCGCGAAGACGACTGCGTACTGCTGAAGGAACTTCTGGTTGGTGAAGTCGACGTTCGCGGTTTCTGTTACGGCCCCGCTGAGCTTGTTGATGGTCCAGGAGGCGGCTTTTGCGCAGCCCTTGGCGAGGGAGGAGAGGGGGTCGAGGGTGGAGGTGGGGTCCAGACCGCCACCGGTGCCGGTGAGGCCTTTTGCGCCGTTGCCGCGGGTGCAGTAGTCCTTGGCGGGGCCGTGGATCAGGTCGCAGGGGTCATTGCTCGCCGTGGGTGAAGGCGTTGGTGCTGCGAAGGCACGCGTGGCCATGATGACTGCGGAGGCTTGTACGGTCGCGACAAGGGCAGTCAGCTTGAGTGCGCGTCGGTTAGCGGGCATACGTGAACCCTCCGTACTCCTCGACGGCCTTCGCCATGTCGTCGGCGCTGGAGGCCCTGTCGTCGCCGGGGACGGGCGCGGGGCCTTCCTTCTGAGAGTGCGTCACGATCTTCCAGTCACCGCCGGTCCATTCCAGTTTGATGGTGATGGTGAACCAGCTGTTCGTGACCGGGTTCGTGGAGTTCTCACCGGCAAGGCCCAGGAGGCCGCTGCACCAGACCTCTACGGTCGCGTCGTTCTCGGAGGACGCGGTGACCTTGGTGCCGATCGGGCTGGTGCGGGAAACGAAGGTGTAGCCCGCTGGTGTGGAGCCGTCCTCGTTGAGACCGACGTTCTTGTTGAACTGCGGGGTGTAGGCCTGGTCCAGCTTCGACTCGAACCCCGCCACGCGGGACGGCGTGATGATGGTCTGCAGGATGGCGTCACGTCTGGTCTTGTTGAACATGTCGGCCGAGCCCAGCGCCACCGCATAGTTCGCCGCAGCGCTCTGCGCCCCCTGCTGGTCGTGTGCGAAGCCCGTGGGGATCCCCGCCGCCGTCGTTCGTACCGGCTTTGTCCCGCTGGCCGCCGTGGATGCCGCGTCCGGCTTGCTGCCGCTCGCGCTGTCCGAAGAGGAGTCTCCTCCTCCGCGGTTCGCGAAGGCGATGGCTGCGATGAGCAGGACCACCACGCCCACCACCGTGATCAGGCTCCGGGACGACGAGCGGCCGCCGCGGCGGGCGCCGCCGTAGACGTCGCCGCCCCCGTCGGGCAGCCGGGTCCGGGTCTGGCCCGTGCCGCCGTAACCGCCGGAGGCCTCGTGCTCGTCTCCGAGACTCATGCCGTGTACGCCCTCTCCAGCTCGTAGACATACGACGGTAGCCGTGCTGGTTCCCGCGCGGGCGCGGTGTGGTGACTCGACATCAGGGAAACGCAACCTCAGCCGGTGGGCACGACGGGCGGGTGGGGGTGGAGGGGACCGGGCGTGCCCGGCGGGGACTGGCGGACGCCTGCCGTAAAGGGCCTGCTAGACGGCCATGCCGTACACGATGGTGAAGAGCGTGCCCAGCGAACCGATGATGAATACCCCGGTGAGACCGGCGATGATGAGGCCCTTGCCCTGTTCCGCGCTGAAGGTGTCGCGGAGCGCGGTCGCGCCGATGCGCTGCTTCGCGGCGCCCCAGACGGCGATGCCGAGGCAGAGGAGAATGGCGACGGCCATCACCACCTCGATCATGACCTTCGCCTCGTTGCCCAGGCTGCCGAAGGGGCCCCAGTCCGGAGCGATCCCGCCGATGATGGTGTTGATGTCTCCCTTGTCGGCCGCAAAGAGCATGTAAGTCACCGCCCCTGGTGGGTAGTTCCACAGTCCCCTGCGGGGGTGCAGAGGTCAGGCTCATTCTCGCCGACAATGCTGCCTTCGTATGTCGACTTGGCGTCATTGCATGGCGGGTTTCGTACGAATAGCTGTTAGGTCACTCTGTGTATCACGGCTGGTCACGCCGGGCAATGAGGCCTGAGCGGAACCTGTGACGGGGTTCCGTCGTTGACCCCTTTCGCGACCTGAATCGTTCCTGACGGTGGGTCGGGTGAGGGGTCGAGCCGATGTTCTCCGGGTGACGGGCGAACGGATGAAGAGTATCCGGTACGGCGAGCGGGCCGCGGATGACGGCCGCGGCCCGCTCGTTGACGGATGGTCAGTCGTCAGCGCGTGGTGCACTTGGGGTAGCTCGAACCCTCGACGCAGTTGCTGTAGGCGCTGTAGCTGACGTCGACCTCTTCCTCGTCGCCGCTCTTGGTGCGGACCTTCAGCTCGTACTCGGTGTGGCAGCTTCGGGTCCGCCTCGAGCCCTTCTTCTTGGTCTTGCACTCGTGGTCCGTGTCCTTGCTGACGACGGTGCCGGTGACGTTCTTCGACGAGCTGCCGCAACCGGCCAGTGGCGCGGTGAGTGCGGCGACGGTGAGCAGGACTGAGAGCGTGCGCTTCATGCGGTTTCCCCCGGGGCGTCGTGGAGCGGACGTCGACGTTCTCCGGAGATGGTGCCTGACGCGCTGTCCCGTCGGGGCGGCGGGGCGTACGGGAAAACGGGCCGCGGCCGGCTGCCGTGACCCGTTTCCCTTTCCGTGCCGCCCGGGAGGCCCCACGTACTCCCTCGTGCGGGCGGCTCCCCGTGACCCGACGGGGTGGTCCTGCCGCTTACTGCGGTCAGCTCGCCGTGAAGGCGGTGAGGCCCTCGGGGGTGCCCCAGCCGGTCGGGCCGTCGTAGCCCGACTTGGCGGTGCAGAAGTAGCTGGTGGAGCAGGTGCCGTTGCTGCCGCTGGTGACGTCGTTCAGCGCCGAGGTGCCGGCCGCGTTGTAGGGGTACTGCGCCGGGTAGTCGCCGGCGCCCGGGGTGCCGGCGAGGGCGTAGACCGAGGCGATGAGCGGGGAGGAGGCGCTGGTGCCGCCGTAGGTGTTCCAGCCGGTGCCGTCGGAGCCGTAGGTGTCGTAGACGGAGACGCCGGTGGCGGGGTCGGCGACCGCGGAGACGTCACCGATCATGCGCTTGCTGCAGCCGGTGTCGGTCTGCCAGGAGGGCTTCGCGTCGTACGCGGAGCAGCCGGAGCCGGTGCCCTCCGTGCTGCTGGTGTTCCAGACGCTCTCGGTCCAGCCGCGGCTGTTGGAGGACGTGGAGAGCTTGGTGCCGCCGACTGCCGTGACGTACTTGGAGGCGGCCGGGTATTCGGCGCCGTAGCCGCTGTCGCCGGCGCTCGCGGTGATCGCGACGCCCGGGTGCTTGTAGTACGAGGAGTCGTACGTCGTGTCCGAGGAGGACTCGGAGCCGCCGTAGCTGTTGGAGACGAACTTGGCGCCGAGCTTGACGGCCTCGTTCACCGCGGTGCCCAGGTTGGCGTCGGACGCCGACTTGGCCTCGACGAGGAGGATGTTGCAGTTCGGGCAGGTCGCGCTGACCATGTCGAGGTCGAGGGAGATCTCACCGGCCCAGCCGCTGTCGGCGGAGGGGAGGGAGGTCGTGGAGCCGGTCTGGCTGACCTTCGAGAAGCAGCCGTTGTCCGTGGTGCAGGAGCTCAGGCCGTAGTAGTCGCGGTACGTGGCCAGGTCCGCCTCGGCGTTCGGGTCGTCGTAGGCGTCGACGATGGCGACGGTCTCGCCGGAGCCGTTGGAGGAGGCGGCGTCGGTCAGGCCGTAGGCCGACTGGATGTCCGACGGGCCGTAACCGGTCGGGGTGTCGGTGGTGGCGTCCGGCTTGATGGTCTTGGGGGCGACGCCCTTGAGTGCGGCCTGCTTCTCCATGAAGGCGGTGGTGCCGCCGGTGACACGCAGGGCGTTGCAGGCCGCGTAACCCTTCTTCGGGATGGCGCCACAGGCCTTCGTGTACTGCACGTGCGCCTTGGCGACCTGCGCGGCGATCGCCTTGGTGCTCACCTTGTGGGCGGCCGTCGTGGCCGTGGTGGCGGCGCTCGCCTGGACGGCGGTGCCGAATCCGGCGAGGACCAGCGCCGCGGTGGCCGCGGCGGCCGAGCCGATCCGGCGCCATCTGCCGGATATGTGGGGGGAGTCGGGGGTGGTCGTACGCAACGTACAGCCTCCTGGAAGTGGTGGGCAGAGGCCTGCGGTGGGGGGACTGCCGGGTGTTCTCGGCAGGGGCGGCGACCCGCGTAGACCATCGCTTGTTGAGTACGCGACAAACAAGGCAGTTTCGGAATTCTGACTGCCGCATTACTGAAGGCGGTTGGCGGATTGCTGCTCAATGGCGGTGCGATGGAGGGGGGTTGGGGGTGGCTTGACTTCGTGCACAGTATTCGGACAGGTGGGAGACAGGTTGACGCGCGTCACCTCGGCCCGTGGCCGTCCCCGTCCGGGCGGGGCGGGGGTCAAGTCTGCGTCATGTGGCATCGGCGGCTGAGAGTGCGGGAGTTGCCCGACGTATGGAGTGGGCATGTGGATGGCGACCCCGAAGAGGGGCAACTCTGTGATCCAGCACCGCATCGTCCTCGCTTCGGCCGCGGGCCTCGTCTGCGCCTTCCTGCTGGCGGCGTGCGACTCCATGAACGGCGGCGCCTCCGGTACGAGCGCTGTCGGCGTCGCGCCGGTCACGTCGGCTCCGGCGGCCTCGGCACCGGTCGGCGGCGGGGCGTCCGGGAGCGGGCAGACGGCCTCGACCGTCACGGTGCGGGCCGAGGCCGTGAAGGGCGGGGGCAGCGTGGTCACCGACGGCACGGGGGCGACCCTCTACCGCTATGACAGGGACCGGCCGCATCCGTCCCGGTGGACGTGTGCCGGTGCGTGCGTGAAGACGTGGATTCCGGTCATCGTGTCGGACTCCGTGCAGACGGTGGGCGTCGAGAAGAGTCTGCTCGGTACGGTCCACCGCAACGGCAGGAAGCAACTCACCCTGGGCGGCTGGCCGTTGTACCGGTATGTGGGCGATACGGGGGCCGGGCAGCTGAACGGCCAGGGGAAGGGCGGGCAGTGGTATGCGGTCACTCCGGCCGGGGGCAAGGCCGCTGTGACCGGCTGAGCGTCATGGCGCTGCGGCGGGCAGGACGTCTGCGTGCGCCTCGGCCTTGGCCTCGCGTACGGCGCGCAGCGCGCCGGACCAGGCGATGACCTGGTCGAGCATGCCGCAGACCGCGGCGGCGAGGCCTTCCGCCGGGACGAAGGCGCCCGTCTCGAACGCCGGGAGCAGGGCGATGGCGGGTTGAGTGCGGACCGTGGCCATCTGGAGCTCGGCGAGCACGAGCCGCAGCGCTTCGGCGGCCCGGACGCCCGCGGCCCATCCGCCGTAGCTGATGATGCCGGCGGCCTTGTCGTTCCACTCCCCATAGACGTAGTCCAGCGCGTTCTTGAGTGCGCCGGGGAAGGAGTGGTTGTACTCCGGGACGAGGAACACGAAGCCGTCGAAGTCGTCGATCAGCGCGGACCAGGCGCGGGTGTGCGGGTGCTCGTACTGCCGGTGGGTCGGATTTCCGCCCTCGTCGAGGTTGCCGAGGCGGTGGTGGGCGAGGTCGATGAGCTCGTAGTCGGCGCCGCCGTGGGCGCGCGCCGTGTCGAGCACCCAGGAGGCGATCGGCTCGCCCCGGCGTCCGGGGCGGGTGCTGCCGAGGATGATCCCAATGCGCAGTGCCATGGTGTTCCTTCCACAGGAGTTGACGTGTCAACTCTAGGAAGGGATGAGTTGACGCGTCAACACCTTGGCTCGGTATGCTGCCCGTCATGGCTCAGTCGCGGACGCTGGAACCCGAGGAGTGGGAGCTCTGGGACGCCTGGATGCGCGCGCAGCGCCTGCTCACCAGGGAGCTCGACCGCGGTCTGCAGCGTGACTGCGGCATCTCGAAGGCCGAGTTCAGCGTGCTGGTGACGCTCTGGCAGGCCCCCGGCCGCGAGATGCGCGTCGGAGAGCTCTCCGAGTCGCTCGACTGGGAGAAGAGCCGCGTCTCGCACCAGCTGACGCGCATGGAGAACCGCGGTTTCGTGGAGCGGACCGAGCGCGGCGCCGGTGGCCGCCGCACCGGGATCGGGCTGACCGACAAAGGGCGCAGCGCCGTGCAGAGCGCCGTCCTCGTGCATGCCGGAAACATCCGCCACTACTTCCTCGACATGCTCACACCTCAGCAGGCCGAGGCCTTGCGGGCCTGGAGCGGGCAGCTGATCGAGCGCATCGAGCCGCGCGGCAGCGGGGCCCCCGACGACGCCGGGTAGGACACGGCCAGGACCGTGTTGCCTGCCGAATGTCAGTCCGGTGGCCTAACGTGATGGTGTGGGTTCGGAGAGTGAAGGGAGGATGTTGTGGCGAAGGAGGAGCCGCGGTACACGCAGACCGCACAGGCGTGGCCGGTGCATGACGCGGAGGCGAGGTCGGCCGCCGCACCGTACGGTGGTGGCGACGCCGAAGCGGTGGAGAGACGGAGGCAGCGAGCCATGTCCGTGTCGCCGGGCGCCCTGCCCCGTCTGCGACCCCGGCACCCGGGTGTCGCGTACGGCGCTTCCGTGCGCCATCCGCAGCCGCAGCCCCAGCCGCAGGGAGGATCGTTCACGGAGAGATCCAAGTGAACGTCAGACGGATTTCTCACCTTCGTGGGTCACAGTGGGCGCCGATGAAGCGCATCCCACGCATCAGCAGGCGTGTCACCAGTCCCCTGTGCGCGGCTGTCGTGCTCCTTGTGCCCGCGCTCACCTCCGCTTCCCTCGCCAATGCGGACGACGGGCCGGGGCCCCTCGGTGTGACCGTTGTCGCGGTGGACAACGCGCAGTCCAGGAAGGTCGGAGCCCTCTTCGACGCCGACCGGCGGTCCTCACTCGCCGGCGGGCACTTCTGCACCGCCTCCGTCGTGTACAGCCCGCACCGCAATCTCATCGTCACGGCGGCCCACTGCCTCAACGGGAGCAAGGACGGCGACCTCATCTTCGTACCGGGCTACCGGGGCGGGCAGGCGCCGTACGGGACGTGGACGGTGCGGAAGGCGTTCCTGCCCGACGGGTGGGCCAAGGGGCAGCACGAGGACAGTGACGTCGCCTTCGCCGTCGTCGAGAACAAGAACGGGAAGAGCGTCGAGGACGCCGTCGGCGGCAACCCCTTCGTGGCCGGCGTGGCGACCGGGGCCACCGCCGTCACCATCACCGGGTATCCCAGCGCCCGTGAAGTGCCCGTCAGCTGCACCAACAGACCGACCAGGCACAGCTCCACCCAGCAGCGGATCGACTGCCCCGGACTGTCGGGAGGGACCAGCGGCAGTCCTTGGGTCAACGGGGACAAGGCGGTCGTCGGGATCCTGGGCGGGCACGAGAAGGGCGGCAGTACGGACGACATCTCGTACAGCGTCGTGTTCGGGGCGGAAGCGGCCGAGTTGTATCGGGACGCCACCAACTGATGCGTCGGCGCTCCGCCGGGTGCGCCGATTTGCGGCTCCGTCGCGGGGTTGGCATGTGCCGTCGATCGTCTGCAGCGCCGTCGTGGCTGGTCGCTCCCCCACTCTCGGCTTCGCTCGAGCGGGGGGACCCCCATCGCGGCGGAGCCGCATGTCGATACAGCCTCGCGCCCCTATGGGGCGCTTGATCTCCCCGGAAGACGGATGCGGCCCTAGACTGACGTGGGCTTCGGACTCCCGGGCGGTGAGGGGCGGTTGACGGTGCGTAAGGCGTGGATCGTTGCCGGCGTTGCCGTCGGCTCTGCTCTGTCCTTCGTCATGCTGCTCGTCGTCGGGGTGTACGTCGTCGCCGGGAACCTCATCAACGGGGTGGGCGGCGGTACCAAGGCCCTGGCCAAGGGGGCCGTGCCCGCCGCGTACTCGGCCATCGTGCAGAAGTGGGGCAACCTCTGCCCCGCCCTCAACCCCGCGCTGCTCGCCGCGCAGCTCTACCAGGAGAGCGGGTTCAATCCGAACGCCAAGAGCCCGGCGGCCGCGGAGGGGATAGCGCAGTTCATTCCGGGCACCTGGGCCACGCACGGCGTCGACGGCAACGGAGACGGCGTCAAAAACGTCTGGGATCCGGCGGATGCCATTCCGTCCGCCGCCTCGTACGACTGCCAGCTCGCCTCGTACGTCAAGGACGTACCCGGGAATCTGACCGAAAACATGCTCGCGTCGTACAACGCGGGGGCCTACGCGGTGATCAAGTACGGGGGCGTGCCGCCGTACAAGGAGACCCAGAACTACGTCAAGACGATCACGACGCTCGAGGAGAGCTTCGCCGCGCCCGTCAGCCGGGTCGATCCCAGCAAGCAGGCCGCCGCGGCCATCTACTACGCGCAGAAGAAGCTCGGGACGCCCTATCTGTGGGGCGGCGACGGTACCGCCGCGGACAACGGGCGTTTTGACTGCTCGGGGCTGACCAAGGCCGCGTACGAGAGTGTCGGGATCACGCTGCCGCGGGTCGCCAACGACCAGTACAACGCGGGGCCGCACCCCAAGCGTGACGAGCTTCTGCCCGGCGATCTCGTGTTCTTCTCCACGGACCCCACCGACTCCCGGGCCATCCACCATGTGGGGATCTATGTGGGCGGCGGGTACATGATCGACGCGCCGAGGACGGGCGCGGTGATCCGGTTCGACCCCATCGACACCTCCGAGTACTTCGGAGCCACGCGAGTCACCGAAGATGGCGCGAAAGCACTGCCCACCACGGTGTGAACCGAGCGTGAACCCACCCCCTGAGCTGCGGTGATGAGTCTCTCTTCGATAACGTCTGCGTGATCATTCGGTGGAGTGTGGAACGTAGTAACTGGGACCGTGCGTTCCTGTTCTCGTAGTCATCCGACAGTCATCCCGGTGGCTGTCCGCGACGTGACCTACAACCACGGGGGTGGACAAGCGGGCGTGCGCGAGTACGTCCGGCAGCAGACGACGAAGGGGCCGCAGCACCATGGCTGGACTCGCCGAATCCGGGTCGAACCCCGACGTCGACCTGCTCTACGACATCAATGGCCTGGCCAAGGACGCGCCGCACTGGTTCGACCGGGTCGTCTCCTTCGTGGGCGAGTACGGGCTGCTGCTGGCCATGGTCCTGCTGGTCGTGGGGTGCTGGTGGTCCGTGCGGCGGCGGGGCGACGAGGACGCCGCGTCGTCTGTCGCCGCGTTGGTGTGGGCGCCGGTGGCTGCGGCCCTTGCGGTACTGGTGAATGTGCCGATACGGGGGTTCGTCGAGCGGCCTCGGCCGTTTCGGACGCACGACGGGCTTGATGTGCTGGTGTCCGGGAAGACCGACTTCTCGTTTGTGAGCGATCACGCGACGATCACCATGGCGATGGCGGTGGGGGTGTTTGTCGCCAACCGGAAGTTCGGGGTTGTGGGGATCGGGTTGGCGCTGCTTGAGGGGTTCTGCCGGGTTTACATGGGCGTGCACTACCCGACTGATGTGGTCGGGGGGTTTGCGCTGGGGACGGCTGTGGCGTTGCTGCTTTCGCCGGTTGCCATGCTGCTGCTCACGCCTGTGGTGAGGGCTGTTGAGGGGTCGGCGTGGGGTGGGTGGTTGGTGCGGAGCCCCGGGCGGGCGGCCTTGGGGCGGGATGCGCTGATCCCGGGGGCCCGAAGAGAAGCGGCGGAGGAGCGGGACCTCGCTGCGTAAGCGCTCCGCTGGAAGGCCCGTGACCGTCTGCGGGTGCGTCGGGGCTGGTCGCTCCCCCACTCTCGGCTTCGCTCGAGCGGGGGGACCCCCATCGCGGCGGAGCCGCAGATCGATACAGCCCCGCGCCCCTTCAGGGCGCTACAGCGACTGGGGGTACGTGAAGAAGCGGTTCGGGTCGTACTGCTTCTTCACTGCCGTCAGGCGGGACGCCGCATCCCCGTAGTACGCCTGGCGCCAGTTCGTCAGGGTGGGGTCCGTGTAGTTCTGGTACGCCGCTCCCGAGGCGTAGGGGCGCATGGCGTTGTGGGTGTTGGTCAGCCAGGTCTGGGCCGCCCCGCCCGTCGTGCCGGCCCGCCAGGATGCGAGGTACTGGGCCAGCATGCGGGAGCGGCGGTGGACGAAGGCCGTTGCGGTGGGGGAGACGCGGTTGACCGCGCCGCCCAGGGCCGTCAGCGCGATGCTGCCCGCGCCGCCCGGGACCGAGCCGATGTTCCTCAGCAGGGTCTGGATGCCCGCCGGGGAGATCGAGCGGTCGAAGAAGTCCGAGCGGGCCGTGTAGGTCTCCCGGCCCAGGGCGCCCTCAGGGTTGCGGTTCGGGGTGGAGCCGGGGAGGTGGCACTGGGCCTCGGTGCGGAACGACGAGCAGCCCGCGTACGCCTCCATCGCGCCCTCGTAGGTGTGCCGCTTGAGCGTCTCGCTGCGGGCCGGTGAGCCGACCGCCGAGACCAGGCGGTCGAGGGCGTTCTGCAGTTCGCCGTAGGTGCCGATGGAGAAGGCGGCGACCGACACGGTGGGCGAGCCGCCGTTCTCCAGGTGGCAGGAGGACCAGATCTCGTCGGGCTGGTCGGGGCCCCACTCCTGCCAGGCCTTCACCACGGCGGCGGCCTTCGACCAGGGCCAGGTGAGGTACGCGGAGACGGCCTGCGGGGCCGGGTGGGTCTTGAAGTGCAGTTCCGTCACGACGCCGAAGTTGCCGTTGCCTGCGCCGCGCAGCGCCCAGAACAGGTCCTTGTTCTCCGTCGCGTCGGCGGTCAGCTGCTTGCCGTCCGCCGTGATCAGGGTGGCCTGTGTGAGGCTGTCGCAGGTCAGGCCGTAGGCCCGGGAGACCACGCCGTGGCCGCCGCCCAGCACCAGGCCCGAGACGCCGACCGAGGGGCAGGAGCCCGCGGGTATCGTCACGCCCTTCGCGGTCAGCGCCCGGTAGACGTCGATCAGTTTGGAGCCGGCGCCGACGACGGCCTGGCCGCCGCCCACCCGGATCTGCTTCAGCTTCGAGACATCGACGATCAGTTTGCCGTTGCCGGAGGACCAACCCGCGTAGGAGTGGCCGCCGTTGCGGATCGCGACCCGGATGTTGTGGGCCCGGGCGTAGGCGAGGGTCGTCCGTATGTCGTCGGCGTGGGCGACATAGGCCACGGCCGCCGGCTTCAGGCCGTCGAAGCGGGTGTTGTACAGCTGGCGGGCCGTGGTCCAGGTGGCCTCGCCCGGGCGTATCAGGGTGCCGTCGAGGTCGCGGGAGAGCGCGGTCCAGTTCGCGGGGGCGGCCTGGCCGGACGTCGACCTGATCGCCGTACCGGAGGAGCCGGACGAGGCGGAGGTGCTGGTGTCCGCGTCGGCGGAACCGCCCCTGCACGCGGCCGTGGCCACCGCCGCCAGCGCGGCCGCGCCGCCCCCGATGAACGTACGACGTTCCATGTTGCGCCCTCCCCGATTGCTCTCGGGGAACGAGACGGCTCGCCGACCACACGGGTTCCCGCGGGAGTGTCACTCCTGTGTCACCGTGGAGGGAGACACCAAGAAGGCCGGAACCTTCATGTGCTCTCCCCGTAAGCGTTCCGTGACCTAACCACACCGTCGGCAGGGGTTCACCTGTCGTTCATTTCCGGCCGTAGGCGCCTTCACCTGGTCTGCCTAATTTCGGCCTTACGCGATGTGGGTCGTGCCTCGGGGAAGGTGCGTCCCGTCGTCGCCGGGACTTCAACCTCGCACGCCGCCGCATTCAGGACGGCGGCTCCTGGAAGGAACTCTTTCAAGTGAAGCTTCAGCGCATGAATCGGCGGGCCATCGCCCTCGGTGCTCTCGCCGCGTCGAGCGCCCTGGTCCTCACGGCGTGCGGCTCGGACAACACCGGCGGCGGCAGCAGTGGCGGCAGCAGCGCCTCCTCCACCACCGGTGCCAGCAAGATCAAGTGTGACGGCGCCAAGGGGCAGCTGCTCTCCGACGGCTCGTCCGCGCAGAAGAACGCGATCGACGCGTGGGTGGCGCAGTTCTCCCAGGCCTGCGGCGTGCAGATCAACTACAAGGCCGGCGGTTCCGGCGCGGGTGTCACCTCCTTCACCCAGGGCCAGCTCGCCTTCGCGGGTTCCGACTCGGCGCTGAAGCCCGACGCCGTCGCCGCCTCCAAGAAGGTCTGCTCCGGCGGCCAGGGCATCGACCTCCCGATGGTCGGCGGCCCGATCGCGGTCGGCTACAACCTGTCCGGCGTGGACAACCTGGTCCTGGACGCCCCGACCCTTGCGAAGATCTTCGACAGCAAGATCACCAAGTGGAACGACCCGGCGATCGCGAAGCTCAACCCGTCCGCCAAGCTGCCCGACCTCAAGATCCAGGCGTTCCACCGCTCGGACGAGTCCGGCACCACGGACAACTTCACCAAGTACCTCATCGCCGCGACGCCCGACAACTGGAAGTACTCCGGCGGCAAGGCCTGGCAGGCCAAGGGCGGCCAGTCCGCCGCGCAGTCCTCCGGTGTGGCCGCCCAGGTCAAGCAGACCAACGGCGCCATCGGCTACTTCGAGCTGTCCTACGTCACCGACGGCGTCAAGGCCGCCAGCATCAACACCGGTGCCAGCGCCCCGGTCGCGCCCAGCAGCGACAGCGCCACCAAGGCCATCGCCGACGCGAAGGTCGTGGGCACGGGCAAGGACCTGTCGCTCAAGCTGAACTACAACACCAAGGCCGACGGCGCCTACCCGATCACCCTGGTCACGTACGAGATCGTCTGCGACAAGGGCAACAAGGCGGACACCCTGCCCGCCACCAAGGCGTTCCTGCGCTACATCGCCTCCGAGGACGGCCAGGGCCTGCTGCCGGGCCTGAAGTACGCGCCCGTCCCCGCCGACATCATCGCCAAGGTCCGCACCACCATCGAGGGCCTGAGCTGATCCGAGTGCGGTCCGGTGCACCGCCGCCACGAGCCGTACCTCCCGTACGGCTTCGCAGAGCCGCACTCCGCGTGAGGCTCCGCAGACCGGAGAACCCGATGGACACTTCCACACAGATAACCGACGCTCCCCCACCCGCCCCGCAGCCCACCGCCGAACAGAAGCGCGCGGCGCGCGGTGCCACCCGACCCGGTGACCGGATCTTCCTCGGTCTCTCCCGTGGGTCGGGCATCTTCCTGTTGGTGGTCATGGCCGCGATCGCGGTCTTCCTGACCTACCGCGCCTCCCTCGCGATCAGCAAGGACCACGGCAACTTCCTCACGACCTTCGAGTGGAACGCCACGTCCGTCCCGCCGGTCTTCGGCATCGCGGTCCTGGCCTTCGGCACGGTGGTCTCCTCGATCATCGCCATGGTCCTCGCCGTTCCGATCGCCGTCGCGATCGCGCTGTTCCTCACGCACTACGCCCCGCGCAGGCTGAGCGGTCCCATCGCGTATGTGATCGACCTGCTCGCCGCCGTACCGTCCATCGTGTACGGCCTGTGGGGCGCCCTGATCCTCGTACCGCACATGAACGGCCTCTACGGCTGGCTGGACAGCTATTTGGGCTGGACCGGCATCTTCTCGTGGGACGGCGGTGCGCCGCGCTCGATGCTGACCGTCGGCATCCTGCTCGCGATCATGATCCTGCCGATCATCACCAATGTGAGCCGCGAGGTCTTCCGCCAGGTCCCGCAGATGCACGAGGAGGCGGCTCTCGCCCTCGGTGCCACGCGCTGGGAGGTCATCCGCATGGCGGTGATCCCCTTCGGCCGCTCAGGTGTGATCTCCGCCTCGATGCTCGGCCTCGGCCGTGCGCTCGGCGAGACGATGGCCGTCGCCACCGTGCTCTCCCCGGACTTCCTCATCCACGGCAGCCTGCTCAACCCGGGCGGCGGCACCTTCGCCCAGAACATCGCCTCCAAGTTCGGTGAGGCCACCGAGCAGGGACGGGACGCGCTCATCGCCTCCGGTCTGGTCCTGTTCGTCATCACCCTGCTGGTCAACGGCGCGGCCCGCATGATCATCGCCCGCCGCAAGGAGTACTCGGGGGCCAACGCATGAGCCACAGCGCCAACGCCGCCATCGCCGAAAGGCCCGCCTCCACCCTGCGCGGCGCCCGTCTGCCCCAGTGGTCGCCCTGGGTGATCGCCGCCGGCTCGCTCGCCGTGGCGGTCGCCATCGGCCTGGGCGCCGGCCTCGACAGCAAGGTCCAGTGGGGCCTGATCGCCGGGCTGATCTTCCTCGTCGCCACGTACGTCATCGCCGCGAGCGTCGAGGGCCGCCGTCAGGCCAAGGACCGCATCGCGACCGGCCTGGTCTGGGTGGCCTTCCTGCTCGCAGTCGTCCCGCTGGTCTCCCTGGTGTGGGTGACCATCTCGCGCGGTGTGAAGGTCCTCGACGTCTACTTCCTGACCCACTCGATGGGCATCGTCGCCGACTCCCAGCCGGGCGGTGGCATCTACCACGCCATCATCGGCAGCCTGGAGCAGGTGGGCCTCGCCACGCTGATCGCCGCGCCGATCGGCATCCTCACCGCGATCTACCTGGTCGAGTACGGCCGCGGCAAGCTCGCCCGGGCCGTCACCTTCTTCGTCGACGTGATGACGGGTGTCCCGTCCATCGTCGCGGGTCTGTTCATCCTCAGCCTCATGCTGATCTTCAAGTTGGAGCCCTTCGGCTTCGCCGGTTCGCTGGCCCTGGCCATCCTGATGATGCCGGTGGTCGTGCGCTCCACGGAGGAGATGCTCAAGCTCGTCCCGAACGAGCTGCGCGAAGCCTCCCTGGCGCTCGGTGTCCCGAAGTGGCGCACCATCCTGAAGGTGGTCCTGCCGACCTCCATCGGCGGCATCACGACGGGCATCATGCTGGCGATCGCCCGTATCACCGGTGAGACGGCTCCCGTGCTGCTGCTGGTGTTCGGCAACCGGTTCATCAACAACAACCCCTTCGAGGGTGCGCAGCAGTCGCTGCCGCTGTACATCTATCAGCAGTACGCGGCAGGTGCGGACGCGTCGTACGACAGGGCCTGGGCGGCCTCGCTCACCCTGATCGCCTTCGTGATGATCCTGAACCTGGTGGCCCGCGGCATCGCCCGCTGGAAGGCCCCGAAGACCGGTCGCTGACGCGGCCATATGCGACCGAGAATTCTGGAAGTGACGTAATCATGGCCAAGCGAATCGACGTAAGCGGACTGACCGCCTACTACGGTGCCCACAAGGCGATAGAAGACATCTCGATGACCGTCGAGCCGCGTTCGGTGACGGCGTTCATCGGCCCCTCCGGCTGCGGCAAGTCGACGTTCCTGCGCACGCTCAACCGTATGCACGAGGTCACGGCCGGCGGCCGGGTCGAGGGCAAGGTGCTGCTCGACGACGAGGACCTGTACGGGCAGGGCATCGACCCGGTGTCCGTGCGCCGCGAGGTCGGCATGGTGTTCCAGCGGCCGAACCCGTTCCCGACGATGTCGATCTTCGACAATGTGGCGGCGGGGCTGCGGCTGAACGGCTCGTACAAGAAGAGCGAGCTCGCGGACGTCGTGGAGAAGTCCCTGAAGGGCGCGAACCTCTGGAACGAGGTCAAGGACCGGCTGAACAAGCCCGGTTCGGGGCTTTCCGGTGGTCAGCAGCAGCGTCTGTGCATCGCGCGGGCGATCGCGGTCGAGCCGAAGGTGCTGCTCATGGACGAGCCCTGCTCGGCCCTCGACCCGATCTCGACGCTCGCCATCGAGGACCTGATCGGTGAGCTGAAGGAGCGGTTCACGATCGTCATCGTGACGCACAACATGCAGCAGGCCGCGCGTGTCTCGGACCGTACGGCCTTCTTCAACCTGGCGGCGGTCGGGCAGCCCGGCAAGCTGATCGAGATCGACGACACGGAGCGGATCTTCTCCAACCCGTCGGTCCAGGCGACGGAGGACTACATCTCCGGCCGCTTCGGCTGAGCCTTCCAGACCCCTCGCGGTGCTGCATGGCGGTGCCACCGCGAGGACGATGAAGGGCCCGCCCCTGGCTCCCGGGGGCGGGCCCGTCGTCGTACGGTGGCCCTGTCCTCAAACGCTGGACGGGCTTTAGACATGCGGACCGGCGGCGTTACAGGAACGCCAGGTTCACGATTCCGAAGGCCCCCGCCGCGACCAGGGCCGCGGCCGGCATGGTGATGAACCAGCCCAGGATGATGTTCTTGGCGACGCCCCAGCGCACCGCGTTCACGCGCTTCGTCGCGCCGACGCCCATGATCGCCGAGGTGATGACGTGCGTCGTCGAGATGGGCGCCTTGAAGAGGAAGGCCGTGGTGAACATGATCGACGCACCCGTCGTCTCCGCCGCGAAGCCCTGCGGGGGGTCCAGTTCGATGATCTTCCGGCCCAGCGTGCGCATGATGCGCCAGCCACCGGCATAGGTCCCCAAGGAGAGCATCACCGCGCAGACGATCTTCACCCAGGCCGGGATCGGATCGCCGTAGGTCTCGTGGCCGGAAATGACCAGGGCCATCACCACGACACCCATGGTCTTCTGCGCGTCCTGAAGGCCGTGGCCGAGTGCCATGGCCGCCGCCGAGACCGTCTGCGCTATGCGGAAGCCGCGCTTGGCCTTGTGCGGGTTCGACTTGCGGAAGATCCACAGGATGGCCAGCATCACCAGGTAGCCGACGATGAGGCCGACCACCGGTGACAGGAACATCGGGATGACGACCTTGTCGAGGACGCCGTTCCAGTGCACCGTCGTGCTGCCCGCGAGGGCCGCCCCCACCAGGCCGCCGAACAGGGCGTGGGAGGAGGAGGACGGGAGGCCGTAGTACCAGGTGATCAGGTTCCAGACGATCGCGCCGACCAGGCCGGAGAAGAGGATGGCCATCCCCGTCGAGCCCTCGGGTGTCGCGATCAGACCCTCGCTGACGGTTTTCGCGACTCCGGAGCCGAGGAAGGCGCCTGCCAGGTTCATGACCGCAGCCATCGCCAGCGCCGCCCGCGGCGTCAGCGCCCGCGTCGACACCGACGTCGCGATCGCGTTCGCCGAGTCGTGGAAGCCGTTCGTGTACGTGAAGAAGAGCGCGACCGCGATGGTCACGACCAGAGCGAAGGTGTCCATGGAGGGGTCAGGACTCCTTGACGGCGATGGTCTCCACCGTGTTCGCCACGTGCTCGAACGCGTCCGCCGCCTCCTCCAGTACGTCCACGATCTGCTTGAGCTTGAGCACCTCGATCGCGTCGTACTTGCCGTTGAAGAGATGCGCGAGCAGCTTGCGGTGGATCTGGTCGGCCTGGTTCTCGAGGCGGTTGACCTCGATCCAGTACTCGGTCAGATTGTCCAGAGTGCGGAGGTTCGGCATGGCTTCCGCCGTCAGCTCGGCGGCCCGCGCAAGGACCTCGATCTGCTGCTCGACGCCCTTGGGCAGTTCCTCGACGTTGTAGAGGACGACCAGGTCGACGGCCTCCTCCATGAAGTCCATGATGTCGTCGAGGGACGAGGCGAGGGAGTAGATGTCCTCGCGGTCGAACGGCGTGATGAACGAGGAGTTCAGCTGGTGGAAGATCGCATGCGTGGCGTCGTCACCCGCGTGTTCCGCGGCCCGCATACGCTCTGCGATCTCGGCCCGGGCAGGTGCGTCCGCCCCGAGCAGTTCCATCAGGAGCTTGGAGCCGGTGACGATGTTGTCCGCGGATGCGGCGAACATGTCGTAGAAGCTCGTCTCCCTGGGGGTCAGACGAAAGCGCACGTGGGGTCCTCGGGGTGCTTCGGTTTCGGTCAGGGTGATGCTAGGCGCATCATCCGGCCACGGCTAATGGGCCGTCCCCCAGTGTCGCCCATCGGGCAGAGTGGTCGGCACGGGGGCGGTGTGCGGGCCCGGTCCCGGCGGGGACCAAGGGCCGTATACCCAGCAAAGTTCGATACCATATACCCACCAGGGGTATATGTCCGCATGTCTTACGGGAGGACGCGATGACGACCACCGAGGCCGGCGCGACGGCGCCCTCCGCCGACAGCACGCAGAATGCGACGCACGGCTACCACAAGCAGAAGGACGAGCACCTCAAGCGCCTGCGCCGGATCGAGGGCCAGATCCGTGGCCTGCAGCGGATGGTCGACGAGGACATCTACTGCATCGACATACTCACCCAGGTGTCCGCCTCCACCAAAGCCCTGCAGTCCTTCGCGCTGCAGCTGCTGGAGGAACACCTGCGGCACTGTGTCGCCGATGCCGCGGTCCGGGGCGGTGACGAGATCGACGCCAAGGTGGACGAGGCGACGAAGGCGATCGCCCGGCTGCTGCGCACCTGAACCCGCCGGGGCGGGGCCTCGCCTCCGGCTAGTCGCCGGAGGCGGCGCGCTCTTCGGCCACTTTCAGCACCTCGTCGATGCTCTCCAGGCTGAGCCGGTCCTCCGCGGCCGAGGCCGCGATGATCAGCTCTCCGCACAGCTCGATCTCGGCGAGGGCCACGTGGTCCTGAACTGCCGTACCGCCGACCGGAGCCACGTGCATCACCTCATCTCTGCCGTTACCGACTTCCTAGAGTAGGGAGCGGCCTACACACCGCGCATGGCACGGACGGGCTAGTTCTTGACGCCCGGCAATCCTCCTCCAGCAGGGCCCGCTACTCGGCGATCTTCCCTGCGTAGATGTCCTTCGAGGCCGGCAGGCGTACGTCGACGGGGGCTCCGAAGTCGTACAGCAGCGTCGTCGAGGCGACCGCCACCGTGCCCTTCTGGAGGCCGTTGACGAAGCTGAACCGGTGCCGGATCTTACGGATGCGGCCCTGGTCGTCGAGGTAGACGTCGAACGGGACCTCGGCCGTGGCGAACCCTTTCGCCGCCGCAGCGAGGGCCTCCCGGACGCCCTTCGAGGCGTGCCGCGCGGCCAGGGTGAGGTCCGCGGTCCCGCGGTAGTGCCGCACCTCGACGCCGGCGAACTCGCTCCGGCCGAGATACGTCGCCGCGCGCGTCCCGCGCAGCAACTCGGCCGCGGCATACGGGTCGGTGGCGCCGCCGGTCACCAGGTTGCCGTCGGAGAGGGTGGCCGTGTCGACCCGTACCCACTTGTCGGCGGGCACTCCCGCGCCCCGGTTCTTCATGAACAGGGCGCCGGGAGCGAGGAGTTCGGTGATCGGCCGGTGGTCGTCGGTGCCTGCCGGGCTCTGCGGGAGCTGCACCTTCAACCGGCCGATCTGCCGACGGTAGTTGTAGTCGCCCTCGCCGCGGATGGTGACGCGGGTGCCGCCGATGGCCATCTCCATCGAGGTGGTCGCCCTTGAACTGCCCGCCTCGACCAGGGTTTCGGCGGCTCGGTGCAGGATCTCGACGGGGTCGAAGGCGCGGGGGTCCTCGGCGGCGGCCCCGGTGCCGGAGCAGCCGCCGGCCCCCATGCAGACGCAGACCACGAGCCCTGCCGTGACGACCGTCCCCCTGTGCTGCCGCTCCGCCATCGCCTGTCTACCCCCAAGCCGGTACGTCCGTCACGGGCCCCCTGTCGTTCCGGATAACGACGGCTGGGTGGGGGGCGTCACGCGCATACCAGGCCCGCTGCCGGAGCAGCCGATGGACACAGCATGCGGGGTGGGTAACGTTGTCAGCGTGGCGCAACAGGAACATCGCACGACGACGGTCGAACAGGGCCGGTTCTGTGTGGCCCGGTGCAGTTGCGGGTGGCGTGGGCCTGCCCGCAGAGCGCGCAGCCAGGCCCGGGCGGACGCCGACGGGCATGTGAGCCTTCAGGCGTGACGGAGCGTCGCGAGCAGTTCGTCGACGAGGGTGCGGTCGCGGTACTGGGTCAGCCGGCTGCGGGCCGCGGCGGGGGAGAGCCACAGGATGCGGTCCACCTCCGTGGTGGGGGTGAAACCGCCGGAGACCGCCTCGGCCGCCCAGTAACGGACCTGTTTGCGGCGGCCGCCCGCGAAATAGCGCAGGGTGGACAGCTCGGCGCCCGGTTCAGCCGCATAGCCGGTCTCCTCGGCGACTTCGCGCAGGGCGCCCGCCAGGTGGTCCTCGCCCCGCTTCAGCTTGCCCTTGGGGTGGGACCAGTCGTCGTACTTCGGCCGGTGGACGAGACAGATCTCCAGCTCGCCGTCGACCGGGGAGCGTCGCCACAGGACGCAGCCGGATGCCTGGACGATGGTGTCGTTGGTGTGGGTCACGGGTGGGTCACCGCCTCCTTCGACAGGGATCGGGCGCCGGGTTGGCCGGCTCAGGGCGTGCGCAGCGCCTGTTTCTGCCAGGACTGCTGGAAGGCGAAGCGGGCCGCTTCCACTTCGTGCCGCTGGTCCGCGTGGAGCACGCCGAGTGCGTACGCCGTCGCCGGGGCGATCCGGGGGGTACGGGCCGCGGAGGCCGCGGCCGCCGCCGCCTCCGAGGCGTCGCGGTGCCGGTCCAGGGCCTGGCCCGCGGTCAGCAGGCGCAGGTCGGTCGGGCCGCCGGTGCCGTGGAGGGCCTCGCGGGCGTAGCGGTGCAGGCGCAGCAGCAGCCGGACCTGGTGCCAGGGGGCGTCCTGGGGGTGCGGGGAGGGGTCCGGGGAGAGGCCGTGGATCAGGGCCTCCGCGTTGTAGGGGCTGCCCGCGGTGACGAGGGGGAGCGCGGTGATGGCGTCGGTCAGGCGGTCCTCGGCTGCGGTGGCGAGGGGGTGCAGGGGTGTGGTGGGGGCGGTGGGGGTGAGGGGGACCTCGCTGGCCAGGACGGCGACTTTGTCTGCGACGGCGTGGAAGCGGCTGGATCCCAGGGCCTGGAGGGCGGTGCTGTGGGCTCGGGTGCGGGCGAGTGTCAGCTGGCGTTCGAGCAGGGCGCCTGCTTTTGCCGCCCCAACTGTGAGGTTGCCGCGGTCTGTTGTGGGCGCGGGGGTGGGGGGCCCGGCGTGGGACGGTGCCGCTTTCAGTGGGACGGGTGCCGCTCCGGCGGCACGACTGCCCGCAGCCAGGTTGGCGACGACGCCTACTGCCGTCTGGGCCGGAAAAGCCGTTGCCCCCGACAACCTGTGCAGCGCCAGCAACAGCCTTTCCTGCCTTGCCGCGTAGGCGTGTTCCATGGCCAAGGTGCCGGAGAGCCAGGCCAGTTCGGGCTGGAGGGACTCCGACCATTCCGGTTCCAGCAGGGGGCGGAACGTGTGCAGGCTGGCGCTGATGCGGCGGACCGAGCGGCGCAGGGCGCGGGCCGCGTCGACCGGGTCCTCCGCGCCGTTGCCGGTCGCACCGCCGGTTTCCCGGTGCAGCCGCAGGGCGCGGAGGAACTCCGTGGCCTGGGCCCTCAGGTAGCCCGCGAGGGCTTCGCCTGTGGGGTCCGTAGGGTCAAGGTGTTGCTGTGCCACGCCGGCGCCTCCGGGCGTCTATGAGCATCTCCTGGATGTTTCGCAGGGGCCCGCCGTCCGCGTCGGTGGCATGCCGCGTCCACTCGCCGTCCGGGCCGAGGTGCCAGGAGGCGGTGGTGTCGGACATGCCTGTCTCCAACAGCCGGTTCAGGGCGGCGCGGTGGGCCGGGTCGGTAACCCTGACCAGGGCCTCGATACGGCGGTCGAGGTTGCGGTGCATCATGTCGGCGCTGCCGATCCACACCTCGGGCTCGCCGCCGTTGCCGAAGGCGAAGACCCGGGAGTGTTCGAGGAAGCGGCCGAGGATGGAGCGGACCCGGATGTTCTCCGACAGGCCCGTGACGCCGGGGCGGATCGCGCAGATGCCGCGCACCCACACATCGACCGGCACACCGGCCTGGGACGCCCGGTAGAGCGCGTCGATGAGGGCCTCGTCCACCATCGAGTTGACCTTGATGCGGATGAAGGCCGGACGGCCCGCACGGTGGTGCTGGGCCTCCTTGTTGATCCGCGCGATCAGTCCGTCGCGCAGGGACTTGGGGGCGACGAGCAGACGGCGGTACGTCTCGCGGCGCGAGTAGCCGGAGAGGCGGTTGAAGAGGTCGGAGAGGTCGGCGCCGACCTGCGGGTCGGCCGTCAGCAGGCCGAGGTCCTCGTACAGCCGCGCGGTCTTCGGGTGGTAGTTCCCGGTGCCGACGTGACTGTAGCGCCGCAGTGTGTCGCCTTCCTGACGGACCACCAGGGACAGCTTGCAGTGGGTCTTGAGACCTACCAGGCCGTAGACGACGTGGCAGCCGGCCTCCTCCAGCTTGCGTGCCCACTTGATGTTGGCGTGCTCGTCGAAGCGGGCCTTGATCTCGACCAGGACGAGGACCTGCTTGCCGGCCTCGGCGGCGTCGATGAGCGCGTTGACTATGGGGGAGTCGCCCGAGGTCCGGTACAGGGTCTGCTTGATCGCGAGGACGTCCTCGTCCTCGGCCGCCTGCTCCAGGAACGCCTGCACGGAGGTGGAGAAGGAGTCGTACGGGTGGTGCAGGAGCACGTCCCGGCTGCGCAGCGCGGCGAATATGTCGGGCGCGGACGCCGACTCGACCTCCGCGAGGTCGCGGTGGACGCCGGCGACGAACTTCCGGTACTTCAGCTCGGGGCGGTCGAGGCCGGCGACGCGGAAGAGGCCCGTGAGGTCCAGGGGACCCGGCAGCGGGTACACCTCGGCCTCGCTGATCTTCAGCTCGCGGACCAGCAGGTCCAGCACCTCGCGGTCGATGGACTCCTCGACCTCCAGGCGCACCGGCGGCCCGAAGCGGCGCCGCATGAGCTCCTTCTCCAGGGCCTGGAGCAGGTTCTCGGCGTCGTCCTCCTCGACCTCCAGGTCCTCGTTCCTGGTCAGCCGGAAGGCGTGGTGCTCCAGGACCTCCATGCCCGGGAACAGCTCCTCCAGGTGGGCGGCGATGACGTCCTCTATGGGGACGTAGCGGCCGGGGGAGCTCTCCAGGAAGCGGGAGAGGAGCGGCGGGACCTTGACGCGGGCGAAGTGCCTGTGGCCGGTGACCGGGTTGCGTACGACGACGGCCAGGTTCAGGGAGAGGCCGGAGATGTAGGGGAAGGGGTGCGCGGGGTCGACCGCGAGGGGGGTGAGCACCGGGAAGATCTGGTGGCGGAAGAGGGTGAACAGGCGGGCCTGCTCCTTCTCCGTCAGCTCGCTCCAGCGGACCAGGTGGATGCCCTCCTCCGCGAGGGCGGGGGCGACGTCCTCGTGGTAGCAGGCGGCGTGCCGGGCCATGAGTTCGCGGGAGCGGGCCCAGATCATCTCCAGGACCTCGCGGGGCTGGAGGCCGGAGGCGGAGCGGGTGGCGACACCCGTCGCGATACGGCGCTTCAGACCGGCCACCCGGACCATGAAGAACTCGTCCAGGTTGCTGGCGAAGATCGCGAGGAAGTTGGCGCGCTCCAGCAGGGGCGTGTCGGGGTCCTCGGCGAGTTCGAGGACCCGCTCGTTGAAGGCCAGCCAGCTGCGCTCCCGGTCGAGGAAACGGCCCTGCGGCAGCTGAGGGCCGTCGTACGGCGACTCCTCGTAGGCATCGAGATCGGCATCGATGTCGGGTTCCAGGTCGGAGACCGCGGCGGCCACGGTGTGCGGGCGGTGCGCGGCGATGGAGCCCACGGAGGGCTGCGCGTGCTGGACCTGTGCCTGGGCGGTGTCTGGCTGACTCATGAACCCATTCTTCCGCGTTCCCAGCGATACGGGCGCGTCGGAAAGCGCGGGTGGCAGTGCCTTTACGGAGCCAGGGCCTGAGCTGAGGGCGTCCCCGTTCCCCGCGGGCCCCTCGGGGGACGGCGAAGGCTGTGGCACGGAGGGCGTCATTGGCCGAGCGTCGCAAGCTTGTCTGAACCGTTGGTTACGGCGACATGGCGTGCGGGATATCTGGGGGCGGCTCCGGGGGGCCCACGTCCGGGGGGCCGCCGTAACGGACTGCTGGGAGCCGCCCCGAGGATACGTACGTCCATCCCGCCCGGGAAGGACGTACGCGCATCGGATGCCTCACACGGTTCGCGTGAACCGATCCGCGGGCCGGTCCGATGAGGGGACGTGAGCGAAACGAGAAGCGACGGTGAGCTGCTGCGGGCCGCCACGGACGGGGACCGGCGCGCCTTCGAGGAGCTGTACCGGCGGTACGCGCCGTGGCTGACCGCCCGGCTGCGCGGCCGGTGCGCCGACGCGGGCGTGGTCGACGACGTCGTACAGGAGACGTTCCTCGCGATCTGGCGGGGCAAGGCCCGCTACCGCCAGGACGGCGACGTCGCCGGCTGGCTGTGGCGGATCGGCTCACGGCGGCTGATCGACGCGCTGCGGGGCGACGGGGCGCGGGGGCGGCTCAGGCAGGCACTGGCGCGGCTGCGGCACCGGGACGAGGCGTCCGCGGAGGAACGCGTGCTCGCGGGGGTGGAGCACGGGGACCTGGCGGGCGCCCTGGTCCGCCTCTCACCGGAGCTGCGCGCGGTGCTCCAGGCCACGGTCATCGACGGCCTGACCACCCGGGAGGCGGCCGTCCTGCTCGGGATACCGCCGGGCACGGTCAAGACACGGGCGATGCGGGCCCGTAAGCAACTGCGGGAGGCACTGACGTGAGCGGGTGGGTCTGCGAGGGGGGCTTCCGGGGCGGGCGCAGGTGGGGGAGCGGTGACATCGGCGAGTTGCTGTGTGATCGGGTCTGTCAGGTCGCGTCCGGGCGTGGGAGCGGGGATATCGGTGGGCTGCTGTGTGATCGGGGCTGCGGGGGTGCGTGCAGCTGTGGGAGCGCTGGCGTGAGCGGGTGGGTGTGTGAGGGGGGCTTCCGGGGCGTGCGCGGGTGGGGGAGCGGTGACATCGGTGGGCTGCTGTGTGATCGGGTCTGCCGGGTCGTGTCCGGGCGTGGGAGCGGGGATATCGGTGGGCTGCTGTGTGATCGGGGCTGCGGGGGTGCGTGCAGCTGTGGGAGCGCTGGCGTGAGCGGGTGGGTGTGT
>NZ_BAAASG010000005.1:30614-338953 GCF_039532765.1 Streptomyces longisporus
GCGGGCCCGTAAGCAACTGCGGGAGGCACTGACGTGAGCGGGTGGGTCTGCGAGGGGGGCTTCCGGGGCGGGCGCAGGTGGGGGAGCGGTGACATCGGCGGGCTGCTGTGTGATCGGGTCTGCCAGGTCGCGTCCGGGCGTGGGAGCGGGGATATCGGTGGGCTGCTGTGTGATCGGGGCTGCGGGGGTGCGTGCAGCTGTGGGAGCGCTGGCGTGAGCGGGTGGGTGTGTGAGGGGGGCTTCCGGGGCGGGCGCAGGGACGGGGGTGGCGATGTCGGCGGGCTGCTCCGCGATCGGGTGGGCCGGGCCGCGAGGCGGTCGCACCGGCATGAGGGCGGCGGAGCGGGCGGGCAGGCGCGTGGCTGCGGTCTGGTGGGGCGCGTGGCGGTGCAGGAGGTGGCGGCATGACCTGGCATGTGGATGCTGAGGACCTACGAGCCTATGCGCAGGGCGAGTTGGCTCCGCCCGCGTTGTGGTCCGCCGACACCCACCTGGTCGCGTGCGCGCAGTGCCGGGGTGTGCTCGCCGAGGTCGGTGACCCGGAGCGGGTCGACGCCGGCTGGGAGCGGCTGGACGCCGAGCTCGATGTACCCCGGCCGGGGGTGTTCGAGGGGCTGCTGATGCGGCTGGGGGTCGCCGACCACACCGCGCGGCTGCTCGCGGCCACGCCCGTGCTGCGCCGTTCCTGGCTCGCTGCGGTCGTCGCCGTGCTGGTGATGAGCGTGGTGGCGGCCCACACCGGCACGGCGGCCGCCTCGCCCACGCTCTTCCTCGCCCTCGCGCCGCTACTGCCCCTCGGCGGGGTCGCGCTGTCGTACGGGCCCGCGCTGGACCCGACGTACGAGATGGCGGTGGTCGCGCCGATGCACGGGTTCAGGCTGCTGATGGTGCGGACGGTCGCCGTGCTCACCGCCGTGCTCGGCCTCAGCGGCCTCGCGACCCTCGCGCTGCCCGGATACGGGCTGGGCGCCCTCGCCTGGCTGCTGCCCGCGCTGGCCCTGACCTCGACCGGCCTGGTCCTCACCGCCCGGTTCGGCCCGGTGCTGGCGCCGTCGCTGGTCGGCGGGGTGTGGGTGGCGCTGCTGCTGGCGGCCCACGCCTATGACGCCGGCGCCACGCCCGTGCCGTTCACCGCGGCCGGCCAGGGGGTGGCGGCGGCGGTCGCCGCGCTCACCGGCTGGCTGCTCTTCCTCGTACGTGACCGTTTCGACCGCTTCCAGGGGGATGCCGTATGACACCGACCGTTTCCGCTTCGGGGCTCAGCCTCCGCTTCGGCGGGACCCAGGCCCTCGACGAGGTGTCGCTGCGGCTGACCTCGGGCGTCACCGGGCTGCTCGGCCCCAACGGGGCCGGGAAGACCACCCTGCTCAGGGTGCTGGCCACCGCCGTGCCCCCGGACCGGGGCGCCTTCACCGTCCTCGGCCACGACCCGGCGACGGCGGCCGGCCGGCAGGAGGTGCGGCGCAGGCTCGGCTATCTGCCCCAGACGCCCGGCTTCCACCCGGACTTCTCGGCCTTCGAGTTCGTGGACTACGTGGCGATCCTCAAGGAGCTGACGGACCGGGGCGCCCGGCATCGGGAGGTGCGGCGCGTGCTGGACGAGGTCGACCTCGCCGACGTACGCGCCAAGCGCATCAAGAAGCTGTCCGGCGGAATGCGGCAGCGGGTGGCGCTGGCCGCCGCGCTGGTCGGCGACCCGGGGTTCCTCGTCCTCGACGAGCCGACCGTCGGGCTCGACCCCGAACAGCGCATGCGCTTCCGGGAGTTGGTCGCCCAGGCAGGGGAGGGCCGTACCGTCCTCCTCTCCACCCACCAGACCGAGGACGTGGCGATGCTCTGCCACCGTGTGCTGGTGATGGCGGGCGGCAGCATCCGCTTCGACGGCACCCCCGCCGAGCTGACCGCACGGGCGGCCGGACGGGTGTGGAGCAGCACGGAACGCGACCCCGGCGCGAAGGCGGGCTGGCGCACCGGCACCGGCTCCTTCCGCAACGTGGGCAGCCCGCCCGCCGGCGCCGACCTGCTCGAACCCACCCTGGAGGACGGCTACTTGCTCACCCTGGACGGCGCGGGCGCGGAGGTGGCGGCATGAGCGCGGTCATGGAGGCTACGGCCCCGCCCGTCGTCCGCGGCGAACAGCGCCGCAGCTGGGCGGCCGTTTTCGCCCTCGCCCGCTTCGAGGCACGCGAAATGCTCATGCAGGTCCCGGTGGCGGTGACCCTGCTCGTCTACGTCGGCTACACCGGCTGGAAGCTGCTCTTCCCGCCGGACGGCATGGACGCCTACCCGGCGCTCCAGGACGTCGACCGCGCGACCCAGACCACGCCCACGCTGCTCGGTTTCGTCCTGTTCCTCGCCGTCAACCGGGCCGCGCTGCGCTCCCGCCGGCGCGGTACCGACCGCCACTTCGACGTGCTGGTCATGGAGCCGTGGCGGCGCACGGTGGGGCACGCGATGTCCCTGGTGCCGTTCGGCGTCGTCACCGCGCTGGTCGTGCTGGCCCAGTTCACCTGGCAGGCGCTGCGGCCGGGCGCGGTGGGGCACGGGTCGGTGGCCGAACTGGCCGTGGCTCCGCTGTACGTGCTGCTGTGCGGGGCGGTCGGTCTGCTGATCGCCCGGCTGATCCCGTCCGTGTTCGCCGCGCCGCTCGCGGTGCTGGGGCTCTTCACCTTCCTGATGTTCGTTTCGACGGGGACGTCGGGGGCGCAGTGGAGCCGGTGGCTGTCGCCGGTGGTGAGCGAGAACAGCAACTCGACGTTGCCGTCCGACCTGGTCGGTCGGCCTGCGGGGTGGCATGCGCTGTATCTGGGTGGGCTGGTGCTGGTGGCGGCCATGGCAGCGGTGCTTTGCGCTCCGCGGGGCGTGCACGGAGATGCCGTCTTTCGTCTGCGGCATCGCCGTGGCTGGTCGCGCCCGGCGGCGGAGCCGCACATGAAGACAGCCCCGCGCCCCTTCGGGGCGCGGCCCCTGGCCGACGGGGGCCGGACCTGGCCGCTGAAGGCGGCCACTGCCGGTGCGCTGGCCCTCGCAGTGACCGGTGCTGTCGGACAGTCCGGCGGGGTGTCCCCGGAACTCGCGACGGCCCGGGAGCGGGCCACCGTCTCCCCCGAGAGGGAGCAGTCGTGCGTACGGCACGGCTCCTCGCAGTACTGCGCCTTCGGCGAGTGGAGTGCCCGGACGGGTGCCTGGGCCGGGGTCGTCGACCGGGTGCAGGCTCTCGCCGGTGGTGCGGCCGCGAGCCGGCCCCTGCTCGTACGGCAGCGGGTCGAGGCCCGCTACGGCCTCGACGGCGATGCGGCGATCGCGCCGTCCGCCACGCCCGGTCAGGTGACGGTGGGTACGCGCTGGGGCGGCAACCGGGTGCCGGAGTTCGCGGTCGCCGTCGCCTCCGTGCTGGTCGGCGGCGACGAGAAGACGGGCAGCGAGCTCTGCGACGGCCGCGTGGTCACGGTGATGTGGCTGGCACTGGGCCGCGATGCCGACCCGGTCGCCGACCTCAAGAACGTCCGCCTCGACGACAGCCTGAGCGGCCCTGCGATCGCGCTGACGCCGACCAACCCGCTGTCGATGTCGGCCGGACAGACCGATGTCGTACGGGAGTTGCTCTCCCGCCCGCGTGCCGAGGTGACGTCCGTGGTCAAGTCCCACTGGGCGCAGCTGACGGCCCCCGGGGTGAAGACGGCCGACGTGGCCCGGGTGCTGGGGACCGAGGTGCCGAAGGAGGCGGACGAGTGTGGGAAGTGACCGCAGGACCGTGCCGGTGAGCGGGGCGCTGGTGGCGGCCGTGGCGCGTACGGTGCCGTGGCGGGCGCTCGGGGCGGGCGCGGCGCTGGGGCTGCTGCTCGTCGCCCTGCCACGGCTGTCCGACGGCCCGCCCGAACCCTGGCTCGCACTCACCCTGCTGCGGGCCGCCGCCCTCGCCTTCGCGCTGGGCCTGACGTTCCTGCTGGACGACCCGGCCCGGCACCTCACCACGCCCGTCACCACCCCGCGTTGGGTGCGCACGAGCCTGCGGCTGGCGCTGGTCGCACCGCCGGCCGTGCTGTGGTGGACGGCCGCCCTGGCCCTCGTACCGCCCGCCGTACGTCCCCCGGTCGGCGCCGTCACCCTGGAGGCCGGCGCGATCGCGGCCCTCGCCCTGGCCGCGGCGGCCACCGCGGTACGCCTCACGGACGAGCCGCAGCCCGGCCCGACGGTGGCCGCCGCCGTCCTGACCACGGCGACCCTGGGGGCCCTGCTGATCCCGGGCCGCTGGACCCTGCTCGCGGCGGCCGGCGATCCCCGCTGGGAGGCTGCGCATGAGCGGTGGGGAGTGCTGCTGGCGGTCGGGGTGGCGGCTTGGGGGGTCTGCATGCCCGAGCCGGTGCGGAAACTCCAGCCCGTCCGGCGTTTGAGGACGAGGCCGTAGGCCGAGGGGGGTCTGGGGGCGCAGCCCCCAGGGGCTCACGTTTCCGTGCGGTACATCAAGTCCGTCTCGTACGTCGTGAAACCGAGCCGCTCGTACACCGACACCGCCGCCTTGTTGTCCCCGTCGACATACAGCATCGCGGTCGGCAGCCCCTGTGCCTCCAGATGCCGCAGCCCGATCGTCGTCAGGGCCTTGCCCAGCCCCCCGCCCTGCGCCCCCGGCCGCACCCCGAGGACGTACACCTCACCCAGCCGGTCGGCCGCATGCACCTTCGTCCAGTGGAAGCCGATGAGTTCACCGCCGCGGAAGGCGAGGAAGAAGCCCGCGGGGTCGAACCACGGCTCGGCCTTGCGGTCGTCGAGGTCGCGCTGGGTGAGGGAGCCCTGCTCGGGGTGGTGGGCGAACGCCGCGGCGTTCACCGCGAGCCAGCCGGCGTCGTCCTCGCCGGGCACGAAGGTACGGACGGTCACACCAGCCGGCAGCACGGGCTCGGTCAGGTTCAGGTCCGTCAGCGGCCGCCGCATCTGCCGCAGTTCGCGGAAGAGGGTGAGCCCCAGGACCTGGGCGAGATGCCGGGCCGCGGAGTGCCCGCCGTGCGCCCACACCCGCAGTCGCTTGCCGGAGGCCGCGAGCAGCGCCGAGCCGAGCGCCCGCCCGTGTCCGTGCCCGCGGTGCGCGGGGTGCACGACCAGTTCGGCGGCCGGTGCCTCCACCGGGTCGGTGTCCTCCAGCTGCGCGTACCCCACGAGTTCGTCGCCGACGCTGAGCAGCAGATGCGACACGCCCTCCCGCTCGCCGCCGCGCAGTTGCAGCCGTCCCTGTTCGGACACCGCCTGCTGGCCGTCGTCCTCGGCGGCCGCCGCGAGCAGGGAGAGCACGGCCTCGGTCTGCTCCGGGGAGAGCGCGGAGTAGGTCTCGATGGAGCGGGTCCGGCCGGGCCGGGCGGTGTCGTCGCTGGTCATGCGTACGAGGGTAAGCGGAGGTACCGGCAAAGTGGCGGTCAAGGGCCGGGCAAAGGGAAACCAGGATGTAACCATGAATCCCTTTTCGCGCTACGCGCGTTGACCCTAGGCTGCGCCGGACGAGGCCATGGCATCCAGCCATGGCGTTCGGCAGACCCGCAGGCCTCAACGGACCCTCAGGGGGGCGCATGCCAGCCACTTCCCAGCCGTACCCGCGCCGTGGACGGGCGTTCCGTCTCGTCGCCGCAGCCGCAGGACTCGCCACCGCCGGCGCTCTCGCCGCCGCGCTCCCGGCGGACGCGCACGAGACGAAGGGCGGCGGCCACCACCCGAGCCGCTACCAGGACGTTCAGCTGCTGTCCTTCAACGATCTGCACGGCAACCTGGAGCCGCCGTCGGGCTCGTCCGGGCGGGTCACCGAGCTGCAGGCCGACGGTACGACGAAGACGATCGACGCCGGTGGTGTCGAGTACCTCGCGACCCATCTGCGCGAGGCCCGCAAGGGCAAGCCGTACTCCATCACCGCGGCCGGCGGCGACATGGTCGGCGCCTCGCCGCTGATCTCGGGCCTCTTCCACGACGAACCCACCATCGAGGCGCTGAACAAGCTCGACCTGGACGTCACCTCCGTCGGCAACCACGAGTTCGACGAGGGCGCCAGGGAACTGGCCCGCCTGCAGAACGGCGGCTGTCACCCGACCGACGGCTGTTACACGGACAAGGAGTTCGAGGGCGCCGACTTCCCCTATCTGGCGGCGAACGTCCTCGACGAGAAGACGAACAAGCCGATCCTCAAGCCCTACTGGGTGTGGAAGAAGAAGGACGTCAAGATCGGCTTCATCGGCGTGACCCTGGAGGACACCCCGGGTGTCGTCTCCGCCGAAGGAGTCAAGGGCCTCAAGTTCAAGGACGAGGTCGAGACGATCAACAAGTACGCGCGGGTGCTCCAGGCACAGGGCGTGAAGTCGATCGTCGCGCTGATCCACGAGGGCGGTCTGCCCGCCGCCGGGGCGTACAACTACAGCTGCGACTCGGCGGGCGCGGGCAGCGGCATCTCCGGCCCGATCGTCGACATCGCGAAGAACATCACGCCGGCGGTCGACGCCCTGGTGACCGGCCACACCCACGCGGCCTACGTCTGCACGATCCCGGACCCGGCGGGCCGGCCCCGCATGGTCACCTCGGCCGCGTCCTTCGGCCGCCTCTACACGGACACCACGCTGACGTACGACCGCGTCACCGGTGACATCGCCCGTACGGCGGTCAAGTCGGCGAACCACGTGGTCACCCGGACGGTCGCCAAGGCACCGGACATGACCGAGCTGATCGCCAAGTGGAACACCCTGGCCGCGCCCATCGGCAACCGTGCGATCGGCTACATCTCCGCCGACGTCCCCAACACCGGCACCGAGTCCCCGATGGGCGACCTGATCGCCGACGCGCAGCTGGCGTACGGCAAGGAGCTCGACCCGGAGACCGACCTGGCGCTGATGAACCCGGGTGGCGTCAGGGCCGGGCTGGCCTACGCGGCCAAGGGCAGTGAGGGTGACGGCGTGGTGACGTACGCGGAGGGCTTCACCGTGCAGCCCTTCTCCAACACGGTGAATCTGCAGAACTTCACCGGCGCTCAGCTGATCCAGGTGCTGAAGGAGCAGGTGAGCGGCACCAACGCCGCCGCGCCGAAGATCCTGCAGCCGTCGTCGGGGCTGACGTACACCCTGGACCTGACGAAGACGGGCGCGGACCGGGTGGTGACGGACTCCATCAGGCTGAACGGGTCCGCGATCGACCCGGCGGCCACCTACCGCGTCGCCACCAACAGCTTCCTCGCGGGCGGCGGCGACGGCTTCAGCACGCTCGGACAGGGCACCGGCGACCTGGTCGGTACCGACGATCTGGCGGCGCTGGCGAAGTACCTGACGGCCAACTCCTCGGTCGGCAGCCCGATTTCGCCCCCGGCAGCCGACCGGATCACGATCGTGAGCTAGATCGCATACGTGAGGCAGAGGTTGCGGGTGGGGGGCGTTCGCATGGTCGGATGGATCGATGCGTGCCCCCCACCACATAACGACGCATCCTGATACAAACATCAACGACTTCTTCGCGGGCGCCTCTGCCGCAAGCGAGGTCGAGGAAGCGGAGGACGAGCCCTGGGCTCCGCCCAACCACCGCCGCGGCGGCCGTCGTAGGCGAAGGCGGTTCGCGGGTCTCCCGCTCGCGCTGAAGGCGGTGGTGGGCCTCGTCGTCCTCGCCGCCTTCCTCACCCTCGCCGACCGCTGGGCGCTGCTGTACGCCGAGCGCCGGGCGGCGGACGAGCTCAAGGAACGGATGCACCTAAGCGCGGCGCCCGAAGTGGACATCGAGGGCTTTCCCTTCCTCACCCAACTCGCCGCCGACAGGCTGAAGTCGGTGCAGGTCACCGTGCCGGACGTGGCGGCCGACCGGGTCTCGCTGGCGAGGGTGACGGCGACCGCGCACGACGTACGGCTGAACGCGCCCGACGGACCCACCTCCGTACGCGGCGCGGCCATTCCCCGGCTCGACGGTGACGTACTGCTCTCCTTCGACGACCTGAACCGCGAACTCGGCGCGTCCCAGGTGACGTTCACCGGACACGGCCACGACCGGGTGCTGGCGCGCGGCACGCTCCCGGTGGCCGGACACGACCTCCGGCTACGGGCCGACGCCCGTATCGGCCGGGACGGCGAGCACGGCATCGCGACGCAGATCGGCGGGATGCGCCTGGAGATCGGGGACCTGGCCACCTACCCACCCGGCACCCGTGCCTCCGAGGGCCTGCACCTGACCCGCGCCTCCGCCGCACGCCTCGCACACGAGACGAGGAAGGCGAAGGCGCTGTTCGCGGTGGAGGCGGTGGTACGACGGCTCGGCGTACCCGACTCCGCCGTACGCGCGGCCCTGCGCTCCGACGCCGAACTGGCGCGCGTGACCGGCTCCCCGAGTTTCATCCACCGGGTCATGCGGCTCAACCTGATCGACCTGGGCCTGGAACACCCGGCCCTGCTCAGGCGCCTCGGCTTCGACCCGTCCCTCCTGGACGCCCTGCCCCGGCTCACCCGCCCTGTCCTGGCCGACCGCCTGTCCCTGGGCTTCCGGCTGCCCACACCGCACCGGGGTGAGCTGCGGCTGCGGGATGTGCGGGTGGAGAAGGACGGGATCAGGGTGCGGATCGCGGGCTCGGGGCTGGCCGTGGGCAGCTCCGGCTGAGGCTCGATAAAACCTGTGTGAGTGCGGGTTCGGTTCCGCAAATGACATATGAATCTCCCACAGGAACAACTCAGCAACCCCTAAGGGGAATTGGGCTTTTCCTGTTCCGGGAATGCCGTAACGTTTTCCATGTCGAAAGCGAACGACGCGAAACGAAAAGCAATTCACGGCAAGAAAGGCAGACTGTTATGAGCTTCCACAAGATCGCCCCGGTGAAGAAGCACGACTGCAAGAAGGGCGCCCCGGCCCCGAAGAAGAAGGCGCCGAAGAAGCCCGCCCCGGCCCCGAGGCGCCGCCCCGTCGGTCACCAGGGCTGACGTACGCCGCGAGGCGGGGTCACCGGTCGGCGAGCGCCGCTCGCCCGGTGGCCCCGCCTCGGCCATGCCCGGCGCCGACTTCGGCGTACGAGAAGGGAGTTGTCGACCATGGGTGAGGTCCGTGCGGCCTTCCGTCGTTTCTGGCCGCTGACCCGCGGCGACCGCAAGTGGCTCGCGGTGATCGTCGCGTGCGTGGTGGTGTCCGCGCTCGCCGAGACCGTCTCGATCCTGCTGTTCGCGGAGCTCACCGACAACGCCCTGAAGGCAGGCTCGCTCTCCGCCTTCTGGGGGCCTGCCGGTGCCTGGCTGGCCGTCGCCGCGGTCGGCGCGCTCGTCGGCTACTTCGGCAACTCGCTCGCCACCTGGACCGCGGAGAGATTCGTGCTGCGGCTCCGGGCGGGCGTCTTCCGGCACGTCCAGGGCCTGCCACCGCACTTCTTCCAGAAGCACCGCCAGGGCGACCTGGTCGAGCGGCTGACCGGTGACGTCGAAGCCATCGAGCAGCTGGTCGTGTCGGGTGTCGTCGGCACGGCGTCGGCCGCCTTCTCCGCGGTCTTCTACTCCTGCGCCGCCCTCTGTCTGCGCTGGGACCTGGCCCTGGCCACCTTCGTCCTCGCGCCCCTCTTCCTCCTCGCCGCCCGCCGCTTCTCCGGTCGTATCAGTACGGCCTCCCGGGACGAGCGGGTCGCCGACGGCGCGATCACCTCCGTCGTGGAGGAGTCGCTCGGCAACATCGTCCTCACCCAGGCCTACAACCGCCGCCGGGACGAGGAGCGGCGCCTCGACCGCGAGGCCCGCGCCTGGATGACGGCATCGGTCCGCGGGGCCCGCCTCAGCGAGATGTACGAGCAGTTCGTCGAGGTGGTGGAGACGCTGTGCGTGCTGGCCGTCATCGGCCTGGGCGTCTGGGAGATCTCCGCCGGCCGCATGACACTGGGCCAACTCCTCGCCTTCGCCGCCTTCATCGGCTACCTCTACCCGCCGGTCCGCAACCTCGGCCGGCTCGGCCTCACCCTCACCGCGGCCACCGCGGGCGCCCAGCGCCTGAACGAGATCCTGGACGCGAAGCCCGCCGTCGCCGACCCCGCCCGACCGGTCGCCGAGTGGCCGGTGCGCGGCTGGGTCGCCTTCCACGACGTGTCCTTCCGCTACCCCGGGTCCCGGCGCGCCTCCCTGCGCGACGTGACCTTCACCGCGGGCCCCGGCGAGCTGGTCATCGTCACCGGTTCGAGCGGCGCCGGCAAGTCGACCCTCTCCAAACTCCTCACCCGCTTCTACGACCCCTCGCAGGGCACGATCACCCTGGACGGCGTCCCGCTCACCGACGTACCGCTGGAGTTCCTGCGCGAGAACGTGGCCCTGCTGCCCCAGGAGACCCTCGTCCTCAGCGGCACGATCCGCGAGAACATCGCCTGCGGGCGGCCCGGCGCGAGCGACGAGGAGATCGAGCAGGCGGCCCGGGAGGCGGCGGCGCACAACTTCATCACCGCGCTGCCCGAGGGGTACGACACCCATGTCGCACCCGGCACGGCCGCCCTCTCCGGGGGCCAGCTGCAGCGCGTCGCCATCGCCCGCGCGATGCTCCGCGCGGCACCGGTCCTGGTCCTCGACGAGCCGACCGCGGGCCTGGACGCGGTGGCCGCCCGCCAGGTGGTGGCCCCGCTGCGCAAGCTGATGGCGGGCCGTACGACGATCATGATCACGCACGATCTGAGCCTCGCGCCGGACGCGGACCGGATCCTCGTCGTCGACCGGGGCCGCCTGGTGGAAGCGGGCACCCACCGGGAACTCCTCGCCCGCTCGGGCGCCTACGCCCGCCTCGCCGAGCCACTGCCGGACGCCGTGGCCGACGTACCGCCGGCGCACGACGAGACGATGATCCTCAGGTGGTAGCGCAGCCGGGTCACACGTTCGGCTGAGCATGGGGCGGAACGGACATCAGAGGTTCCGTGGTGGTTCTATGGTGGAGCTATGGCAGAACACACGACCATTCAGGTGTCCCGACAGGCCCGCGACCACCTCGCCCAGGTGGCCAAGGAGCGGGGGATGACGCTGGGGCAGCTTGTGGAGCAGTTGGCCTCAGAGCAGCTCACTGCGGAGCAGATCGCGGAGCGCGTCGCCGCGACCCGCGAGGTGCTGCGTGAGCGCATGGGGTGCACGCTGACCGACGAGGAGTTCGATCGAGGGCCGGATGTCCTGGCCAACATCTATGCGATGGCTGCCGAGAAGATGCACGGTCTGCGAGGCAAAGCCGCGTGATCATTCTCGATACGAGCGCGGTTGTCGCCCTGTGCCAGGGGCACCGCGCTCTGCACCACCTGGCTGACAACGTCGCCCGAACGCCAGGGCATTGGCTGCACATCCCGGCGCTGTGTCTGATGTACGCGGAGTCGGCCGAGAAGGGGGTGGCGAGCGATGTCCTCGCACTCCCTGGGGTCATGATCGACCCGTTCGGCCAGATTGCGGCGGCCACGGTCGGCGGGATGTTCCGGGAAGGGTGGGGCGGTCCCGACATCTGTCACGCGCTCTACGTCGCCACTCCGCACCAGGAGTCCGGCGGTATGTCGATCATCCTGACGGGCAGGGAGAGCGACTACCCGCCCGGCATCCTGACCGTCGACATCGACTCCCCGGGCATGCTCGGCTTCCACTGACCCGGACGCTACGGCTGCTGCGGCAGGAAGCGCGGGGGACGGCTGGTCCAGTACCGGTCGAGTACCGCGCCGAGGATGCCGAAACAGGCCAGCGGCACGCACACGAACAGCAGGAACTCGTTCTCCGGATGCCCGGTGGCGATCAGCCCGATGTCCAGCACGAGCATGACGAAGAACGTGATGAGCGCGCCGTACACAGCCCATGTCCATGCCTTGCGCCGGGCCGCCCGCCGCAGGATCCTCTCCTCGACGTGGGGCTGTCGTTCCCAGGTGAGGCTGCGATAGGGGGCCGCGGCCAGGCACAGGTCGGAGACCTCCGCGTAGGGGTCGGCCAGCTGCCAGTCGTCGAGGTGCCGGAGCAGGAAGCGGCGGCCTTCGAGGTCATAGAGATAGGTGAGCCACTGGGGAGGCGTCCTGCCCGAGCCGCGCGGAGCGTGCTCCACCCGGATGTCGTACACCTCGTGCCAGGCCCAGGTACGCGACCGCAGGGGCCCCTGCGCGGTGATACCCGCGGCCGTGACCCGGGTGTGCGCCCGGAACTGCTCCAGGGCGACCCGCAGGACGGTCGAGGCCACCAGCGCCAGGAACACCCACGCCGACCATCCGGCGCCGTACGGACGGTCCACGGTGTGCCCGACCTGGATGAGGGCGTTCAGGCACAACACCCCCACCAGGATGAAGTACGGCCCCGCCGGCCAGCGCCGTCTGCGGTACACCCGCTCGATCCCGCCCGTGTCCCCGTCCATACGCCCTCCCCGGCATTCGTGTCCGAGGTGATCGTAGAGCGGGGAGCCACGGCGTCAGGAGGCGGTCGGCGTCCAGCGGGCGGGCCGGTCCGCGACCTCCTGGTCCGCGGCCTGCGCGTCGGTCAGCTGCGGGCGGCCACTGCCCGCCGCACCCGACCCCGCAAAGCCTCGGCTGTCGGCGTGGTCGTCGAAGTCGTCTCCCCCGGCTCAGGCCGGCCGGACTACGGTCCCTCCGGTGGGGGCATCGGCGCCCCCGGCAGCCGTACCGTCACCACCGTGCCGCCGCCCTCCGCACGGGACAGGGTGACCTCGCCGCCCGCCTGTTCCACCGTTCGCGCGACTATCGACAGACCCAGGCCCGAGCCCGGCAGCGCCCGTGCGCTCGGGGAGCGCCAGAAGCGGTCGAAGACATGGGGGAGTTCCTCGGCGGGGATGCCGGGGCCGTGGTCGCGGACCGTCAGGATGCCGCTGCCGAGCTCCACCTTGATGGTGCCGCCCTCGGGGCTGAACTTCACCGCGTTGTCGAGGATGTTGACGATCGCCCGCTCCAGCGCGGACGGCTCCGCCCGTACGTACCACGGGTGCAGGTCCGCCGTGATCGTCAGCTCCGGGCCGCGCAGCCGCGCCCGGCGCAGCGCCGCTTCCACGATGTCCTCCAGCGAGACCACCTGGACACGCTCGCCCTGCTGCCCCTCGGACCGCGACAGCTCCTGCAAGTCGCCGATCAGGGCGGCCAGTTCGGTCATCTGCGCCTTGACGGAGGCGAGGAGCGCCTTGCGGTCGGCCGGGGGGAGGGGGCGGCCGGTCTCCTCGCTGCGGGTGAGGAGTTCGATGTTGGTGCGCAGGGACGTGAGGGGGGTGCGGAGTTCGTGACCGGCGTCGGCGATGAGCTGCTGCTGCAGGTCGCGGGAGCTGGCCAGGGACGCGGTCATCGAGTTGAACGAGCGGGACAGCCGGGCCACCTCGTCCTCGGCGTCGTCCTCCACCGGGATGCGGATGCCCAAGTCCTCGGTGCGCGCCACGTGTTCTACGGCCTCGGTGAGCTTGTCCACGGGGCGCAGGCCTGCGCGGGCGACCGCGAGACCTGCGGCGCCGGCGCCGAGCACTCCGACGCCGGAGACGAGGAGGAGGATCAGGGCGAGGTCGTTGAGGGTGTTCTGGGTTTCTTTGAGGGACACGCCGACGACCAGTGCGTAGTCGGGGTACAGCTGGGAGTTGGGCCCGAATCCCACCACGAGGGGAGTGGTCCGCACTCTCACGTCGCGGCCGTGGGCGTCGGTGCTGCTGTGGAAGGTGCGCACGCGCGGGTCGGGGTTTGCCGCCACGTTCTTGTCCTCCGGCGTGGCCTTGACGGCGCCCGCGGAATCAGGGAACACGCAGACGGTGCCGTCCGACTTCACCAGCTGTACGTAGTAGTCCCTGGGGCGCATGCTCTCGGACGAGTTGCTCGCGTCCTTCGGACAAGCCGCCAGCAGAGCAGCGACGTCATCCTGGTTCATCCTCACGCTGGCGCCGTCGAGCTGCTTGTCGACCTGGTCGTACAGCTTCCCCTGCACGATGAACCAACACGTCACCGAAACCGCCGCCACCGCGAAAGCCACCGCCGCAGCCACCAGCATCGCCAGCCGGGAGCGGATCGGCAGGGTCTGGAAGCGGCGCAGGAGCCTTCTCACTCCGCGCCGCCCTGCCGCAGCACATACCCGACGCCCCGCACGGTGTGCACGAGGCGCGGCTCGCCACCAGCCTCGGTCTTGCGGCGCAGGTACATGACGTACACGTCCAGGGAGTTCGACGAGGGCTCGAAGTCGAAGCCCCACACCGCCTTCAGGATCTGCTCCCTGGTCAGCACCTGACGCGGGTGCGCCATGAACATCTCCAGGAGGGTGAACTCCGTGCGGGTCAGCTCCACCGGGCGCCCGCCCCGCGTCACCTCCCGCGTCGCCAGATCCATCCGCAGGTCCGCGAAGCTCAGGGCCTCGTCCTCCTGGAGAGCCCCGGCGGCCGCCGCGGCGGCGTACGAACTGCGCCGCAGCAGGGCACGGACGCGCGCGAACAGCTCGTCCAGCTCGAAGGGCTTGACCAGGTAGTCGTCGGCGCCGGCGTCGAGGCCCGTCACCCGGTCGCCGACCGTGTCGCGGGCCGTCAGCATCAGGATCGGCGTCGTCGTGCCCGCCCCGCGCATCCGGCGGGCCGCCGTCAGACCGTCCATGCGCGGCATCTGGATGTCGAGGACGACCAGGTCGGGCTGGTACGCCGTCACCTTCTCCAGGGCGTCGGCGCCGTCGACCGCGACCTCCGTCTCGTAGCCCTCGAAGGCGAGGCTGCGCTGGAGTGCTTCGCGCACGGCCGGCTCGTCGTCGACGATCAGGATGCGCTGCGGGTCACGGTCGCCATCGGCGGGGCTCATGGGCTTCGGATTCCTCGGGTGCGGTGGGACGACAAGCGGCTGAACCAGCGAAAGATGCTGAACGTGCTGAACGCCTTCAGCCTTGCACATCAGCCACGCATCGCCGCGAGCCTGTTCAGCGGCACCTTGCGGCGGTGCGGGCGGGCGGCCGTGGTGTGCAGGCCCATCAGCTGCGGGGCCACCTCCGGCGCCCGGGTCGTCGGTGCGTGGAGTTCGTACGCCACCGCGAGGGCCAGGGCGAGACCGGCCGGGTCGGCGCCGGCGACCGTGTGCGAAACCTGCTCGATCATGACGTACTCCCTGCTGGTGAGGTGCGGGATCAGTTGGTGGAACCGGACCGCAGCGTGGCCAGGTCGGACTTGACGGTGTTGATCGGGATGGCGAAGCCGAGGCCGACGCTGCCGGCGTCCGAGGAGCCCGAGGACGACTGTGAACTGGCCGAGTACATCGCGGAGTTGATGCCGATGATGTTGCCCGCGGCGTCGATCAGCGCGCCGCCGGAGTTGCCCGGGTTGAGGGACGCGTCGGTCTGGATCGCCTTGTACGTGGTCGTCGAGGACCCCGTGTCGCCGTTGAACTGCTGGCCGCCGAAGGAGAACGGCCACTGGCCGTCACCGCCGCCCTGTCCCTGGCTCTGGTTCTCGTCGGTCGAGACGGTCACGTCGCGGTTCAGGGCCGAGACGATGCCGCTGGTGACCGTGCCGCTCAGGCCCTCGGGGGAGCCGATCGCCACGACGGTGTCGCCGACCTGGACGCCGGAGGAGTTGCCGAGGGTCGCCGCCTTCAGCCCGGACGCACCCTGCAGCTTTATCAGGGCGAGGTCCTTCTTGCTGTCGGTGCCGACGACCTTCGCGGTGTACGTCTTGCCGTTGCTGGTCGTCACCTTGATCGACGAGGCGCCGGAGATGACGTGGTTGTTGGTGATGATCTCGCCGCCGCTGGTGATGATCACACCGGAGCCGGTCGAGGAGCCGTTGTCCAGGGTGGCGCTGATCTCGACCACGCTCGGGCTGACGGCCGCGGCGATGGTGGCGACGTCGCCCTTCTTGCCGGCCGGCACCACATTCGTGCTGGTGCTGCTGGTGGCGACGGTGTCGTTGCCGGTCAGCTCCTGGAAGGCGTACGCGGTGCCGCCGCCGATCGCCGCGGCGACGATCGCCACGGCGGCCAGCAGGGCCAGGGGCCCCCGGGCCCGCTTCTTCGGCGCCGGAGCGCCCGGCTCGACCATGGCCTGCTGCACCGGCGGCTGCGCCGGCGGGGGCGGCCACTCGGGGTTCACAGGGGAGGAGGCGTGCTGCGGGGCGCCCTGCTGGGGGCTCCCGTAGCCGTCATAGCTCTCGTACTCGCCGCTGCGGCGGAAGCTCTCGGTCATGACAACGAGCTTGAACCGTGACCATGAGAGCTTCCTGAGTGTCCGCTGAGAAGCCCGGCAGAACCTTGTTTGCCCGATATAAAGAGACCTCTCGCAGCCCGGCGGAAGCCTTCAGAGAACTTTCATGTGCCGGTGCACGGCCCTCATGGGCAGCCGCAGGAGGTCCGCGCGACCAGTCGTGACGGGAACTGCTTGAGCCGTTCCCGCCGCGCCCCCGCCACCCTGAGCCCGTCGTCGAGTACGAGGTCCACGGCCGCCCGGGCCATCGCGGAGCGGTCCGAGGCGATCGTGGTCAGGGGAGGGTCGGTCAGCGCCGCCTCCTTGATGTCGTCGAAGCCGGCCACCGCCAGCTGACCCGGCACGTCGATCCGCAGCTCGCGGGCGGCCCGCAGCACGCCGATCGCCTGGTCGTCGGTGGAGCAGAAGATCGCGGGCGGCCGCTGCGGCCCGGAGAGGATCTCCAGCGCCACGCGGTACGCGTCGTAGCGGTTGTACGGCGCCTCGAAGAGCCGCCCCTCGGTGGAGATCCCGGCCTCGCCCATCGCGCGCCGCCAGCCCTCGACGTGGTCGGAGACCGGGTCGCCGACCGCCGGGGTCTCGGCGGTGCCGCCCATACAGGCGACGTACTCGTAGCCGTGCTCGATGAGGTGGCGTACGGCGAGCTCGGCGCCGCCGAGGTCGTCGGTGACGACGGCGACGTCGTCGATGGCCTCGGGCCGCTCGTGCAGCAGGACCACCCGGGCGTCCCAGGCGTCGATCTCCGCGGCGGCCTGGTCGTTGAGGGCGTGCGAGACGAGGATCAGCCCCGAGACCCGCATGCCCAGGAAGGCGCGCAGGTAGTGGACCTCGCGCTCGCTGACGTAGTCCGTGTTGCCGACGAGCACCATCTTCCCGCGCTCGGAGGCGGCCTGTTCGACCGCGTGCGCCATCTCCCCGAAGAAGGGCTGGCGCGCGTCCGGGATGATCAGACCTATGAGGTCCGTACGCCGGGACGCCATCGCCTGGGCGACCCGGTCCGGCCGGTACCCCAGCTCCTTGATGGCGGCGAGGACACGCTCGCGCGTGGCCGGGGCGACCGGCCGGGGTCCGTTGTTGATGACGTAACTGACGACGGCGGTCGAAGTTCCCGCCAGCCGTGCCACATCATCCCGAGTCACCTTGGCCACGCGCGGAGTCTACGCGGATATACCTGCTCTGGGCAGGGCGAGAAGGAGCTTGCCTCCGCGCCTTCTGTGCGGAAGCAATGCCCCTACCGGCGGTCCGCTATGCCTCGGCCGACACCTCGGCGGTGTCCAGAGCGGTGGTCTCGTCCGCATCCTCCGCCTTTGCCCGGTCTGCCTTGGCCTTGGCTTCGTCGGAGACGCGATCGGCCTTCTCAGGAGTAACGAATCGATAACCGACGTTCCGGACGGTCCCGATCAGCGACTCGTGCTCGGGGCCGAGCTTCGCGCGCAGACGTCGTACGTGGACGTCGACCGTGCGGGTGCCGCCGAAGTAGTCGTAGCCCCAGACCTCCTGCAGCAGCTGGGCGCGCGTGAAGACGCGGCCCGGGTGCTGTGCGAGGTACTTGAGGAGCTCGAACTCCTTGAAGGTGAGGTCGAGGACCCGCCCCTTGAGCTTCGCGGAGTACGTCGCCTCGTCGACCGACAGGTCGCCGTTGCGGATCTCCATGGGGGAGTCGTCGTTGACGATCTGCTGCCGGCCCATGGCCAGCCGCAGTCGCGCCTCGACCTCCGCCGGACCTGCGGTGTCGAGGAGCACGTCGTCGATGCCCCAGTCGGCGGTGACGGCCGCGAGGCCGCCCTCGGTGACGACGAGGACGAGCGGACAGCCCGGGCCCGTGGAGCGCAGCAGCTGGCACAGGCTGCGGACCTGGGGCAGATCACGGCGGCCGTCGACGAGGATGACGTCGGCACCGGGGGTGTCGACGAGGGCGGGGCCCTCCGCCGGAGCCACTCGCACGTTGTGCAGGAGCAGGCCGAGGGCGGGGAGCACCTCCGTCGACGGCTGGAGGGCATTGGTCAGGAGCAGCAGAGAACTCATACGTCTGGTTCCTCCTCGGTCCCTGCGAGGACGTGTGCGGTGCGGCACTGCTCTGCGATCCCGGGGCCCCGTACACCTGCGGTCACCTTGAGTTTCCCGCTTCGTATACAACGCTTCCGAAAGCACAAAAGGACCCGGGGGCTACGCTGCCCGAGTCCTCTGCCCAGCAGAATAGCCCACATGAGCACTGGTCCGGCAGGTCATGTGGCGCGATCCACCGTTCGTCCGAATCGTGAGACGGGCAGAGGGGGGCCTTTCCGTACGTTTCTGCGCACGGACGACGGGATTGCGATCGATTCCGTATACGACCCGGGTGCGGTCGTATACGACGCCTCCACGCCACCTTCCGTTGTCCCGGTGTTCGTCGTCGCCCACGGGTTCACCGGCGATGTGGACCGGCCGCATGTTCGACGGGTGGCCAAGGCGTTCACGCAGTACGGGGCCGTGGTCACGTTCTCCTTCCGCGGCCACGGCGCCTCCGGCGGCCGCTCGACGGTCGGCGACCGGGAGGTCCTCGACCTGGCGGCCGCGGTGGAGTGGGCGCGGGGGTTCGGGCACGCGCGCGTGGTGACCGTCGGCTTCTCGATGGGTGGCTCCGTGGTGCTGCGGCACGCGGCGCTGTACGGGCAGGGGCGCGAGGGGCGCACGGAGGCGGCGACGGACGCCGTGGTCTCGGTGAGTGCCCCCGCCCGCTGGTACTACCGGGGCACCGCCCCCATGCGGAAGCTCCACTGGCTGGTGACGCGGCCCGAGGGGCGGCTGGTGGGCCGCTACGGATTCCGTACCCGGATCCACCACCGGGAGTGGGACCCGGTACCGCTGTCCCCCGTGGAGGCCGTACCGCGGATCGCTCCGACGCCGTTGCTGATCGTGCACGGCGACCGGGACGGCTACTTCCCGCTCGACCATCCGCGCATGCTGGCCGACGCCGCCGGTGACCGTGGCGAACTCTGGCTGGAGCACGGCATGGGGCACGCCGAGCACGCGGCCACCGACGACCTGCTGGCCCGCATCGGGGCCTGGGGTGCCGCGCAGGCGGGCTAGCCTGACGGTGTACACCGCCGATCCACTACTAGAGGAACCGGATGTCAAAGGTCACGGTGCGCTACTGGGCCGCCGCGAAGGCCGCGGCCGGGGTCGCCGAGGAGCCGTACGACGCGGCCACCCTCGCCGAGGCGCTCGACGCCGTGCGCGCGCGACACCCCGGAGAACTCACGCGCGTCCTGCAGCGATGCTCGTTCCTCATCGACGGTGATCCCGTGGGCACCCGCGGACATGAGACGGTACGGCTGGCCGACGGCGGCACGGTCGAGGTGCTCCCGCCGTTCGCAGGAGGGTGACGATGACCGACCAGCCGTACGAGGGTTCGTACGACGCGTACGACCCGTATCAGCAGCAGCCGTACCAGGGATACCAGGGGCATCAGGGGTATCAGGGGTATCAGGGGTACGACGACCCGCAAGGCGCCCAGGCTCCGCAGTACGAGCAGTACCAGCAGTACACGCAGCAGTGGCAGGGGCAGACCTGGGAGGCGGCACAGCCGCAGGGGCATGCCGGCGCTGCAGTCGACCACGGCTACGAGGCGCCCGGCGGTCCCGTTGGGACGACCACCCAGGGCGACGAGGAGCCTGACGAGGACTCCGACTACGGTCCCGCCACGCTCGCCGGCGACTCCCGGCTCACGGACGCCCAGCGCGCCCGTGAGGAGGGACGTTCCCCGATCATCGAGCCGGGCATGCAGCCGGCCGGGCTCACGGCGCTGCTGGGTCTGCTCGTGTCCGGTGCGGCGGCGGTCGGCTCGTACGCCCTGCTCGTCCCGCTCGTCGCCCTGCAGGCGGTCACCGCGGCGGGCTGGTTCCGGCTGAACGGCATGTGGCCGGCCCGGCAGGGCATCGCGCTGGCCTTCCTGGGCGCGCTGGCCGCGGACGTCGCGCTGCTGGTGGCGGGCCGGGAGAACGCCCCCGCGGCGATCCTGGGCACCCTCGGCGTCTGGGTGCTGCTCTCCCTCGTCCTGCAGCTGCGCTCGCATGCCGACCCGGACGAGCGGATGTACGGACTGATGGCGACCGTCGCCTCGGCGGCGCTGTCCATCGTCGCGGCCGGATACCTCGCGGCCGAGCCGGACGCGGTGACCGTCGGCGCGGCGGCGGTGGCGGTGGCGGTCCTGGCCCGCGCCCTGCCGCTGCCCACCCCGGCGTCGATCGTCGTCTCGCTGCTCGCCGCGGCGGGGGCGGGCATCGCGGTCGGCGGGATGACCGGCTTCGGCGCGAAGGGCGCACTCCTCGGCGCGGGCGCGGCAGCCTGCGCCCTGATCGGCCACCGCGTGGCCAGCTACGACTACCCGTCAAGATTCGTCCACTTCACAGCAGGCGTGGCCCTGCCCTTGACGGCAGCGGCCCCGGTCGTGTTCGTACTGGGCCGGGCGCTGGCATGACTCAGGGCCCGGAGGCGGGGGGCTGGGGGCGGCAGCCCCCGGCTCACGGTCGCACCAACCCCGGCTACCTCTGTCACAGCTGATCGACAACTCCGCGATCAAACCCCGGTGCAGGGTTACGCTCGCGCTGAACGGCCACCCGGCCGTCACAACCGTCGTCGGCCACCCAGGTGGGGGAAACACCGCATGCGCGCCCTGCGAATACTTCTGATCGTCGTCGTGGTCCTGGGCGGCCTCTTCGTGATCGCGGACCGCGTAGCGGTCCACTTCGCCGAGAACCAGGCGGCGGACAAGGTGAAGACCACGGAGAACCTCGCCACCACCCCGGACGTGTCCATCAAGGGCTTCCCCTTCCTCACCCAGGCCGCCTCCGGCGAGCTGGACGACGTCGAGATCGGCATCAAGGACTACGAGGCCGCCACCGGCACCGCCACCGGCGGCAACGGCGGCCCGAAGACGATCCGTATCGACGACCTCAAGGCCGACATGAAGGGCGTCAAGTTCTCCGGCGACTACAGCTCCGCCACCGCCGCCACCGCGACGGGCACCGCCACCATCGCCTACGACGAACTCCTCAAGGCGGCCAAGTCCCAGCCGACGCGGATCTTCCCCGGCATCAACGCCCAGGTCGTCGGCCTCTCCGACGGCGGCAACGGCAAGATCAAGGTGGACGTCAAGGTCACCGCCGCGGGCGCTTCGCAGACGTACCCCGTGCTCAGCTCGGTGACCGTGGACGGCGACACCGTCAAGGTGCACGCGGACAACCTGCCCAAGCTGGTCGTCGACCTCGCGGACTCCCGCATCCGGGCGATCACCGACTTCCAGCAGGCCATCCACCAGCTCCCGGGCGGGGTGAAGCTGGACAGTGTGCAGGCTGCGAAGAACGGTGTGGAGATCACGGTGAAGGGTTCGAACGTCAGGCTCGCGGGGTAGGACGACGTGCGGTGGACGCCGGGCGTCCGAAAGGCGAGACGCTCACGTCCGCACCGTAGATCTGATGACCGATACATCCGCCCGCGGACGGTGCCGGTGCATCCCGCGCACTGATCGCTTCTCACATCCCGGACGATCGCATCTCACGATACGACACGGCGGTGACACCACCCGCTGTCCGTCCCTACGATCGACCGCATGAAGCGACAGGCGGACCTTACGAAGCGGCGGGCAGTCGACCTGTGCCGCGTCGCCGCCATGCTCTGTCGCCCCTTCTGAGCGGAAGGCGCAGCCTCCGCATCCCCCCGCCCTGCTCAGGGCACCCGTGCGCGCCCCGGCCCAACCGCCGCAGGCACCTCGCACCCCCTGCACTCGCACGCCCCGCCGCAACTGCCCCGGAGGAGAAAGAGCATGAGCCGCAGCGACGTCCTGGTCGACGCCGACTGGGTCGAGGCCAACCTCGACAACCCGAACATCGCGATCGTGGAGGTGGACGAAGACACGTCCGCCTACGAGAAGAACCACATCAAGAACGCGATCCGCATCGACTGGACCAAGGACCTTCAGGACCCGGTCCGCCGCGACTTCATCGACCAGGAGGGCTTCGAGAAGCTCCTGTCCGCCAAGGGCATCGCCAACGACACGCTGGTGATCCTCTACGGCGGCAACAACAACTGGTTCGCGTCCTACGCCTACTGGTACTTCAAGCTGTACGGCCACGAGAACGTCAAGCTCCTCGACGGCGGCCGCAAGAAGTGGGAGCTGGACGCCCGCGAGCTGGTCGAGGAGGTCCCGGAGCGCGCCGAGACCACCTACAAGGCCAAGCCCCAGAACACGGCCATCCGCGCCTTCCGTGACGACGTCGTCGCCGCGATCGGCTCGCACAACCTGGTCGACGTCCGTTCGCCCGACGAGTTCTCCGGCAAGCTGCTCGCCCCCGCGCACCTGCCGCAGGAGCAGTCGCAGCGTCCGGGTCACGTCCCGTCCGCGCGCAACATCCCGTGGTCGAAGAACGCCAACGACGACGGCACCTTCAAGTCGGACGACGAGCTCAAGGAGCTCTACGCCGAGGAGCAGGTGGACCTGTCCAAGGACACCATCGCCTACTGCCGCATCGGTGAGCGCTCGGCCCTGACCTGGTTCGTCCTGCACGAGCTGCTCGGTGTCGAGAACGTCAAGAACTACGACGGCTCGTGGACCGAGTACGGCAGCCTCGTCGGCGTCCCGATCGAGCTCGGCGCCAACAAGTAAGACCCCACCCGCAAATCCCGACCGGCCTTCCTCCGGTCAGACCCCTCTTGGAGAAAGACATGTGTGGAGCGAAGGCCGGCGGCCCGGACGCCTCGACGATCAAGCCCGGCGAGACCACCATCCAGGGCCAGGTGACGAAGGACGGCGAGCCCGTCGTCGGCTACGTCCGCCTGCTGGACTCGACCGGTGAGTTCACCGCGGAGGTCCCCACCTCCGCCACGGGGCAGTTCCGCTTCTACGCCGCCGAGGGCACCTGGACCGTCCGCGCCCTCGTCCCCGGCGCCACCGCGGACCGCACGGTCGTCGCCCAGCAGGGCGGCCTCGCGGAGGTCGCGATCGCCGTCTGACGGCACCGGCACGAACGAAGGGCCGTACCTGTTGTGGTACGGCCCTTCGGCGTGCCCGGTTCTACCCGGGAAGCGTGCTGGCACGTCGGCGTCACGGTCCCTCCCTGGTGCGTACCTCGTACCGCTTCGCGGGCTTCGGAGCGCTGCGCCGTCGTGACATCAGTCGCTCCGCGACGAGCGTCCGGCGGCCTTCGGCGGCGGGCCCGTGCCGTTGGGGGTGTGAGGACTCGGCGTCGGGCGCCGAACCGGCGGGCCCGGTTCTATCCGGGAAGCGTGCTGGCACGTCGGCGTCACGGTCTCTCCCTGGTGCGTACCTCGTACCGGTTCGTGGGCTTGGGAGCGCTGCGCCGTCGTGACATCAGTCGCTCCGCGACGGGCGTCCGGCGGCCTTCGGCGGCGGGCCCGTGCCGTTGCGGGGGTGTGAGGACTCGGCGTCGGCGCCGAACCGGCGGGCCCGGCCTACGCTGGAAGCATGCTGGCACGTCGGCGTCACGTCTATTTCGCCATGATGGGCACCTGCATCACGCTGTTCGTCCTGGCCTGGGGAGTCGTACGCATCTGGTCGGTCCCGGTGGCGGTCGGGATGTGCGTGGTGGCGATGGTGATCCCCCCGGTCGCCGCCATGGTCGCCAACCGCCGGGGTCCGGACGACCGCTGGTGGGACGATCCGTCCGGCGATCCGAAGTCCGACGAATGGTGGGACGAGCTGGACGGCAAGAAGCGCCCGAGGTCCTAGCCGCTCGGTGGGCCGGCTTCGTGGACCGTCTCAGTAGACGAGAGCCTGCGTCTCGTCCCCCAGGGCCTCCTGGACGAACACCTGTGCCCCCGCGATCCGTACGCCCTCGATGACGTCCTTCTCCGTGATGTCCCGGCGGGCCGCGCACTGGGTGCACAGGGTGACCTGGCCGGCGGCGAGGATCGCGTCGAGCAGGTCGGGCAGCGGGGCCGCGTGCGGGAGTTCGAACTCGGCGGCGCGGCCCGGCAGGGCGAACCAGGCGGACTCGCCGGTCAGCCACAGGGAGACGTCGACTCCGCTGGCCACGGCCACCGCCGCCACCGTGAACGCCTGCGAGCACCGCTCGGGCGCATCGGCACCCGCCGTCACCTTGATCACGAGCTTCTTCGCCATGGCCGAATCGTAATCAACGCCCCTACAACCAGCAGTGCCGGCCATGGGTCTCCTGTGAGCGCGCGTACGGAATGCGCGCTTCAAGTTTGTGGGGGGACGTGTTGGAAGTACCCGAAGAGGTGGTCGAAGCGCCGGTTGCGGAGGTTGCACCGGATGCGCCCGCCGTGCCAGGCCGCCGCGGCCGCACCGCTCTGCTGATCGTCGGCGCCGCACTCCTCGGCGTGGTCGCGGGCACCTGCACCGGCTATCTGATCCAGGCCGACCGCAGCCCGACGGCCCTGCCACCGCTGTCCCAGCCGAAGCTGGCCCAGGCGACGGGCAAGGCGCCCGAACCGCTGTCCGCCGCCCAGGACCGACAGGTGAAGACCGAGGGTGACCTGCGCAAGCTGCTGCTGAAGAAGCCGGGCGGCGCGAAGACGGCGGCCTGGCTGGGCGGTGGCGACGGCTGGATGGACCTGACCGAGTACGCCGAGGACTTCGAGAAGCCCGGCACCATGTTCGGCAACCTCGTCCGCGACGAGTTCCGCCGCGCGGCCGTCACCGGCTGGGAGACCGACGGCAGACAGACGGTGGAGATCCGGCTGGTCCAGTTCCGCCAGCAGGAGTCCCTGGAGGCCGCCGACTCCAGCGACAACAGCCAGTACTGGGCGGAGAGGAAGTCCGGCACCGACAGCTGGTCCGTCCCCGGGACGGGGAGCGGTATGGCGTACGTCCACAACCGTCCGGACACCAAGGCCGGCTATGTGCCGCTGTACAGCGCGGAGGCCCACGCCTACCGCGGTGACATCGCCATGGAGGTCTGGATCTACGACACCAAGCCGATCACCAAGGCCCGGATCATGGACCTGGCCGAGCGGCAGATGGAGCGGCTGTGAGCGAGAACGTCAACGAGCCGGTCGGACAGGTGCCGGTCGAGCCGGTACAGCCGGTCGAGCCCACCGCCGCTTCCGCGCAGCCCGCCGCCCCCGCCGGAAAGCCCCGCCGTCGCGGCCGTATCGTCGCCGTCACTGGGTCCGCCCTGCTCGCCGTGGCAGTGGCCGCCGGCGTCGGCTACACCGTCGTCACCGTGAACGGCGCCGATCGCGACGCCGGTGCGGCCGTCTGGAAGTTCCCGAAGCAGAAGAGCGCCGACGGCGAGAGGAAAGCCCCCGCCAAGGGGCTCTCCGGGATGCTCCTGACCTACACCGACGGCTGGAAGCGCGGCCCCGACCTCGGCGACTTCGCCGCCGACACCGAGCTCAGCGGTGCCCAGGCCACCGCCCTGCGCAAGGAGTCGCTGCGGAACCTGCCGCGCACCCAGCGCAGACAGCTGGAGAAGCTGATCGACAAGCAGCACATCGAGGGCATGGCGATGCGCAGCTACGTCAAGGGGGCCGGCAGCGAGTTCTTCTCGGACACCGCCGTCGCCGTGAACATCCAGCTGTCCCAGATGAAGAACAGGGCCGCCGTCCGGAACATCTCGGCGTCCCAGAACGAGTTCCTCGACAGGCTCGACGTCTTCCGCAAGGGCCCGAAGATCGAGGGCTACAAGGACGCCGCGTGCTTCCTGCCGCCCAAGGACTCCGGTGAGGACCTGGAGGCGATGTTCTGCTCCGCCTACCGGGGAAACGTGCTGGTCACCCTCACCGCGGACGGGGTCAAGCCGTTCGACTCCAAGGGGATCGCGCAGCTCCTGAAGGACCAGCTCGACCGCATCGCCGAGCCCGGAGAGGCCGTATGACCGAGCAGAGCGAGCCCACAGTGCAGAGCGAGCCCACAGTGCAGAGCGAGCCCACAGTGCAGAGCGAGCCCACAGTGCAGAGCGAGCCGCAGGCCGTCGTGGTCCCACCGCACGAGCCACCGGCCCCGGACGAGGACCCGGCCCCCGCCCCGGCGAAGAAGAACCGCCGCCTCCTGCACGCGGCCCTGCGCTGGACCGCCGCCGTCGTGGTGTTCGCGGCGGCCGGTGCGGGGACGGCGTACGGCATCACGGCGATGAAGCGGACCGACGTACCGGGACTGGCGACGCAGTCGGACGGGCGCTGGGACTACCCGACGCTCGTCAGGCCGCCGCTGCCCTCCGGCAGTCCGGGGCCCTTCGCCGAGGACAACACGGTCGGTGCCCACTACGCCGACCTGCGTGAACTCGTGCTGCCCGCACCCCAGGGAGCGGTACAGGACCGGAAGCTGCGCGGCAAGGACGGCTGGCTGGCGGCGAAGGACTTCCTGGCCGAATTCGCGCCGGGGTCCGCCCGCGACGACCTGCGGCAGGAGTTCGTCGACCGTGGTCTGCGGCACATCGCGGCCCGCGGCTGGACCACTCCGGACGGCACGCGCACCCGCGTCTACCTGCTGCAGTTCGGCACGGCGGAGGTCGTCGACGATCTGTTCTCCCACGAGGCCCCGATCGACGGCCCCCGACAGCAGCTGCGCGGCACGGACGGCTCCGTCTTCGACACGGACTTCCCGGCCGAGGCCCACGACCACAACGTCGAGTACTCCGTCTACCTCGAGAAGAGGCCGCACGGCGCCGAGCAGACCCGGCAGGGATACCTCTCCGCCGGTGACGTCCTCGCGGTGATCCTGCAGTCCAGGAAGGGCGCGGCGAAGGCCGTACCGTTCCGGCAGACGGTGGCCCTGCAGAGCGAGCTGCTCGGCTGACGTCCGCCCGAGTCCCGCTTGGGCGTACCTCACAAGGAGTGCCGGGCCCCGGCCGCGTAAGCTGGGGCCCGGCCTTTGTGTACTGCCCACCCTCAGCTCATCAAGGAGCACCCCGTGCTTGAGGCATTCTTCGAAGCCCTGCTGATCCTGGTCTGCGTCGGCGTCCTCGCCTTCGCCGGGCTGACCGTGAAGAAGCTGTACCAGGGCCAGCGCTGACCCCCATCAAGGTCCCCTCAAGGAACTGCCGACCCATGATCGAGATCCCGTCCGACCTCCACAAGGACCTCGTCCCCCTCGCCTTCCTGCTCGGCAGCTGGGCGGGCGCGGGCGTGCACGACTTCCCCGGTGCCGAGAAGTGCAACTTCGGGCAGGAGGTCACCTTCAGCCATGACGGCCGGGACTTCCTGGAGTACCAGTCCCGCACCTGGGTGCTGGACAACGACGGCAACAAGGTCCGCCCGCTGGAGTCCGAGCACGGCTTCTGGCGCATCGACGCCGACCGCAAGGTCGAGGTGACGATGGTCCGCGACGACGGCGTCGTCGAGATCTGGTACGGCGAGATGGCCGACAAGAAGCCGCAGATCGACCTGGTCACGGACGCGGTGGCCCGGACGGCCGCCTCCGGCCCGTACAGCGGCGGCAAGCGCCTGTACGGCTACGTCAAGAGCGACCTCATGTGGGTCGGCGAGAAGCAGACCCCCGAGGTCGAGCTGCGCCCCTACATGTCGGCGCACCTGAAGAAGGTCGTCACCCCGGAGGACGTCGAGCGCTGGGCCAAGGCCCTGCCGGACGACATGCCGGACGACGGCATCGCGTTCTTCAAGTAGTCCGACCGCGGTCCGGTCGCGTTTTTCAGGTAGTTCTGACAAGTACAAGTAGTTCTAGACTCTTCGGTGTGGTGAGCACCGACTGGAAGAGCGACCTCAGGCAGCGCGGCTACCGGCTGACGCCGCAGCGGCAACTCGTGCTCGAAGCCGTGGACGCCCTGGAGCACGCGACCCCCGACGACATCCTCACGGAAGTGAAGAAGACGGCGTCGGGGGTCAACATTTCCACCGTCTACCGGACACTGGAGCTGCTGGAGGAGCTGGGCCTTGTCAGCCACGCCCACCTCGGGCACGGGGCGCCGACGTACCACCTCGCGGACCGTCACCACCACATCCACCTGGTCTGCCGGGACTGCCAGAACGTGATCGAGGCCGATGTGTCGGTGGCCGCCGAGTTCACCGCGAAGCTGCGGCGGGAGTTCGGCTTCGAGACGGACATGAAGCACTTCGCGATCTTCGGCAGATGCCGGGACTGTTCGCTGAAGAGTTCAACTACCGAGTCGTAGGCTTGTGCATATGAAGAGCCCCCTCCTGTCCCTGCCCGGCGCCGTCCCCGCCGAGGGCGTGGACGAAGGCGTCGCCGCCCACTACGGCGAACTGTTCCGCGAGCAGCGCGCCCTCGCCGACGGCACCGGCTTCGTCGACCTCTCGCACCGCGGGGTCGTCACGGTCACCGGCGAGGACCGTCTGAGCTGGCTGCATCTGCTCCTCACCCAGCACGTCAGCGACCTCCCGGCCGGCCAGGCCACCGAGGCGCTGATCCTGTCCGCGCACGGGCACATCGAGCATGCGCTGTATCTGGTCGACGACGGCGAGACGGTCTGGGCGCATGTCGAGCCGGGGACCCAGGACGCACTGATCGCGTACCTGGAGTCGATGAAGTTCTTCTACAAGGTCGAAGTCGCCGACCGGACGGCCGAGTTCGCGGTCGTGCACCTGCCGGCCGGTTCGATCGCGGAGGTGCCGGAGGGCGTAGCCGTACGCGAGACGCCGTACGGCCGCGACCTGTTCCTCCCGCGCACGGACCTCGAGTCGTACGCGGAGAAGGCCGGCCCGCCCGCCGGGATCCTGGCCTACGAGGCGCTGCGCGTCGAACACCACCGCCCGCGGCTGGGCTTCGAGACCGACCATCGCACCATCCCGCACGAGCTGGGCTGGATCGGTACGGCGGTGCATCTGCAGAAGGGCTGCTACCGGGGCCAGGAGACGGTGGCGCGGGTGCAGAACCTGGGGAAGCCGCCGCGCCGCCTGGTCTTCCTGCACCTGGACGGCAGCGAGGTCCACCTCCCCACGCCCGGCACGGAGCTCCGCCTCGCGGACGAGGACCCCGACGGCCGCAAGATCGGCTTCATCACGACCTCCGTACGCCACCACGAGCTGGGCCCGGTCGCACTGGCCCTGGTGAAGCGGAACGTTCCGGTGGACGCGCCGCTGGTGGCGGGGGACACGGCGGCGGCTCAGGAGACGGTCGTGGAACCGTAGACGCCGTGGCCGGGCGCTAGATCTCCACGAGCACGGTGAAGGGTCCGTCGTTGGTCAGCGAGACCCGCATCCGTGCGCCGAAGCGCCCGGTCTCGACCGTCGCGCCGAGGGCCCGCAGCTGGGCGACGACCTCATCGACGAGGGGCTCGGCGACATCGCCGGGGGCGGCCGCGTTCCAGGTGGGGCGACGCCCCTTGCGGGCGTCCCCGTAGAGCGTGAACTGGCTGATGACCAGCAGCGGCGCATCGACGTCACTGCAGGACCTCTCGTCCTGCAGCATGCGGATCGACCAGAGCTTGCGGGCGAGTTGGGCGGCCTTCTCCTTGGTGTCCTCGTGCGTCACCCCGACGAGGACGCACAGTCCCTCACCGATGATCTCCCCGACCGTCTCGCCGTCGACGACGACGCTCGCGCCGTCCACTCTCTGCACCACTGCACGCATGAACCCATCATGCCGTGCGCCCGGAACCAGGTCCGAGGGGCTTCGGAGGGCTTCTTATTGATCCTTAACCCCCCATCTGGGGCCGATCGGGGGCACTCGGTCACATAGCGGCCACTTGGGGTGGCACGATGCTTCCACACGCCGGTCGAGGGGACGGTTGAGGCACATGAGCACACCGAGTATTGGGCAGCCTCCTGGGGCAGTCTCGCTGATTCGTACGGGGGAGCGAACGCCGATGCGTCCGCCCACGCAGCGGACAGACAGCCCGGACAGCGCGACCGGCGGGGACGGCGGCGAAGGCCCGGGCGGCCAGCAACTGCCCGCGGGGCCACCCGAGCACGACCTGGCCGTGCTGAGCTTGCCCGAACTGCGCACCCTGCGCCGGGACACCCAGCGCGAGGAGGCCGACCTCAGCTATGTACGGCGGCTGCTGCAGGGCCGTATCGACATCCTGCGGGCGGAACTGGCCCGCCGCTCCCCGGCGGGGGCGGGCTCCGTGGTCGAACGGCTCCCGGAGATCCTCACGGACGCCCCGGCCCGTCACCGCTCCTCCGCCCGCCATGTGACGCTCGGGACGCCGTACAACGAGGAGTACGGCCGACTGGCCGCGGACATGCTCGCCGAGGTCGAACTCTCCGACCTGGCCGCCCGCACGGACCTGGAACTGAACACGGCAATGAGCCGACTGGTCCGCTACGAACAGCAGGTCTCCCTGAGACGCCAGCGCCTCCAACGCACAACGGACGACTGCAGCGGCGAAATCACCCGCCGCTACCGCGAGGGAGAGGCCCAGGTCGACGACCTGCTCACCTGACCCCTGGTCCCCCGTCGGGCGAACAGCGGGGGGCCCGTCATGGTGCCGGGCTGTGCTCTCCAGCCAGTTTCCCCGCCCACCCACGGGCGGTGTCCGTCGTAGCGCCGGCCCGCGCCTTCCAGCCCGGTCCGGCGTTTGAGGCCGGGCGAGGGCCGTCTCTGAGTGCGGGCGCGCGCCTTCCAGCCCGGTCCGGTGTTTGAGGATGGGCGAGGGCTGGCTCTGAGTGTGGGCTCGTGTCTCTCAGCTTGTCCGGTGTTTGAGGACGAGGCGAGGCCCGCTTCTGAGTGTGGGCTCGTGTCTCTCAGCTTGTCCGGTGTTTGAGGACGAGGCGAGGCCCGCTTCTGAGTGCGGGCTCGTGTCTCTCAGCTTGTCCGGCGTTTGAGGCCGGACGAGGGCCGGCTCTGAGTACGGGCCCGTGTTTTTCAGCCCGTCCGGCGTTTGAGGACGAGGCCGTTCAGGCCGATCGGGGTCCGGGGCGGAGCCCCGAAACGGGGTGCAGGGGCGGAGCCCCGCGAGGGGTGCAGGGGACGCGGTCCCCCGGGGTGCAGGGGCGGAGCCCCTGGTGGGGGCGAAGGGGCGGAGCCCCTGGGACGGGACGGGTAGGGGCGGCGGGGGCGAGGAAAATCCACGCGACACCACCCCACGCTGCACCTACCGTGATCCCATGACCCAGGCGCACCCCGACATCGACGTCCGCCCGATCACCGAGCCCGAATTCCCCGAGTGGCTCCGCGCCGTAAAAGTCGGGTTCGTACAGCAGCCCCAGGTCGGCGAACCCGAACTCGAAGCCCGCCGCCCCCAGTTCGAGCCGAACCGATACCTCGGCGCCTTCGACGGCACCCGCTGCGTAGCGACCTTCCGCTCCTTCGAGCAGCAGGTCACCGCAGTAGGCGGCACCCCCGTCCCCGCCAACGCCATCTCCGCGGTCACCGTCACCGCCACCCACCGCCGCCGCGGCCTCCTCACCCGCATGATGAACCGGGACCTCGCGGCCGCGAAGGAGCGCGGCGACCTCGTGGCCACGCTCATCGCCGCCGAGTACCCGATCTACGGCCGCTACGGCTTCGGCCCCGCCACCACGACCGTCGAGTGGACTGTGGACGTCCCGCGCACAGGCCTCGACCCCCGCTGGTCCGGCCCGGCCGACGGCGGCCGTATCGACCTCGTGGACCCCGAGGAGGTACGCAAACTCGGCCCCGAACTCCACGACCGCGTCCGCCGCACCACCCCCGGCGCCGTCACCCGAGGCGACCGCTGGTGGCAGCAGCACACCGGCGAGGTGCGGGTCGACCCGAAGTGGACCGAGCCGTTCTTCGCCGTGTACCGCGCAGCGGACGGCGAGGTCGAGGGCCTGGTCGCCTACGAGGTCGACGACAAGTGGGGCGACGCCAAGCAGCCGCTGGACACGGCGACCGTACGGAGCCTGATCGCGGCGACCCCCGCCGCCGAGCGCGCCCTGTGGAGCTATCTGTGCTCCATCGACTGGGTCACCCAGGTCAAGAGCGGCCAACGGGCCCCGGACGACCTGCTCCCCCTCCTCTTCCCGGACCCGAGGGCCGCCCGTATCACTTCGCAGGCCGACTGGCTGTGGGTGCGGATCCTGGATGTCGTACGGGCGCTGGAGTCGCGGACGTACGAGGGTTCGGGCTCCCTGGTGCTGGAGGTCGCCGACGCCGCCGGCCTGGCGGGCGGCCGCTACCGGCTGGAGGCGTCGGCGCAGGGTGCGTCCTGCACACCGAGCACGGAGAGCGCCGAACTCACCCTGGGAGTCGCCGAGTTGGGGCGGCTGTGGCTGGGCGACGAGTCGGTCGTGCGGCTCGCGGCGCTGGGCCGGGTGCAGGAAGAACGAGCGGGCGCCGCCCGAGTGGCCGACGCCCTGCTGCGTACGTCCAGGCGGCCTTGGTGCCCGGACATGTTCTGAGCCCCCTTCCTTCCGACGACGACTGACGACTCATCCGTAGCTGTGCTCTTCAGTTGTGACTGTGCTGGTGGAGCTGTTCGGTTGTGACTGTGCTGGTGGAGCTGTTCAGTTGTGGCTGTACTGGTGGAGCTGTTCGGTTGTCGGTGTTCAGTTGTGGCTGTGCGCTTGGTGCTGACTGGCCGGGCTCCCGGCTCCCCTCCGGAAGGGAGCCCGGTCAGCCGGATCCTGGGTCGGCGAACCCGTCGGGCCCGCCGGGGCTCAGCCGGACTGGGCGAGCAGCATCACGAGGATGACCGCTCCGATGCCGCTGATCGTGGTGTTCCTGGCCTTGAGTCCGATGGACAGGGCGGCGAAGGCGACGATGCCCATCGGCCCGTACTTCCACTGGACGAGGTTCTCGAATCCGACGGCGAGAGCGGCGGCAGCGAGGGCGACTAGCGGCATGGCGGTCCCTCCTTCGGGACGGGGAGGCGGACCCCTGGTTGCGGCCAACCCTCATGAAGTTTGACCATGTTGTTGAAGTTGGTGACCAACTTCTCTGTACTTATCTCCGCTTGGAAGCGGCTTATAACCACCTTCCCTGGAACTGCCAGAAGATGGCGGGAAGTTGTAGTGTTTGGTCGTGGACCCGGATACCGCTTCCGTCAACGGGCGGAAGAGACCACAAAAGACACATCGCGAAGTGGCCGACGCACTGCGTGCCCGGATCAGGAGCGGGGAGCTGCGGCCGGGACAGCGCATGCCCACGCAGGCCAGGCTGGCGGACGAGTTCGGCGTCGAGCGGGGTGCGGTACGTCAGGCGCTGCGCATCCTGCAGTCCGAGCATCTGCTGACGAATGTCTCCAAGGGCAGCCCGGCGACCGTCGCCCCCGGCCCGGGTCCGGACAGGGCTTTCGGTGGTCCTGGAGCTCCGCCGCTGCCCACCATGGTGGCGCTGGCCCCTCGCATAGCGACCGCGTTCGCAGAGCCTCATGTCGAGATCGACGCTCTCTGCCTCACATCGATCTCCCTCACGCTCGCCATGGGCGAACCGCTGCGCCGCATCCATGCCGGGGAACTGAAACCGGCCAAGATCGACGTTCGCCTCCTGCTGCCGAGCCGCGACATCGACCTCGCCTTCCCGACCCCGGTGGACCCGTCCGCCGACGGCCGGCTGCAGCGCCGCTGGCTGGCCCAGCGCAACGCCCAGGGCCAGGTGCTCCAGCACAACCTGCTGGCCCTGCGCGCCACGCACGGCATCGATGTGAACATCACCTTCCGCGCCCTGCCGTTCACCCCGCCCGTGAAGCTGTACCTGCTCAACGGCATGGAGGCGCTCTTCGCGTACTACACGCTCACGCGACGCGAGGAGGAGATCGACCACGAGCACCTGGAGATGTACGACGCCGAGGGCACCCAGTCCATGCTGTTCGCCTTCGAACAGGGCGCAGGCCTGCGCGACACCACCTTCGTCGAGCAGTCACACCTGTGGTTCAACGCACTGTGGGAGACGATCAGTTCGGAGCTTGTGCTCACGAGCTGACGTCTCCCACAGCGACTGAGGCAGCGGCCGACCGGGCCGCAGGTCGCCTTCCGCTCATAGAGCGGGCCCCGCGACCAGCAGGGCGAGCACGACGGCCCCGATGGAACTGACGGCCGGGTTCTTCGCCTTGATGCCTATGGTGAGCAGCAGCAGACCGATGATGCCGGTGGCACCGTACTTCCACTGAACGGTCTGCTCGATGCCGACGACGAAGACGGCGGAGAGGAGGGCGAGGACGGGCATGGTGGTTCCCCCTTCGGGCTTCGCGGGCGGGACGGTGCGTGGGGGTGAGACGGATCCAAGGAAGCAAAACTTCCGCCAACTGGAAAAAGTTGGCAACCAACTCCAACTAAGTTATCCCCACTTGGTACCTACTTATAAACAAGTCTCAAACAACTCCCGGTAGATGGATCCGAGTTGTAGCGTTTGGTCGTGACCCAGGAGAACGTGGCAGTGAACGGCAGCAGAAGGCTCTCGCCCCAGGAGATCGCCGACATCCTGCGGGAACGGATCAACAACGGCGACCTCAAGGCCGGAGACCGCCTGCCCACCCAGGCCGAACTGGCAGACGAGTTCGGCGTGGAACGCGGCGCGGTCCGCCAGGCCCTGCGCGCCCTGCAGCAAGACGGGTTGCTCAGCAACGTCAGCAAGGGAAGCCCACCACGCATCGCGGAGCCGCCGGCACCCGTCCACGGGGAACCGCAGCCGACGATGGTGGGGCTGGCGCCGCGGCTGAGCGAGGCGTTCTCGGCGCAGCGGGTCCGCGTCGATGTGGTGTGCCACACGTCCGAGACGCTGCTGCTGGCCCTCAGCGAGCCGCTTCGCATGATCCACGAAGGCCGCATACGGCCCGAGTCGATCACCTTCCGTGTCCTGCTGCCGAGCCGCGACATCAATCTCGCCTTTCCCGTGCTGGTCGAAGGCAGCGACGAGGACGACATGGTCCACCAGCGATGGCTCTCGATGCGCGACGCGCAGGCGCAGGTGCTCCGCCACAACCTGCACGCCATCCGGTCCACGCACGGCATCGACGTGCGGGTCACCTTCCGCGCGCTTCCCTTCACGCCTCCGGTGAAGCTGTACATGCTCAACGGCGAGGAGGCGCTGATCGGCTACTACATCCCCACCAAGCGGGCGGAGGAGTGGCAGAGCCAGACCCTGGAGATGTACGACGCCCTCGGCTCCGCGTCCGTCCTCTTCTCCTTCGTCAAACGGGCCGGGCAGCGGGACGAGGCGTTCGTGGCGGAATCCCAGAAGTGGTTCGACGCCCTCTGGGAAACCATCACGACGGACCTGACACTCTCCTAGTGACTTCTGATACGACGCAGACTGAGCACGTGGCCGCGGCGACCGAAAGGGACACGGACAGACTCCGGGAGCTGATCGCCCGAGCACGGATCGTGCTGTGGGACTTCGACGGACCGATCTGCCAACTGTTCGCGGGGGACTCGGCGGAGCGCGTCGCCCTCGATCTGGTGGACTGGCTCGAGGCCCAAGGTCTGCACGGTCTGTTGACGGAGGACGAACTGAAGTCCCTCGACTCGCACCGCGTACTGCGCGCCCTGGCTCGCAGGCACCCCGGCAGCGACCTGGTCTCGGAGTTGGAGAAACGTCTCACCCGGAAGGAACTCGAGGCGACCGAAACCGCGATGCCGACGGCGTACGCCGACCCGTTGATACGGACCTGGAAGGCGCTCGGCTCCCGCCTGGCCATCGCCACCAACAACTCGCCGAGCGTCGCGCGCCGATACCTGCACAGCCGCGGCCTGCTGGAATGCTTCGCCCCCCACATCTACGGGCGCACCGAGGAGCTCAGCCTGCTCAAGCCCGACCCGCACTGCCTCAATCGCGCACTGCAGGCGATGGGCGCGGCTCCGACGTCCGCGCTCATGATCGGTGACACGCCCTCGGACCTGGCGGCCGCGCGGAGCGCAGATGTTCCCTTCCTCGGCTACGCGCGTAACGACGAGAAGGCTGCGCTGCTGCGAGAAGCGGGCGCCCAAGTTGTGGTGAGCTCGCTCGAGCCGTTGCTGAAGGAACTGCGCGGCCGCTGATCCGGCCATGGCTCAGCTCGGGATCATCAGCAGGAGCAGCATGACGGCGCCCACGGAGGCGCACGTCGAGTTGCGGGCCTTCAGGCCGAGCCCCAGCAGGAGCAGGGCAACGATCCCGACAGGTCCGTAACGCCACTGCACGAGCTGCTCGGCGCCCATGCTCAGTATCGCCAGGCCTATCTCCGCTATGGGCATCTCCGTCTCCGTCCCCCTGAGGTGTCGTCAACCTTCCTGCCAATTGGACTGGTTGACTCAGATTGGTAGTGCCCTGTCGGTCAGATCATCTAACTTCCGGTCCAATAGGGGGAGTTGTTTGGCTGGAAGTGGTGTGTTCCTTGGGCGATGCCGGTAGGTTCGGATCTGTGGCTACCTCAGGACGTACCGAAGGCGGAGGCAGGGAATCCACGCGTGTGGAGACCGCGCTCCGCGAGATGCTGTCGAGCGGGACCCTCAAGGTGAACCAGTCGCTGCCCACGCAGCGGCAGTTGGCCGAGGAGTACGGGGTCAGTCGCGACACCGTGCAGCGCGTCCTGAGCAAGCTCACGGAGGAGGGCTGGATCGCCTCTCGGCAGGGGAGCCGGATGTGGGTGGTCAGGCTGCCGGCAGTCGACCGGGCCGAGCAGCGGCCCGCCGTGCAGGGCAGGGTCTCCCTGCGGCCCTTGATCGACCGGGCCTTCGAGCAGGCGGAGGTCTCCCTCGATGTCTTCAGTCTGACCTGCGAGACCCTCCTGCAGCACCTCAGGAACCAGGCGGAGCGGGTGTTGGAGGGGGGGATCGCCCCGCAGCGGGTGCGCATCCGCATGCTGCTGCCGTGGGAGCAGGAGCCTCTGCCCTACCCCCGGGCCAAGGACCCCGGCGACCTTCGGGTGTGGGAGCGCTGGCGGGACATGGTGCAGCTGAACCTCGGCGAGCTGAGGAGGCTGGGCGAGGGGCTGCACCGCGAGGGTGTGGACATCCGGATCGAAATCCGCCGGATCCCCGCCGCGCCCCAGTTCAAGCTGTATGTGCTCAACGATTCCGAGATGCTGATCGGTCCCTATGAGGTGGTCGAACGTAAGATCCCGGTCAAGGACGGCGATCGCTTCGTCGAAGTCGACTCACTCGATGTCCTCGGCTTCGGCTCGATCCTGTCGTACCACCGTTTGGAGGACGACGAGAAAAGTCACGACTCGATCTTCTTTTCGGGCTGGAAGGATTGGTTCGGATCGATCTGGGACAGCGGGACGGTCGCCCGGCTTCGATCCGAAGAGGATCCCGCTGAATCATCCGTAGAAACTTAGGAGGCCCGTTGCGTACGGAGAGTGATCGGAGGCTGTCCAGATAGTGACACGCGCTGTAGACACTCGGAAGCTGCACTACTCTCTGCGAAATGTTGCCCCCTCTGCCCCGCAGAGCGCACCAGTCACTGGTACGTGCCCTTGCGGAGGCGCGGCGCCGCAGCCCCGACGGGGAGGTGGTTTCCGGCCATCACAACCAGAACGTCATTGTTCGTCTGAGGCAGCCCCTGGCGTTTCTCCTCGGTGTGCCGTCGGGGCGGGAACTGGCCAAGTTCCGCACTCCCTACGCCTCGGTCGAGGTGGTGCCCCGGATCTGGCGGTCCGAGTCGGAGGTGCTGCGCGTGGTGGGCAACCGCGTGACCGACGTACCCAGATGTCTGGCGGACTTCGGGGACTGGTCGGTGCACGGCTACCTGCCCGGACAGGCGCTGTCGGAGCAGATCCCCAAGGGGCCGATCGGTGAGCTGCGGATCGGGCAACTCGCGGAGTTCTTCGCCCGGTTGGCCGAGGTGCCGCGGAGCGAACTGCCGCCGCTTCCGGAGGATTGGCCCGAGGACAGGGACACCCGCGGCTTCCTCGGCTGGCTCGCCCATTTCACTGAGACCAGAGTGGACCAGCCCAATAGGAGGCGTTTCGGCAGCCTTTTCGAGGCCGTCGGGATTCCGCAGGACGCGATGGGGCGCTTCATGAAGCGTGTCCCCGACATGGAACAGCGGCCTTTCACTCTGCTCCACACCGATCTCCATCGGGCCAATGTGGTGATCATGCCAGGCGTCGAAGGACAGCGTCTGGCGGTCATCGACTGGGAACTCGCCCTGTACGGCGATCCGCTCCACGACCTGGCGACCCACCTGGTCCGCATGGACTACGTCGACGACGAGCGGGAGCAGATGATCCGCGCGTGGACGGCGGCGATGAAACGTACCGGCCATGGTGACATGACCGCCGGCATGGACAAGGACCTCGGCGTCTACATCGACTTCGAGTACGCCCAGTCCGTCTTCCCCGACGTGATGCGTGCGGCGCTGTCCCTGCCGGAGCACCCGGACGAGAGCGCCCTGCTGCGCGCGGCCGGGCAGGTGCGCCGGGCGATGGAGCGGGCACGCGAGCCGCTGTCCCTGCCCCGGCTGCCGGGTGAGGGCGAGGTGGCCCTGGCGTTGCTGGCGTGGCGGGCCGCCGACACGGGCCGGGGGATGGACCGGCCGGACGAGGGGAAGGGTGCCGGAGAAACGGCAGGTCCCCTCGACGTCGACCACGACCACCCGGGATCGCTCTACGCGGGGCAGGCTCAGTAACGGTTGGGAGCGGCATGGCTTTTGAACGGGACGACATCGTCGGCGCACGGGAACTCCTGAAGAGTGCAGCGCCCGCTGAGGGCCCGTCGGGCCGGCGTTGCGTCCTGTTCGACTTCGACGGCCCGATCTGCCGACTGTTCCCGGACGACAGCTCCATGCGGGTGGCCGACGAACTGCGGAAAACCATCGCAGCCGCCCGCCTGACGCATGTCCTCACCGCGTATGAACGCACGCACAAGGACCCGCACGTGGTACTGCGCGCCGTACACCGGGCCGGTCGGGAAAGGCATCTCGAGAACATCACGGGGCTGGTACGGACGCTTGAGGCCCAGGTGACCAAGGGTGAACTGGAGGCGGTTCCCGACGCGTTGCCCACCGAGCACGCGGACGAGTTGATCCGCCGCCTGACCGAACGGGGCTTCAGCCTCGCCGTTGTCACGAACAACTCGCCGCTGGCGGCAGACAGATACCTGCGCTCGAGGAAGCTGGAGGACTGCTTCGACACCGTTCAGGGCCGCACCGCAGACCCCGACCTGATGAAACCGGACCCTGATGTGCTGCACAGGGCTCTGAAAATCCTGGGCGTCGCTCCCAAGGACGCGGTGATGGTCGGGGACACTCCGACCGACTTCCAGGCCGCGGTACGGGCGGGCGGAATCGCTTTCATCGGATACGGGCGCAATGAGGAGAAGCGGGCGCGATTGCGGGACGCGCAGGCGAAGCCCGTGATCGGGTCGTATGCTCCGTTGCTCGAAGAGGCACGGGAGAGTGGTGCCGGTGAGTCCGCAAACCGTTTCACGGGCGAGGCTGCACGCCGTTGAGATATCGGGTGATGCGCCGGTGGTCGAGGGGCCGCTGAGCGGCTATCACCACGATACGTATGTCTTTCCGCTGCCCGGCCTCGAGGGCGAGCCCGGCAGGCGCTGGAAGTGCCGCGAGCCACGGTCGAGCCTCGTCTGGTTCGACCGTCGGTGCTTCGTATCGGAGGAGCAACTGCTCCGAGCCTTGGCCGGACGGCTGCAGCGGATCCCTGAAGTGTTGGATGTCGGCGGCATCGGCCTTCAGGCGTTCATCGAGGGGGAGACCCTGCAGGCGCTGCACCCGACGGGGCGTCCGGTTCCGTCCGTGTTTGAAAACCAACTCCTCGCCGTGTTCGGCCAACTGGCCGCCATATCCCCGCAGTCGATCACTGTCGGGCGTCGCTGTGACGAGCGGGACCGGCCCAAGGACGGTGACACCGACGGGTTCCTTGAACGGCTGATCGATTTTGTCGAGTGTCAGGTGTACCAAAACAACCTCGACGCCTTCGAAGGCCTTTTTCGCGAACTCGGGATCGATGGCTTCGCATTCAGTCGCGTGCGCAAGATGGTTTCCGGTCTGTCCTCCCGCCCGTTCTCTCTGCTCCATGGAGATCTGCACCGCAAGAACCTGATAGTCGACCCGCAACAGCGGCTGTGGGTGATCGACTGGGAGCTGGCCATGTTGGGCGACCCGTTGTATGACCTGGCGACCCATTTGTATCTGATGCGGTATCCCCGCCATCAGCAGGAGCGGGTGGTGCATCGCTGGGTGCGGACCGTCGAGGCCGTGCGGCCGGGTTCATCGACCGGATGGCAGCAGGATCTTCCGCGCATCCTGGCCTTCAAGCGAGGCCAGTCCGTCTTCACCGACATCATCCGGGTGTCGTTGTCCCTGTCCGGCGGGGGGTCCTTCAGCTGGAGGGCTCTGCGCCAGGCCGTCGTGGAGCTTCAGAAGGTCCTGGGCGCGGCAGTCGAGCCGCTTGCGCTGGAGCGGGTGCCGAGTCGGTCCCATATCGCGGCGGCGCTCCTGCGATGGCACCGTACGCGGGTCGGTGACGCATCCGGCCCTGCGTAGTCTCGATGCCATGACCGAGCCCGGCCTGCGTGAGCGCAAGAAGCAGCGGATGTATCAGGACGTCTCCGAAACCGCCATCCGCCTGTTCCTGGAGAAGGGATTCGACGCCGTCTCCGTCGCCGAGGTCGCCGCAGCCGCCGGGATCTCCAAACCGACCCTCTTCCGGTACTTCCCGGCCAAGGAGGATCTCGTCCTGCACCGGATCGCCGATCACGAGGGGGAGGCGGCCCGGGTCGCGACCGAGGGGCCCACGCCGCTTGCCGCGCTGCGGCGGCATTTTCTCGACGGGCTGGAGCGGGGTGATCCGGTCACCGGGCTGAACGACCATCCCGCGGTGCTCGCTTTCCACGCTCTGCTGTACGGGACCCCCGCCCTGGTCGCCCGCGCCTACGCCCACCTCGAACGGTCCGAGGCCGCGCTCGCCGAAGTCCTCGGCGGTGGGCTGGAGGCGCGGCTCGCCGCCGGGCAGATCGTTGCCGTACAGCGGATTCTCGCGATGGAGAACTGGCGGCGGATCGCCGAGGGGGAGCGGGTGGAGGACGTACGGGCGCATGCCGTCGCCGCGGCGGAGCGGGCGTTCGGGGTGCTGGCGGCCGCGTTCCCGCATCTCGCCTGAGGAGCAAGCGACTGAGACTCGGTTAAATATTTAACTCGGTTGCGTTAATTGGGTAGTCTCGTGTCATGACGTCAGCCGATCCCGCCCCGCCCGCCCTGAGAGAGTCCCTTCGCCGCGAGCGTGCCCATCACGATCGCTGCCGCAGCGCCCTGGCCGCCATGGTCGACGGTGCCCAGGAGCAGGTCGTCACCGGCGAGGACGTCTCCGCCTCCGGTGCCGACGCGGAAGTGCTCGGGTACCGGCTGCGCAGTCGGGCGAAGGAGATGCGCGAGCTGCCCGAAGGGCCGTTGTTCTTCGGGCGGCTGGACACCGCCGAGCAGTCACTGCACATCGGGCGGCTGCGGATCAGCGAGGACGTCGCCGCCCCGCCGCTGGTCGTCGACTGGCGGGCGCCCGTCTCCCGCGCCTTCTACCAGGCGAGCGCCGGCGACCCACAGGGCGTTGCGGTCCGCCGCCGGTTCGGCTGGGCCCCGTACAGCCGCGGGGACTCCGCCGACCTCACCGGTCTGGAGGACGAGCACCTCGACCGCGGCGAGTCCCGGGCCAGCGACATCGTCGCCCGGGAGATCGAACGGCCCCGCGTCGGCCCCATGCGGGACATCGCGGCGACCATCCAGCCCGAGCAGGACGATCTCGTACGAGGAGATCTGGGCGTTTCCGTGTGCGTGCAGGGCGCTCCCGGCACCGGCAAGACCGCCGTCGGGCTGCACCGGGCCGCTTATCTCCTCTACACCCATCCGCAGCGCATGAAGCGCGGCGGACTGCTCATCCTCGGGCCCAACCGGACCTTCCTCTCCTACATCTCCCAGGTGCTTCCGGCCCTCGGCGAGACGGGCGTACGGCAGTCGACCCTCCAGGAGGTGATCGGCGTGCACCCGGTCAGGGGGACCGACAGCGAGCGGGCCGCCGTGGTCAAGCACGACGCCCGGATGGCGGAGGTGCTGCGCCGGGCGCTGTACGCGCGTGTCTCCGGTGAAGGGGTCGAGCCCCTTTCCGTGGACGACGGTTCGTACCGGTGGCGGGTGGGGGCCGGCGAACTCGTGCGGATCGTCGAGGGCGTACGGCGCGAGGATCCGCCGTACGGGATCGGGCGTGAGCGGGTGCGGATGCGGGTCGTGCGGTGCATTCAGGAGCAGGCCGAGCGGCGGGCCGGGCCGCAGTCGAACGCCTGGGTGCAGAGGATCTCGCGGGCGCGGGCGGTCAAGGCGTATGTCGACGCCGTGTGGCCACGGGTGCGGCCCGAGGAGGTCGTTGCCCACCTACTCGTGGACGGACAGGTCTTGGCTGCCGCCGCCGACGGGCTGCTGGACGACGACGAGCAGCGGGCACTGCTGTGGGCCAAGCCTCCGCGGTCGTGGAAGTCGGCCCGCTGGTCGGCCGCCGACCTGGTGCTCCTCGACGAGGTGGCCGGGCTCGTCGGGCATCCCGAGGGGTACGGCCATGTCGTCGTCGACGAGGCGCAGGACCTCTCCCCCATGGAGTGCCGGGCCATCGCGCGGCGCGCGCCGTTCGGGTCGCTCACCGTGCTCGGCGATCTGGCACAGGGGACCACGCCCTGGGCGGCGCGCTCCTGGGACACGGTCCTGCGGCACCTGGGGAAACCGGACGCGGCCGTGGTGCCGCTGACCACCGGGTTCCGGGTGCCCCGGGCCGTCGTCGCACTCGCCAACCGGCTGCTGGAGCGGCTGGACGTCGATGTTCCGGCGGGGCGGTCCCTGCGCAGGGACGGCGAGCTGAGGGTGCGGGAGGCGGGGGCCGATCTGCCGGGTGCGGTCGTGGACGCCGTACGCGATGCGCTCGGTCATGAGGGATCGGTCGGGGTCGTGGCCGCCGACGCCGATGTGGAGCGGGTGACCCAGGCGCTCGGCGCGGCCGGGATCAGGTCTGCCGGACCGGAGGAGCTGGGCGCCCGCGTGACCGTCGTACCGGCGGCGCTCGTCAAGGGACTGGAGTACGACCATGTCGTCGCCGTCGAGCCCGCGGCGATCGCGGAGGCGGAGGCGCGCGGGCTGCACCGGCTGTATGTCGTGCTGACCCGGGCGGTCTCGCGGCTGGAGGTGGTGCACGGGCGGCCGCTGCCGTTCTAGCCCGGCGGGCCGAGGCCGGCAGCGGCCGCCCGCGGGTCAGGCCGGGGCGTCGAGGAGGGGGATCAACTCCTGCTCCTCGTACGTCAGATGGGCTTCGAGGTCGAGGGTGAGGCGCTCGACCTCGGCACGGGCCGCGGCCGGGTCCTTGTCGGCCAGCGCGCGGCGCAGCTCCGCCACCAGGACGGCGATCTGCTCGTGCTCCTCGCTCAGGCGCTTGAGAACGGGGCTCGCTTCGGGGCGGCGGTCGGCGAGGAACGGGAACATCATCGTGTCCTCGCCGGTGTGGTGGTTGTGCAGCCCCTGGCAGAAGGTCAGACAGTTGACGCGCAGCTGGGCGCCGAGGGTGCCGTCGCCTGCCGCCAACTCCTTGCGGATCAGGGAGAGTTCACGGCGGAAGGCGTCGTGCACCACCTTGATCGCCTCGCCCGGCGAGGAGGCGTTGATCTTCCCGGGGCCCCCGTCGGTGATCGCGTGCAGGGCGACCACCGGGAGGACCCGCTCGGTCTTCCGCTGGTACTCCGCCCAGCCGGGGTCGGCCTCCACCGCCCGCGCCCAGGCCTGTTCCCGCTCCTGGCCGGCCAGTACGACGGCCTCGGCCTCGTATGTGAACACACCGCTCTCCACGGTGACCCGGGGGTGGGCGAGGAGGTTGTGGTACCAGTCCGGGTGCTTGGGGGAGCCGGCCGCGGAGGCGATGACCAGGACGCGTTCCCCGCCGTCGGGGAAGTAGGCGACGGGATTGGTGTGCGGGGTGCCGGTGCGGGCGCCGGTGGTGGTCAGCAGGAGCAGCCGGCCGCCCTCGAAGGGGCCGCCGACACGGCCGTGGTGGGCGCGGAACTCGTCGATGACCTGCTGATTGAAGTCGATGAACTTCTTGTTGTCGTCGTCGGGCATTCTCTTCTTTCTCTGCAGCTGGTGTCTTCCGAAGGATTCGAAGGCGGCGCAGAGAAAGGGGCGGGCTTCGCGCCCGCCCTGGCCTCACTCAGAGGCCGGGCACCCAACTCGCTCACGGCACAAGGCCGACCCGGCAGTCATGCACCGGACGATAACGTCCGAGGTATGACTGACGCCACCGAGTTCCGGGCCGTTCCCACCACCGCCCTCGCCGACCTCCTGGGCCGCGGACAGGTCATGGACATCGGGATCCGTCCTCTGTGGGGGCCGCACGGGCGGGTGGCGGGACCGGCCTTCACCGTCAGCTGCCCGCCCGGCGACAACCTGATGCTGCACGCCGCCATCCACCGCGCCGAGCCCGGATCGGTCGTCGTCGTGGAGTCCGGCGACCTGGACTGGGCGCTCGCGGGCGGCAACGTCTGCGCCGTCGCCCAGCGGCGCGGCGTCGCCGCCTTCGTGCTGGACGGGCTGATCCGCGACCTCGCCGAGGTGCGTCAGGCACGGTTCCCGGTGTTCGCCCGCGGTGTCATCCCGATCCCGGGCGCCAAGTCGGTCGTACGGCCGCTGGGCGAGCCGGTGACGTGCGGTGGCGTACGCGTCGAGGCGGGCGACATCGTCGTGGCCGACGAGGAGGGCGTCGTCTCCGTGCCCGCCGCCCGTGGTGCCGAGGTGCTCACGGCCGCCCGGGCCAAGCTCGCGAAGGAGGCCGGTGAGTCGCTGGACGCGTGGGAGGCGGCGCACCGGGCGCGCATCGACAAGATCCTGGCGGAGCGGGGTTTCGAGGGCTGATGCTGCTCTTCCTCGACATCGACGGGACGCTGATCCCGGTCGGCTCGGCGCACCCGTACCCGTCGTACGAGCCGCGCTTTCCGCTGCCGCGGGCGGCGGTCGCCGGGCAGCCGCTGCTGAAACGCATCGACCCCGCCCTCGGCGCGCGACTCGTGGCGCTGGACTGCGAGCTGGTGTGGGCGACGACCTGGCTGGACGACGCGAACGTCTGCGTCGCGCCCTGGCTCGGCCTGCCCCCGCTGCCCTCGGTGGACTGGCCGGACGAGGACGAGCCGGCGACGCCGCTGCACTGGAAGACCCGGCCCCTGGTGGCCCGGGCGGACGGCCGGCCCTTCATCTGGGTCGACGACGAGATCACCCCCGCCGACCGTGCCTGGGTCGCCGCACACCATCCGGCCCCCGCCCTGCTGCACCGGGTCGACCACCGGTACGGGCTCACCGACGCGGACTTCGCCGTACTGGAGGAGTGGCTCAGGGACCGTCGCGCCGGGCGCTGACGCTCGGGGCGCCTGGCGTGAGAGCGTCCGGCCCCGGGCCGATGCACCCTCCCGAGTGGCATGGCGCACTATTGCAAGCGGCTGCTTGCAATAGTTAGCGAGGATGGTGCAAGGTGGAGGCATGGCATCGCTCAACGTCGGCAATCTCGGCGAATACCTGCGCGAGCAGCGGCGCACCGCGCAGCTGTCGCTCAGGCAGCTCGCCGACGCCGCCGGGGTGTCCAATCCGTATCTGAGCCAGATCGAGCGCGGGCTGCGCAAGCCGAGCGCGGAGGTGCTGCAGCAGGTCGCCAAGGCGCTGCGGATCTCCGCCGAGACGCTGTACGTCCGCGCCGGCATTCTCGACGCCGAGCGGGACCGGGACGAGGTGGAGACGCGTGCCGTCATCCTCGCCGATCCCACGCTGAACGAGCGGCAGAAGCAGGTGCTGCTCCAGATCTACGAGTCCTTCCGCAAGGAGAACGGGTTCGGGATCGCCGGCGCGGCGGACGAGGTGACCGAGGTGCCCCCGGACGCGGGCGCGGTGGTCCTGTCCGCCGAGCCCGGCCAGGGCGCCACGGACGCCCGGGACGTTGAGGACACCGACGCTGCGATACGCCGCCCCCGCGAGGAGGACGGCGAGCAGACCGGTGAGCGCCGTACCCGCAAGACCCGCACGGCCGGCGGACGCAGGTCCGCCACGCGCCGCCCCCGCACGTCCGACGGCAACGATGCCGAACCGCACGACCCGCAGCGGCCCACCGGTTGAGCAGACCGGCCACGCTGCCCGCGGCCACCAAAACCCTCAGCTGCAAGCGACCCGGGAGGACCATCACCATGGCCATCACCGACGACCTCCGCAAGACCCTCAGCGACCCGACGCCGCTCTACTTCGCCGCCGGCACCGCCGACCTGGCCCTTCAGCAGGCCAAGAAGGTGCCCGGCCTCGTGGAGCAGCTGCGCGCCGAGGCCCCGGCCCGTTTCGAGGCCGTCCGCACCACCGACCCGAAGGCCGTCCAGGAGAAGGCCCAGGCCCGCGCCAAGGAGGCCGGTGCCAAGGTCAAGGAGACCCAGGAGAACCTCCAGGCCAAGGTCACCGAGTTCCTGGCGACCCTCGACGGTGACATCAAGAAGCTCGGCTCCACCATCGACGCCGACCTGAAGAAGCTCGGCGAGTCGGCCCAGGACCTCGCGCTGCGCGGTGTCGGCGTCGCCGCCGAGTACGCCGTGAAGGCCCGGGAGACCTACGAGAAGGTCGCCGAGCACGGTGAGCAGGCCGTGAAGACCTGGCGCGGCGAGGCGGCCGAGGAGATCGAGGACCTCGCCATCGCCGTCGAGCCGAAGGCCGAGCCGGCCGCGGTCAAGGAAGACGCCGCCAAGCCGGCCGAGGCCACGGCCACCCCCGCTCCGGCGAAGAAGCCCGCCGCCGCCAAGAAGGCGCCGGCCCGCAAGACCACCACCACCGCGAAGAAGACGACGCCGCCCGCGAAGTAACACGGACGGGTGATCGGTAACGGGTCGGGCACTCCTGGAGCGCCCGGCCCGTTGTGCGGGTAGCCGGTGTTCGGGAACGGGTACGGTGACCGCGTAGGGACAAGCCGAGTCGGGTGGTGGACGTAGTGCTGATGCAGGGATTCGCAGGGTTGATGTGGCTGCTGAGCATGGCCCTGATCCTTTTCAGCGGCTTCGCGCTGATCGACGCGGCCATCCGCCGCGAGGACGGCTATCGCGCAGTCGGCAAGCAGACCAAGCCGTTCTGGCTGATCATCCTCGCCATCGCCTTCGTGGTGAACCTCATCTTCCCGATCCTGTCGTTCCTGCCCGCCATAGGCCTGGTGGCCAGCATCGTCTACATGGTCGACGTCCGCCCGGCCCTCCGCGGCCTCGCAGGCGGCGGCCGCAACCACAGGGGCTCCAGCAGCGACGGCCCTTACGGCCCGTACAACGGCGGCCGCTGAAGTGCCCCTTCAGGGGCGCGAGGCTGTATTCATCTGCGGCTCCGCCGCGGGGCGCGACCAGCCACGTTTGCCGCTCAAGCCCCCCGGTCCAGCAGCAGCACTGCAACATCATCCGTCAGCTCGCCCCCATTGAGCTCACGAACCTCATTCACGGCAGCCCGAAGCAACGCCTCGCCCCGCAACCCCTCGGCCAACTGCCGTCGAACCATCTCCACCATCCCGTCCTGCCCCAGCCGCTCAAGCCGCCCCTCCCCGGCCCGGCCCTCGATCAGCCCGTCGGTGTAGAGCATCAGGCTCCACTCCCGCCCCAGCTCCACCTGCATCCGAGGCCACCGCGCCCCCGGCAGCAGCCCGAGGGCAGGCCCGTTGTTGTCGTACGGCAGCAGCTTCGCCGTCCGCCCCGGCCGGGCGATCAGCGGTGACGGATGCCCGGCCAGACACAGCCCGGCCCGCCGCTCGTCCGGCGAGATGTCCACCGTGCAGAGCGTCGCGAAGATCTCGTCGTCGGACCGCTCGTGCTCCAGCACCTGCTGCAGCGTCCCGAGCAGTTCGTCACCGCACAGCCCCGCCAGGGTGAGCGCCCGCCAGGCGATCCGCAGCTCCACGCCGAGCGCCGCCTCGTCCGGGCCGTGCCCGCAGACGTCGCCGATCATGGCGTGCACGGTGCCGTCCGGCGTCCGTACGACGTCGTAGAAGTCACCCCCGAGCAGCGCCCGCGACCGCCCCGGCCGGTACCGCGCGGCGAACCGCAGCGACGAGCCCTCCAGCAGCGGCGTAGGGAGCAGCCCCCGCTCCAGGCGCCGGTTCTCCTGCGCCCGCACCCGGCCCTCGGCGAGCCGCCGCTCGGCCGTGTCGGAACGTTTCCGCTCCACGGCGTAGCGGATCGCCCGGCTCAGCAGTCGGCCGTCCAGTTCGTCCCGGAAAAGGTAGTCCTGGGCGCCGACCCGTACCGCCTCGGCGGCGCGCTCGGCGTCGCCGGACGCGGTGAGCGCGAGGACGGCGTGCCGGGGCGCGAGCTCCAGTACGTGCTTGAGCACGGCGAGCTCGTCGTCGTCATCGCTGCGGCCGGGGGCCGGCAGCGCGAGGTCCAGCAGGATGCAGTGGACGTCGTCGGTCAGCAGCCGCGCGGCCTCGGTGAGGTTGCGGGCGGCGCGGACGCGGATCGGACGGCCGGCCGAGTCCTGCAGCTCGGGTATGACGGTGGAGCCGCCGGGATCGTCCTCGATCAGCAGCAGCGTCAGGTTCGTGGTGGTGGCGGCGTTCTTGTCGACCGTGGCTTCCTTGCGCGGGGTCTGATCCGTGGAGGTGCCGCCTTGTTGCGCGGCCTGCGCCTGACCACTCTCCGCGGCCGGGATCGCTCGCTGCCGCGGTATGGGTACGGGCATCGTGTTGAGTTCCTTCCCTCCCCCCGAGGGCAGGTGGAGCGAGAGATCTCGATCCACCGACGGGGACCATAGCGGGTGCCGGCGCGGTAAAGGAATGGCGTGAGACACGCTGCTTGGCCAGGCGCCACTGTCATATGCCGCGATCCGTACCGCAGTTGGACAGGAGGGGCACGGCACAGGAATGACGAACGTCACGTCCAGCATGGGTTTGCGGGGCTGTTCAACGTGCAGTGGGTCACGTGACGGGCTTCACGCGCCCACCCCAACTGCCCCCATATGTCCCTGACCCGCTCGTTCTCACGCGTCCGGCCGTACGACCCCGAGGATCGGCATGGACCCCGCCCCCGTGATCGTCACCGTCCGCCCGGGCCGCGGCGCGTGCACGATCGCACCGTCGCCGATGTACATCCCGACATGGCTGGCGTCGTCGAAGTAGATGATGAGGTCGCCGGGCCGCATGTCCTTGATGTCGACGTGCTGCAGCTGCTTCCACTGCTCCTGCGAGGTGCGCGGAATGGCGTGCCCCGCAGCCGCCCAGGCCTGTGAGGTCAGCCCCGAGCAGTCGTACGTCTCCGGGCCCTCGGCACCCCATTCGTACGGCTTCCCGATCTGCGCCGTGGCGTAGGCGACCGCCTTCTTGCCCAGCTCGGACGCCTTGCCGTTGATCTCGTCGAGGATCCCGGAGTCCAGCCACGCGGTCTGTGCCTGGAGGGCGGCCTCCTGATCCAGCTCGGCGAGGCGCTCCTTCTCCTTCTTCTCCAGCCGGCTCTCGAGCTTCTCGGCGGCCGCGATCTGCTGCTTGATCTTCTTCCGGGCGGCGTCCTTCGCCTTGCGGCCCGCCTCCAGCTTGTTCCACTGGTCGGCGGCGTCCGCGGCGTACTGCTTCAAGTCCTGCTGGGTGCGGGCCATTTCCACGATCAGGCCCTTGGTCGCGCGCTCGCCCTCCAGCACCCGGCCCGCTCCGTCGAGGAACTGCTGCGGGTTGTCGCTGAGCAGCAGCTGGGCCTCGTCGGGCAGTCCGCCGGTGCGGTACTGGGCGGCGGCCGCGGCGCCCGCCCGCCGCTTCAACTCGTCCAGCTTCTGCTGCCCCTTGACGATCTTCTGTGCCAGGTCCACGATCGCGGCGGACTGCTGCTTGGCCTTCTCCTCGGCCGCGTTGTACGCGTCCGTGGCGACGGCGGCGTCGTGGTAGAGCTGGTCGAGCTTCTCGCGGATCGCCTCAAGGTCCTTGCTCGGCGCGGGAGTCGCGGAGCCGGACGGGTCCGGGGAGGGAGAGGAGCTGGGGGAGGGCGTCCGGCCGGCATTCGCGAACGCCGTCCCCGGCGACGCCAGCACGGTGACCGCGCAGACCACGGTCACGGCCATCGCGATGAGGCCGCGCTTGCCCGTACCCATACCGCTACCCCCAAACCTGATTTACCGTCAGTAACTTACGACGCCTGGGGGATCGTGCCACGCCGACGCGCAAAGCGACAGAGCTGCACGCACGTCGGATTTCCCCCTCCCAGGTGCCGTACGCGATCTCCCCGCCTTTGTGACGAACGACTCACGGAGATCGTTCCCCGCAGGTCAGGGGTGAAGAACGGTCAGCTGCGGGGCGCCAACGCCTCCCAGGTCACCGTCACTTCGCCCTGCCGCCACCGCCCGGCCCCGTCCGTCACCGGCCAGTCGGAAGTCAGATCCCGCACCGCACGCATCCAGCGCTGGCGGGCTCCGTAGGAGGCGTAGGGCGCGGCGGCGGACCAGGCGCGGTCGAAGTCGCGCAGGAAGGCGTGCACGGGTTCGCCGGGGACGTTGCGGTGGATGAGCGCCTTGGGGAGGCGCTCGGCGAGGTCCGAGGGCCGGTCCAGGGAGCCGAGCCGGGTCGCGAAGGTGACCGTCCGCGGCCCCTCGGGCCCGAGCGCGACCCACACGTGCCGGCGCCCGATCTCGTCACAGGTCCCCTCGACCAGCAGCCCGCCGCGGGAGTGCGCGGTCGCCGGGGCCAGCCGGGCGCACAGCCGCTGCCACACCGCGGCGACCTCGGCCTCGTCGTACTGCCGCAGCACGTTGGCCGCGCGGACGAGATGCGGCCGCTGGGGGAGGGGGATCTCGAACCCGCCGTGCCGGAAGGCGAGCCCGTCGCGCTCGTACGGCTTGGCCGCCGTCACCCGGGCCGGTTCGATCTCGACGCCGACCACGCGGGTGCGGGGCGCCGCCGTGCGGAGCCGGGTGAGGAGTTCGACGGCCGTCCAGGGGGCGGCGCCGTAACCGAGGTCGACGGCGACGGGATCGGCGGCGCGGCGCAGTTCGGCGCCGTGCGTGGCCGCGATCCAGCGGTCCATGCGGCGCAGCCGGTTGGGGTTGGTCGTCCCGCGCGTCACGGTTCCCACAGGGCGGGGCGTGGCGCGGGAAGTCATGCCTACGAGGGTATGCGGCCGGTACGCGACCCCACGCACCCAAGTGTCGAACGGTTGAGCGATCCCCGGTAATGCCTCGGCAAAATCGCCTCGGCGGGGGATGGGAACACCTCCCCGCGCTGTTGCCTCCCTTGGAGGGCGCCCCACACCCTCCCCCAGGCATGCCCGTACAAGGAGGAACGCCACGTGAGCCAGTACGTCAGCAGGCTCGGGCGACGCTCCCAGGCAACGCCCCCGCGGCTGAGGCTGCACCGCCGCCCGCGCCGCGTGGCCATGCTCTCCGTGCACACCTCACCGCTCCACCAGCCCGGCACGGGCGACGCCGGCGGCATGAACGTCTACATCGTGGAGCTCGCGCAGCGCCTCGCCGCGATCAACATCGAGGTGGAGATCTTCACGCGCGCGACCACGGCCGCCCTCCCTCCGAGCGTCGAGCTGGCTCCCGGCGTCCTCGTCCGGCACGTCGACGCGGGCCCGTACGAGGGCCTGGCCAAGGAGGAACTCCCGGCTCAGCTGTGTGCCTTCACACACGGGGTGATGCAGGCCTGGGCGGGCCACCGTCCCGGCTACTACGACCTCGTGCACTCCCACTACTGGCTCTCCGGCCACGTCGGCTGGCTCGCCGCCCAGCGCTGGGGTGCCCCCCTGGTGCATGCCATGCACACCATGGCCAAGGTCAAGAACGCCAACCTGGCCGACGGCGACACCCCCGAGCCCGCCGCCCGCGTGATCGGCGAGACCCAGATCGTCGAGGCGGCCGACCGGCTCATCGCCAACACCGCCGAGGAGGCCGACGAGCTGGTACGGCACTACTCGGCCGATCCCGGCAAGGTCGCCGTGGTCCACCCTGGCGTCAATCTGGACCGCTTCCGTCCGGCCGACGGCCGCGCCGCCGCCCGCGCCCGCCTCGACCTCCCGCAGGATGCCCTGATCCCCCTCTTCGCGGGCCGCATCCAGCCCCTGAAGGCCCCGGACGTGCTGCTGCGCGCGGTCGCCGTCCTCCTCGACGAGCGCCCCGAACTGCGCTCCCGCATCGTCGTACCGATCGTCGGCGGCCCCAGCGGCAGCGGCCTCGCCAAGCCCGAGGGCCTGCAGAAACTCGCCGCCCGCCTGGGCATCGCGGACGTGGTGCGCTTCCGCCCGCCGGTCGGCCAGGACCAGCTCGCGGACTGGTTCCGGGCCGCGTCCGTCCTGGTCATGCCGTCCTACAGCGAGTCCTTCGGCCTGGTCGCCATCGAGGCGCAGGCGGCCGGCACACCGGTGCTCGCGGCCTCGGTCGGCGGACTGCCGGTGGCCGTGAGCGACAGGAAGACCGGCTTCCTCGTACGCGGTCACCATCCGGCCGACTACGCGCGCGTGCTGTCCGAATTCGCCGACGACCCGACGCTCCCTTCCCGCATGGGTGCGGCCGCCGCCGAGCACGCGCAGTCCTTCGGCTGGGACACCGCGGCCGCCACCACGGCGGACGTCTACACGGCCGCGATGCAGTCGCACCGGCGTCGCGTACGCTCCCACCATGGCTGATGCAGAGAAAGCCGCACAGGTGATCGAGGGCGTCCTGAAGGACGCCGAACTCGAATGGGAGAGCCCCGCCCCCGGCAACTACGTCGTACAGCTCCCCGGCACCAGAAAGCTGAAGACGACCGTCTCCCTCCTCGTCGGCCGCCACTCCCTCTCCCTCAACGCCTTCGTCATCCGCCACCCCGACGAGAACGAGCCCGGCGTCCACCGCTGGCTCCTGGAACGCAACCTCAAGCTGTACGGCGTGAGTTACGCCGTCGACCCGCTCGGCGACATCTACGTCGCGGGCAAGCTCCCCCTCTCCGCCGTCACCCCCGAGGAGATCGACCGCCTGCTCGGCCAGGTCCTGGAGGCGGCGGACGGCAGCTTCAACACCCTCCTGGAACTCGGCTTCGCGTCCGCGATCCGCAAGGAGTACGCATGGCGGGTGGCGCGGGGAGAGCCGACGCGCAACCTGGATGCGTTCACGCACCTGACCCAGCGCTCTGCTGAATAACTTCCGCACGCCCCCTTTCCGGCCACGTTCCCTCATGGCATGCTCACGACCGACGCAGATCTGAACGTCGTTCATATCCATGAAGAGCCGCATGGAAAGGACGTACGGAATGAGCACGGCGCACCAGGGCATGACCAGACGGAGTCTTCTCGCCGGTGCCACCGCTGTCGCAGCCGCCGCGGCGACCGGCACACCCGCCTCCGCCGCCCCGACCGGCGGCCAGGTCCCCGGCATCTGGCGGGAGTTCACCCGCACCCCCTTCACCCACCCGCAGATCCCGTACGTCGGCCGGGCCGGCTGCCTGCGCGGGGCGGCGCGCCTGCCCCGCCGAGCCGCGGTGGCCGACGTACGGGACTACGGCGCCGAGGCGGGCGGTTCGACCGACTGCGCCCCCGCGATCAACCGTGCCCTCGCCGCTGCCGGGAGGGCCGGAGGCGGCACGGTCACCATCCCGCCGGGGACCTTCCGCATCGACGGCCTCATCCGCATCGGGTACGACAACGTCGTGCTGCGCGGCGCCGGAAGCGGCCGTACGACGCTGTACGCGACGAAAAGCCTCACCGAGCTGATCGGTGTCTACGGCTCCCGATACGGCGGCACCAAGTCGGCCTGGTCCTGGGCGGGCGGTCTGATCTGGCTGGCCCCACAGGCCCGCTGGGAATCACTGGTCGCCGCCATCAGGGCCCAGACCTGGCCCTTCGAGGGCTGGACCGGCAACAAGCGGGACGAGTGGGAGCCCTTGACGGCCGTGGAGCCCGCGCGGCAAGGGGACTGGACGGTGACGGTCGCCGACCCGTCACGGCTGTGCCCCGGCCGCCTTGTCCTGCTGCGCATCGCCGACGACGCCGGCCACACCCTCCTCCAGCACATGTCGGGCGGCGGCCCCGGCCCGGCGGCGTACTCCTGGCAGGACAAGACCAAGCTGCTGTCGTACGTCCCCTACGAGTGGCCGGTCCGGGTGGCCCGCGTCCGCGGCCGCAGGGTCACGCTGGAGCGCCCGCTCCCGCTCGACCTGCGCCCCGAATGGAGTCCCCAATTCACCACGCATGCAGGGGAGTTGACGGGAGCGGGCGTCGAAGGGCTCACCCTCGACGTGATGGAGACCTCCCAGTCGCCGCACCTCCTCGACAAGGGCTACAACGGCGTCGCGCTGCAGTGCGCGTACGACTGCTGGGTGGAGGACGTGACCGTACGCAACGTCGACAACGGATTCGGCCTGGTCGCCGCGTCCTCCTGCACCCTGCGCCGCACCAGGGTCGGCGGCCGCGGCGAACACCACCCCTACTTCTGCCGGGAGGGCTCGCACGACAACCTGATCGAGGACTTCACGATCGAACAGCGCACGGTCCCGGCCCCGGAGGGGACGCAGCTGCACGGCATCAACGTCGAGGGCCTGTCCTCCTACAACGTCTGGTCGCGCGGCACCATGCAGATGGGCACCTTCGACTCCCACCGGGGCCTGCCCTTCGCGAACGTCCGCACCGACATCACCGTCGACAACAACGGCCGCCACGGGGGCGACGCGAACGCAGGCCCCCTGTACGGCGCCCGCTTCACCCACTGGAACGTCCGGGTGACGAACGGGAGGGCGGGCCTGGTGAAGATCGACGGACTCGCGCCGTACTCCGCGACCGTCGGCGTCGACGAGGTCACGGAGTTCGACCAGATCGACGTGCCGGACTTCACCGGGGACCTGCATGCGCGGCTGGAGCTGTATCCCACGACGAACGAGGTCCGGCCACGGAACCTGTACGAGGCACAGCGCGAGCTGTAGGCAGGCTCCGGCTGCTGCTCAGCCCCGGCGGAGGGTGTCGTAGCCGATGAAGTCGAACATGCGCTGCCCGGGGTTCAGCGGCCGTGGCTCACCGGCGAACCGGTGGGCTCCGACGCCGTAGCCGAGGGTGGGGTCGGAGACCCACAGCCGCTTGAACTCCCGCTCCTCCAGCCAGGCGCAGATCTGGGGCACCAGGTCGGGCTCGAAGTGCCGGGTGCGGGTCCAGACGACCGTGCCGCCGGGCCGGCAGAGTTGCGTGAGGTGGTCGATCGTCCGCTCGACGTCGGCGTCGACCAGATTGCCGAGCACTCCGCAGACGAGGACCAGGTCGGCGGGCGCGAGAGGGGCGTAGTGGTCGGTCAGCGAGGCGTCCCCGGCGAGGACTTCGACGTCCGGCAGCCCCGCGGCCCGCGCCGCGGCCCGTGCCACCGTGACGTTGCGTTCGTCCAGCTCGACCAGCCGGGCCCGGACGTCGGCCCGTCGGGGGTGGTCGTGGAGCACACCGATCAGATCGCGGCCCTGCCCGGCGCAGAGGCTCACCGCGGTGAGCGGGCCGGGCGGGGCCTCGTCGAGGGCGAGCCGGATGCGTTCCTGAACGAGGGCCAGGCGCCGGCGGAGATAGGAGTCGGGTGAGTCGTACGCATCGTGCCACTCATGCCAGTCCATGAGCCGGAAGATACGGGCGCGAGCCCCGCAAGGGCGGCCTTGTCACACGTTCTTCGCATAACGCCCCGGGGTCACCCCCACCAACTTCCGGAAATGCCGGGTGAGATGGGACTGGTCGAAGAACCCGGTGGCGGTCGCGACCTCCCCCGGCGACCGGCCGTCGAGCAGGAGCCGGCGGGCGCGGTCGACGCGGCGGGAGTTCAGATATTGGTGCGGTGCGATGCCGTAGGCCGTGCTGAACGCCCGTACGAGATGCGCGGGATGGGCGTGCACGAGCCCCGCGGCCTCGTCGAGGGTGAGGCCGTCGACGACGCGCTCGTCCAGGAGTTCGCGCAGGCGGCGGGCGAGGGCGGGATCGGGCCGGGGGGCGTCGGCGCCGGCGCTCGGCCGCAGCTGGGAGCGCAGCCGCTCCCCGATGAACGTCAGCCTGCTCTCGGCCTCCAACTCGTCCCCGGCGTGCGCGAGCGCGGTGTGCAACTGCCCGACGCGCCGCCGCAGCACGGGGTCGCGCAGGTCCGGCTGGTCGACGGCGGCCCCGATGAGGTCGTCGCGCAGATGCGTGCCGTCGAGATAGAGGACGCGCTTGCGGAAGCCGTGCGGGGTCGCGGGGGAGCCGTTGTGCGGGACGTGCGGCGGGAGGAGGGTGACCGTGTCGTGCGGGGTGCCGTGCTCGTGCCGGTCGAGGTCGTACCGTACGGCGCCGTCGTCCACGATGAGCAGCGTCCACGCCTCGTGCACGTGCATCGGATAGGCGTACTCGGTGAAGTGCGCGTGGAAGACCTCCACGACGCCGGGTATCGGGGGGCGCCAGGCGGAGACCTCCTGCCGGGGGCGCTGAGCGGCCATGCAAAGAACGTACAAGACGGGGTCGTACGACGGTCGGCAGTCTCGGTGCATGAGCACTGAACCGATGCGCTTCGACACCAAGATCGCCGTCCTGCTGCGGGCGGACCTGGAGCCCTGGCAGCGGCTGAACGTGACCGCGTTCCTGGTCAGCGGCCTGGGGACGGCGGTTCCCGAGGTGATCGGCGAGCCGTACGAGGACGCGGACGGCGTCCAGTACCTGCCGATGTTCCGCCAGCCGGTACTGGTCTTCGAGGGTACGAAGGAGACGCTGACGGCGGCCCACGGGCGGGCGCTGTCCCGGGCCCTGCCGCGGTCGCTGTTCACGTCCGACCTGTTCGCCACGGGCAACGACCGCGACAACCGGGCGGCGGTACGGGCCGTGGGAACCGGTGATCTGGACCTGGTGGGGATGGCGGTCCACGGTCCGAAGAACGCTGTGGACAAGGTGCTGAAAGGCGCGCGGATGCATCCGTGACCGAATCTGCACAGTGAATGCGCAACCGTGCGCAACTTCGGCGCGAATGAGTTCTGTTGATGTGGAGTTGTCCTGTTCGCGGCAGCCGGGGCAACACCTGTCGGCTTCCTGTGCGGCGCAAGGTGTAGAGAAGCTGCCCCCAATTCGTGTGCATCTCCACACGCTTGGGTGGCCGGCCGTTTCAACTGCCCAGCTCCGGGTGCCTTCGCACTGGATGCCGGGCACGCTCCGTGGTTTGATCCTGCGCACCGAGCCCCGCCTTCTGTCCCCCGCGGGGCCGCTCCCCCCTCTGGCACATCCATGCGAAGGGCAGTTTCAGCATGAACTCCGCTCCCCAGGTTCAGACCGCCGAGATCTCCGACGCCGACCTCGACGCCGTCTCCGGTGGTCTGGCCCCGCAGGTCTCCCTCACCGCCGGCTCCACGACGCTCAGCAGCGCGGACGCCCTGGCCGAGCTCGACTCGCTCAAGGCGACGGCCCTCGGCACCCTCGGCGGCACCCTCGGCGCCCTCCCGCACCAGGTCGGCCTGAACGCCAGCTTCTGACCGACGGCCGGCGACCTGACAGCGCCGGCACCGGTCGACAGCCACGGCGACAAGCCCTTCACCGGCGGACAACCGCAGGTGGGGGGCTTTGTCATGGCTTCTCGTACGCCCATGCGGGTGGCGCCCGGTGCGACGCATTCGGGTGCTTGTGAGCACGTGGCGCTTCCTTGACGGCGGCCGGGCGGCATACCTCCGGCAAGCACACACCTACCGAAGGAGACGCTTATGCGTGCATCCGCCGTGCTGGCCGCCATCGCGCTCGCCGGGGCCATCCTGCTGTCAGGCGCGGCCCAGGTCCTCGCCGACGACCAGGACGACGTGCCGACCAACGACGTGGGCCACGTCAAGGGCGACCCCGACTTCGGCAAGTTCGAGGGGACTTTCAACTAGGCCTTTGCGCGCCGAGTGCCGGGCGTTGCTTGATTCCCCGCCCCGCGCCTTGATGTCCTCGGTGCGCGGCGGGGGCTCTTCCGACGCCCTCCATCCCCCCGGGTGGCAGGCGCCTACCCCGCCGCCACCTCGGCCCCGGCGGCGGCCGGAACCGTGGCCGCCGCCCCCTCCGGCGGAATCCGCCGCATAAGGGCGCCGTACCCGACGGCGGCCGCCGTGCCGACGACCGCGCACAGCCCCCACAGCCATGCGGCCCCGAACCGGTCGATCACCACCCCGGACATCAGCGGAGCGACGAGCGCGGCGAGGGACCAGGACAGGGTGTACACGCCCTGGTAGCGCCCGCGCCCGTGCACGGGCGAGAGCCGGACGACCAACCCCGTCTGCGTGGGGGCATTGATCATCTCGCCCAGAGTCCAGACACACACCGTGAGTGCGAAGACGCCGACCGACCCGGCGAAGGCGGTGAGCCCGAAGCCGTACCCGGCCAGCAGGGACGAGACGACGAGCAGCCGCCGGGGGTCCCGGCGTTCGATGAGCCGTGTGACGGGGATCTGCAGCGCGACGATCAGCACGCCGTTGACGGCGATGGCCATGCCGTAGTCGGCGGGAGTGAACCCGGCCTCTCCCATCGCGACGGGCAGCCCGACGGACCCCTGCTGAAAGACCAGCGCGACCAGGAACGACAGCCCGACGACGCCCATGTACCGCCTGTCGCGGACGACTGCGCCGAGGCCGACATCCTCCTTCGCCCCCTTGGTGACGCCGGCGACCGGCCGTGACTCGGGCAGCTTCAGGAAGACCACGACCGCGCAGACGGCCGTCATCCCGGCCTCGATCAGGAACCCGGCGAGATAGCTGAACTCGGCGATGAAGCCCGCGGCCATGGAGGAGACGGCGAACCCCAGGTTGATGGCCCAGTAGTTGAGGGAGAACGCCCGCACCCGGTCCTCGGGCCGCACGATGTCGGCCATCATCGCCTGGACGGCGGGCCGGGAGGCGTTGGACGCCATGCCGACCAGGAACGCGACGGCGGCGATGGCGACGGGACCGTGCACGAACCCGAGGAGGGCGACGGAGACGGAGGTCGACGACTGGGCGATCAGCAGGGTGGGCCGCCGCCCGAGCCGGTCGGTCATGACTCCGCCCCCGAGCGAGGAGACCACCCCGCCGAGCCCGTGCAGGGACGCGACGAGACCGGCGTAGGAGGCGGAGTACCCGCGGTCGATCGTCAGGTACAGAGCCATGAAGGTGGCGACGAACGCCCCGAGCCGGTTGACGAGGGTGCTGGTCCACAGCCACCAGAACGCTCGGGGCAGCCCTGAGACGGTCTCCCGGGCGGCGCGTCTCAGACCGGCGACTGACATCGAGAATCCCCCATGGACGTAAGTGGCGCAGACAGCAGGCACAACTTACGCATGGGTCGAAGGGTCCGGCCACTCAATTAACAGATGCCGTCAACCGTCCGCCTGCTGGGCGGGTCTCCTGTGGCCCGAATGCGTGGATTACGCTCTGGGACATGGCCGACGCACCGTACAAGCTGATCCTCCTCCGCCACGGCGAGAGCGAGTGGAACGCGAAGAACCTGTTCACCGGCTGGGTGGACGTGAACCTCAACGAGAAGGGCGAGAAGGAGGCAGTCCGCGGTGGCGAGCTCCTGAAGGACGCCGACCTCCTGCCCGACGTGGTCCACACGTCCCTCCAGAAGCGCGCGATCCGCACGGCGCAGCTCGCGCTGGAGTCCGCGGACCGCCACTGGATCCCGGTCCACCGCAGCTGGCGCCTGAACGAGCGCCACTACGGCGCCCTTCAGGGCAAGGACAAGGCGCAGACCCTCGCGGAGTTCGGCGAGGAGCAGTTCATGCTGTGGCGCCGCTCGTACGACACCCCGCCGCCCCCGCTCGAGGACGGCACGGAGTTCTCCCAGTCCTCCGACCCGCGCTACGCGTCGATCCCGCCGGAGCTGCGCCCCCGTACGGAGTGCCTGAAGGACGTCGTCGTCCGCATGCTCCCGTACTGGTACGACGGCATCGTCCCGGACCTCCTGGCCGGCCGCACGGTCCTCGTCGCCGCCCACGGCAACAGCCTCCGCGCCCTGGTCAAGCACCTGGACGGCATCTCGGACGCGGACATCGCGGGCCTGAACATCCCGACCGGCATCCCGCTGTACTACGAGCTCGACACCGACTTCAAGCCGGTCACCCCCGGCGGCAAATACCTCGACCCGGAGGCGGCCGCGGCGGCGATCGAGGCGGTCAAGAACCAGGGCAAGAAGAAGTAAGCCGGAACGATCAAGCCCCCTGCCTGCGGTGGCGTGCCGCGGGCAGGGGGCTTGTTGCTGTGCGGGGCCGCTGGGCCGCCAGTCGGTCCTGAACTCCGGTGTGTCTGGGCCCAGTTGCTGTTACCGAATGCGGACAGAACCGACTGAACGGTGCCTGCCGAGGCGGCATCTCATGGGGTGCAGCGAAACAGCAGACCATGGGGGAGCTTTCATCATGACCACGCACCGTACGCGCCGTATCGCCCGTTCCGCCGCCCTGGCCGCCGTCACCGGCGCGCTGGCGCTGGGCCTGACCGCCTGCGGCGGCTCCGGCGACGGCTCGAAGGCGGCGGGCGGCGACCACGCCGCCGGTGCCGCGCAGATCCGGTCCGCGTCCAACGGGGGCGGCAAGGGCGGCGCGGAGCAGGCCGGCAGCAGCGGTGACACCAAGCAGGGCGCACGCCCCGCGACCGCCTCCGGCGGTACTGGCACGACGGCCGGCGCCCAGCAGTGCCGCGGAGACGAGATGCTGGTCACCGCCGTGCACCGGTTCGCCGGTCAGCAGGGCGACCACCTGCTGATCACCGCCGTGAACGAGGGCACCAAGCCCTGCTGGGTCACCTCGTACCCGGCGGTGGTACTCGACTGGAACGTCCACTACGTCGCCCTGCCGCACTCCAAGAAGGACAACCCGGGCGGCGACAAGCACATCACGCTCCGACCCGGAGGCACGGCCTACAGCGCGGTGAACCTCTTCGACTACGGCTCGAAGCACCGCACGGCGCAGTCGCTCGCCATCGCGCTGCGGGGCGCGAACGGTCACGACGGCCCCTTCTACTCCGTCGTCATGAAGGGCCAGAAGCCGCAGTTCAGCTGGACCGAGGCCGACGTGCTGAACTGGAGCACCAGGAAGCCGTACGACTTCTGACGGCCGGCCCCGTCAGGGGAGCTTCCGCGAGGCTGACGAAAGAAACGGCAGTGTGCGGATAGTCCCGGGTCAGTCGCTGGCCGGGTCCCGGGACGGTTGTATCGGGGACGGGAGGCGGTGCACAAGATCCGCCTTCCGTACGCATCCCGGTCGTCGCGCGGTGACCGGCTACCTTGAGCGGCTTGGGCATCGACGAGTTCGGGAGTTGGCCGGCGTCGGCGAAGGAGGAAGGCGCGCACGTCTTCCGGCTCCGCAGCGATCCGCGAGTGATCGCAGCCTCCCTCACGCCTCCGGGCCCCAGTGTTCCGGCCCCACTCCCCGCCAGTCGATCCACGGTGAGTGGGCCACGTCCGCCGGGTCGATCTCCAAGCCCGCCCGGCGGAGGAACTCCGCGACGTCGGCCACGTTGTACGCCAGCCCGAGGATCTCGCCGTCCACGCGCACGCGGCGGCCACCCGTGGGCGACGGGGGATGCACGATCACGCGAATCGGTCCGGCCATGCCTTCAGGATCATCCGGGATGTCCGGGCCTGCACTCCAGCGTGTCATCGAGGAAGCCGCTCACGGGGGTTTCCGTGTGATCGGCCCAGGTCACGCAGTTCCCACCAGGCTGCGGGGCTCGGACGCCGTTGCTGCCAGTAGGGGTGGAAGTACAGCCGGGCCGAGAGCTGATGGAGGCGCCGGCGCAGCTCGGTGCGGCCGGGGTGCTCGGCGAGCCGGCGGTAGGTGGCGCTCCAGTCCTGCTGCGCCTGGGCGAGGTCGTCGGGGAACGGTCGCATGGCCGAATTCAAGCATGTGTTCGATTTTCTGGGCCAGTCCGACGCTGTCGGTCGGATGTAGGCGAGCCGTCGGTGGCTGTCGGGTCGATGTAGGTGACTCGTCGGCGGAGGCTGACACCTTCCAGGGACAGGCCGCCGGAGCTCGCCGGGCGGCCCGAATCCCTGAGGAGTCACCATGCAGGCACCTGTCACGATCATCGGCGCCGGACTCGGCGGACTCACGCTCGCCCGCGTTCTGCACGTCCACGGCATCCCGGCCACCGTCTACGAGGCGGAGGCCTCCCCGTCGGCACGCGCACAGGGCGGGATGCTCGACATCCACGACTACAACGGGCAGCTCGCCCTCCACGCCGCCGGTCTGATGGACGAGTTCCGCGCCATCGTCCTGGAGGGCCGCGAGGCGATGCGGGTCCTCGACCCGGACGGGACCGTCCTGCTCGACAAGGAGGACGACGGCACCGGCGGACGCCCCGAGGCGATGCGCGGCGAGCTGCGGCAGATGCTGATCGACTCGCTCCCGGCGGGCACCGTCCGGTGGGGCCACAAGGTCAGCAGCACACGTGCCCTCGGCGACGGCCGCCACGAGATCACCTTCGCCGACGGCACCACCCTCGTCACCAGCCTGCTGGTCGGTGCGGACGGCGCATGGTCACGGGTCCGGCCGTTGCTCTCCGACGCCACACCCACGTACACCGGCACGTCGTTCGTCGAGACCTATCTGTACGAGGCCGACACCCGCCACCCCGCCGCCGCGAAGGCGGTCGGCGGCGGGATGATGATCGCGCCCTCGCCGGGCAGGGAGATCTTCGCCCACCGGGAGAGCGGCGACACCCTGCACATGTACGTGGCGCTGGCCAAGCCGCTGGACTGGTTCGCCGCGATCGACTTCACCGATGCCGCCGCGGCGATCGCACGGATCGCGGCGGAGTTCGAGGGCTGGGCGCCGGAACTCACCGGGCTGATCACCGACAGCGACACGGCGCCGGTCCTGCGTTCCGTGCACGCCCTGCCGGCCGGGCACCGCTGGGACCGGGTGCCGGGCGTGACCCTGCTCGGTGACGCCGCCCACCTCGCGGCCCCCAACGGCGAGGGCGCCAACCTCGCCATGCTCGACGGCGCCGAACTCGGCAAGGCCATAGCAGCGCATCCGGACGACACCGAGGCCGCGCTCGCCGAGTACGAGCAGGCCATGTTCTCGCGCAGCGCCGAGGCCGCGGCCTTCGAGGGCGGCGAGATGCCCGGGATCGACTCCGAGGCCAACACCGCCCGCGACCTGATCGCCATGTTCACCCAGAAGGGTGAATGAGCCGCGCCTTCTTCCGGGTGCACCGCCTACGGTCAGGGCCCCCTGCCCGCGTACTCCCGCAGGCAGGGGGCCGACCGCAGACGACATACGGCCTCAGACCGACAGCGGCACCGCATGCACCTCGTCCGCCTTGTGACCCGACCGCTCGTGGATGCGCTGCACCGCCTCCGCCGAGGGAGCCTCCGAGAGGCAGTAGACCGTGCCTGACTCGGGGTCGGCCCAGGCCCTTTGGAAGTGGACGCCCTCGTCCTCCTCGATGGCGAGGTCGGCCTGGTGGGCCTGTTGCAGCTGGTCGGCCGTGATGCCCTTCATCCCGTGGTGTACGTCCATGAACTGCGCCATGGCAGCGCACCTCCTTCCGACCTCTCCATGCTGCGCCCATCCGACGGCGGGGGCGAACGCTGAGAAGGGCCCCGGCACAAGGACCGGGACCCTTCACTGCTGTGACAGAGCGGTGTCCTACGCGATCAACCGCACTGACAGGGATTACCCGACTGGCACCCGCAGCCGCAGCCCGAGCCGCAGCCGCACGCGCCGAAGAGCGGGAGGCTCTTGATCTCGGCGGGCTGGTCCGTCTCGCGCTCCTGCGTCGGGTCGGGCGGGATGGGGGCTTCGGCCATGGGTCCTCCTGGAGGCCTAGAGGCTGGTGCCTGTGCCCATTGCATGCCCGCTCGGCTGGGCGCATCAACGGCGCACTGTGGCGTCCACACGCCCTGCCACCCGGGTTCACGCCCCCGGGGCCCCTCGGCCCTACGCCCCGTCGCCGCCGGCCACCGGCTGGATCTCCGGCTGGACGTCGGCCTGCAGCTCGTCCGCGTGCTCACCCGTCACCAGGAACACCACGCGCTTGGCGACGGCCACCGCGTGGTCGGCGTAGCGCTCGTAGTAGCGGCCGAGGAGGGTGACGTCCACCGCGGTCTCGATGCCGTGCTGCCAGCGGTCGTCCAGCAGGTGCTGGAAGAGGGTGCGGTGCAGCAGGTCCATCTCGTCGTCGTCCTGCTCCAGCTGGAGCGCCAGGTCGACGTCCTTGGTGATGATCACCTCGGCCGCCTTGGCCATCAGACGCTGCGCGAGCTGGCCCATCTCCAGGATGGTCGCGTGCAGGTCGTGCGGGATCGCACGCTCCGGGAAGCGGAGGCGGGCGAGCTTCGCGACATGCTGCGCCAGGTCGCCCGAACGCTCCAGGTCTGCCGACATACGGAGCGAGGTGACGACGATACGGAGATCCGTGGCCACCGGCTGCTGACGGGCCAGCAGGGCTATGGCCCGGGCCTCGAGGTCGTGCTGGAGCTCGTCGACCTTCTTGTCGGCCTCGATGACGTTCTCGGCCAGCTTGAGGTCGGAGTCGAGGATGGCGGTCGTGGCGCGCCCGATCGCCGACCCGACCAGCCGGGCCATCTCCACCAGACCGTCGCCGATCGAATCCAGTTCCTCGTGGTACGCGTCCCGCATCAGGGGTCCCTCTCTTACGTGTCCTTCGGGGCTGCCGGGGCAGGGGCTCGTGCGTCCGTCGGCCGAAAACCGGCAGTTCGAAAACGGCGCTTCGCACCCCACGCTCCCACGTTCCGGCCCGCACGCGTCCGTTTCCGTCATCCCAAATGAACCATCACTGGCTCCAAGGTGAACTCTGGGCGACGAGTGTTCGAGCTCGCACCTCGACGGCTGTGGTGATGTCGTACCCCATGCCTAACCTGTTTGCATGGACGTGAACGCGGCGGTCGCCGCAGCGGCAGCGATCGCCGGGGTGCTCACCGGCGTGATCGCCATGCTGGCGTTCCGCTGGAGCGAGCGGGAGCAGAAGCGCCCCACCCGCACCTCCCTGCACACGGACCCGGTGCTTCCGCCGGGCGTGGACACCGTCCTGTCCGTGCTCCGCTCCTCGGCCGTCGTCCTCGACGAGGCCGACGCGGTCGTCAAGGCCAGCTCCGCGGCGTACGCCCTGGGCCTGGTCCGCGGCGGCAGGCTCTCCGTGGAACCGATGCTGCAGATGGCCCGGGACACCCGGCGGGACGGGGAGATACGCCAGGTCGAGCTGGATCTGCCGCGGCGGGGCACCGGGCGGGGCGGCGACGCGCTCGCCGTTTCCGCGAGGGTGGCCCCGCTCGGCTCCAGGCTGGTGCTCCTGCTGGTCGAGGACCTCACCGAGGCCCGTCGCATCGAGGCGGTACGACGCGACTTCGTCGCCAATGTGAGCCACGAGCTGAAGACCCCGGTCGGCGCTCTGTCCCTTCTCTCCGAGGCCGTCATGGACGCCTCGGACGACCCGGAGGCGGTGGAGCGCTTCGCCGGCCGGATGCAGATCGAGGCCACCCGGCTCACCAGCCTGGTGCAGGAACTCATCGACCTGTCCCGGGTGCAGAACGACGACCCCCTTGAGGACGCCGAACCCGTCCGCGTGGACGAACTGGTCGCCGAGGCCATCGACCGCTGCCGCCACCAGGCCGGCGCCAAGCAGATCACCATGGCCGCCGGCGGCACCGCCGACCTGCACGTCTGGGGCAACAGGGGTCAGCTGGCCGCCGCCCTGGGCAACCTTGTCGAGAACGCCGTCAACTACTCGCCCGCCCGCACCCGGGTGGGTATAGCCGCCCGCCGGGTGACCGCGCCCGGCGGTGACCACATCGAGGTCGCCGTGACCGATCAGGGCATCGGTATCTCCGACAAGGACAAGGAGCGCATCTTCGAGCGCTTCTACCGCGTGGACCCCGCCCGCTCCCGTGCCACCGGCGGCACGGGCCTGGGACTCGCGATCGTCAAGCACGTGGCCGCCTCGCACGGCGGGGAGGTCACGGTGTGGAGCTCCGAGGGTCAGGGCTCCACGTTCACCCTGAGGCTGCCGGAGGCCGGGGCTGCCCGCGACCGTGCCCAGCCCCACCCCGACCCGGACGATCTCGACGACGAGGCCGACCGCAACACCCCCCAGTCATCCCCGTACGAACCGCTTCCCGCCCCGGAGGTCCTTCCGTGACCCGAGTGCTTGTCGTCGAGGACGAGGAGTCCTTCTCCGACGCCCTGTCGTACATGCTCCGCAAGGAGGGCTTCGAGGTCGCAGTGGCGACCACGGGCCCCGACGGACTCGACGAGTTCGAGCGCAACGGCGCCGACCTCGTCCTCCTCGACCTGATGCTGCCCGGGCTGCCGGGCACCGAGGTGTGCCGTCAGCTGCGTGGCCGCTCCAACGTCCCCGTCATCATGGTGACCGCCAAGGACAGCGAGATCGACAAGGTGGTCGGCCTGGAGATAGGAGCCGATGACTATGTCACCAAGCCGTTCTCCTCGCGTGAGCTGGTCGCCCGCATCCGGGCCGTCCTGCGGCGCCGCGGCGAGCCCGAGGAGGTCACCCCGGCCGCCCTGGAGGCCGGCCCGGTCCGCATGGACGTGGACCGCCATGTGGTCACGGTCTCCGGCTCCAAGGTCGACCTCCCCCTCAAGGAGTTCGACCTCCTGGAAATGCTCCTGCGCAACGCCGGCCGCGTCCTGACCCGCATGCAGCTCATCGACCGCGTCTGGGGCGCCGACTACGTCGGCGACACCAAGACCCTCGACGTCCACGTCAAACGCCTGCGCGCCAAGATCGAGCCGGACCCGGGGGCGCCCAGGTATCTGGTGACGGTGCGGGGTCTGGGTTACAAGTTCGAGCCCTGACAGGGCTTGCGTCGAGGGGGTGGCCCCGGCCGGGCGGAGTTCGGCGCAGCGTCTCGCAGTGTCGGATGTGCCGCTGCCGCGGCGTGGCCGCGCGCAGCGGTGCGAGAGGTGCGTGAAGGCTGGGCCCCTCGACGTCCACGTCAAGCGCCTGCGCGCCGAGATCGAGCCGGACCCGGGGGCATCGCGGTACCTGGTGACGGTGCGGGGTCTGGGTTACAAGTTCGAGCCCTGACAGGGCTTGCGTCGAGGGGGCGGCCCCGGCCGGGCGGAGTTCGGCGCAACGTCTCGCAGTGTCGGATGTGCCGCTGCCGCGGCGTGGCCGCGCGCAGCGGTGCGAGAGGTGCGTGAAGGCTGGGCCCCTCGACGTCCACGTCAAGCGCCTGCGCGCCGAGATCGAGCCGGACCCGGGGTATCGCGCTACCTGGTGACGGTCCGAGGCCTCGGATACAGGTTCGAGCCGTAGGCCCTCCACCCGACCGCACGACGAAGGGCGGGACCTCCCGGAGAGGTTCCGCCCTTCGTCGTACTCGTGCGCGTGCTCAGTGCCCGGCGGCCGACTTCGACGGCGAGGCGCTCGCGGAGGCCGCGTCCGTCGGGGTGGCCGTGGTGGCCGGCTTCGAGGCCGAGGTGGACGGCTTCGGGGACGCCGTCGTGCTCTTGCCCGGCGTGGGGCTCGCGGAGGGGGTGCCCGTCGGGACCTCGCTCGGACCCCACTTGGTGAAGTAGCTCTCGGCCGGGACCACAAAGGCGCTCAGGGTCACCGCACCGGTCTCGCTGAAGGTGAAGGTGACCTTGCGGACGCTGGCGTTCTGGACTGCCTCGCTCCCGTTGGGCAGCACGGCGCTGGCGTTGCCCTTGCCGCCGAGCACCACGGAGCCGTGCGCCGGGACGACGATCTTGCCGCTGCCCTTGGCCGGCTTGATCTCGGCGGTCAGGTTGACGTTCGGGAGGGTGATCGAGTCCACGGTCTGCGCGGTGCCACCGTTGTTGAAGAGGGTGGCCGCGATCACGGCCGGACCGGTTGTCCGGGCGTCGGGCTGGGTGATGATGGTGACGTTCTGGACCTTCAGGTTCCCGACCTTGGCCGCCGCGTTGTCCGGCTTGACCTGCAGCGTCTGGGCGTCGCCACCCGCGCCGCACGCGGCGAGCGAGGTGATCGAGAACGCGATGGCGGCGGCGGCGAGGGCGCCGCGTCGAAGGCTGCTGCTCACGGCGGCGGCAACTCCTTGACTCGAGCGTGGCGACCCGTAAAGCCGCCCTAAGTGTCTGTCAGCGGCCTTAGGTTACCGAGCCGTCCCCGAGTCGCCGCACCCGACCCTCCCTCTGGCCCCGGCATGGCTCACCAGGGACTAGTCCACAGGGGGTAGTCCAGGCCCGTCCGGCATTCACATAAGTCCCCCCGGCATACCTCCTCCGACGGGGCGCAAAATTTCCGTGAAGGAATGCGCGGCCACCCCCGGAATTGATCACACACGGAACAAGCCGCAGAACAACAGACCACGTAGTCGGGTGCCCGTGATCAATTCCGGAATCGACGCGGAAGCGACTCCTGACACCGAACGGAGTAGCGGAAGTCGCACACTTGGAACCGGACATATGTGGACGTTCCTCCCCTCGGAGGGGCCTCCGGATGTGTGTAACGTACGCGTTTCACCTCCCCCGGAGAGCCGCTCCCACCTGCGAATACCTTCTTCCGCCGGGCCCGCGCAGCACGTTCCTGTTGCTGTTGTCAAGCCCCGAGATATGCCCTGACCTGCGAAAACGCCATTCAGAACCCGCGGTTTCCGTGTTACCCTGGATAGCCACGGAAGGGGTACCTGTCACATGACGTTCAAGGTTGGCGACACCGTGGTCTATCCCCATCACGGGGCCGCGCTGATCGAGGCCATCGAAACTCGCCAGATCAAAGGCGTGGACAAGACCTACTTGGTGCTGAAGGTCGCCCAGGGTGACCTGACGGTACGTGTGCCAGCGGACAATGCGGAGTTCGTCGGCGTACGTGATGTGGTCGGTCAGGACGGGCTGGACCGGGTCTTCGAGGTGCTGCGCGCGCCGTATGCCGAGGAGCCCACGAACTGGTCCCGTCGTTACAAGGCAAACCTGGAGAAGCTCGCCTCCGGCGATGTCATCAAGGTCGCGGAAGTGGTGCGTGACCTGTGGCGTCGTGAGCGCGAGCGCGGACTGTCCGCCGGTGAGAAGCGCATGCTCGCCAAGGCCCGCCAGATCCTGGTGAGCGAGCTCGCCCTCGCGGAGAACACGAACGAGGACAAGGCCGAGGCCCTGCTCGACGAGGTTCTCGCGTCCTGAACCTGACAGCAGGCGCAAGCCCGCTTCAGCACTCAGTACATTGAAATGCCGCGGTGCCCGATGACGTATTTTCTGTCGCCGGGCGCTGCGGCATGTTCATACCCAGGCGCCTTGCGTACTTCGTCACTGTCGGGGAGGTTCCCCCGCGATACTTGGCGTGCCGGGCCCGGGCAGCTGGCTCGACCGGTGTCACGGAAGGGTCCGGTCAAGGCGTCGCGCCCGGCACTTCCCAGGCCATACCCACGCAAGGCCAGCACACAAACCTGACAGGAACCGATGTCTGACGATTCGCGCCCTTCGCCCGCCGGAACCCGTACGGCTGCGGTGATTCCGGCCGCCGGACGGGGCGTACGCCTCGGTCCGGGCGCCCCCAAGGCGCTCCGCGCGCTGGGCGGCACTCCCATGCTCATCCATGCCGTGCGGGCCATGGCCGCATCCCGCGCGGTCTCCCTGGTCGTCGTCGTGGCGCCGCCCGACGGCACGCCCGAGGTCAAGTCGCTTCTCGACGCCCATGCGCTGCCCGAGCGGACCGACTTCCTCGTCGTCCCGGGCGGCGACTCGCGCCAGGAGTCCGTGAAACTCGGCCTCGACGCCCTGCCGCCCGACTACGACATCGTGCTGGTCCACGACGCGGCACGGCCGCTGGTCCCGGTGGACACGGTGGACGCCGTGATCGAGGCAGTACGGGAAGGCGCGCCGGCCGTCGTGCCCGCGCTGCCCCTCGCCGACACCGTCAAGGAGGTCGAACCCGCGGCGGCACCGGGCGAGCCGGAGCCGGTGGTGGCCACCCCGGAGCGCTCCCGCCTCCGCGCCGTGCAGACCCCCCAGGGCTTCGAACGGGCCACGCTCGTCCGCGCCCACGAGACCGTGACCGACAGCGTCACCGACGACGCCGGCATGATCGAGCAGCTGGGCCTGCAGGTCGTGGCCGTACCGGGCCACGAGGAGGCCTTCAAGGTCACGCGTCCGCTGGACCTGGTGCTGGCTGAGGCGGTCCTGGCCCGCCGGAGGCTGAACGATGGCTTCTGATTTCGACGGGCCGCTGCTGCCCCAGGTCGGCATCGGCACCGACATCCATGCCTTCGAGGAGGGCCGCGAGCTGTGGTGCGCGGGCCTGAAGTGGGAGGGCGAGGGCCCCGGACTGGCCGGCCACTCCGACGCGGACGTCGTCGCACACGCCGCGTGCAACGCGCTCTTCTCCGCCGCCGGCCTCGGTGACCTGGGACAGCACTTCGGTACCGGCCGCCCCGAGTGGTCGGGCGCCTCCGGCGTCACCCTCCTCACGGAGGCCGCCCGCATCGTCCGCGAGGCGGGCTTCCGCATCGGCAACATCGCCGTACAGGTCGTCGGCCCCCGCCCGAAGATCGGCAAGCGCCGCGACGAGGCGCAGAAACTGCTGTCCGACGCGGCCGGAGCACCGGTGTCGGTATCGGGCGCCACGACGGACGGCCTCGGTTTCCCGGGCCGCGACGAGGGCCTGATGGCGATCGCGACGGCACTGGTCGTGCGGGCCGACCGGGGGTGAACGTCACGAAACCGTCCCCCTTGAGCGGAAGGGGCGCAAGGCACTGCCCTGCGCCCACTACCCTGGAGTGGTGACCATTCGCCTGTACGACACCAACGCCCGGCAGATCCGTGACTTCGCCCCGCTCACACCGGGTTGTGTCTCGATCTACCTCTGTGGTGCCACCGTGCAGGCGGCCCCGCACATCGGGCACATCCGGTCGGGCCTCAACTTCGACATCATGCGCCGCTGGTTCGAATACCGCGGCTACGACGTGACGTTCATCAGGAACGTCACGGACATCGACGACAAGATCATCGCGAAGGCGGCCGAGCAGAACCGCCCCTGGTGGTCGATCGGTTACGAGAACGAGCGCGCGTTCAACGACGGTTACACCGCGCTCGGCTGCCTCCCGCCGACGTACGAACCGCGGGCGACCGGCCATGTCACCGAGATGGTCGAGATGATGCAGGGCCTCATCGAGCGCGGACACGCGTACGAGGCCGACGGCAACGTCTACTTCGACGTGCGCTCCTTCCCGGGCTACCTGGAGCTGTCGCGGCAGGAACTCGACAACCTCCAGCAGCCCTCGGGCACCGGTGAGACCGGCAAGCGCGACGCGCGCGACTTCGCCATGTGGAAGTCGGCCAAGCCGGGCGAGCCGACCTGGGCGACGCCGTGGGGCCGCGGCCGTCCCGGCTGGCACCTGGAGTGCTCGGCCATGGCGCACAAGTACCTGGGCACCGCCTTCGACATCCACGGCGGCGGCCTCGACCTGATCTTCCCGCACCACGAGAACGAGATCGCCCAGGCCAAGGCCTTCGGCGACGACTTCGCGCAGTACTGGGTGCACAACGCCTGGGTGACCATGGCGGGCGACAAGATGTCGAAGTCGCTGGGCAACAGCGTCCTCGTCTCCGAGATGGTCAAGACCTGGCGCCCGATCGTGCTGCGCTACTACCTCGGCACCCCGCACTATCGCTCGATGATCGAGTACAGCGAGGAGTCGCTGCGCGAGGCCGAGTCGGCGTTCGCTCGCATCGAGGGCTTCGTGCAGCGCGTGGTGGAGAAGGCCGGCACCGTCGAGCCGTCCGCCGAGGTGCCGCCCGCCTTCGCCGAGGCGATGGACGACGACCTGGGCGTCCCCCAGGCCCTCGCCATCGTGCACACCACGGTCCGGCAGGGGAACTCCGCCCTCGCCGCCGACGACAAGGAAGCCGCCGTGGCCCGCCTCGCCGAGGTGCGCGCCATGCTCGGTGTCCTCGGGCTCGACCCGCTCGACGAGCACTGGGCCGGCGAGGCCGACCGTGGCGAGGACCTGCACGGCGTGGTCGACAGCCTCGTACGCCTGGTCCTCGACCAGCGCGAGGCGGCCCGCGGCCGCAAGGACTGGGCCACCGCGGACGCCATCCGCGACCAGCTCAACCAGTCGGGTCTCGCCATCGAGGACGGCCCGCAGGGTCCGCGCTGGAGCCTCGGCCCGCGCTGAGCGCTGCAGCTGATCAGAAGATCGATTGTGCCGCCCGGCCGTCCGGGCGGCACACTTCATAGACGTACGAACGCACGCTTCACCCATGTGAGAACAGACAGGTAGGTCATGGCAGCCAACAACCGCCGCATGTCCGGCAAGAAGGGCGCGCAGGTCGGCAGTGGCGGCCAGCGGCGCAAGGGCCTGGAGGGCAAGGGCCCGACCCCGCCCGCCGAGATGCGCAAGGGGCACAAGAAGAACCGCATCGCGACCGCCAAGGCCAAGCAGGCGCAGCGCCGTCCCGTGCCGCGCGGCCGCGGCGGCAAGTCGTCCTCCGAACTGGTCGTGGGCCGCAATCCGGTCGTCGAGGCGCTGCGCGAGGGCGTGCCCGCCTCCACGCTCTATGTCCAGCAGTTCATCGACAACGACGAGCGTGTCCGCGAGGCCCTCCAACTGGCCGCCGAGCGCGGCGGGATCAACCTCATGGAGGCCCCGCGCCCCGAGCTGGACCGCATGACCAACGGCCTCAACCACCAGGGGCTCGTCCTCCAGGTCCCGCCGTACGAGTACGCCCACCCCGAGGACCTGGCGAGCGCCGCCTACGACGAGGGCGAGGACCCGCTGATCGTCGCCCTCGACGGTGTGACCGACCCGCGCAACCTGGGCGCCGTCGTCCGTTCCGTCTCCGCGTTCGGCGGCCACGGCGTGGTCGTTCCCGAGCGGCGCGCGGCCGGCATGACCGCCGGCGCCTGGAAGACGTCGGCCGGTACGGCGGCCCGTACGCCCGTCGCCCGCGCCACCAACCTGACGCGCGCCCTGGAGGCGTACAAGAAGCAGGGCATCGTGGTCGTCGGCCTCGCCGCCGACGGTGAGCACGAGATCGGTGAGCTTCAGGCCCTGGAGGGCCCCGTCGTGATCGTGGTCGGCAGCGAGGGCAAGGGCCTGTCCCGGCTCGTCGGCGAGACGTGCGACTTCCGGGTGCGGATCCCGATGCCGGGTGGCGCGGAGTCGCTGAACGCGGGTGTGGCTGCGGGGATCGTGTTGTACGAGGCGGCTCGGCGGCGGGCTTGACCTCGGTCGGCGTGGGCAGGCGGAGCCCGCCGGTCGGTGGCCGGTGTAGCCGTCTCGAAGCCGCGCAGCGTGCGGGGGCGGCGGTCGAGAGGGGTCGTGCGACTTCCGGGTGCGGATTCCGATGCCGGTGGCGCGGAGTCGCTGAACGCGGGTGTGGCTGCGGGGATCGTGTTGTACGAGGCGGCTCGGCGGCGGGCTTGACCTCGGTCGGCGTGGGCAGGCGGAGCCCGCCGGTCGGTGGCCGGTGCAGCCGTCTCGAAGCCGCGCAGCGTGCGAGGGCGGCAGATGAGAGGGGCCGAGGCGGCCCGTCGGGGCGACTGAACGCGCGTTCGCGCCATCACTCGTACGGGTCAATCTGGGCGTCCCGGACAACGTTGACGCGATCCGGACACATCCGGCGGGTCAAAGCAGTGTCCTAACGACACGTCACTCGGTTAGATGAGTGTGGACACCAGAACACCCCGCACGCCCCCGGGGGACGGCCCGTCGGGATTCGATGACGCTCCCGCGCTGAGCATGGTGAAGGTGCCGAGCGATCCGGCGCAGGTCATCGTCAATCATGCGAGCTTCCGTGTGCAGCTCGGCGCCTCGGCCCGCACCCGATCGCCGCGGATCGCACGGCACTTGACCGCCACCCAGGACGCCGCCCGCACGCCCGCCGCCGGTACCGCCGCGGGCCGAGCGGGCGCGGGCGCCCGCCGCCGGCCGGTCGTCTGGAGCGGCCGGTCGGCCCCCGACGACACCGGCGCGCACCGCCTGCTCCAGGCCGTGCGCGGCGGCAGCGTCCGGCACGGCGACGACCAGTCCGTCGACGCGGGAGCCACCCAGGTCATCCCGCGCGTGGAGGTCGGCGGCTACGACGAGGCCTACGACGAGCTGGAACAGACCGTAGAGACCCCGATCGTCGGCGCCCAGCGCGGCCACCCGGGCGACATCGTCGGCACCCGCCTCCTCCCCGGCATGCGCACCGCCGGCAGCGGATACGACGAGGAACAGGCCTACGGCGGCCAGGAGTTCGAGGACTTCGACGAGACGGACGAGTTCGACGACCCCGAGGGGTTCGACGACTCCGACGAGTTCGGCGAATTCGACGAGGAGGACGTCGACCGGCCCACCAGGCGCCAGGCCGTCGACCCGGCACGGCACGCCTATTACCCGGGCCGCCGGATGAACCTCGGCGTCGTCCTGCTGCCCCTGCGCATCTTCCTCGGCTTCATCTCCATCTACGCCGGCATGGGCAAGCTGTGCGACCCCGTCTACTTCGACGGCGGCAAGCGCGGCTCCATGGTCAAGTGGCTGAACACCCTGCACCCGTGGGAAGTCGCCGAGCCGCTGCGGCAGTTCGCCCTGCAGCACCCCGTCGGCTCCGGCCTGGTCATCGCCTTCGCGCAGGTCGTCGTGGGCGTGCTCACGGTGCTGGGCTGCTGGCAGCGGGTCGCCGCCGTCTTCGGCGCACTGCTGTCGGCCGCACTGATCGTCACCGTCAGCTGGAAGACCGTTCCCGCCTACGACGCCCCCGACATCATCTACCTCGCCGCCTGGTCCCCGCTGATCATCGCCGGCGCCCCCGTCTACTCCGTCGACGGCCGCCTGGCCGGCAGCGCCTGGCGGCGGCTGGGACCCTCCTCCGACATCTGGGACCTGCGCGCCTACGTCCTGCGCCGCGGCGCCCTCATCACGGCGATCGTGACCGGCCTGACCCTGCTCGTCGGCTCGCTGCTCGGCGGTGCGGTCCGCGACGCCGACCGCGTCATCGTCCCCGGTCCCGGCGAGGCCCCGCGCAACGAACTGCCGGGATCCCCGCTCCCGCAGGAGCCGCACCAGCGGCACAGCCAGTCGCCCTCGGCCTCGCACACGCCGACGCACGGCGCCACCGCCGGTTCCACGCCCTCCGGCGCGGCGACCACACCGGGCGCCACCGCGACCGGCGGCGCCCCCAGCCAGACCCAGGGCACCGCGGGCCGCACCCCGCGCCAGCACTCCTCACCGTCCGGCGGCGCCCCCAGCACCAGCTCCGGCCCCACCTCCGGCGGCGCAGAAGGCGGCACCGGCTCCACCGGCGGCTCCTCCTCGGGCGACCCGGGCCTGGTGGGCGGCCTTCTGGGCTGAACCAGGCCGACGGCTACCGGGTCCATACGAAGGGGTCCCGCACAAACGCGTGCGGGACCCCTTCGACGTGCGGTGCTGTAGCGCCCTGAAGGGGCGCGGGGCTGTATCGATGTGCGGCTCCGCCGCGTGGGCGCGATCAACCCCCACCGGCCGGCAGCAGAAAAGCAACCGCACCACCCGAGCTCTTACCGCCCCAGAGCGGCCAGCTCCTTCGCCGCTTCGGTCAGATCCTTCGCCGTGTCGATGGCACGCCAGTACGCGCCCTGCGGGATCGTGAAACCAGCCAGCCGCCGCTCACGGGCCAGATGGGGAAACGTCGTCCGCTCGTGATCCCCCCGCTCCGGAAGCAGATCAGCGAACTCGGAAGAGAAGACGTACACACCCGCGTTGATCTCGAACGTCGACGGCGGCGCCTCGATGAAGTCCGTGATGTGCCCGAAGCCGTCTGTCTTCACCGCGCCCCAGGGGATGCGCGGCCGGGCCAGGGCCAGCGTCGCGACCGCGTCGCGCTCCGTGTGGAAGTCCGCCATGTCCCGCAGCGAGAATCGGGTCCAGATGTCGCCGTTGGTGGCGTACCAGGGCCGGTCCGGGTGCGGGAGATGGGCGGCGGCGTACTTCAGCCCGCCGCCCCGTCCGAGCGGCTCCGTCTCGACGACCGTCGTCACCTTCACCGGCAGGTCGGCGGAGTTCAGCCAGTCCTGCAACACCTCGGCGAGATGGCCGCAGCTGACCACCACGTCCGTCACGCCCTCCTCGGCCAGCCAGACAAGCTGATGGCCGATGATCGGAGTCCCCGTACCGGGGATCTCGACCATCGGCTTGGGCCGGTCGTCGGTGTACGGACGCAGCCGTGAGCCCTGGCCACCGGCCAGGACGACGGCTTGAACGGGGCGGGACGCGGCGCTCGGATGGGTCATGACCGAACTGTACGGTGCGTCCCGCCCACGCCCGGAGCCTGCCGCTGTTCCTTAATCAGCCGTTACCCTCCTCCGAACCGTCCGTAGGGTCCACGGCGGAGGAGGGACGGGCTCCGGCTCAGCTGAGCGCGGCGGCGACGCCCGAGGCGAAGGACGTGTCGCAGACCGGGCGGGCGTACGACTGGGCGCGTGTGGGGCCGTACATGCGGACCGCGGCGCGGCCCAGGGACCGGGCGATGGACACGCAGTGCTTCGCGAGCGACGGGCGCTCGTTCACGGCCTGCTGGAGGTGCGTGAGGACCGTGCCCGGGTCCTCTTCCTGGAGCTCGCCCAGGAGCTTGTCGCGCAGCACGTCCTCGGGGGCGCGGTGGGCGGCCTTGGCGTCCGAGGTGATGTCGGACGCGTCCGAGGCGGTGAGCACCGAGTCCGAGGGGTTTCCCGTCCAGTTGACTCGGGTGACCGCGAGGGTCCCGGAAAGCACCAGGACGACGGGCAGGACAAGGGCGAGCGTGCGGCCGATCCGGCGGGCGGGGCCCCGGCCGCGTCGCGTCTGTTGGTTAGTGGAGTGCTTCACGCGAGTGAGAGTAGCGCCAGGTGATGATTTGGCGACATTTAGTAATCAATTCGGGGGACGAAAAGCCGCTTCGCATCAGGCGTGAAGTTGACGCACGGTGCTCGAAATGACCGATGTGCCGGGGTAAATATCGACAGCAAGACGGGCCCCGCAGGGGTCTGCGGGGCCCGTCTTCGTCAACCTGGGTGAATTACCCGGGATGGGTGTTTCGGGAGTTGCCGGTCGGCCGAGTGGCCTCAGTCGGTGAGACGCTCACCCGTGGAGGTCGAGAACACGTGGGTCTCGCCCGGGCGGGGCACCACGTGCAGGGTCGAGCCCTTCTCCGGCACCCGGCGGCCCTCGACGCGGACGACCAGGTCCTTGGTCTCGCCGCCGACCTCGGCGGTGCCGTAGACGTAGCCGTCGGCGCCGAGCTCCTCGACGACGTTCACGGAGACCGCGAGACCGGCCGGCTTGTCCTCGGTGTCCTTCGACAGGGCGGCGGCGACGCCGCCGCCCTCCTCGACGATGTCGAAGTGCTCGGGACGGACACCGACGGTGACGGTGCGGTCGCCCTTGTCGGAGGCGGCCTTCAGGGCGTCACGGTTGACCGGGACGACGCTGTTGCCGAACTTCACACCGCCGTCGGTGATCGGGACCTCGACCAGGTTCATGGCGGGGGAGCCGATGAAGCCGGCGACGAAGAGGTTGGCGGGCTTGTCGTACATGTTGCGCGGCGAGTCGACCTGCTGGAGCAGACCGTCCTTGAGCACGGCCACGCGGTCGCCCATCGTCATGGCCTCGACCTGGTCGTGGGTGACGTAGACGGTGGTGATGCCGAGACGGCGCTGCAGCGACGCGATCTGCGTACGGGTGGACACACGCAGCTTGGCGTCCAGGTTGGACAGCGGCTCGTCCATGAGGAAGACCTGCGGCTCACGCACGATGGCGCGGCCCATGGCGACACGCTGGCGCTGACCACCGGAGAGCGCCTTCGGCTTGCGGTCCAGGTACTCGGTGAGGTCGAGGATCTTCGCGGCCTCTTCGACCTTCTTGCGGATCTCCGCCTTGTTGACGCCGGCGATCTTGAGCGCGAAGCCCATGTTGTCGGCGACGGTCATGTGCGGGTACAGCGCGTAGTTCTGGAACACCATGGCGATGTCCCGGTCCTTCGGCGGCAGGTGCGTGACGTCGCGGTCACCGATGCGGATGGCGCCGGCGTTCACGTCCTCGAGCCCCGCGAGCATGCGGAGCGAGGTGGACTTGCCGCAGCCGGACGGACCGACGAGGACGAGGAACTCGCCGTCCCCGACTTCGATCTCCAGACCGTCGACGGCGGGCTTCTCGGTGCCCGGGTAGATCCGGGTCGCCTTGTCGAACGTAACAGTGGCCATGGTGAATGGGCCCCCTTCTACCGGCAGGAACGTGCCGGACGATCCGTTGTAGGAAGGTGGTGTAGTCCACGAGGGTGAACTGGCTCAGGACGCTACCTGGCGTTCGCCTGATCTGTCAGTACCCCCGGGCCTGTGAACTTCGCGGAAATTTTCGACAGGGGCCGGCCGCGACCTGGGTACACTGCACGGGCACGCACGCGAAGCTTGCGTGCAGGCCTCCTTAGCTCAGCTGGTCAGAGCGCCGCTCTTGTAAAGCGAAGGTCGTCGGTTCGAATCCGACAGGGGGCTCGGTGGACAGGGGCGGTCCCGTGCGGGGCCGCCCCTGTCCGTGCGTTCACCCGGCAAGGTCGTGCGGGGCGAGTTCACTGGCGCGCTGCTCGCCGGCCACGGTGAGGATGACGTCCCGCAGCCGCTCGACGTACAGCCGCATGTTCTTGTACGCGATGTCGGTGTCGGGGTAGCGGCAGGTGAACCACAGCCCCTCGTGCAGCCGGTTCAGCCAGATGCACACCTGGTCGCCGTAGGACACCCGCACCAGTCCGTAGGCCGCCAGCTCGTCCCAGCGCTCGGCCCCGGGGATGCCCCGTGCGTCGACGAACGAGACGATCGAGTACAGGTCGGGCGAGGTCGGCCGGAAGTCCTCGCCGAGCAGCCGCAGTACGCGGGCGAGCGGCATGCGCGCCAGCGACCTGTTGGCCTGCAGTTCTGCGCGCACGGCGGTCAGGGCGGTGGGGAAGTCGGGTGCCTCGTCGATGGCGACCTCGATCGGGGCGCCGCCGACGTACCAGCCCACGGAGTTGGACCACTTGGACTTCACCCGGGTGTGGAAGGGCACGACGGCGCGGTAGACGGGCTGTCCGCCGATCTCGTGGACGATGAGGCTGGTGGCGGCCAGGACGCCGACGAGGCTGCCGCCGAAGGGCCGGCAGCACGACTCGAACGCCGCGGCGGCGTCCGCGTCGACGAGCATCTCGCGCATCAGCTTCTGCCTGGGCAGGTCACCGCCGGGCTCAACACCCAGGTCGACGGGGAAGTTGGGCAGCTTGCCGTTGCACCGCCGGATGAAGTCCCGCCAGCGGCCGACGATGGCGTGGGTGCCGTCGATCCGGTCCGCGTCCGCGCGCTCGATCTCGCAGAAGTCGACGTAGCTGCCGACCGGTGACTCCTCGACGGGGCGTCCCTCGGCGGCCGCCGTGTAGAGCTCGTTGATCTCGGCGGGCATGCGCTGGATGGAGTAGGAGTCGACATTGCTGTGGTCGAAGGCGATGTACAGGCTCGCGCCCTCGTCCCTGACGACCGCCGTGTAGAGGAAGTTGGGCCAGCTCAGCGCGCTCGCGGAGGCGTCGAAGCGGTCCTGGAGGTACTGGACGAGCCGCGCCGGGTCGGGGAAGTCGCCGATGTCCTCCCGGTGGAGGGACACGTCCCCGGTGTCGAGCGTGAAACGGCGCATCTCGTCGCCGTCCCAGCGGAATCCGCTGCGCAGCGTCTCGTGCCGGAGCGTCCAGCTGCGCAGTGCGTCCTGCAGCGCGTCCAGGTCGATCCTGCCCGGGATGTCGAATGCCGTACCGACCCAGGTCGGCACGAACAGGCCGTCCTCCTGCACCGATCGGGCGGTCCTGATGTGCGACTCCTGGACGTACGCCGGCGGCCGGGGGTCCTCCGGAAGGGCCGCCGCCACGGTGACGGTCGCCGGACTGAGCGCCCACTCGACGAGCCGTCCGGGCCGGACTTCGCAGCGCTGGATGTCGGTGATTCGCACGGGCGTCTCCTGTCGCAGTTGGAGCCCGAATCGGGCGGACCCGATCAAGGGAATGCCGCGACCGCGAAAGGAGATACCCGGAACATGGGGTGTTCCCACTTTTGAGTGGATTGAGTGATCGGCGGATGTGCGCCAATCGGTTGGCGGGACACCGCTATTCACTGGTCCGGGCATTTCAACATACGAACAAGTCGCGTCCGAGAAACCGGAGTTCATACCGGCCGGGAGCGACCGGCCCCCATTCTCGTACGGGGAGAATACGCGCTCCTTCGAACGGACTTTGCGTAAGCCGGAGTTGCCGCGCGTCGAGTGGACACGGGATATCCGGCGGTGTGGAATGCCTAGTTGTTACTGCTAGTGTTCGTCCAGTCACAGTAGGCAATCTGCCTCGACATCCAGGCAATGAAGGACCGAGGGTTTCATGCGCAAGCTTCAACAGGCCATGATCGCAGCAGCAGTGGCGGCTGGCGGTCTCTCCGTCATCGGTGCCGGCGCCGGCACCGCCTACGCCCACGGCCACGGCCACGGCCACGAGGCCAAGCCGAAGGTGACCGAGCACTACCGCCCTTACCAGGAGTGCAGTCCGCAGACCGTGGCCGACGGCGACCTCCCGATCGGCGTGCTCGGTCTCTCCGAGACCTTCGACACCACCTGCGGTCAGTTCAACAACGCCTTCACTTCGTAATCGTGCGCGACGCTTTCCGCGAGCCCCTCGGGGTCACCCCCCGCAGGGGCCCGTTCACGTGTGGCCGCCCGGAGCGCGAGGCCGCGCCGGTGGCCCGCATGCGTTCGTGATGGCACTGGAAGTTCCTTCAGCAGGTCAGCCCTTCACTTCGTAGGCGAAACGGGCCGGTCCGTGGCGCACGGCGCCCGGGTGCCCCTCACAAAGGAAACGGATCACATGCTCAGTAGGAAGAAGATCGCGGCCGTCTCGGGGCTTCTGTGCGGCCTCGCCGTGACCTGTGCCGGAGCCACTCAGGCGTATGCGGCAGCGGGCCCGGGTGCCTGCACGGTGAGCGCGTCGGGCGATGTCACCTGTGTCCAGCGGTTCGCGGGCAAGACGTCCGACGGTGAGGACTTCATCGTCCGCCGGGCCAACACCTGCACCCCGCAGAAGCCCATGGAGTTGCCCGTCATCCCCCTGCTGAACAGCGGGAGCACCAAGATCGGCCCCGCAGTGACCTGTTCCCCCAACGATACGGGGGTCGACGACAGGGACACCCCCTCGGAACTGCCCGGTGGCATTCTGGGTTGAGGCCCGCACTTCCAGGCTACGGACGGCCGGACCGGGGCGACCCGGACCGGCCGTCCGCTTTTCTGTGCAGTTTTTTCCTGGCCTGTGGCAGATGGGTGACTGCCGCCCCCCGCCCGTGACTTGGGCCGGGGGAATCGTCGTTTTACGGGAGAGCGCCGAGTGCGCGACCGAACCACATCATCAACTGCCCGTCCCGCAACATCCCTTTCCTCTCCGAGTCCGCGGCCCAGCGGGCGGAAGGCTGCTTTGGCATAAGCCGACACGGTGCACAGAAGGGCCCAAGATCCCAAATGACTACGTTTCGTGTGTATATGCTCACATTAAGTAGTCGAGCCAGGGCTTCCCGCCCAGCTAGGAAAGGGTCTAATCATGCGCAAGTTTCAGCGCGCCGCGGCAGTGATTGCAGCGGTCGCGGGGCTCTCCGCCCTCGGGGCCGGCGTCAGCAGCGCCACCGACGGCTGGGGCGGCGGGGCCACCGCGGTGGCCTCCTCGCAGGCCAACGCCGTGGCCTACGGCGGCGGCGGGGGATGGGCTCCGCACGACGCCCCGCAGGCGGCTCCGTACGGTGCCCCGCAGGCCGCTCCGTACTTCGCGCCGATGAACGTCAACTTCGCGCCGCAGGCCGCGCCGCAGGCCGCCCCGATGGCCGCACCGCAGCCCGCGCCCCAGTACTTCGTGCCCCAGTACGTCGCCCCCCAGTACATTGCCGCGCCGCAGTACGCGCCCCAGTACGCCGCACCCCAGCCGGCGCCGCAGTACGCGCCGCAGTACGCCGCCCCGTACGGCTCCAGGTAAAGAAGCCCCTGGCGCAACGACCTGAACAAATCCCTCAACGGCAAAGGCAGCCCGGACGCGCAGTGAACCCATCAGGGTGCGCGTCCGGGCTGTACCGATATATCGATCAAAGGAACACAGCGCATGTTCAGTCGGCAGAAAATCGCAACCGTCTCGGGGATCCTCGGAAGTCTCGCCGTGATCTGCGTCGGTGCCGTGCACGCGCAGGCGGACGAGAACCCGCATGGCTGCAAGACCAACGCGGCAGGGGAAACCGTCTGCGTGCACAAGAGCGAGAGCATCCACAAGGGCAAGCACGGCACGTTCGTCGTCAAGCAGTCGCAGAGCTGCTCGACGACGGCGCGGCCCCGACTGGTGCTGCCCGAGGACGGCATGCTCAACAACGGGTCGACGCACGTCGGGCCGGTGGTGGACTGCACCAACAACGCGCCGACGCCCAAGGGGTTCAAGCGGCCCCACATCAGGGCGCCCCACATCACGGCACCTCGTGTCACGACACCGCACTTCGATTTCTGAGGTGCGATCGACGAGTGCCGGACCGGGGCAACTCCCGATCCGGCATTTCGGCATTCCGGCCCTGTGAAAGCCCGGGTGCCCCGGCCGACCGGCCGGGGCACCGAGGACTGTTCTGACTTTCCGGCTTACTTGCCGGCTTACTTTCCGACGCTGTTGTTGCAGCCCATGTCCGAACCCAGGTGCGTGTCCTGGGCGCCCGGGTTGCCCTCGCCGTTCAGCAGGTTGCCCGCGACGCCGTTGAGGATGCCGACCTGGCCGAGGACGTCGACGTTGGCGTCGTGCGAACGGCAGGTGGTGCTCTGCAGAATGTTGAAGCCACCGCCGCGATGGCCGCCTTCGCCCGAGCCGAAGCCGCCCTGATCGGCGTGGGCGGCGCCGGCGCTCAGGAGTCCGACGCTGCTGAGGGCAGCGACCAGGACGGCAGCCTTGCGAAGCTTGTGCATGACATCTCCGGTGGAGTGAAGTGGATGCGATCCGTCACGGATCGACTTCGTGCAGTTACGGAGGCTAATAAGAAATACCCGTAAAAGGCTGTGCGGCGCGCCGAATTCGGGATGATCCTCACTGCCCTGGTCGATGCCCGGAAATATCACTGGCGTACAAAAAAAGGGGGCCCCGGCACCGAGTCTGGAGCTCGGTGCCGGGACCTGCTTCCCGCTCGCGGCCGTCTACGCGGCCGTCATTCGACTAGAAGGCGCTGTTGTTGCAGCCCATGCTCGAGCCGATGTGGGTGTCCTGGCCTCCGGCGTTGCCCTCGCCGTTGAGCGCGTTGCCGAGCAGGCCGTTGAGGATGCCGACCTGGCCGAGGACGTCGACGTTCAGGTCGTGCGACTTGCAGTTGGAGCTCTGCAGCACGTTGAACTTGTCGCCACCCTTGCCGCCCTTGCCCCCGTCGTCGTGAGCCTGAGCGGTGCCGGCACCGAGGAGTCCGACGGTGCTGAGGGCGGCGACCAGGACGGCAGCCTTGCGAAGCTGGTGCATGTCATCTCCGGTGGAGTGAGTGGGTGCGATCCGTAACAGATCGACTTCTTACAGTTACGGAGAATAATAGGAAATAACCGACAATCACCTAGCGACGCGCCGTGTCCTGTGATCTTGTTGCGGCAGCTCCCTGAAGTCGTCGGGCGATCCCGGTGGGCCTCGGCGGCTCCTAGTGGGCCTTGGCGAGAGCGTTCGCCTGGCTGTTGGCCTGGGTGCAGGCGACGCCCTTGGTCTCGGCGGCGGCGAGCACGGCGACCGGGAGGTTCGCGTTGAGCACGGACTGCGGGCTGCACTCCTGGGCCGGGCGGAAGAGGTTGAACTGGTCGGCGTTGCCGCCCGACTGCGCCGGGGCCGCCGGGGAGCCGATGTGCGGGTTGAACTGCGGGTTGACCTGCGGATTGACCTGCGGGGCAACCTCGGCGGGCTGCGCCGGTGCCGCCTGGCGGGGGGCGGACGGGCCGGAGGCGTGGGCGGTGGCCTGAGTGGCGGTGAAGGCGCCGGCCATGGCGGGGCCCGGGGGCGGGGCGCTGTTGCCGTAGGCGACGGGAGCGTCGGCGACACTGGGGCCGACGCCGATGGCGGACAGACCGCCGGCCGCTGCTACGACGAGCGCGACGTGCTGGAACTTGCGCATGGAACCTTCGGCCCTTCATTGACCTGGCATGGACGTACTGAAATAGCCGCTGAGCCAGTGGAGTTGTGGCTGTTCTTGCTGCCCTGGGCGGCTGCGGTGGGTGATGGGTCTTCGCTCTGTCCCCGTGGGGAACGAAGCAAGTTCCGGGCCAGTCACGGCAGTCGGGGAGCAGTCACCCGTTCGCCCCCGGCGGACCGGTTATCCGATCAATTCCAAATGGGTGACGGAATTCTTGATCCCGTGACCGCGCAGAAGGAAATGTCGTTGCCAGCAGGGAGAGGGCAGCGACCATGAACCGGTGAGGGGGCAAGGGGATCCGCTGTCGGCTCCGGCGTGAACATCAGACTGAGCGCACGCAACACAGCACTGAATACAACGGATTTCCCTGCACAGGTATTGAAGGGCCGAGGGTTCCATGCGAAAGATTCACAAGGCCGCGCTCGTCGTAGCAGCGGCCGGCGGTCTGTCCGCCATCGGCGCCGGCGTCAGCCATGCCGACGCTTACCCCGGGTATGTCGGTGGCGCTCCGGCTGCCCCCTACTACCCGGCCCCGGCGCCCGCGTACTACCCGGCGCCGCAGTACGCGGCCCCGGCGCCCGCCTACTACCCGGCCCCGGCACCGCCCCCGCAGTACTACCCGGCCCCGGCTCCCCAGTACTACCCGGCACCCCCGCAGAGCGCTCCGGCGCGGGCCGTTGCCGCGTCCACCGCGGACAGCACCGCGCAGTCCGGTGGCCCGCAGTCCTACGCCCAGCCGGCGCCGCAGTACGTGCCCCAGGCGCCCGCCCCGCAGGCCGCGCCGCAGCCGAGCCAGGCCACCGCCGTCGCCTCCTCGGTGGGTGGTGCGCAGGCCGGTGCGCCGGCGTCCGCCCCGCAGGCCGCGCCGCAGCAGCAGCCGCTGGTTCAGCCGCAGGTCGCCCCGCAGTCCTCGCCCGAGGTCATGCCGAAGGTCGCCCCGCAGGTCGCCATGCCCCAGGTCTTCAACCCCGAGCCGGCTCCGCATGTCGCCCCTCAGGTGAACCCGCAGTTCAACCCCCAGGTGAACCCGCTCATCGACCCGCTGGTCTCGCCCGCCAGCGCAGCACCGCAGGTGCCCGGGCTCGGTCTCGGACAGGTTGCGGCTCCTCCCGTCGGGAACCTGGGTCTGCCCCGACTCGGCTGATGGCCTCCCGCTGGTTGTCCGTCGTCCCAACTCGATCTGCTGCAGATCACTTCCGCTCGATCAATGGAGAAGAAATGCGCAAGCTTCAGAAGGTCGCCATCGTGGGCGCCGCTGTCCTCGGCAGCATCGGCGCCTTCGGGGTCGGCCCGGCCTTCGCACACGGTGAGCCGGGGCACGACATCGACGTCACGCAGGACATCGAGTGCCGCTCGCACGACATGAACGTCGACGTCATCGGCAGCCTCGGCGCCCTCAACGGTCTGCTGGGCGGCGCGCTGAACGGCGAAGGCGACCCGGGTGCCCAGCCCTCCCACCTCGGTTCGGACATGGGCTGCAACAGCAAGGCCCTCTGAGCAGCCGCGCTACCGCTTCTCGCCCAGGTCAGGAGCAATCCGGCCTGGGCTTTTGCACATCCCGGCGTCAGCTGCTCCGGCCGGCCAGCTTCTTGAGCGCGTCGTCCGTCAGCCGGTACACCGTCCACTCGTCCTGCGGGCGGGCGCCGAGGGACTCGTAGAAGGCGATGGCCGGTGTGTTCCAGTTCAGGACGGCCCATTCGAGGCGCTCGTAGCCGCGCTCCGTGCAGATGCGGGCCAGTTCGGTGAGGAGGGCTTTGCCGTGGCCGGCGCCTCTTGCGGTGGGGCGGACGTAGAGGTCCTCCAGGTAGATGCCGTGGACACCGCGCCAGGTGGAGAAGTTGAGGAACCAGAGGGCGAAGCCGACGGGGGTGCCGGTGGCGTCGTCGGTGGCGATGTGGGCGTAGGCGGCCGGGTGATCGCCGAAGAGGGCGTCGTGGAGCTGGGGCTCGGTGGCCCTCGCCTCGTGCGGGGCCTTTTCGTAGGCGGCCAGTTCCTGGATCAGGGCGTGGATGAGGGGGATGTCGGCGGGGGTCGCTTCGCGGATCACCCCCGGGAGGTTACGCGGGATGGGCTGATTTTTGTGCCCCTCAACGGGCGCTGCGCAACCGCCTGGCGATATCCAGAGCCTGGGGGTCCGGTGTGCGGCCGTCTTCGACGTCCCAGAGGGTGTTCTGCAGTAGGCGGCCCAGCGTCCAGGCACGCGCGCGTGTGCGGTCCAGGTCCAGTACGTCCGTCATCGCGTCGAAGCGCCAGTGGATCTCGTCGGTGTCGAAGCGGTTGGCGAGGGCCGGCCAGAGTTCGAAGCCGGGGTCGCCTGCCAGGGGTTTGGGGTCGATGGCGAGCCAGGGGGCGCGGTCTGCGGCGAGGACGTTCTCGTCGTGCAGGTCCCAGTGGAGGAGGCGGTCGCCCGGTTCGTCGACGACTTCTCGTACGGCGGCCGCGCAGTCCGCGACCAGGCCGCGGGTTTCCGGACCCGGGATGTGTTTCAGTGCCCAGGGGGTCCGGTCCAGCATGGCCCGGGCGATGTCGCCGAGGCGGCGCATGCCCTCCGGGGCCTGGGTGGCGGTCAGACGGGCGAGCAGGCGGGCGATGACCAGGACGGCCTCGCGGGTGTCGGGGAGGTGCGCGAGCATGCGGGTGTGGTCGAGGCGTTCCAGGAGCATGGTGTGGGTCGCCTCGTCGTGGGCGAGGAGGCGGACCGCGTCGTCGCCGTCCCACAGGCGCAGGGCCACCGGCTCGCCCACGCTCTCCTCGTCCGGCAACTGGAGCTTCAGCACGGCGGGGGTGTCGTCGCAGCGCAGGACCGGGAGGACGAGCGCGGTCACCCCGTGCATGGGGCGCCCGTCCAACCGTAGCTCCCAGCGATCGAGGAACTCCTCCGCCAGGCGTGGCAGGCCCGTGATGAAGGCCCGTCCCGCCTCGCCGTTGAACTTCTCCTGTGCCGCTGCCAGCTCACCCGGAATGTCGATCACCCTTGCGACGATACTTACGTGCGTGAATCGCCTCATGCGAATTGACCGGGGGCTCGGGCAGCGGGTGTGGGCCTACGTCTGCAGCGCGCCGGGCACGTATCTCTGGCTGTCCGTCCTGTTCGTCACCACCGTCGCGCTGCACCACATGTCGCCGCACTTCGAGCAGGAGTTCCTGCGGCAGCGGTCCACCAACATCCATGAGCTGTCGAACGACCCCGGGCGGGTGCTTCTGCAGAGTGCGATGTGGATCGACGGCGGCAAGTGGCTTCCGGTCGCCTTCCAGTACACCGTCTTCCATGCGCAGGCCGAGCGCTGGCTGGGGACGCTGCGGTGGCTGATGGTCTGCGCGGCCGCGCATGTGCTGGCGACGCTGATCAGTGAGGGAGCCCTGCTGAGGGCGGTGCAGGACGGGGTGGTGAAGCACTCGGCCGTCAATACCCTTGACATCGGGGTGAGTTACGCCCTCGCGGGGGTGGTGGGGGTGCTGGCCTACCGGATCGTGGCGCCCTGGCGGTATCTGTATCTGGCGGTGGTGTTCCTCGTGTACGGGGAACCGCTTCTGGACGCGCCGACCTTCACCGACCTCGGGCACTTCGTGTCGGTGCTGATCGGGCTCGCCTGCTATCCGCTGGTCATCGGGCGGGGGCCGGCGTGGGATCCGAAAGAGACAGTTTCCGCCCTGAGGGGTTAGCTTTCCGGCCATGAGCAGCTCGGTGAGCAGTGTCGTGAACGGCGGTATCTCCCACTGGTACGCGGACGACGGCTTCCCGGCGGTGCGGGAGCCGCTCGGCGGTGACGCGTCCGCCGACGTCGTGATCGTCGGGGGCGGGTACACGGGGCTGTGGACCGCGTACTACCTGAAGAAGGCGGCGCCCTTCCTCCGGATCACCGTCCTGGAGCAGAAGTTCTGCGGGTACGGGGCCTCCGGGCGCAACGGCGGCTGGCTGTACAACGGGATCGCCGGGCGTGACCGGTACGCGAAGCTGCACGGGCGCGAGGCCGCCGTACGGCTGCAGAAGGCCATGAACGAGACCGTGGACGAGGTCGTCCGGGCGGTGCACGAGGAGGGCATCGAGGCCGACATCCACAAGGGCGGGGTGCTCGAGGTCGCCACCACACCCGCACAGCTGGCGCGGCTCAAGGCCTTTCACGAGCTCGAGCTGTCGTACGGGGAGAAGGACCGTGAGCTGTACGGCGCCGGGGAGACCGCCGAGCGGATCCGGGTCGCGGACGCGGTCGGGTCGACCTGGACCCCGCACGGGGCGCGGCTGCACCCGGTGAAGCTGGTGAAGGGGCTGGCGGCCGCCGTCGAGGCGCTCGGGGTGACGATTCACGAGCTGACGCCGGTGGCGGAGATCCGGCCGAAGCATGCGGTGACGCCCTACGGGACGGTCCGGGCGCCCTATGTCCTGCGCTGCACGGAGGGCTTCACCGCGAGTCTGAAGGGGCAGCGGCGCACCTGGCTGCCCATGAACTCCTCGATGATCGCGACCGAGCCGCTCACCGACGGGCAGTGGGAGTCGGTGGGCTGGGACGGGCTGGAGACGCTCGGGGACATGGCGCACGCGTACATGTACGCGCAGCGGACCGCCGACGGGCGGATCGCGCTCGGCGGGCGCGGAGTGCCGTACCGCTTCGGGTCGAGGACCGACAACGAGGGGCGGACGCAGGCGGAGACGGTGGAGGCGCTGCGGGAGATCCTGGTGCGGTTGTTCCCCTCGCTGGCCGGGTTGGGGATCGCGCATGCCTGGTCGGGGGTGCTCGGGGTGCCCCGGGACTGGTGCGCGACGGTGACCCTGGACCGGTCGACGGGGCTCGGCTGGGCGGGCGGTTATGTCGGGTCGGGGGTGGCGACGACGAATCTCGCGGCGCGGACGCTCAGGGATCTGGTGCAGTTCGACTCGGGGCAGGGCGGCCGGACCGAGCTGACCGATCTGCCGTGGGTCGGGCACAAGGTGCGCAAGTGGGAGCCGGAGCCGTTGCGGTGGCTCGGGGTGCAGGGGATGTACGCCACCTACCGGGCCGCGGACCGGCGGGAACGCGCCACGTACAGCGCGGAGTCCTCGAAGCTGGCGCAGTTCGCCGATAAGGTGGCGGGGCGGCACTGAGGATTCGTCCACGCCGACCAGCACTCCGTGGCGATCGGCAGCAACGGGGGAGCGCCGTACGTGATTGTCGGCGACGACGGCGGCACCTTCCGCCGGCCGCTGAACGGCAGCGCCGACGCCTCCGGCCACGCGACCGACTGGACCTCCCTGAACGACGGCACGATGGACGCCCTGCAGTACTACTCGGTGGGCGTGGGGGCCGATCCGGCCGGGCGGGGCCTGGCGATCACCGGCGGGCTCCAGGACAACGGGCAGTCGGAGCTCCGGGCCGGCGACCGCGTGATGGGCTCCAACTTCGGCGGCGACGGCGGCGACACGATCACCGACCCCGCGAACGGGTGCAACATCGCCCAGGAGTACGTCTATCTGGCGGTCGCCGTCACCAACAACTGCGCCGTGAACGACGGGAGTTGGATCACCGACCCGTCGAAGGCGACGACGTACTCCGTCGCTCCGCCCGACAACGCGACCGGCGAGGCGCGGTTCATCGCCCCGCTGAACGCCGACATCAAGGACCCGAAGGTCTGGGTCGCGGGCGGTCGGCATGTGTGGATCAACACCAAGGGGTATGCGATCCGCAGCGGGAGCGAGTGGTTGGGCGCGTTCGACCTGGGCGCGGGGCACACGGCCACGGCGGTGGCCTCCTCCGGCGGCAAGGTGTACGCCGCCTGGTGCGGGCCCTGCAACAACCAGGGCTTCACGCGCGGCATCGCGGTCGGCAACGCTGGGGGCACGGGCTGGCACCAGCTGAGCCTGCCGGTGGACGGGACCGTACCCAACCGCTACCTCTCGGGTCTGGCGATCGACCCGGCGAACTCCGATCACGTCCTGCTCGCCGTCAACGGCTTCTCGCGGAAGTGGACGGAGGGGCCGGGCGCGGGTGTCGGGCACCTCTTCGAGACCCGGGACGGCGGGATCACCTGGAAGGACGTCTCCGGGAACCTGCCCGACGTACCGGCCAACTCGGTGGCGCTGCTGAAGGGCGGCACGATCGCGCTGGGCACGGATCTCGGGGTGCTGGTGCGGACGCCGGGCGCGAAGGGCTGGAGGGTGGCCGGCGACAACCTGCCCACCACCGCGGTCCTCCAGCTGCGGACCGGCCCGGACGGGCGGCTGTATGCGGCCACGCACGGGCGCGGGATCTGGGCCATCGACGTACGGCGATTGCGGTGAGCGGCTGAGCGACCGCCCTGAAGGGGGGAGAGGGGAGGGGCCCGCGGTCCGTGCGGCCCCTCCCCGTCCTTGTGCCCCCTAGGCGACCGGCTCCGGCACCGGCCGCTCGGCGGCTGCCCCGTGCTTCGGGGCCTTAGCCGTGACCATCAGGCCCGCGACCAGGCCTGCCAGCAGCATGATCCCGGCGGCCCACCAGATGGCGACCGTGTAGCCGTGGACGACGCCCTCCTTGGCGATCAGGGCCTTCTGCGCGGGGTGGTGGAGGTGGGCGGCGATGTACGCCGTGCTGCTGGTGGTCGCGATGGTGTTCAGCAGGGCCGTACCGATCGAACCGCCCACCTGCTGCGAGGTGTTGACGGTCGCCGAGGTCACACCGGAGTCGTGCGGGGCGACGCCCGCGGTCGCGGTGGCGAAGACCGGCATGAAGGTCAGGCCCATGCCGAGACCCATCAGGATCAGACCGGGCATGACCTCGGTCGGGTACGACGAGTGGGTGGTCATCCGGGTCAGGATCATCATGCCGCCGGACGCGAGGACCATGCCGGGGACCATCAGCATCCGCGGCGCCACGTGCTGCAGCAGCCGGGCGGAGATCTGGGTGGAGCCGGTGATGATCGCGGCGGTCAGCGGCAGATAGGCCAGACCGGTCTTCACCGGCGAGTAGCCGAGCACCACCTGCAGGTAGTAGGTCATGAACAGGAACAGCCCGAACATGCCGATCACGGCGAGCATCATCGTCAGGAAGCAGCCCGCACGGTTGCGGTCCTTGACGATGTGCAGCGGAAGCAGGGGCATCGGGGCCCGGTTCTGCCACCACACGAAGGCCACGAGGAGCGCGGCGCCGACCGCGAACAGCGCCAGCACCAGGGGGTCGGTCCAGCCCCTCGGTTCGGCCTCGCTGAAGCCGTAGACGATCGCGACCAGTCCGCCGCAGCCCAGCACCGCACCCGGCACGTCGAGGCGGGCGCCCTTGTGGCCGGGGCGGTCATGGAGCAGCGCGAAGGCGCCGAAGACGGCGATGATCGCGATGGGCACGTTGACGTACAGGCACCAGCGCCAGTTCAGGTACTCGGTGAGCAGACCGCCGACGATGAATCCGATCGCCGAACCGCTGCCGGCCAGGGCGCCGTAGATGCCGAAGGCCTTGCCGCGCTCCTTCGGGTCGGTGAAGGTCGTGGTGAGCAGGGACAGCGCGGAGGGCGCGAGGACGGCGGCGAACACTCCCTGCAGCGCACGGGCGCCGAAGAGCATGCCGGAGCTGGTGGCGGCGCCACCGAGCGCGGACGCGGCGGCGAAGCCGATCAGCCCGAAGACGAACGTCCGCTTGCGGCCCACCAGGTCCGCGATCCGCCCGCCGAGCAGGAGCAGACCGCCGAAGGCCAGCGTGTAGGCGGTGATCACCCACTGGCGGTTGCCGTCGGACATGCCCAGGTCGCGCTGTGCGGAGGGGAGCGCGATGTTCACGATGGTCGCGTCGAGGACGACCATGAGCTGCGCGAGCGCGATGATCACCAGGCCCCACCAGCGGCGGGGGTCGGCGTCCACGGGAGGGGTGGCTCCGCCTGTACGGGTGACGCTCACCCGGTCAGAAGACCATGAATCGGTACGTGTCGCATCTGCGGATGCCTTGTGCCTGGTCATGGCTCCAGTACCACCTTTCCGGTCGTTCCGCGCGTCTCGAGCGCACGGTGCGCGGCGGCCGCCGCGGCGAGCGGGAAGCGCTGCACGGCGGGGGTCAGCCTGCCCGCGGCTGCTTCGGCGAGGGCGCGCAGTTCCAGGGTCTGCAGGGGGTTGGGGCCGCCGGCCTTCCGCATCATCACGGGGGCCCAGGACCCGCTCGGAGACGCCGTCCACGAGATAGGGCTCGCCGCCCCGGACACCCGCGGCCGACCAGCCGAAGACGAGGTGCCTGCCGCCGGGACCGAGAAGCTGTGTGCTGAGGCGGGCGACCTCCCCGCCCACGCCGTCGAAGACGACGGTTGCGGCGCGGCCGCCGAGGTGGGCGCGGACCTTGTCCGGCCATCCCGGTTCCTTGTAGTCGACGGCGAGGTCGGCGCCGCCTGCCGCCACGCGTGCCGTCTTCTCCGGTCCGCCGGCCAGACCGACGACGGTGGCGCCGGTGTTCTTCGCGTACTGCACGAGCAGGGTGCCGATGCCACCGGCGGCCGCCGGGATCACGGCCACGGCCTCCGGGCCGAGCTCCGCGAACTGCACGATCCCCATCGCCGTACGCCCTGTTCCGATCATGGCGACGGCCGCGGCGAAGTCCAGGTTCGCGGGGATCTCGTGCACGCGGTCGACGTCGGTGACGGCCAGCTCGGCGTAGCCTCCGGGGGCGAATCCGAGGTGGGCGACCACGCGTTTGCCGAGCCAGAGCGCGGCGACGCCCTCGCCGAGCGACTCGACGACTCCGGCGACCTCGCGGCCCGGGACGGTCGGCAGCCGGGTCGGCTCCGGGAGCGGCCCCTGCTCGCCCTCCCGGAGGGCGGTGTCGAGCAGGTGCACTCCCGCCGCCGCTACCGTGATACGGACCTGGCCGGGGCCCGGCTGGGGGTCCGCCACCTCTTCGTAGCGGAGGTTCTCGGCGGGACCGAAGGCGTGGAGCCGGATGGCGTGCATGGTGAATCCCCCATCGATTGCCTGTCAGGACCCAGCCTTCAACCTCAAGCACGCTTGAGGTCAAGGGGGCCGGTGGTCTCCCTCGTTTCGGTCCGCCTTTCTGTGCATACGACGGTTTGCGCCCCCGGAATGTGACACGGATGGCGTTTTGCCTGGTCAGGGCCGTTGTCAGTGGGGGAGTGCACGATGGGGGCATGGCGCGGAGAGAGGCGGGCGGGATGGGCGGTTCCAGCGGTACGGCGGTGAAGGGGGCGCGGCGGCCGGAGGTGCGGCTGCCCGCGTTGGAGCCGTTCGGGGGCGGGGAGTTGGAGCCGGACGGGGACTACGACGGGCTGGAGTTCCGGGAGGCGGACCTGGCGGGGCAGGACGGCGGGGGCGCCCGCTTCATGGACTGCGCACTGACGGGGTGCGCGCTGGACGAGACGGGGCTGCAGCACGCCCGGATCCTCGACTCGGTCCTGACGGGGCTGCGCGGGGTCGGCACGAACCTCGCGGAGGCCACCCTGCGCGACGTCGAGGTGGTCGACGCCCGCCTCGGCGGGGTGCAGCTGCACGGGGCGGTCCTGGAGCGGGTGGTGATCCGCGGCGGCAAGATCGACTACCTGAACCTGCGCGCGGCCAGACTCAAGGACGTCGTCTTCGAGAGCTGCGTGCTGGTGGAGCCGGACTTCGGGGGCGCCCGGCTCGAGCGCGTGGAGTTCGTGGACTGCGTCCTGAAGGAGGCGGACCTCACCGCGGCGACCCTGAAGGACGTGGACCTGAGAGCGGCCGCGGAGCTCGGCATCGCGCGGGGGGTGGACCGGCTGGCGGGGGCGGTGATCAGCCCGGGGCAACTGGTGGATCTGGCGCCGGTGCTGGCGGCGGAGATGGGGATTCGGGTGGAGGGCTGAGGGACGGGGACCTTTCGGGGTCTATCGGCTCGGACCTTCTCCACGGGGGCTTGATCTTCACCGGCGGGGGTTTGATCTTTCAGCCCGTCCGGCGATTGAGGACGAGGCCGTTCAGGCCGAAAGGCGGGGGTCTGGGGGCGGCAGCCCCCAGCAGACGGTCACGCAGACTCACGGCACCCTGGGGAAGCGCGCCTGCAGCGTCCAGATCGCCGGGTTCTCCCCAAGGTCCTCATGAAGATCGACCAGGTCGGCAATCAGGTCATGCAGAAAGTCCCGCGCCTCGCGCCGCAACTCCCCGTGGGAGAAGGAGAGCGGCGGCTCCTCCGCCGGCATCCAGTCGGCCTCCACGTCCACCCACCCGAACCGCCGCTCGAAGAGCATGCGGTCGGTCGACTCGGTGAAGTCGAGCTCGGCGCGCTGCGGCCGCGACGCGCGCGAGCCCGCCGGGTCACGGTCGATGCGCTCCACGATGTCGCACAGCGCCCACGCGAAGTCGAGCACCGGCACCCATCCCCAGGCTGTGGACAGTTCCCGGTCCGCCTTGGTGTCGGCGAGATAGACGTCACCGCAGAACAGGTCGTGCCGCAGGGCATGGACGTCCGCGCGGCGGTAGTCCGTCTGCGGGGGATCCGGGAAGCGGTTGGAGAGGGCATAGCCGATGTCGAGCACGTACGAGATGGTGTCACGCCGCCATAGGATCACCGGCGTGCCCAGACCCGTACCCGTCGCCCCCGCGGCCCTCCGCGCCCCCATGGTCCGCCGAGCCCCCGCAGTTCTCTGCGCCCTCGCCGTGCTCCTGGCCCCGGCCGTGACGGCGTGCAGCGGCGGTGTGCACGGCACGCCCGGCGGTTCCGGCCTGCGTGACCCGTACTTCCCGAAGGTGGGCAACGGCGGATACGACGTCGGCCACTACGACCTGAAACTCGCCTACGACCCCTCCGGCGGACAACGCCTCACCGGCACCGCGACCATCACCGCCCGCGCCACCCAGAACCTCTCCGCCTTCAATCTCGACCTCAAGGGGCTGCACGTCGACGAGGTCACCGTGGAGGGCAGACGCGCCCGCTGGAACCGCACCGGGCAGGAGCTCACCGTCCGCCCGCACGACGACCTCCGTGCCGAGGAGACCTTCCGGGTCACCGTCCGCTACTCCGGCAGCCCGGTGACCATCACCGACCCCGACGAGTCCGAGGAGGGCTGGCTGCGCACCGCCGACGGCGCGCTCGCACTCGGCGAGCCCACCGGTTCCATGGCATGGTTCCCCGGCAACAACCATCCCTCCGACAAGGCGTCGTACGACATCGCCGTCACGGTGCCGAAGGGCCTGCAGGCCGTGTCCAACGGAGAGCTGACCGGCGAGACGAGCAGCGGGGAGCGTACGACCTACACCTGGCACACCGCCGAACCGATGGCGACCTACCTCGCCACCCTCGCGATCGGCCACTACGACATCAGCCGGTACACCATCGGCAGCAAGCACCTGCCCGTGTACGTCGCCGTCGACCCGACCGAGGCGGAGGCGAGCCGGAAGGTGCTCGCGCAGCTGCCCGAGATCATCGAGTGGGAGGAGTACAACTTCGGGCCGTACCCCTTCTCCTCCACCGGAGCGATCGTCGACCGCCCGGACGACGCCGGGTACGCCCTGGAGACCCAGAACCGGCCCGTCTTCCCCGGCGCCCCCGACACCGGGACCCTCGTCCATGAACTGGCCCACCAGTGGTACGGCGACTCCGTCACCCCGAAGAGCTGGCGGGACATGTGGCTCAACGAGGGCTTCGCGACGTACGCGGAGTGGCTGTGGGACGAGGACCACGGCGGCGACACCTGCCAGGAGACCTTCGAGTCCCGCTACGAGGACGGCGACAAGGACATCTGGGCCTTCCCGCCGGCCGAGCCGAGCGATGCGGCGCACATCTCCGACAGCCCCGTCTACGAGCGCGGCGCGATGGTCCTGCACAAGATCCGGCAGACCGTCGGCGACGGCACCTTCTACGACATCATCCAGGGCTGGGCAGCCACCCACCGCCACGGGAACGCGAACACCAAGGACTTCACCGCGTACGTCGAGAAGAAGGCACCGGACAAGGACTTCAAGGAGATCTGGAAGGACTGGCTGTACGGGGAGGGGAAGCCGGACCATCCCTGAGGAGGCCATGGGAGGAGGCAACGCCGGCCTTTGGGAAGATTTCCCCGTAGCCACACCACGATTCCGGGGACGGAAGACGATGACGACACCGCCGCAGCCGCCGTACGGCCATCAGCCCCAGTACGGTCAGCCGCCGCCCCCGCCGCAGCATCCCCCGGCCACTGCCCCGGCCGGCTTCGGTCCGCCGCCGCCCCAGTACGCCGCCCCGTATCCGACTCCGCCTCAACCGCCTGTGGAAGGGCCGGAGTTCATGGCGGTCGACGCTCACAACTCGATCGTGGTCGACATCGCGGGCGTCGCCTTCGAGGATCACGGTGCGGCCATCGAGTTCTCCTGGCAGGAGATCGGCAGCATCCACTACAAGGCGAGCCCGAACGGCAAGGCGCTGATGGTGGCGGTGGTGCTGCCGAGCGGCCAGTTCTACGAGTGCGTGGTGCAGGCGAAGCCGAGGGCGCAGCTGGGGGAGTGGTTTGCGCAGTTGGCGGCGGTGTTGGGGTACTACCGGCCGATGGGCCGGTAGCACGGCGGGACGTCCGCCGTCAGCTCCAACGGGAGCCCCCAGGAGCGTACACAGCCGTACGCCTCCGGGAGCTGATCGAACGTCGGAGCCCCCGGTCGCGGCCAACCGCAACCAGGGGCTCCGCTCAGCGCAGCGTCCCTCAGACGTTGACGCCGAAGTCCTGGGCGATGCCCACCAGGCCCGAGGCGTAGCCCTGGCCGACTGCGCGGAACTTCCACTCCGCGCCGTTGCGGTAGAGCTCGCCGAAGACCATGGCCGTCTCCGTGGCCGCGTCCTCCGAGAGGTCGTAGCGGGCGATCTCCGCGCCGCCGGCCTGGTTGACGATGCGGATATAGGCGTTGCGGACCTGGCCGAAGTTCTGCGAGCGGTTCTCCGCGTCGTAGATGGAGACCGGGAAGACGATTTTGTCGATGTCGGCCGGGAGGCCCGCCAGGTTGACGTTGATCGCCTCGTCGTCACCCTCGCCCTCGCCGGTGCGGTTGTCACCGGTGTGGACGATGGTGTTGTCCGGGGTCTGCTTGTTGTTGAAGAAGACGAAGTGGGCGTCCGAGAAGACCTTGCCCTGAGCGTTGACCGCGATCGCGGAGGCGTCCAGGTCGAAGTCCGTGCCGGTGGTGGTGCGGACGTCCCAGCCGAGGCCCACGGTGACGGCGGTCAGGCCCGGAGCCTCCTTGGTGAGCGAGACGTTGCCACCCTTGGACAGGCTTACAGCCATGGTTGGGAGTCCTTTCCCTCGTTTGCGTACGGCGGTACGACGTACGGGCTTGAAGCTACAGCTACCTGTACCAACGCCAAGAGGGGCACCGAAGGTTCCACCTGTCTTTACTTTCTTTACCGAACGCGGGGTGAACGTTATTCGCGTGACGTGTGCCGGTCAGCCGCGAGACCATGGTGGGCATGTCCGGTCCCTACCTCATCCGCGGCTCGGTCTCGCTCCCCGAGGCCGAGCTCAGCTGGCGCTTCTCGCGGTCGTCGGGGCCCGGCGGACAGCACGTCAACACCAGTGACTCGCAGGTGGAACTGCGCTTCGACCTGGCGAGGACCGAAGCCCTGCCCGAGGTGTGGAAGCAGCGGGCGCTGGAGCGGCTGGCCGGCCGGCTCGTCGACGGCGTCGTCACCGTGCGGGCCTCCGAGCACCGTTCGCAGTGGCGCAACCGGGAGACCGCTGCCGTACGCCTTGCGGCGCTTCTCGCCGAGGCCACCGCGCCGCCGCCCAAGCCGCGGCGGCCGACCCGGATTCCGCGGGGGATCAACGAGCGGCGGCTGCGGGAGAAGAAGCAGCGCTCCGATACGAAGCGGGGGCGCTCCGGGCGCGACTGGTCGTAGCACCGGGCGCCGGACCGTATTCGTAGAACGTCCTCCGTCACATCTTCCGTGCCCCTTCCGTCATGTCACTGAGAAAACCGGCAACAGATCTCGGTGCGGGGAGCTACGGCGATGAATGACAACGAATTTCTTGCCCGGCGATTCGAATCTCATCGACCGCATCTGCGCGCGGTCGCCTACCGAATGCTCGGTTCTGGCTCCGAGGCCGATGACGCGGTACAGGAGGCGTGGTTCCGGCTGAGTCGCAGCGACGCACGGCGGGTCGACAATCTCGGGGGCTGGCTCACGACCGTGGTCGGGCGGGTCTGTCTGGACATGCTGCGCTCTCGCACATCGCGGGCGGAGGAGCCGTTGGAGGGCGGGGCGGGCGCCGGGCGCGTGGGGGAGGTCTTCGGTGGCGATCCCGAGCAGGATGCGCTGCTTGCCGACTCGGTGGGTGTTGCGCTGCTCGTCGTACTTGAGACGTTGACGCCGGCCGAGCGGCTGGCGTTCGTGTTGCACGACCTGTTTGCGGTGTCGTACGAGGAGGTCGGGGAGATCGTGGGGCGGAGTCCTGCGGCGGCGCGGCAGTTGGCCAGTCGGGCGCGGCGGCGGGTGCAGGGCGCTGAGGCGCACGATGCCGACCGGGTGCGGCAGCGGGAGGTCGTGGACGCGTTTCTGGCGGCTGCGCGGGAGGGTGACTTCGACGCCCTGGTCGAGTTGCTCGACCCGGACGTCGTCGCGCGCACCGATGTCGGTGTGACCACGGGGGCGGCAGCGGTCGCCAAGGGCGCGTCCGGCTTCCGGCACTTCGCGGCCGTGTCGCGGGCCGCGCTGGTCAACGGCGCCACGGGGCTCGCGGTGTTCATCGACGGGCGGCTGGACCGGACGCTGGCCTTCACGTTCGTCCGGGAGCGGATCGCGGTCATCGACATCGTGCTGGACGCTGCGCGCGTGGCGGAGCAGGACGTCACCCTCGTGGACCAGGGCGGGCCCGGGACGGTTCTGTCGCCCCCGCCGCCCCTACCCGTCCCTTCCCCAGGGGCTGCCGCCCCTTCGACCCCGCCAGGGGCTCCGCCCCTGCACCCCGTTTCGGGGCTCCGCCCCGGACCCCGATCGGCCTGAACGGCCTCGTCCTCAAACGCCGGACGGGCTGAAAGATGCGGTCCCGCCTCGCCCCTCAGACGTTCAAGCGCCGGGCGGGCTGAAGGATGTGCCCAGCTCACCCCAACTGCCGATAGCGTCCCCTGAAATAAGTCAGCGGCCCTCCGTCCGCGCTCGGTACGCCCGCCGTCAGTACCCTGCCGATCACGAGCGTGTGGTCGCCGGCCCGGACCCTCTGCTCCGTGCGGCATTCCAGGGTGGCCAGGGCGCCGCCCACCAAGGGGGCGCCGGTGGCTTCGCCGCGGACGTACGGGATGTCCTCGAAGAGCAGGCGGTCGCTGATGCGGCCCTTCATGGCGAAGCGGCCCGCGATGTGGCGTTGGCTTTCGGAGAGGACCGAGACCGCCCACAGGGGCTGCTCGTCGAGCAGGTCGTCCATGCGGGAGCCCTCGCGCAGGCTGACCAGGACCAGGGGTGGGTCCAGGGAGACGGACATGAAGGCCGTCGCCGTCATGCCGACGTCCTCGCCGCCCGGTGCCGTCGGGTCGTCCGGGTCGAGCGGCGGCTCCTGCGCGGTCACCAGGACCACACCTGCGGCCAGCCGGGACATGGCGGCGCGGAACTCCTCGTTGCTCACCCCCTCAGCATGCCCGGAGGCGGGCGGGGCAGTGATCGGGAACGTGGCAGCGGGAGTGTTCGGCACGTTCCGAGACGCTAGTGTCCGTCCTGTGCCCGCCGCATCGGGCCCCGGGCCGATACCGGACCTAGGACCATCGGCGGAGGCTTCTTCACATCCCCACAAAGTTTGCGTTCAGTAAACGCATAGGGAAAACGCAGAAACACCACTCAATTGTTCATCTTTAGCTGTGACTTGAGTCACAAGAGCCACTAATTGTTGACCCTGTGTACCGAGTGGGCAGCGCGCTGTGATTCAGTGGCTGGGAAGCTGCCAATGACGATACGCCGATGAGAACCCTTGATTCGCTGCGAGGTCTCGGGGGGAGGGCGAGCATGGAGACCGAGTCGGAGCCGTACGTCCGTCTTGCGACCCTGCGACAACTTCACCAGGTCATGGCTGACATGAACACGGCCCGAAGCCTGGCGGACACACTGCAGACCGTTGCCGACGGCGTGGTCAACGGCCTCGGTTACGAGCTGGCGTGCGTCAATCTCGTCCGTCCGGACGGAGACCTCGTCGTCGCCGCCTTCGCCGGAAACCCGGCGGCCGAGGCGCTCATCACCGGGCGGGTCGGCTCCCGGGAGTCCTGGGAGCGCCGTCTGGGCATGGGCGAGCACTGGGGCGACCTGGTCTTCATACCGCACACCGAGGGCTGGGTCCTCGACGACGACGACGTCCCGCAGTGGTACACCGACGGCCCCGCGCCCCGCTTCGACGACGAGTGGCACCCCTCGGACCGGCTGTTCGCCCCCATGTACACGCCCCCCTCTCCCGGCGGCAGCTGTGGCGAGCTGATCGGTGTCCTGTCCGTGGACCGGCCGCGCAACGGCCGGCGGCCGGGCGCATGGGGTCGCGAAGCGCTCCAGATGTATGCGTTCCAGGCCGCCATCGCGATCAGCAACGCGCGTCTACGTGCGAATATGCAGCGGGCACTGGTCAGACTCGAAAGGGACCAGCAGGCCCTGCGGGCGAGTGAGGAAAGCTTCAGGCAGGCCTTCGAGTACGCCCCCTCCGGCATGGCGATCGCGGAGATGGGCGGCGACCAGCACGGCCGGATCCTTCGGACCAACGACGCGCTGTGCCGCCTGCTCGGCCGCCCCGCCTCCGCGATGCGCCGCTACGCCTTCTCCGACCTCGTCCACCCCGAGGACATCGGCACCCTGCTGCGGACGTCCGCCGAGGGCGGCCGGGCGGAGCTCCGGCTCGGCCGCCGCGACGGCACGTACGTCTGGGTCAGCCTGCGCAACTCCGTCGTCGCGGACGCCGCCGACGGGCCCCGCTTCCTGCTCACCCACGTCGAGGACATAGAGGATCGCAAGCGGCGCGAGCTGCAGCTCGCCCACCGCGCCTCCCACGACTCGCTCACCGGCCTGCCGAACTCCGCCGAGCTGCGCTCCCGGCTCTCCTCCCGCCTCTGTCAGCGCGCCGGGCACCCCGGCGCCCTGGAGTCCCTGGACGCGGCGTACGGCCATCCCGTCTACGACGCGGGCGGCCACGGCTTCGACTTCCGGCCCGGCGGTGGCGTCGAGGTGTACGACGGCTTCGACCACCATGTGCACACCGCCGCCCCCCAGAGCGACCACGACGACGGCACCAAGGGGCTCGCGGTCCTCTTCTGCGACCTCGACGGCTTCAAGTCGATCAACGACCGGTTCGGGCACAACGCGGGTGACGCAGTTCTCATCGAGGTCGCCCGGCGGCTGTCGCGGGCGGTGCGTGACGGTGACACGGTCGCGCGGCTCGGCGGTGACGAGTTCGTGATCCTCGCCGACGGGCTCGGCCGGGCCGACGCCCAGGACCTGGCCGTACGCCTGCGCAACGAGATCATCCAGCCGATCCGTGCCGAGGGACGGGCCGTGCGTGTGGGCGCCAGCTTCGGCATCGGGTGGGCGCACTGCGGCATGACCGCGGACGAAGTGTTGAAGTCTGCCGACGAGCGGATGTACGTAGAGAAACGATCTCGTCCCAAACAGCACAGACGCGCGGGCTGATCTCCAGGTCAGGGGCCGGGTCTGCGGACCGATGCGATCCGAGTCACCCGTTTGGGGCAGCTGGAGCGGGTAGGCTCGCCATTCTGACCCCACGTATCGCGTTCGACCCGCACCGCTGAGGAGTACCACGGAGATGACGTCCGGCAACAACGGCGCCAGCACGCCCGAGGACGACGACCCGTTCGGCTACCTCTACGCCGACGGGCAGGCCAACGGAGCGCAGCCCCCGTCCGGTGGCGGCGGCTACGGCTACCCGGGCTCCGTCAACCGGAACCGCGCGGTCGGCCAGCGCCAGTACGGCCAGCCGGCCCAGGTCCAGCAGACGGCCGCCTACGGCCAGGTCCCGCAGCAGCAGGGCGGGTACGGCCAGCCGAACGCCCACTACGCGGCGCCTGAGACCCTTCCCGGCGGCGGCGCCCCCACGGCTCCGCAGCAGCCGGCGTACAACGGCGGCGGTGGTCGCCGCGGCCCGAACACCAAGGGCCTGCTGATCGGCGCGATCGCGGTGGTCGCCGCGGTCGTGATCGGTATCGGCGTGGCGATGATGAACGACAACTCCAAGAACGACAAGGCGGGCGGTGGGTCCTCCACGACACCGTCCACCTCGCAGAGCTCGAAGCCGAGCCAGTCGGCGAGCAGCAGCGCTTCGGCGGAGCTGCCGAAGACGGATGCGAAGGATCTTCAGCTGGGCGGTACGGCCGCCAAGGCGTCGGACGTCCAGGGTGCCAAGGCGGCGGACGGCACCTATGTGGGCAATCTCAACAACGTCGGTTCCTCGGTGACCTGGACCATCGACAACATCGCCGAGGCCGGCGACTACACGGTCTTCGCGACCTACAGCGTCCCCGGCCAGGACCAGTCGATGACGCTCCTCGTCAACGGCACGCCGTCGGGCCGGAAGTTCAACCTCAGCAACTTCGCGCATGGCCCGGACGGCGACTTCACCAAGGGCTGGACCAAGACCTTCGCATGGACCACCCTCAAGAAGGGCCCGAACACGCTGACCCTGACCTGCCAGGCCGGCGACAAGTGCAACGTCCTGCTGGACCAGCTGTGGGTGAAGAAGGGCCAGGTCAAGAACTAGGTTCTGGGCACATGGACCATCGTTCGGTTCGCGGCTGTTGTCGTTGCGGTCGCACTGGTGGGCCACACCGTCTGGAGTTGGTGGCGCGTTCGTCGTGGGCAGGGCGGTCGCGGTCAGGCCGACGCGATCACGTCGCCCCGCGTGTCGACCCGAGACAGTAGTTCCTCGTAGGTCCCCCGGTCGAACTCCCCCGCCACCGGCGCCAGTACGGTCGCCGCGGACAAGGCGACTGCTCGGGACAGGCGTTCCGGCCAGGGGAGTTGTTGCGTCAGTCCCGACAGCAGGCCCGCGACCGCCGAGTCGCCCGCGCCCGTCGGGTTGCCGTGGAGGCGGGTGGGTGGGGTGGCGTGCCAGCGGCCTTCCGGGGTGACCGCCAGGAGGCCCTGGGTGCCGAGGGAGGCGACCACCGACCGGGCGCCCCGGCGGCGGGCGTCCTGGGCGCCGCGCAGGGGGTCGTGGGAGCCGGTGAGTTCGGCCAGTTCGTCGGCGTTCGGTTTGACGAGGTCCGGGCGGGCGGCGACCCCGCGGCGCAGGGGCTCGCCGCTGGTGTCCAGGAGCACGGGCACCCCGGCGGCCTTCGCGAGCCGTATCAGCCCGGCGTACGCGCCCACCGGCACCCCGGGCGGCAGGCTGCCGCACAGGGCCACCGCGGACGCCGGCGCGAGCAGGGCCTCGTAGGCCTCCTGGAAGGCGGACCATTCGGCGGGGGTGATGGTGGGGCCCGGTTCGTTGAGCTGCGTCGTGTCGCCGGTCCGGTCGTCCACCAGCGCGATCGTGCGCCTCGTCGGACCCGCGACCGGGACGAGGGCGTCCACCAGGCCGGGGGTGGCGGCCAGCAGGTCCTGGACCGTGCGGCCCGTGGCGCCGCCCGTGAAGCCGGTGACCGTCACCTCGTGGCCGAGGGCCGCGAGCACGCGCGCCACGTTCACACCCTTGCCGCCGGGTCGTTCGGTCACCTCGGTGATCCGGTGCGAGGCGTGCGGCTTGAGCGCCGGTACGCGGTACGTGAGGTCGAGAGCGGTGTTCAGCGTGACCGTGAGGATCACCTGGACCGACCTCCCCCGAAGACGCATGCGGAACGCACGCCGAACGGACGGCGGCCGTCCCATTTTCGCAGGACGACCGCCGTCCTCAACAGCGGGACAGATCAGCCCAGTTGGGGATCGACCACCCATTCACCGCGGCGCATCACGCCCTTGAGGGCGAATTGATGGTCAAGAACGACCAGGTCGGCGTCCTTTCCGGGCTCCAGGGAGCCGATCCGGTCGTACAGGCCGAGCAGCTTGGCGGGATTGGCCGAGATGGCGGTGACGACGTCCTCCACCGGCAGCCCGTCCACCGTCACCGCCCGCTGGAACGCCCGGTCCAGCGTGAGCGTCGACCCCGCGATGGAGCCGCCCTCCACCAGCCGGGCCACACCCTCGGTGACCTCGACCTCCAGGGGGCCCAGCAGATAGCGCCCGTCGCCGAAACCGGCCGCGTCCATCGCGTCCGTGATGAGGGCCACCCGGTCCGCGCCGGCGTGATGGAAGGCGAGCTGGAGGGCGGCCGGGTGCAGATGCGTGCCGTCGTTGATGAGCTCGACGGTGACGCGCTCGTCTTCGAGCAGGGCGGTGATCGGGCCCGGGGCCCGGTGGCCGATCTGCGGCATCGCGTTGAACAGGTGGGTCGCGACCGTGGCGCCCGCGTCGATCGCCGCCACCGTCTGCTCGTACGTCGCGTCGGTGTGCCCGATCGCCGCGATGACGCCGAGTTCGGCGAGGAGGCGGACGGAGTCGAGGCCGCCGGGGAGTTCGGTGGCGAGCGTGACCATCTTCGCCCTGCCGCGGGCCGCGTCGATCAGTTTGCGCACCGCCGCCGGGTCGGGGTCGCGCAGCAGCTTCTCGGAGTGCGCGCCCTTGCGGCACGGGGAGATGAACGGGCCCTCGAAGTGGATGCCGGCGATGTCGCCCTGCTCGGCGAGTTCGCTCAGCAGGCCCGCGCGCTGGGCGAGGAGGTCCATGTCGTCGGTGACGGTCGAGGCGACCAGGGTGGTCGTGCCGTGCAGGCGGTGGGTGTGGATGCCGGTGAGGACGTCCTCGACGGTGCCCGAGGTGAAGGAGGCTCCGCCGCCGCCGTGGTTGTGGAGGTCTACGAAGCCGGGCACTACGTGGTGACCGCTGAGGTCGATCATCTGAGCGTCAGGTGATGCCGCACCGGCGATGCGAGTGCCCTCGACAGACACTCGGCCGTTCTCGACGGTGCCGGTGGGGAGGACCACGGTGGCGCCGGACAGGACGAGGGGGGCTGTGCCGGTCGCGGGCTGCGGGTCGTGTGTGGCTTGTCGCGCAGTTCCCCGCGCCCCAAGGGGGGGTGCCATCAGGGCGTTACCTCCGTGCCGTCAGTTGTAGTGAGGAGATCCCAGGCCAGTAGCCCGGCGCCGAGGCAACCGGCGGTATCGCCCAGGGCCGCTGGAACGATCTGCGGCAGTTTCTGGAACGTGACCCGCTGCCGGACGGCCTCCCGCAGCGGGGTGAACAGGGTGTCGCCCGCCTCTGCGAGGCCGCCGCCGATGATCAGGGTGCGGGGGTCCAGCAGGGTGAGGGCGGTGACCAGGCCGTCGGCCAGGGCGTCGATCGCGTGCTGCCAGACCCGTACGGCGTTCGGGTCGCCGGACGCCACGGACTTGGCGCAGTCGGCGGCGTCCGCGTCGGGGTCGCCGGTGGCCGCCGCCCAGGCCTCGCTGACGGCCGCCGCGGAGGCGTAGCGCTCCAGGCAGCCCCGCTGGCCGCAGGGACAGGCGCTGCCCCCGGGTCGTACGACGATGTGACCGATCTCGCCCGCGAAGCCGTGCGCCCCCGCCTCCACCCGTCCCGCGATGCCGATCGCGCCCGCGATACCGGTGCCGAGGGGGACGAAGAGGAAGCGGTCGGCGCCCTGTCCGGCGCCGATGCGGCCCTCCGCCAGTCCGCCGGTGCGTACGTCGTGGCCGAGGGCGACCGGGATGCCCAGCCGGTCGGCGAGCAGATCGCGCAGGGGGATGTCGCGCCAGCCGAGGTTGGCCGCGTAGGAGGCGATGCCCCGGTCGGCGTCGACGATGCCGGGGACGGCGACGCCGGCGGCGGACGCGGGCTCGCCGAAGTGCTCGGCGCCGTGCGTGCTGAGTTCGGCGGCGAAGTCGAGGATGCCCTCGACGACCGCGTCCGGCCCGCGCTCGCGCCCGGTCGCCCGGCGGGCCTGGTGGAGGAGGGCGCCGTCCTGCGCGACCAGCGCGGCCTTCATCCCGGTGCCGCCCACATCCAGGGCGATGACATGTCTCACGGGGGACAGTGTGGCCCGAGGACCCGCAAGAGGTCTAGTCCACTTACGTGGTGTAGACCTATCGTGTCCACATGTTGAACAGCGAGACAGTAGGGTTGGGGTCAACAGCAGTGCAGCGGCGGGGTAGGACAGGAACGATCGCGGCGGTGTCCGCACTGGGCATGACGGCGGTCCTCGGCGGCTGCGGCCTGACCGGCGGCGGCTCGGGGGACGTCACCCTGAAGCTGATCGCCGCGGACTACGGCGACTCCGCCGCCAACAGCTCCCAGAAGTACTGGGACCGGCTGGTCAGGGAGTACGAGAGCAAGCACTCCGGGGTGAAGATCGACGTCACCGTGTACTCCTGGAACGACGTGGACCGCAAGGTCAAGGAGCTGGTCGACGCGGGCAAGGCGCCCGACATGGCGCAGATAGGCGCGTACGCCGACTACGCCAACAAGGGCCTGCTCTACTCGGCCGACGACATGCTCTCCATCAGCACCCAGGCCGACTTCGCCTCGCAGCTGGCCACCGCCGGGCAGGTGAAGGGCGTGCAGTACGGGCTGCCGTTCGCCGCCTCCACGCGGCTGCTCTTCTACAACAAGACCCTCTTCAAGAACGCCGGCCTCACCCCGCCGAAGACCTGGAACGAGCTCGCCGCCGACGCCAAGGTGCTCAAGGCGCGCGGTGTGAAGTTCCCGTACGCGCTGCCGCTCGGCCCGGAGGAGGCACAGGCCGAGACGATGCAGTGGCTGCTGAGCGGCGGCGGCGGTTACACCGACACCGTCGGCACCTACGGCATCGACTCCGCGCAGAACATCGACACCTTCAACTGGCTCAAGGACGACCTGGTCGACAAGGGCCTGACCGGTCCGGTCGCGCCCGGCAGCCTCAACCGCGCCACCGCCTTCGCCGCCTTCGCCAAGGGCGAGGTCGGCATGCTCAACGGGCACCCCTCGCTGATGAAGATCGCCGCGCAGAAGGGCGTGAAGTTCGGCATGGTGCCGATGCCCGGCAAGGACGGCCAGAGCAAGAACGCCATGGGTGTCGCCGACTGGATGATGGCCTTCAAGAAGAACGGCCACGCCGAGCAGGTCGGCAAGTTCCTCGACTTCGTCTACAGCCAGAAGAACGTGCTCGCCTTCTCCCGTGAGTACGACCTGCTGCCGGTCACCACCTCCGCCTCCGACGTCATGAGCACGGCCAAGCAGGACGCCGCCCTGGAGCCGTTCCTCAAGCAGCTGCCGCTGTCCGAGCTCTACCCCGTCGACAAGACCTCGTGGGCCTCGGTCGCCGTGGCCGTCAAGAAGCACATAGGCAACGCGGTGGCCCCCGGCGGCAACCCCGCGGCCACCCTCGCGCAGCTGGAGTCGACGGCGTCCATGGCGGAGAGCTCGCATTAGCCGCGGGGCGCTGTCAGTGGCGGGGGTTACGGTTCAGGACATGGACCAGGAGCAGTGGGAGGGCCGCGAGCCGCGCGAGCCTCTGGGCGACCGCGAGCGGGCAGTCCTCGCCCTCGAACGCCGGGGCTTCGCGGGCCCCGGCGCCAAGGAGCGCGCCATACGGGAGGAGCTGGGCCTGGCCCCGGTCCGCTACTACCAGCTGCTCAACGCCCTGCTGGACGACGAGCGGGCCCTCGCCCACGACCCGGTGACGGTGAACAGGTTGCGCAGGGTGCGCGACACACGCCGAGCGGAACGCTGACGGCCGACGCTCCCCTGAGCCATGGGTGCGCCCTGCCCTGCGCGGTTATGGTCACCGTATGGGCACCCATACGGACACGGACTCGACGCACTCCATGGACCCCCTGCCGACGCCCGCCACGCAGGCAGGCCGGGACGGGCTCGCCGCGATCCTCGCGAACCCCGCGAAAACGGTGGTCGGCCTGGACTTCGACGGCACCCTCGCCCCGATCGTGGCGGACCCCGAGCAGGCCCGCGCCCACCCGGAGGCGGTGCCCGCGCTCGCCGCCCTCGCCCCGCGGATCGCCTCCGTCGCGGTGGTCACCGGCCGCCCGGCCGGCGTCGCCGTGCGGCACGGCGGCTTCGCGGGCGTCCCCGGCCTTGAGCACCTGGTCGTCCTCGGCCACTACGGCGCCGAACGCTGGGACGCGGTCAGCGGCAACGTCAGCGCACCCGCGCCCCACCCCGGAGTCGCCGCGGTCCGCGCCGAACTCCCCGGTTTCCTCGACCGCATCGGCGCCTGGCAGGGCACCTGGATCGAGGAGAAGGGCCGCGCCGTCGCGGTCCACACCCGCCGCGCGGCGGACCCGCAGGCCGCCTTCGAGGCCCTGCGCGCCCCCCTCACCGACCTCGCCACCCGCCACGGCCTGATCGTCGAACCCGGCCGCCTGGTCCTCGAACTGCGCCCCCCGGGCATGGACAAGGGAGTGGCCCTCCTGGAGTACGTCCGCGAGATCGACGCCTCGGCGGTCCTCTACGCCGGCGACGACCTCGGCGACCTCCCCGCCTTCGCAGCCGTCGACAAACTCCGCTCCGACGGCACCCCCGGCCTCCTCGTCTGCAGCGGCAGCGACGAGGTCACGGAACTACGGGAACGAGCGGACCTGGTGGTGGACGGCCCGCAGGGGGTCGTACGCCTACTACGGGGCCTGGCGGCGCAGCTCGGCCTTTCAGCCCGTCCGGCGTTTGAGGACAAGGCCCCTTAAGGGCCGAAAAGCGGGGGTCTGGGGGCGCAGCCCCCAGGCTCAGCCGCGCAACGCCTCCAATTGCTCGACGAACCACTGCGCCGGCGGCAACGCCGTGGCCGCGGCAGCAAGCCGCTTCGACCGCTCGGCCCGCTCAGCCGCCGGCAGGCACAGCGCGGCGTGCAGCGCCTCCGCCGTCCCGATCACGTCGTACGGGTTCACCGTGATCGCGTCCTCGCCCAGCTCGGCGTGGGCACCCGCCTCCCGCGACAGCACCAGCGCGCACCCCTCGTCGGAGACGACCGGCACCTCCTTCGCGACCAGGTTCATGCCGTCCCGGATCGGGTTGACGAGGGCCACGTCGGCCAGCCGGTAGGCGGCCAGCGAACGCGCGAAGTCGTCCTTGACGTGCAGCACGACCGGGGTCCAACCAGGCGTCCCGAAGCGGGAGTTGATCTCCTGGGCCACCCGCTGCACCTCGGCCGTGTAGTCGCGGTACACGGCGAGGTCCTGCCGGGAGGGATAGGCGAACGCCACGTGCACGACCCGCTCCCGCCACTCGGGGTGGTCCTCCAGCAGCTGCCGGTACGCCAGCAGCCCGCGCACGATGTTCTTCGACAGCTCGGTGCGGTCGACCCGCACGACCGTCCTGCGCCCGGCGCCGATCTCCTCCCGCAGTGCGGCCATCCGCTCGGCCACATCGGCCTCGTGCGAGCGCTTGCGCAGGAAGTCGGCGTCCGCGCCGAGGCCGTGCACGCCGATCGCCGTGCCCCCGAGGCCGCCCACCACCGCCGTGGCGCACGCCGTGAACGCGTCCGCCCAGCGCCGGGTCAAAAAGCCCAGCCGGTCGGCGCCCAGCATGCCGTTCAGGAGCCGCTCGGCGATGTCGTCCGGCAGCATCCGGAAGTAGTCCACCGGCGCCCACGGCGTGTGCGAGAAGTGCCCGATGCGCAGATCGGGACGGAGCTCGCGGAGCATGCCCGGCACCAGACACAGGTGGTAGTCCTGCACCAGCACCGCCGCGCCCTCGGCCGCCTCCTGGGCCAGCGCCTCGGCGAAGGCCCGGTTGTAGGTCTCGTACGACGCCCACTGCCGCCGGAACTCCGCGTCGAAGACCGGCTCCAGGGGCGTCTGGTACAGCATGTGGTGGACGAACCACAGCACCGAGTTCGCGATGCCGTTGTACGCGTCGGCGTGCACGTCGGCCGGGATGTCGAGCATCCGCACCCCGTCCTCGCCGACCCCGCGCCGTACCGCCTCGCGGTCGCCGTCGGACAGCGCCGAGCACACCCACAGGGCGTCCGCGTCGGGCCCGATCGCGGAGAGGCCGGAGACCAGCCCGCCGCCGCCGCGCCTGGCGGCCAGCGAGCCGTCCTCCTGCACTTCGTACGAGACCGGGCCGCGGTTGGACGCGACCAGCACCTGATGACCAGCGCCGTACGTGGAAGCCATACGCCTCAACCTAGCCCGGCCCGTAAACGCTCAAACGTACGTCTGCGCTCTGCGGGTGGACCGTATACACCGGCTGCAGCGCGTAACGCGCCGCCTCAGGCGACCTTGCGCGACGCGTACTCCGCGATCTCCACCATCGGCGGCCGCTCCTCCGTGTCCACGGAGTAGGTGCGCGGCTCGAAGCCGTCCTCGCCCCGTTCGAACTGGGTGAGGGAGGGACGGATGAGATGGCCGCGGGCCAGTCTCAGCTGTGCCGTGCGGTAGATCGCGGCGGACATCCGGCCCAGCGCCTGCCCGTCCTGATGGCGGTGCTTGCGCACCCCGACGTCCACCTGGGCGAGCGCGTCGAGGCCCACCAGGTGCAGGGCGTCCACCAGCATGCCCAGCTCGACGCCGTACCCGACGGGGAACGGCAGCTGTTCCAGCAGGCTGCGCCGGGCCGCGTACTCGCCGCCGAGCGGCTGCACGAAGCCCGCCAGCTGCGGCCAGTGCATGTTCAGCAGCGGACGCGCCATCAGCTCGGTGACCCGGCCGCCCTGGCCCTGCGCGCCGGCCAGCGGACGGTCGTACATGCCCTTGACCAGGTCGACCCCCGGCTCGGTGAGCAGCGGGCCGACGATCCCGGAGACGAAGTCGGAGGAGAACTCCTTCAGGTCGGCGTCGATGAAGCAGACGATGTCCCCGCCGGTGACCAGGAGCGAGCGCCACAGCACCTCGCCCTTGCCGGGGACGGTCGGGATGCGGGGCAGGATGTCGTCACGGTGGACGACCTTGGCCCCGGCCGCCGCGGCGACCTCGGACGTGCGGTCGGTGGACCCCGAGTCGACGACGACGATCTCGTCGACGAGCGGAACCTGCTGCATCAGGTCGTGACGGATGATCGCGACGATGTCGCCGACCGTCTCCTCCTCGTTGAGCGCGGGCAGCACGACGCTGACCGACTGCCCGGTGCGCTGCTTGGCGGCGAGGATCTGGTGGAGAGGGCGGTCGGTCAGGGACCAGGAGCGGGTGCTCAGCCAGCGCTCGACTTCTTCCAGCACGTAGGCGGCTCCTCTGCGTTCTCTCGGCGAAAACCGGATCACCGTGTGATCCATCTCGCGGTTCGGACGACTATCTCAACTGTCCTGGCCTTCGGTTACAGTCTTGAACAACGCTGGTGACCATCGCATGTCGGGGGTCGCCCGGCGTTGAACGAGTTGAACAACCGAATACCGCTCATCCAGAGGGGCAGAGGGATACGGCCCGATGAAGCCCCGGCAACCCTCCAGCCGGTCTCGTACCGATCGATGCCGATCGTTCCGCGAGGCTCCCGGCTAGGGAAGGTGCCAAATCCGTCTCACGGCGAGATGCGTCGTGAGGAAGATGAGGAGAAAGGGCCTCGCCTCACATGGCTGCGCAGACTGTTGCAAGCACCACCGACTCCACGACCGTCGACCTCGGTCCCGCTGCGGCGCTCTCCTGCCGCGAGTGCGGTCACCAGGTGCCTCTCGGCCCGGTCTTCGCCTGCGAGGAGTGTTTCGGCCCGCTCGAGATCGCCTACGACTTCTCGGCCTACGACACCGAGGAACTCCGCAAGCAGATCGAGGCGGGTCCCGCGAACATCTGGCGTTACGCGCCCCTGCTGCCCGTTCCGGCGGACGTGGCGGACAAGCCCAACATCAACCCCGGTTGGACCAAGCTCGTCAAGGCCGACAACCTCGCCCGCGAGCTGGGCGTCGACGCCGGCAAGCTGTTCGTGAAGGACGACTCCGGCAACCCGACGCACTCCTTCAAGGACCGGGTCGTCGCCCAGGCCATCGAGGCCGCCCGCGCCTTCGACTTCACCACCCTGTCCTGCTCGTCCACCGGCAACCTGGCCGGTGCGGTGGGTGCCGCGGCCGCCCGCGCCGGCTTCCGTTCCTGCGTGTTCATCCCGCACGACCTGGAGCAGGGCAAGGTCGTCATGGCCGCGGTCTACGGCGGCGAGCTCGTCGGCATCGAGGGCAACTACGACGACGTGAACCGCTTCTGCTCCGAGCTGATCGGCGACCCGGCCGGCGAGGGCTGGGGCTTCGTCAACGTCAACCTGCGGCCGTACTACGCGGAGGGCTCCAAGACCCTGGCGTACGAGATCTGCGAGCAGCTCGGCTGGCGGCTGCCGGACCAGCTGGTCGTGCCGATCGCCTCCGGCTCGCAGCTCACGAAGATCGACAAGGGGCTGCAGGAGCTGATCAAGCTCGGGCTCGTCGAGGACAAGCCGTACAAGATCTTCGGGGCGCAGGCCGAGGGGTGCAGCCCTGTCTCCGTCGCGTACAAGGCGGGGCACGACGTCGTACGGCCGCAGAAGCCGAACACGATCGCCAAGTCGCTGGCCATCGGCAACCCGGCGGACGGTCCGTATGTGCTGGACATCGCCCGCCGTACCGGTGGGGCCGTGGAGGACGTGAACGACGAGCAGATCGTCGATGCGATTCGGCTGCTCGCCCGGACCGAGGGCATCTTCGCGGAGACCGCCGGCGGGGTGACCGTGGGTGTGACCCGGAAGCTGATCGAGAACGGTGTTCTCGACCCGACCCTGACCACGGTCGTCCTCAATACGGGTGACGGTCTGAAGACGCTGGACGCGGTGGCCGGTACCGGGCTCACCGCGACGATTCGCCCGAGCCTTGAGTCGTTCCGTGAGGCCGGCCTCGCCTAGTCGCGTAGCCCGCGCCCCCCCATCCCTGACCGGAGGTTTTCATCGTGAGCGTGAACGTTCGTATCCCCACCATCCTGCGCACCTACACCGGCGGGCAGGCCGAGGTGACTGCCGAAGGCGGCACCCTCGGCGAGGTCATCGCCGATCTGGAGAAGAACCACACCGGGATCGCCGCCCGGGTTCTCGACGACCAGGGCAAGCTGCGACGGTTCGTCAACGTGTACGTGAACGACGACGATGTGCGGTTCGAGCAGGGGCTGGAGACGGCGACTCCGGACGGGGCGGGCGTCTCGATCATCCCGGCCGTCGCCGGAGGCTGACCGGAAACAGGTCGGACGGCCGATTATTACCGTCGGTAACGTCGGTTACGAAGAGTTCATCGAATTGCCCCCTCCGTGAGAGAAGCGGAGGGGGCAATTCTGCATGGTTGAGCACGGTACAGTTGGGGAACCTGCTCGACTCCGCTTGCCGCATGCATATGAGTTCTTGCTTCTCGGGCAGCGAGAAGTAGCCAAAGTGTGCAGGTTTTTTGCGTCTTATGCTCCATTTATGGGGCCCGACTTGCCCTGAATTCGGGCGAATTCTCCCTAAAGTCCCGACCGGCCGTGCCCGGAATTCTCGTCCGATTGACCTGTTGCAGACGGCAGTTGGACAGATACATTCAGCCGCGGTCGACGCGTTCCGGCGCACGCCCCCAACCGTGGGGGGTGAGGTCTGACCCGGATCCGCGAAGTGTGGATCTGTGCAAGGGCCAGTAATAGGGGAGTTAGGCATGGCTCAGGGCACCGTCAAGTGGTTCAACGCGGAGAAGGGGTACGGCTTCATCGCGGTCGACGGTGGTGCGGATGTTTTCGTCCACTACAGTGCGATTCAGATGGACGGCTACCGCACCCTGGAAGAGGGTCAGCGGGTCGATTTCGAGATCTCGCAGGGCCAGAAGGGGCCGCAGGCGGACATGGTCCGTCTGGCGACCAGCTGAAGCACGCGCCGGGTTAACTGCAGCGACGTTCTTCTGTTCTTGATCGAAGGGTCCGCACCTGAGGGGGCGGGCCCTTCGGCATGCCCGGAGGACCTGGCCCGGTCCTGGACGGGTGCCGCCCGCTCCGCGGGCGCACCTTGCGCCCACCCGTCGCCCGACCACCACCCCTCAACGAGCCCGCTCCGCGGGCGCACCTTGCGCCCACCCGTCGCCCGGCCACCACCCCTCAACGAGCCCGCTCCGCGGGCGCACCTTGCACTCGGGGGGGTCGAGTGCTAATCATTGGCGTTAGCACTCTGAAGGTGAGAGTGACAAAGATGGACCGGGTCGGTGAGGCCCGCAGGCCGGGTGGGGCAAGGAACCCACGGGTCGGCGAGCCGTCCGTCGCGGGCGCGGGCGCGGTCCGAAGGAATCACCCCCAGTCCTGGAGGGACCACTTCACATGGCCAAGATCATCGCGTTCGACGAGGAGGCGCGGCGCGGCCTCGAGCGCGGCATGAACCAGCTCGCGGACGCCGTGAAGGTGACGCTCGGCCCCAAGGGCCGCAACGTCGTCCTCGAGAAGAAGTGGGGCGCCCCCACGATCACCAACGATGGTGTCTCCATCGCCAAGGAGATCGAACTCGAGGACCCGTACGAGAAGATCGGCGCCGAGCTGGTCAAGGAAGTCGCCAAGAAGACGGACGACGTCGCCGGTGACGGTACGACCACCGCGACCGTTCTCGCCCAGGCGCTCGTCAAGGAAGGCCTGCGCAACGTAGCCGCCGGCGCCAACCCGATGGCCCTCAAGCGCGGTATCGAGAAGGCCGTCGAGGCCGTCTCCGGTGCCCTGCTCGAGCAGGCCAAGGATGTCGAGACCAAGGAGCAGATCGCTTCCACGGCCTCCATCTCCGCCGCCGACACCCAGATCGGCGAGCTCATCGCCGAGGCCATGGACAAGGTCGGCAAGGAAGGCGTCATCACCGTCGAGGAGTCCCAGACCTTCGGTCTGGAGCTGGAGCTCACCGAGGGTATGCGCTTCGACAAGGGCTACATCTCGGCGTACTTCGCCACCGACATGGAGCGGATGGAGGCGTCGCTCGACGACCCGTACATCCTGATCGCCAACTCCAAGATCGGTTCCGTCAAGGACCTGCTCCCGCTCCTGGAGAAGGTCATGCAGTCGGGCAAGCCGCTGCTGATCATCGCCGAGGACGTCGAGGGCGAGGCCCTGTCGACCCTGGTCGTCAACAAGATCCGCGGCACCTTCAAGTCCGTCGCGGTCAAGGCCCCCGGCTTCGGCGACCGCCGCAAGGCGATGCTGAACGACATCGCCATCCTCACCGGCGGCGAGGTCATCTCCGAGGAGGTCGGTCTCAAGCTCGAGAACACCTCCCTCGACCTGCTGGGCCGCGCCCGCAAGGTGGTCATCACCAAGGACGAGACCACCATCGTCGACGGCGCCGGCTCCACGGAGCAGGTGCAGGGCCGGGTCAACCAGATCCGCGCCGAGATCGAGAACAGCGACTCGGACTACGACCGCGAGAAGCTGCAGGAGCGCCTGGCGAAGCTCGCCGGCGGTGTCGCGGTCATCAAGGCCGGTGCCGCCACCGAGGTGGAGCTCAAGGAGCGCAAGCACCGCATCGAGGACGCCGTCCGCAACGCGAAGGCCGCCGTCGAGGAGGGCATCGTCGCCGGTGGTGGCGTCGCGCTCATCCAGGCGTCCACCGTCTTCGAGAAGCTGGACCTGGAGGGTGACGAGGCGACCGGCGCCCAGGCCGTGAAGCTCGCGCTCGAGGCCCCGCTGAAGCAGATCGCCGTCAACGCCGGCCTCGAGGGCGGTGTCGTGGTGGAGAAGGTGCGCAACCTGACCCCGGGCCACGGCCTGAACGCCGCGACCGGCGAGTACGTCGACCTGGTCAAGGAAGGCATCATCGACCCGGCGAAGGTCACGCGCTCTGCCCTGCAGAACGCCGCCTCCATCGCCGCGCTCTTCCTCACCACCGAGGCCGTCATCGCCGACAAGCCGGAGAAGGCCGCCGCGCCCGCCGGTGGCGGTATGCCGGGCGGTGACATGGACTTCTGATCGGCCTCCGGCTGATCCGGGTTCCCACCGAGGGCGGCACTCCCTGGAAACAGGGGGTGCCGCCCTCGGGCGTGTTCGAGGTCATAGGAGAGTTGCTTAAGTAGGTGCAACAATGCGTGTGCACATACCAGTCGGTTGATGCAGTCATCGCACGAGGAGCCCACCCACGTGACCACCGCCCCCTCCCGCGCAGCCGAGGTCCTCTCCCGGCCCACCGCGATCAACGGCCTGACCGTCCCCAACCGCATCGTCATGGCGCCCATGACGCGCATGTTCTCCCCGGGCGGCATCCCCGGTGAGGACGTGGTGTCGTACTACGCCCGCCGGGCCGCCGCCGGTGTCGGGCTGATCGTCACCGAGGGCACGTACGTCGGCCACGAGTCGGCCGGCAACAGCAACCGCGTCCCCCGGTTCCACGGCGAGGAGCAGCTCGCGGGCTGGCAGAAGGTCGCCGAGGCGGTGCATGCGGCGGGCGGCACGATCGTTCCGCAGCTGTGGCACATCGGGACGGTCCGCAACCAGGGTGACGGCCCCTACCCGGACGCTCCCTCGCACGGCCCCTCCGGTCTGCGCGTCACCGGCGTCGAGGACGCCACGCCCATGACGCAGGCCGACATCGACGCCGTCATCGGCGCGTTCGTCGAGTCCGCGGTCGCCGCCGAGCGCATCGGCTTCGACGGCATCGAACTGCACGGTGCGCACGGCTACCTTCTCGACCAGTTCCTGTGGGCCGGCACCAACCGGCGTACGGACGCGTACGGCGGCGACCCCGTGGCGCGTACGAAGTTCGCCGCGGAGATCGTGGCGGCCGTACGGGAGGCTGTGTCGCCCGAGTTCCCGATCCTGTTCCGGTACTCGCAGTGGAAGCAGGAGGCCTACGACGCGCGTCTCGCCGAGACGCCGGAGGAGCTGGAGGCGATCCTCGCGCCGCTGGCTGCCGCCGGCGTGGATGCCTTCCATGCCTCCACGCGGCGGTACTGGCTGCCGGAGTTCGAGGGCTCCGACCTCAATCTGGCGGGGTGGACGAAGAAGCTGACGGGGCGGCCGACCATCACCGTCGGGTCGGTGGGGCTCGACGGGGACTTCATCCGGGGGTTCGCCGGGGAGGGGTCGCCGATCCGCGGGATCGATGACCTGCTGGACCGGCTGGAGCGGGAGGAGTACGACTTCGTCGCCGTCGGGCGGGCGTTGCTGCAGGATCCTGAGTGGGCGGCGAAGGTGCTGGCCGGGCGGAGCGATGAGCTTGAGCCGTACTCGGCGAGTGCGTTGAAGACGCTGAGCTGAGCGGTGCGGTGCGGGCCGGTGGGGGTGAGCGTCCCTGGGGGCTGCGCCCCCAGACCCCCATCGGCCTTCGGCCTCGTCCTCAAACGCCGGACGGGCTGAAAGTACAGGTCAACTACGGCTAGCGTTCAGGGTTATGAGGATTCTGCACCTCTCGGACACCCACATCGAGCGTACGGACGCCCCCAACAGGCACGGCGTCAACGCCACCGACTCCCTCCGCCTGATGCTCGCCGAACTGCGCCACCAGCGGGGCGTGGACGCGATCGTCGTCACCGGTGACCTCGCCGACGACGGGGCCGTGGAGGCGTACACGACCGTACGAGAGCTGCTGACCGAGTTCGCGCTGCCGCTGGACGCGCCCGTGTTCTGCACGACCGGCAACCACGACGAGCGCGGGGCCTTCGGCAAGGTGCTGGGGAGCGGGCATCTGGCCGCGGACGGGTCCGAGCGGGCGGAGACGGTTCTCGAGTCCACGGCGGGGGAGCGGGCCGCGGTCAGTGTGGTGGACGGGTGGCGTTTCGTCACGCTGGACTCGCTCGTGCCGGGCAAGGTGCACGGGTGGGTCGGTGCGGAGCAACTCGCCTGGCTACGGGATGTGTTGGCCACGCCCGCGCCGCATGGGACCGTCCTCGCGCTCCATCACCCGCCGATCGCCCTGGACATCGGGACGCAGCGCGCCTTCGGGCTGCGCAATCCGTCGGCCTTGGCGGAGGCGATTCGTGGCACCGACGTCCGGGTCGTGCTCACCGGGCACTTCCACCTTCAGCTCTTCGGGCTGCTGGAGGCGACCCCGGTGTGGGTCACACCGGGCGTGGTCAACCGCATCGACCTGACGACACCCCCCGGCACCGAACGTGCGGTGCGCGGGGCGTCGGCCTCGTTGGTGGAGCTGGGCGACGGCGCCTCGGGCCCGATGTTCCATACCTTCCACGCGCGTGATCCGCGGGCCCACGAGACCGTGTACGAGATCGACGAGCAGCAGACACGCGCATTGATCGAACGGCTCGGCTAGTTCGCCCACCAGGAGTTGATGATGACGACCACTGTCGTGCGTACCGTCGGCGGAGCGGTGCGCGGGCGCCGTGAGGACGGGCTGACGGTGTTCCGCGGCATTCCGTTCGCCGAACCGCCCGTCGGGAAGGACCGGTTCGGGGCGCCGCGACCGGTGCGGACCTGGGAGGGGACCCGGGAGGCGTACGAGTTCGGGCCGCCGCCTCCGCAGGAGTCCGGCATCCAGGGACGCAGGGCCGTGCTGAACGCTGCTGAGGGCGATGAGTGGCTCACCGTCAACGTCTGGACCCCGGACGCGGATTCGGGCAGCCGGAGGCCGGTGATGGTGTGGATCTACGGCGGGGCCTACAAGCTCGGGCACTCCGGCAGTCCCGGTTACGACGCCCAGCGCATCGCCCGTGACGGTGACGTGGTCGTCGTGACGCTCAACTACCGGGTCGGGATCGAGGGGTTCGCGCTCATCGAGGGGGCGCCTGCCAACCGGGGACTGCTCGATCAGGTGGCGGCGCTGGAGTGGGTGCGGGACAACATCGAGGAGTTCGGCGGCGACCCCGGACAGGTGACCGTCTTCGGGGAGTCCGCGGGGGCCGGGTCGGTGGCCTCTCTGCTGGCCATGCCGAGTGCGCGGGGGCTGTTCCGGCGGGCCGTCGCGCAGAGTGTGCCGGGGACCTACTTCTCCGGCGAGCTGGCCCGTGACATCGCGTCCGCCATTGCTCAGGAGGCGGGGCTGCGGCCGACGGCGGCCGATCTCGCGACCGTCGAACCCCGGCAACTGACCTCGGTGGGCGAGGCGTTGAGCGCGCGGATGATGTCGTACGCGGACCGGTGGGGGCAGGTGGCCCCGACGGCCACGCCCTTCTCACCGGTGGTCGACGGCGAGGTGCTGCCGTGCACGCCCTGGCAGGCGCTGAAGGCGGGCGCGGGGAAGGACGTCGACCTGCTCGTCGGGCACAACCGGGACGAGTTCCGGCTGTTCCTCGCGCTCGGCGGGATGCTGGGCAAGATCGGGGAGGAGCAGGCGGGCTGGGCGCTGCGGACGTTCGGGCCGGGGCCGGACGGGGAGCGGGCGTACCGCGCGGCCTTCCCTGAGGCCACGCCGGGTGAGCTGTTCGAGCGCGTGCAGACGGACTGGTTGTTCAACATGCCTTCCCTGCAGCTGGCCGAGGCGCAGGTCGCGGGCGGCGGTCGCGCCCATGTGTACGAGCTGACCTGGGCGGCTCCCGGCGGCGGGGGCGGTCTCGGCGCATGCCACGGGCTGGACATTCCACTGCTGTTCGGCACGTTCGAGGCGGACCTGGGGCAGCTGCTGTTCGCGGGTACGGGGGCCACCGCGGAGGGAGAGGCGCTGTCGTCGCGTTTCCGGGAGTCCTGGACGGCGTTCGCGCGGACGGCCGATCCGGGCTGGCCGGCGTTCGAGACGGGAGAGCGCCTGGTCCAGGTGCTGGACGTCGGGCCGAAGGCGCAGGTCGGGCCGTATCCGGAGGAGACCTCGCGGCGGCTGTGGGAGGGGTACGAGTTCGCGCCGCTCCCGCTCCTCAAGTAGGCGGCGCTAGAGGTTTCCGAGCGGCTCGATGTCGACCTTCACCGGCGTGCCCCAGACGCGCAGCACCTCGTAGTCGGTGAACTCGTGCACCAGCCGGTACGCCATCGCGGGACGCGGGCCGCGGCGCTGAGCGGCCAGATACAGCTCGGCCTCGCGCCGGTCCCGCCTCGGCGTGCCGCACAGGTGCCAGGTCTGGCCGTTCCACGCCTCCGGCAGCCAGCGCTGCTGGGGCTGCGGGCGGTCGGCGCTGACGCCGTAGCGGGAAGGGGCCGTCTCGGTGGCGTGCGGGGGGACGGGGCCGCCGTTGAACTCGGCGCGGCGGGCCGCCCGGCGCCGGGTCTCGCAGAGCAGGCAGAGGTCGTGGGCGTTCTCGTCGACCGGGCCGTTCGGGTGCTCGCGGCAGCGGGTGGCGGGCGCGGCGGACGTGACGCTCTCGTCCAGCAGGTCCAGTGCGCGGCGGAGGTCGGCCTTGACCTCGTGGAGCTTGCCGTCGGGGGTGTCGGCGGTGAGGGATTCGCCGTGCTCGCCGAGGAGACGGAGGGCGCGGCCGAGGGCGGTCAGTTGGGCGTGGTTCATGGGTATCAGTGTGCGTAGTCCTTGAGCTTCTCGGTGTCCAGGGTGATGTTCACGGGGAGGGGATCTCCACGGTGGCCCCCCAGGGGTAGGACGGGGACTGCTGGTAGCGGCAGTCGTAGCTGTCATGTGGGTGTCCTTTCGTGTCGTCGTTGATCCATTGCGGCACGGATCTCCGCCGCGCGGGTGTGGACTGCGGGGGCCGGAAGAGGCGTGTGGTGGCGACCGGGGGCGCGTTCGCCCCGGCAGGCGCCGCAAACACCGCTCGGCAGGGCCTCCGGACGCCCCGGAGCACCGCACTTCGCACACTCCAGGACGCGCAGAGGCGGCCGTGTCTGTCGTACGGGTTCGGGTGGGAGCTTGCTGGTCAGGCGGGCGCGGACCAGGGATGCCGGGCTGTGCACGGGGTGGGCAGGCCGGAGGTCAGGGCACGGACCACGCTCTCGTCCGTGGCCCCTCGCGCGAACCACTCCGTCAGCAGCGGAGCGAGCGTCGCGCATTCCGCCTGGGAGAGCGACAGCGCGGGGGCCGTACGGCCGAGGGCGGCGAGGAGGATGTGGGCGCGGGTTCGGGTGGGGCGGGCTCGTTCCGGTGGTTCCTGCGGTACGTCGCCTCGGGTGAAGGTCGCCCACCAAATGTCGTCGCGTGCGGTTCTGGTGAACCACGTTCGGGTGATCCAGCGGGGGCTCTTCGTATCCGTCAGGTGTTCGCGGCCTCGGCGCAAGTGGCCTGCCCGTTGGAGGTTGTTGAGGGCCGTGCGGAGGGCACACTGGTCGTACGGAAGCTGCTTGGCCAGCGTTTTCACGGAGATGTCGGCGCCTTCGGGGAGGCGGTCGATGTACGCGGCGACTGCGGCTTCGCGGGGTGGCAGGTGGGCGAAGTCGTGTGCGGTGCGGCGGTGTTGGTCGGGGGCCGACCGTTTTCCGTAACCCGGACTGGCCATCGGGTGCGGGGTCGCGTGCGCGGGCGGGAAGGCGGCACTAAGCTTGGCGTCAGCCATGGGATCGAACTTGTCCTTCGATCTTGTAGGTCAAGCCCCCGCCAGGTGCTCCAACACCTGCGGGGGCTGTTCGTTATGCGGGCACGCCAGACGATCGTCACTGTGCGTGGCAAGTCGAACGCGTCAAGTCAACTCGCCGGGAGGGAGGGCGGGTTGAGGCCCGCCACCCATTCCAAGAAAAGAGGGCTCGGGGCTGGTGGCTTGAGCTTCGGGGCCTTGTCAGACCGCCCAGTAGTCGCGGTCCGGCAGTTCGACCCAGTGGTCCGGCGGCCCGAGGACCGCTCGGGCGTCGGTCGGGCGCAGGCCGGCGTACGCGAGCGAGTAGGCCACGGCCTGGTTGCAGTACACGTACGAGAACAGGACCTCCTCGGGGCTGTCCCCCACGTCCGGACCACCGCCCGGGTGCAGGTCCGAGCCCTCGCAGATGCCGTCGCGGTGGATGCTGCCCTGGTTGCCGCTCTTGGGGTTGGCGTACAGGCCGTAGGAGACGGTGCCCGCGGAGAGGCGGGTGTGTATGCCGGGCATTGAAGGCCCGTAGCCCCACGGCTGGGTGATGACGCAGCCGCCCGGCACGGTCGTCACGCCGACGATCCTCAGGGTTTCGTCCAGGTCGTAGGCGTACGGGTCCTCGTCAAGCTCGGCGATCAGCTCCGGGTCGGCCGGTGTCGCCCTCAGTCGGCGTATCGCCTCCGCCGCGTCGATCCCGCCCACGCACGCCAGCCCGAGGCCGTCGTCGTAGAAGTCGCCGAGGGCCGTGATGAGCCGTCGGCCCTCCTCCGCCACCGCCCGCTCGGACCCCGTGAGGCCGGGCCGGGCCTCGGGCAGGTCCGCGAACAGCTCAGGATCCGGCCCGGCGAGGCTCAGCCGCGCCGGTGTCCAGCCGCCGGGTCCGACCCACCCCGGGTCGGCGCCTGCGGCGACCAGCGCCCGGGCGTTCTCCGAACGCCTCTCCACCACCGCGTCCCACAGCGCCGTCGTCCCGCCCTCCAGCGCGTCGACGTCCGCGACCTGCCGGGCCACTACCGCGACGGTCTCGGGCGGGCCGAACAGCGCCGCTCGGTGCAGCGGGCGCGAGCCGCCGACGCCCCATCGCTCGGGATCGGCGCCCGCGTCGAGGCGCCGCCGCACGTCCTCATGGTCCTGCCAGCCCCGGTAGTCCATGCCCTCCCAGCCACCGCCGTCCGTGCGCGTCATCCCGTGCCCCCTCCAGCTCGTCGATCTCCGTGCCCACACCTTCGCAGACACCACCGACATTCAGTAACTCGACTTGGTCGCTTGACTTGAGCAGTCGACAAAGTCCATGATGAAGCCATCGCAAGGCGCTGTGGATCGAAGGCCGGGAACACTCTCAAGGCCGTCGGTGAGCGCCCGTCGCACCAGGAGGAATTCCGATGACCGACATGATCGCCGTGGCGTACCCCAGCGAGACCGTCGCCGGGCAGGCGCTCACGGAACTGCGCGCCCTGCACACCGAACACACCGTGCACGTGGCCGACGCGGTACTGATCACCCGTGACCACGACGGTGAGGTGAAGATCGCCGGCAAGCCCCATCCCGCCGCCTCCGGGGCTCTGGGCGGTGCGCTGTGGGGAGGTCTGATCGGGCTGCTGCTCCTGCAGCCGCTGCTCGGCGCCGCCGTCGGCGCGGCCGCGGGCGGAGCGGTCGGCGCGACCGCCGAGGACGACGAACGGACCCAGTTCATCAAGAGCCTCGGCGAGCGCCTGGCACCCGGGCACGCCGCGGTGATCGCGGTGATCTACGACGCCACCGCGGACAAGGCGCTGCCGCGTATAGCCCAGTTCGGCGGCGAGGTCCTGCACACCTCACTCAGCCAGGCGGACGAGGAGGAGATCCGCTCCGCCCTGAACGCCCACCAGGCGGCAACGGTTGCTTAGTGGGCCCGCACGTCCTCGACGAACGCGGTCCATGCCTCGGCCCGGAACACGAGCTTCGGGCCGAGGGGGTTCTTGGAGTCGCGGACGGGGACGACGGCGGGGTGGCCGTCGGCTACTTCGAGGCAGTTGCCGCCGCTGCCGCCGCTGTAACTCGACTTGTGCCAGGTGGCCGTGCTCAGGTCGTAGTCAGGGGTGTTCCTCATGGGCGTAATCCTGCGCCAACGCCTCGATCAGGGCCAGGGACTTCTCCTGCGGGAGTGCGGAGGCCACGAGAAGGTCGAACCTGAACCTCAGTTGGGTGACCGTTGACGGGTCGTCCTCCAGCCGTCCGGTGCCGACCCCCTCGAAGTAGGCCAGCGGAGGGGCGTCCTCGAACTCCATGAGCTTCAGTGCGCCCTCCATCACCGCGTGGGCTCCTGCGCTGAGCGGCAGTACTTGCACGATGACCCGGCTCCGGCGGGCCAGATCGCGGATGTGGCACAGGGCCTCCGCCATGACCGTCCGGCCGCCGGTCTCCCGACGCAATGCCGCCTCGTCAAGGACCACCCACAACACCGGCCTTGTTGGGTGGTTGAGTAGACGGATCCGCTCCAGTCGTGCGTCCACCCACTTGTCGACTGTTTCCTCTGGTGTCGTCGGGTCGTACGCGCGGATTACGGCCCGTGCGTACGCAGGTGTCTGCAGCAGGCCGGGGATCAGTTGGGGCGCATACTCCCTGATGGCCGTGGCCTGCGCTTCTGCCTCCGCCGCCTCCGCGAAGTGCTCGGGGTACTTCGACTTGGCCGCCGCCCGGCAGTTCCGCAGAAAGAAGCCCCCCGTCTCCAGGACTTCGTCCAGCATCCGTGCGTACTCCGGCTGCATCCGCCGCGTGCCCGCCTCCAGTTGTCCGATGAACGAGCCGCTCACGAACAGCCGTAGCCCCAGTTCGTCCTGGCTCAGTCCGGCCTGCTCGCGTGCGTGCCGCAGCTCCGCGCCCAGGAGGGCCCGTGGCGAAGACGACGGATCGAGGTCCTTGGGTCCCGGCATGTGCAACTCCCTGTCGGACACTGGGCGTTGTTGGAACGTGTCGTATGGCCAGGTTAGGGGCGTTGCCACCACGCTGTGTTGCGAACAGCAAACTCAGCGTGGAGGTAGGAGCGACGTGCGGTCGACCGAAGAAGTCGTCGAAAGCCTGCGGGCGGCCCTGACGGGCGTCGGGGTGGCCCTGCCGTCCCTCTGTGTCGATCCCGTGACCGGCGCGAGCGAGGAGCCGTTCGCGCTCGTCGACCTCGGGCGCTGCAATGTCCGTACGGCGGAGAAGCTGGCGTCCGTGCTGCGGGGGGAGCGGCCGGCGGTCGGTGCGTATGCAACCGATGAGCGGGACGGGCGGATCGGGGAGGTCATGGGGCATGTCGGCGGCCGGGTGCAGCTGCGTCCGGTCGGCGGCGGGCGTGAGTGGGAGTGCCCGCCGGAGGCGGTGGGGGCGGCGCCGCCGGAGGAGGTGCTGCGGGCTCGGGTGCGGAGCCGGAACCGAGGGGTGCACTTCTAGCTGAGGCCGCCATCGAGGGGCAGGCGCTGACACCATCGCCGCCAGGCTTGGTGAACTGAACCCATGAAGATCCTTACGCCTCGCCTCCTCCACGTCCTCGAACGCTTCAACTCCGCCCACCCCTGGGATCACAACGCCCACTACCACCCTTGGCTGCTACGGCAGTTGCCCCGCCGGTTCGGGCGTGCCCTCGACGTGGGCTGCGGTACCGGTGACCTGGTGCGGCTGCTGGCGGGGCGGGCGAGGGAAGTGCACGGGGTCGACTCGGATCCGGGGATCGTGGAGAAGGCGAGGGAGCTGACCGGCGACGGGTACGCCCACGTCACGTACTCCGTCGCCGACGCCCCGGACGGACTGCCTCCGGGGCCGTACGACGTCATCACCTGCGTCGCCGTGCTTCATCACCTGCCGCTCGCCGAGACGCTCACGCGCCTGCGGCGGCAACTCGCGCCCGGTGGCACGTTGTTGATCGTCGGGCTGGCCCGGGACGAGACGTTCGTCGCCCGTCTGCTGGGCTGCGCGTCGATTCCGCTCAACGCCGCCACCGGGTGGGTGAAGAACCGCGGTCGTACGGCGCCCCGGCCCGCCTCCATGACCGCGGTGACGAGGCCCGCGGAGACCACGTACGCCGAGATCGTGCGGGAGGCGCGCCGCATCCTCCCCGGCGCCCGCCTGCGCCGCCGTCTCTTCTGGCGGTACACGCTGGTGGCGCGCGCCGGGGCGGGGGGTGTCAGTTCTGCGGGACGCTCAGGAGCGTGATGATGCTGGAGAAGACACAGACGTCGTTCTGCACGGCGGTGATCAGGACCCGGTGCTGACCGGGCTGGTCCGTCGGGAACGGGTCGGTGTGGATCCAGCAGGGGGCGTCGAGCTCGGCGTAACGGGCGAAGACCACGTCCATGGAGAGCATCGCGGCCGGCTGCTGCACCGCCGTGTGGCTCGCTTGGCGCGCCGCTTCGAGGAGCAGCATGCCGGGGGCGTGGTCGACCGGGTGGTCGAAGAGCACCGGGTGGCCCAGGTCGACGCGCAACTGGTGCCGCCGGGGCGAGTCGGTCGGCGAGAGGACGACGTCGGCGAAGTCCTCGCGGGCGACCTGGGCGGGAGCGGCCGGTGGGGGGAGCGGCAGCGCGCGGGCGATCGAGGCGTCGAGGTCGGCGTAGGTGCCCCGCAGACGTCGGTAGAGCGCGGGGGCGGTGTTGGCGAACCGGGTCTGGGCGGTGCCCACCCGGACCCCGTCCCGGATCACGTCGACCTTCATCAGCATGCAGGCCAGACGGCCCATGCGCCGGATGACGTCGTGGCAGCTCACGCGGAGTTCGACCGAGGTCGCACCGGCGGTGGTGGCCAGTGCGGCGGGGGTCAGCGCGAAGCTGAAGTGGCTCCATGACTGACGGTGCCCGGCCGGGGCGTCGTAGGCGGCGTGGCTGAGCAGCGGTATGCACTGGCGGATCGATTCGGCCAGCAGCATGGGGTCGTGCAGGCCGTGCTGCGGTCCGTAGAAGGCGTGGTCCTGCGGCCAGTCGGCATGGACGGTGAAGACGTCGTTCCCGTTCTGGCACCACTGCGTCAGCAGTACTTCGGAGGCGGTGAGCTTGTGCACCTGCTCCTGGTTCACCGGCACCCAGGTCGGGGCGGTGGCGTCGACGTGCTGGATGGTGCTGGACATGGTGCTGGACATACGGAATCCCCCTGAGACGTATGTGAGCGCTGCGGCTGGCAGCCGCAGCTCCATAAACATAAAGAGTGCTCTGTTTGTTTGGCTCAAGTGGCGGTAAAGGGTCACTCATGGACCGCTCAAGCCATGTGGGGCAATGGCTTCCGGATCGCGGGGGTTTCGTGTGGCGTGTGGAGTGGCTGACCCTTGCACTGGACACCTCTCAGGGCCCGTGCGTAACCTGGGGCTGTTCTAACCAAGAGAGTGCTCTGTTTATTTAGCAAGGAGGTCCAGTGGCGCAGCCTCAACAGGAGCGTGCCGTGCGGACAAGGGCGGCTCTCATCAAGGCGGCCGCTGAGGAGTTCGACCTCGCGGGCTACGCCGGCACGAGCACCACGAAGATCATCAAGCGGGCCGGGTCCACCATGGGGGCCCTGTACTTCCACTTCGGCTCCAAGGAGGGCGTGGCCAGAGCGGTCATGGCCGAGCAGGCCGCCGACCTGCCGGAGCTGACCGGCCGCAGCGGACTCCAGCACCTGGTCGACCTCACCCTCGAACTGGCCCACGAGCTGCGGAGCAACGTCCTGCTGCGGGCCGGTGTGCGGCTGGCGGTCGAGCAGGGCGCCTTCGGCATCCAGGACGACACCGCCTACCAGCTGTGGATCACCCGGTTCAAGGAGGAGCTCATCGTCGCCGACGCGCTCGGTGAGCTGCGCGAGGGCGCGGACCCCGCCGGGTTCGCCCGTGTGCTGGTGGCCGCCTACAGCGGAACCCAGCTGCTGTCCCGGATCAGCACCGGCCACGAGGACCTGCGGGAGAGGATCGTCGAACTGTGGCGGTACTTCCTGCCCGCGGTCGCCACGCCCGAGGTGATCGGCAAGCTCGACTTCGGGGAGCGGGGACCGGAGGCGGTGCAGTGACGCCGGACGGCGAGGCCGGGCGGTGGACCGTCGCGGTGACGGGCTCCACGGGCTTCATCGGCTCCGCGGTGGTGCGACGGCTGTCCGGTTGCGCGGCTCCCGGCGGAGGGCCGCTGCGGGTGCGTGCCCTGGCCCGCGGCGCGAGTTCCGAAGCGCCGGGCGAGGGCACGGTGGAGCGGGTCCGGGCCGACGTCACCGACGCGGCGTCACTTCGCGCCGCTTTCAAGGGCGTCGACGCCGTCGTGCACGCCGTCTCCTGCGTCGGGGGCGATGCCCGGCAGGCCTGGTCGGTGAACCTCGAGGGGACCACCGCCGTCATGGCGGCCGCCCGGGAGGCCGGGGTCGACCGGATCGTCCACTTCTCCACGGCCGCCGTCTACGGCGCGGGTCCGCACCGCGGGATCGACGTCGACGGGGTCGACGCGGCGCCCGTGTCCGAGGCCAGCCGCAGCCGCCTCGCCGCCGAAGGGCCGGCGCTGGCGGCCGGTGCGCTCGTGCTGCGGCCGGGTCTGGTGCTCGGCGAGGGCGACCGCTGGGTGGGACCGGCCCTCGCCGAACTCACCCGCCGCGTTCCGCCCGAGTGGGACGGTGGGACGGCGCTGCTGTCCCTCGTGGACGTGGACGACCTGGCGCGGCTGGCCGCGGCCGCCGTGACCGCGGGCACGCCGGTGCGGGGGGTGCATCACGCCGCTCATCCCGTACCGGTGACCAGCGGTCGTCTCAGACGGGTCATGGCCGCACACGGTCTCGCCGAGCCCGCGCGCGGCGACGCCGACTGGGCGCAGTGCACCGCGCTGCTCGCGAACACGCAAGGTCGTTGGGGGCAACGGCAGTTGGAGCTGCTGGGCCGGGACCACCACTACCGCAGCGACCTGATCTGGGAACTGCTCGCCACCGACCCCGGGCCGGGCCCGCTCGAACGACTGGGCGCCGTCTAGGAAAGGCCTCAGGGTCACTCCGTCAGGCCCCCCTGCCTCGGTGAGGCAGGGGGGCCTGTTCCGTTCCCGGTCCCCGTCGTGCGGCCGATGGTGGAGTGGCTCATTCCGCCTGCTTGCGAAGCGGTCGCGGCTGCCAGAATAATATAGAGAGATCTCTTTTATTTGGGTCCACTGTACGGCCGGTGCCGACCGCGGGACGGACGGTCGGCCTCGGAACTTTGGAGGATGTATGGCAGTGCAGGCCAGGGCGGAGCGCACGCGCGAAGCTCTTATCAGGGCCGCGGCCGATGTCGTGGACGACAAGGGCTACAACGGGGCCACCCTGGTCGCGATCAGCAGGTCCGCCCGGGTCTCCATGGGGGCGCTGACCTTTCATTTCGCCAGCAAGAGCGAACTTGCCGAGGCTGTGGTGGAACGCGCCGCGACCGTGGCCGGCGAGCGGACCGCGTCCGCCGCCGCAGGCGAGGCGTCGCCGCTGCGGGCCGTCGGGGTGCTGCTGCAGGCGCTCGCCCGGCTCCTGGACGAGGACGTCGTCGTGCGGGCCGCCTCGCTGCTGGCGCGGGAGCGGCCGGACATCGACCCGGCCTGGCACTCCTCCTGGACGCCGACGCTGTCCCGGTTGCTCAAGGAGGCGGAGGCGGCGGGGGAGTTGCGGCACGGTGTCCGGCCGCCCGCGGTGGCGGGACTGGTGATGTACCTGCTCACCGCCGTCGAGGTGCACCCGCGCACCGCTTCGGGGCAGGAGCGGTTCAGGGGTGCGGCGGGCGCCATGTCACGCCTTTGGCCCTTCGTGTGCCACGGCATCGCCGCGGCCGCCGCCTAAGCAAAGAGAGCACTCTTTTTTCTTTGCCATCTGTGTACTCGTTCGGGCTCGATCTCGCTGGAAAAAAAGAGAGCTCTCTATATTCTTCTTGGGTGTAGGGCCTACTCGGCCAGGAGACCGTACGGGGGAGAGCGAGGACCCGGTGAGGGATACAGAGACAGCAGGGACAGCACAGTCGGCACCGACGGACGTCTGCAAGGTGCTCGCACGGGAGGTGCACGACCGGATCGGCAGCGGACTGGCACTGGCACTGCGCCGTCTGGACATGCTGGAGACCACGGCGGCGGGGTCCGACCCGGAGGCCGCTGCCCGTCTGCAGCAGGTACGGGCCGCCGTGGTGGACGTCCTGTGCGCGACCCGTCAGGTGACCTCGGCGCTGCGGGACTCGCCGCCGGCGGTCGCACCCTTCTCGATCGAGGACGCCCTGCGCGGCTTCGTGCAGGCCATGGAGATCAGCGAGCCGAGGGTGGACCTGCGGGTCGACGGCGTGGACGGTCTGCTGCCGGCCGCCGTGGGGGACGCGGTGTTCCTCGCGGTCCGCGAAGCGATGCGCAACGCCGTGGCCCATGCACGGGCCCGGCACGTCGCCGTCCACATCACCTGGGACGCCCGGGAACTGCACGCCTCGGTGGCCGACGACGGGGACGGCTTCGACCCCGCCGCGGTCGGCGAACGCGGTTCCACCAACGGACTGCTCGGCATGCGGGAGCGGATCCAGGCGGTCGGCGGCGTCACCACGGTCACCAGCGCACCCAGGCGCGGCACCCGGATCACGCTCTGGGTTCCGGTCAACGAGAGGAACAGCCGCCATGTCTGACACCCCGACCCGCATACTCGTCGCCGACGATCACACCCTTCTGCGCGAGGCGATGGTCGAACTCCTGCAGAGCGAGCCCGACATCGAGGTGGTCGCGCAGGTCGGCGACGCCCGTGCGGCCGTGCGGGCCGCCGCGGAACTGCGGCCCGACGTAGCGCTGATCGACGTGCAGATGCCGTACAACGAGGACCCGGGAGCCACCGTGCGCCGGCTTCTGGAGCGCCGGCCGGGGCTGCGGATCATCGTCCTCAGCATGGACGACCACCCGGCGCTGGTGCGCGGACTGCTCGCGCTCGGAGTGCGCGGTTACCTCCACAAGAGCGCCAGCCGCCAGTCCCTGCTCGCGGCCATCCGGGAGCGGCCCGGCAGCGGACGAGCCGTGGTCACGGTGTCGATGCCGCTGCTCGCCGCCGCCGAGGGAGCCGGCCGGCGGGCCGCGGTGATCTCCGAGCGCGAGACGGAGGTGCTCACCCTGGTCGCCGAGGCGCTGAGCAACCGGCAGATCGGCGCCCGCCTCGGTATCACCGAGGGCACCGTCAAGCGCCATCTGAGGAAGATCTTCGACAAGCTCGACGCGGTCTCCCGGCTCGACGCGGTGAACAAGGCGGCCGCGCTCCAGCTCATCCGCCCGCACAGCAAGCACTCCCTGCCGATGGCCGGGTGACTCCGCGCCGCACTGCGTACCGTGGCCCCTGCCGGTTGGAGGCGGGGGCCATTGGTGTGGGCCGCGGGGTCTGAGCGGCGGCTCGCCCATCGGGGAGCTGCTGTATGCCGGGTGCGGGTTCGTTGTGGCTGGACGCGCCCACGCGGCGGAGCCGCACATCGATACGGCCCCGCGCCCGTGGAGGCGGTGCCCGGACCGGCGCTGTCAGCGGCCGCCGTTCCACGGTCGTAGGGGCCGTCGCTGCTGCTTCCTCCGCGGTGTGAGTGGCCGTCGGTGCGAGTTCGGCCGACGGCCACTCGGCGCGGGGCCGGTCAGGTGAGTGCGGCGCCGGGCAGCGGTTCCCGGCGGGCGCGGGCGAGGGCCGTGAGGACCGTGGTGGGGGTCAGGTCGGTCAGGGTGGTGTGGAGGTGGCCGTCGGGACGGACTACCGCCGCGAGCGGGTGGCGGCCGAGTGCCCTGGTGAGCGGGCCCGCCGGGTGGGTGGGCGCCTCGATCACCTCGGCCGCGTCGCCGACGGCCGTGCGGATCGCCGCGCAGGTCCTGCGCCAGTCGGCCGGCCTGGTGCGGCCGGGGTGCAGCAGTACGGCGTACGAGCGGCCGGTGATCCGGGTCCAGGGCGCACCGGTGCGGACCGGTTCCGCGCCGAGCAGGAGGGGCAGCCGGTCCCCGGGGACGGCCTTCGGCCCCCCGAGGGAGGCCCTGCGTGCGGTGGGGCCGCGGTAGCCCGACGTGAGCTGGCCGATGGCCGGCGCCAGGGTCCGCTGCAGGACGCCGGTGCGGCCCGCGGCCCGTACCGCCGTGTCGCGCAGCGCCAGTTGGGCGGGCTTGGTCAGGGCTCCCCAGCGGGTCTGCAGGGAGGTGGACCGGGTCACCGTGTGCACTGCGGGGCGCCGCTCGGCGTCGTAGCTGTCGAGAATCGCCTCGTCGAGGGTGCCGCGCAGGACGCCCGCCAGCTTCCAGCCCAGGTTCGCGGCGTCCAGCAGGCCGGTGTTCATGCCCTGCCCGCCCGCGGGACTCATGAGGTGGGCGGCGTCGCCCGCGAGGAAGGCCCGGCCGCGGCGGAAGCTCGGCGCGCTGCGGACGTGCACCTGGAAGACCGTGCTGAAGCGCAGCTCGCCCACCTCGACGCCACCGGGCGCGCGCTCGGACACCACCTGCTGGAAGAACGCGCGGGTGGGCGTGGCCCCGGCCATCTCGGGCGGCACCGCGACGGCGATGCGGTGGACGCCGGGGGAGACCGGCGCGAGCCCGAGGCCGCCTGCGGCCGTGTAGCAGTAGCTCACCAGGTCCGCCGGTATCTCCCCGGACAGCTCGGCGTCGGTGATGGCGAAGTTGATCGGCAGTTTGGATCCCTCGAAGCCAAGGCCCAGTTCCTTGCGCACCGTGCTGTGCGCGCCGTCGGCGCCGACGACCCAGTCCGCCTCGATCTCCTCGGTGAGGCCGTCGGGCAGGGCGAGCACCGCCCGGGCGCACGGCCCGGTGGCGTCCAGCGTCTCCAGCCGCACCCCGCGCTCGACCTTGCCGCCGAGTTCCGCCAGGCGCTGCTCCAGCAGTTCCTCGGTGCGGTCCTGGGGCAGGCCGACGGCGAAGGGGTACGGGGTGTCCTCCAGGCGGTTCAGCCAGGCCGTCGCGAGATGACGGCGGTCCGAGTAGTACGCCACGCCCTGGATGCGGTGCCCGCTGTCGACCAGGCGGTCCGCGACGCCGATCCTGCGCAGGAGTTCGAGCGGGCGCGGCCAGATGGTGGTGGCCCGGGAGTGGGCCGAGTGGTCGCGTTCGGCGTCGACGATCCGGACGGGGACGCCTTGACCGAGCAGTTCACAGGCGATCACCAGGCCGATCGGCCCGGCGCCGACCACCAGGACGGGGTTGACCTTGGACATGTGCGCTCTCCCAGCATTTCGGATACTCGCACCGGCCGATGGGCACGGGCAATTCCGGACGCTAGTTCCGCAGCGCCGGATAACGTGCGGATATTGTCCGAACGTGCCGCCGCAAGCAAACGAAAGTAACACTCTGACCTGGTCGGACGCCCAGGCGTGCCTCCAAGGAAACACTCGCCGGACCACAAGGGGAATATACGGACCCGGTTCCGGTCCCTAGCGTGGAATTGCCATGGACACCGGCAGTTTTTCTGGAGGAAGAGAATCATGAGGGATCCGTCCCCGAATACGTCCCGCAATCCCGTCGTAAGTCTCGTCACCGTGGTGCTCGCATCGCTGCTGCTGCCGATCTCGCTGACCGGCGCGTCCGTGGCCATACCCGGTGTCGCCGCCGACTTCCACAGCAGCCTGGCCGCCGACGAGTGGATCGTGAACGGCTACGACCTGACCTTCGCCGGCTTCATGCTCGCCTCCGGCGCCTTCGCCGACCGGTTCGGACGCCGCAAGGTCTTCGTCCTGGGCACCGCCGTCTTCACGCTGTGCTCGCTGGTCTCCGCACTGGCCGGCAACATCGCGCTGCTGGACGCCTCCCGGGTCGTCGCCGGTGTCGGCGCGGCCGCCGTGCTGACGTCCGGCAGTGCCACGCTCGCCCAGGTCTTCGACGGGCCCGCGCGGGCGAAGGCGTTCGGCGTCTTCGGCACCACCGTGGGCGTGGGCATGGCCTTCGGACCGTTCATCGCCGGCGCCCTGTCCACCAACTTCGGCTGGCGGTCCGTCTTCCTGGTCCCCGCGATCGCGGGAGCCGTGGTGCTCGCCCTCGCCACCCGCCTGCCGGAGTCCCGCGACCCGCAGGCCGGCCGCGTCGACTGGGCCGGAACCATCACCTTCAGCGGCGCGCTGACCGCGCTGATCGCCGCCCTGATCGAGGGCTCCGCGCTCGGCTGGACCTCCGGCTTCAACGTGGTCATGTACCTCGCCTGTGCCGTGCTCTTCACCCTGTTCGTCGTGGTGGAGAAGCGGCAGGAGCGGCCGATGTTCGACCTGGGCCTGTTCCGGCAGCCGCAGTTCGTGTCGCTGTGCGTCGGCGTGGTGGCCCTGGTGCTGGCCTTCACCCCGCTGCTGGTCTACCTGCCCAGCTACCTCACCGCCGTCAACGGCCAGACCACCATGCACGCCGGCGTCGACATGCTGATGCTCACCGTGCCGACCATCTTCTTCCCGCTGATCACCGGATACCTGCTGCGCTGGATCCCGGTGCGGCACATGGTCACCGCCTCCGTCGGCCTGACCGCGATCGGCACGGCGTGGCTGACGGTGGTGCACCCCGGCATCGGCAACTGGGCCGCGCTGGGCCCGTACGCGGTGATCGGCATCGGGATCGGTGTCTCCTTCGGCGTGATGGACGGCGCGGCCGTCTCCAGCGTCGAGCCGGAGCGGGCCGGGATGGCCGCGGGCATGTTCAACACCATGCGACTGGCGGGCGAGGCCACCGGCATCGCGGTGGTCGGCTCACTGCTCGTCAACTTCACCCGGGTGGAACTCGGCAGCAAGCTCGACGCCTTCGGCGGCCCGTACGGCGGGAAGCCGGGCGAGCTGGCCAACGCGCTGAACCAGGGGCAGCTGTCCGGACCGGAGTCCACCGTGCCGGTGAGCGCCCGCGCCGCCTTCCACCAGGTCGCCACGTCGGCCTACACCGGCGGTCTGCACACCGCGCTGTGGATCATGGCCGGCTTCTGCGCCGCAGCGACGGTGCTCGTCGCGGCCGTCGGCGCCAAGTCCCGCCAGGCGGCACCCGCGGCCGAGGCCGTGACGCAGGCCGAGCCGGACAAGGTCGCGGCCTGACGCACCGACAGGTTGCCGGGGCGGCTGCCGGAACAGCCGGCCGCCCCGGCAACCGCCTGTCCCCACCCACCCGTAGCACGAAGAACGAGGGAGAACATCATGAGCGAGCTGACCGTCGAACGAGTCCGTGAGGCCTTCGGGGCCCTGGCGTCCGGAGACCGCCAGGCCATGCTGGAGTACTGGGACGAGGACGTCACCTTCGAGATACCGGGCAACCACGCGCACGCCGGCCGGCACGAGGGGCTGGACAGCTTCCTCGGGTTCCTCAAGACCGTGGGTGAGCTGTCCGGGGGCACCTACACCGCCGAGAACGTGACCATCATGGTCAACGCCGAGGACGGGTACTCGGTCGACGTCAACACCAACCGGGCGCTGCGGGCGGGAGCGCCCGCGGACAGCACCTCGCCCTACGACCTGCTCGACGTGACGGCGCTGCACTTGCTGCGCTGGCGGGACGGCCGCATCGTGGAGGGCCGCGGGGTCATCCTCGGCGACGGCGGCTCGACCTCCGCCCTGTGGTGGTCCCCGATCAACCAGGACGGCTCGCGCCGCGGGATCTGATCCCCGCCCGCATACGGCTTCGGGCCCTTCCCCAGCTGGGGAAGGGCCCGAAGCCGTATGCGGGCGGGACCGGTTCAGATGCCGCCGCCCACCGTGGTCAGCCCGCCGTCGACGACCAGGGTCTGGCCGGTCACCCAGGAGGCGTCGTCCGAGGCCAGGTACGCGACCGCCGCCGCGATGTCCTCGGGGGTTCCGAGGCGTCGCAGCGCGTAGTCCGCGGTGAGCTGCTGCTCGCGGTCCTCGTAGAGCTTCGACGCGAAGCGGGTCTTCACCACGGCGGGCGCCACCGAGTTGACGCGGATGTGCGGGCCGAGCTCCTGGCCCAGCTGCTCGGTGAGATGGATCAGCGCGGCCTTGCTGGCGCCGTAGACGCCGATCCCGGTCGCGGGCTTCAGCCCGGCCACGGCCGTCATGTTCACCACGCTGCCGCCGTGCTCGCCCATCCACGCCTCGCGGGCGCGGCGCAGCCAGCCCAGCGCCGCCAGCACATTGACGTCGAACACCTTGCGCCAGGCGGACTCCGTCAGATCGAGGACCGGGCCGAACACCGGGTTGATCCCCGTGTTGTTGACCAGGACGTCCAGCCGCCCGAAGGCGTCCAGCGTCCGCTCGACCGCCTCCGCGCGGTGGGCGTCGTCGTCCGCCTTGCCGGTCACGGCCACGGCGTGGCGGGGACCGCCGAGGCGCTCGACGGCCTCCGCCAGCGGCCCGGCCGAGCGGGCGGTGACGCAGACCCGGGCGCCCTCGGCGACCAGGCGCTCGGCGACGGCGAATCCGATGCCCCGGCTCGCCCCGGTGACCAGGGCGACCCGGCCTCGGAAACGGGCGGGGGAGACAGCTGTGCTCACGGTGGTGCCCTCCAGTGATGGCGATGTGGGTGGTGACATGGGTTGCGAGCAGACACGCGACGACCGCGCGGCAGTGGCCGGCGGTCGTCGTCGTGAGGCGCGGGGAGGGAGGCGGCCGGCGCGGCCGCCCGGACGGGGGATGGACGGGCGGCGGCTTGTTCCCGGAAGCAGGACCGGGTGGCCGGATCTTGGCGAATCCCCTCCCCGCGCTCCGTCGATGCTATGAATACAGGCGCTGACCAGGCCATTCCCCCTTCGAGGAGGACCCCGTGCCTCCGAAGCGGCACGAGGCGGTCGGTCCGGCGCGGCTCGTGGTTCACAGGGCCAGATAGCCCCCGTCCACGGGCACGGCCGCTCCGGTGACATAGGAGCCGGCGTCCGAGGCGAGCAGCAGCAGCACCCCGTTGAGTTCGCTGAGCCGGCCGGCCCGGCGCATCGGGGTGCGGCGCTCCACCCAGGCCCGCCCCTTGTCGCTGCCGAGCATCGACTCGGTCATCTCCGACCAGAACCAGCCCGGGCACACCGCGTTGACGCGGACGCCCCGCGCGCTCCACTCGGCGGCCAGCTCCCGGGTGAGGTTGACGACCCCGCCCTTGGAGGCGGTGTACGCGGCCTGCGGAAGGCTGCCGCTGGCCACCAGCCCGTAGATGGAGGCGATGTTGACGACGGAGCCCCGGCCGCGCTCCAGCATGCCCACACCGACCGCCTGGCTCAGCGCGAACACCGCCGTCAGGTTCAGCGCCACGATCGAGCTGAAACTCTCCACGGTCTGCGTCTCCGCGGGCACTGTCTCGGACAGCCCCGCGTTGTTGACCAGGATGTCGATCGGGCCGAGTTCCCCGGTGACCGTGCGCACCAGGTGCGCACGGTCCTCGGCCGAGGTCACGTCGCACGGCACGGCGAGCGAGCCGGGCAGCTCGGCGGCGAGTTCCTTCAGCGGGCCCTCGCGGCGCGCGGCAAGGGCCACCCTGGCACCCGCCGCGGTGAGCAGCCGGGCCACATGCGCGCCGATGCCGCTGGAGGCGCCGGTGACCACGGCCACCCGGCCGTCCAGCCGGAACAGCGCGGTCGGATCCTCGGCGGGGGCCGTCGGCTCCTCGACGGGGGCGGTCGGGTTCGTCACGGGCGGTTCACCTCCACGATCGCGGCGGACCAGGTGAACCCGGCGCCGGCACTGAGCAGGACGAGCAGATCTCCGGGCCGTACGTCGTCCCGGTCGAGCAGGTCGGACAGATTGGCGACGGCGTCTCCGGCGCCCAAGTGGCCGGTGTCCGCGCCCAGTCGGACGATCGGTGCGGCGCACACCTCGCCGAACGCGGGCTCGTACGCCTCGGCCATGACGTGCCGGGCGAGCCGGGGCAGCGCCGCCGCCCGCAGCCGCTCGTCGTCGGCGGCGACCCCGGCGTCGCGAAGGGCCCGCGCCACCACGGAGGTGACCGCGTCGTGCGCGATCGGCCCGAACGGCAGGGTCGGGTTGGCGGTGAGGAACTCCTTCTTGGCGAGCTTCGGCAGCAGCGTCTTGAAGCCGCTGGTGGGGGCGGGGCTGAAGGGTGCGTCGCCGCGGTGCATGCCCTCGAGCACCGGGGCGGCCACGGTCGCCGCCGACAGCAGGCGTACGGAGCGGCCGTGCGGGGCCCGGTCGACCAGGACCGAGGTGGCGCCGTCGCCGTAGCAGACCCCGTAGTCGCCGCCCCAGCGGTCGAAGCCGGGCTGCGGGAAGCAGTCGGCGGTGGTCACCAGGGCGGGGCTGGCCGCGGGGGCGGCGAGCAGCCGGCAGGCGGCCTGCACGAGCGCGGCCGCCCCGCCGTTGCACATCTGCTGGATGCCGACGGGCTCCGCGGCCACCGCGCCGACCTGCTGGGCGAGGTAGTGGGCGGGGGACCAGAACTCGTGACCCTGGTGGTACGTCCACGCGTGCAGCAGCTGGCCGATCCGCTCGGGTGAGACCCCGGACGACTCAAGGGACTTGCGGGCGGCGAGGGCGGCGAGCCGGACCGGCGCGAGGGTACTGGTACGCAGTGCCGTATAGGCGTACCGCTCGGCGTTGACCTCGTCGATCAGCAGGCCGGCGAGCGCGTCGGACACCGGCTGGGCGTGCTCGCCGAGCACCTGGACGGGGGCGCTCAGATGGACGGGTGCGTCAAACCGCATCGCCGGCTCCGGGGGTATGGGCCGCGGCCAGCCGGACCCGCATCCGGGCGACGGTCTCGTCCTGCTGCACGAAGGCGGTCTCGGTCCGCAGGCCGCCGTCCACCGGGTCGGACACGTTCCGGGTGACGACGGTGATGTCGCTGTCCAGCTCCGCGAAGCGCAGGTACTCGGCGTCCATGTACTGCGGGTAGTACCCGGCCGCGTCCTGTCCGTCGGCGGCGAGCAGCAGCGCGGCCTGCCGGGCGGCCTCCATCATCACCGGTCCCGGCACATGGTCCTGGGCGTGCTCGAACATGCTGGGATGCGTGGTCGGCACCCGCAGTCGCGCGCGTACGGCGCCGCCCGTCACCTCTGCGTTCTCCAGGACCACGTTCTCCGCGTGCTCGCGACCCACCAGCCGGGGAGGCGGGGCGACTCCGTCGGTGCGTACGGGCACGGCACTGGACATCGGCGGCGGTGTGGCGCGGTGGCTCATGCGCAGCTTCTCGTACACGGTGTCGGGGCGCTGCGCGGTGTCGACGGTGACGACGCCCACCTGCCGGCCACCGGCCATGACCCGCACCTGGTGCACCACGCGGGAGATGGCGTCCCGGTAGTTCTTGGCGAGCTGCACGTTGCCGAGCAGCAGCAGGTCCAGTGCTCCGCGGGCCCTGAGCGGGCCGGGGTCGGTGATCTCCAGGGAGGCGGTCGCGGTGATGGACTTGGTGTCGTGGCCCGCGTCGTGCTGCAGGTGCATCGCGCACAGCAGCATCTGGCGCACGCTCTCGAACACCGCGAGCGGGTCGTGCATCGCCGGACGGGCGGTGTGGTCGCCGTAGTAGAAGTGCCGCGGCGGCAGTTGGGCCGCCGCCCGGAAGGTGTTCTCGTCGACGGACTGGAAGTCGGTGAGGAACACCTCGGAGATCGCCGAACGGTGCACCAGCCGGCGGGACAGGGTGCGCTGGGTGGACAGGATCTGGGCCGCTTCGGTGGCCTGGACCGGCTCGACCTGGCTCAGTACGGACATGACGGGCTCCTGTGCGGTGCGTCGGGGGTGGTGGCAGGGTTCAGACGGCGGCCGGGGCGGCCGCGTCGAGGAGGCGGGAGACCTGGCGGGCGGCCTGGTCGGCGTCGTGGAAGTGCACGGCCTGCCAGCCGGCGGCGATCGCACCCACCACGTTCTTCTCCAGGTCGTCCACGAGGACGCACTGGTGCGGTTCGAGCCCGGCCCGCTTCGCGGCGAGTTCGAAGATCGCGCGCTCCGGCTTGCGGCTGCCCACGGCGTGGGAGAGGACGATGTCGTCGAAGTGCGAGTCGTCGATCATGAAACGGCGGTGCCGGTCCCACGACGGCGGCAGGTTCGAGAGCAGTCCGACGAAGGCCCCCCGGGCCCGGAACGTCTCCAAATGCGCCGCCCAGGCCTGGTTGGCGGGGCGCCCGGCGAACCAGCGGTCGCCGAAGTGCTGCAGGTCGGCGACGACCCCGAAGGTGCCGCCGAGGACGTCCTCCAGTTCGTCGGACCAGGCGGCCTCGTCGATCAGCGGGATGTCTATGGCGCCCATCGAGTCGGTGCCGTACTTCTCCCCGACCAGGCGCATCGACTCCTTCAGCGCCCACAGCGGGACGCCGACGCGGTCCGCGAACTCGTTGAAGGTGACGCCGACCGGCGGGGTGAGCACACCGCCGAAGTCGGTCCATACGGCCAGGGAGGAGGAGGGAGCGGGTGTGGGGCTGCTGAGACTCATGACAGGTCCTTGAGGTGGGTAGGTCGGCCGGGCAGAGGGCGGGTTCGGGTCACAGGCGGTACAGGAGCCCGCCGTAGTACCAGCCGGAGCCGACGGCCGTGGACAGCACCAGGTCGCCGCTCCTGACGACGCCCTTCTCGGCGTACTCGGACAGGGCGATCGGGATCGAGGCGCAGCCCGTGTTGCCGCGCTCGGCGAAGTTGGTGAGGAACCTGGCCGGCTCCAGGTCGAGGCCGTCGCGTACGCCGGCGTGGATGGCGTTGTTGCCGGGGTGCGGGACGAGCCAGTCGATCTCGGAGGTCTTGAGGTCGTTCCGGTCGAGGAGGTTGCCGGCGACCTTCAGGCTGGAGCGCACCGCCAGGTCGATGAGCTCGGGCTTCGGCCGCAGGAAGCCCTCGGGGGCGCGGGCGGCGACGGTGTCGGCCTCTGCTGCGTCGCAGTCCAGGACCGAGTCGATCAGACCGCTCGGGTCGTCGGGATCGCCCTTCTCCAGGACCACCGCGCCGGCCGCGTCCCCGAAGACCAGCTGGCCGCGGGTGCCGGGGCGGGCGCGGCGGGTGAAGCGGTCCGCCGCCACCACGACGGCGCGCTTCCAGCCGGGGTGCGCGGTGAGCATCGAGGCGGCGGTCTGGACGCCGTGCACGAAGCCGGTGCAGGCGCCGCAGACGTCGAAGGCGAGGGCACCGTGCGCGCCGAGGGCCGCGGCTACGCCGGGGGCTATCTCCGGTATCCACTGGCGGTCCGTCCAGTTGGCCAGGACCACCAGGTCGAGGTCGCCGGCCTCGCGGCCGGCGTTCGCCAGGGCGGAGGTGGCGGCCTGGACCGCCATGAACTCCAGGGTTTCGTCCTCGTCGGCGACGTGGAGGGCGCGGACGCCGAGTTCTTGTGCGGCCTGCGGGGGGTAGGTGCGGCCGTCGAGGGTGACTTCGCCGTCGTGGGTGCGGTGGGTTCGGGGGTAGTAGTGGCCGAGGCCGGTGAACTTGAGGCCGGAACCGGTCCAGGTGCGGGCTTCTGTGCGACGGTGCATTTTTTCTTTCTCCTTGTGTGGGTGGGTGGTTTTGGTGCGGGTTCGTTGTGGCTGGTCGCGCCCCGCGGCGAAGCCGCTGATGTCACAGCCCCGCGCCCCTTGAGGGGCGCTGCGGTCGCCGTCAGCCGAAGCGGCCCTGGGGATCGAGAGTGCGTAGAGCCGTCAGCTCCTCGGCCGTTATGGGCTTTTCTGGTACGACCCCCAAGGTGTCGGCCGTCCAGGACGTGCGGGCTGCTACTGCCTCTGCTGCCTGGCGGGAGAGTTCCTGCGGGTCGTCGGCGCTGTCGTCCGCGGGCAGGTAGGTCGCCAGGCGGAAGCCGGTCTCGGCTCGGGTGAAGCGGCCGAAGTCGCTGACCACCTCGCGGATGCGGTGGCCGGGGCTGGTGCGGTAGGCGACCTCGGTGACGTAGCGGCGGCGGGACGACGGGGCGATCACCACGCAGTCGGTGCTCGACGCGATGTCGTTGGCGCCGCCCGAGCCGGTCAGCCAGCGGCCGTCCGCGCCGAGGCTGGTGTTGATCGTGCCGCTCTCGTCGATCTCGGCGGCGGCCAGGACTCCCAGTGCCCGGGGGTTGGCCGCGACCATGCCGCCGAGGATCTCCGGGATGCCGGCCAGCATCTCGCTGCCCCTCGCGTGCAGCAGGCTGAACAGGAAGGTGTCCCCGCCTTCGGGCCGGAAGCCGTACATGCCCAGCTCGGCGACGACCTTGACGTCCTGTCCGCCGGCCCGCAGCAGCTCGGCCGCGAGCCACGCCGCCATGTGCGAGGTGCCGATCCCGGCGAGCAGGGTGTCGTAACCGTGCGCGCGGACCTGCTCGGCAACGGCCCTGGCACCGAGCACGATCAGGCGTTCCTGGCGGGTGGGAGGTGCCGCGGGGACCGGTACCTGTTCGACAGGTGGGGTGGGTGCGGGGCGTGCCGCGGTCGGCGTGGGGGTGACCCTGGCGACCGCCTCCTTCTCGCAGCGGTAGATCTCCGCCCAGGTCTCGGTTTCGGCGTCGTAGTCGTCGTCCGCCCGGGCGGGGTCCGGGATGCGCAGGGCGGTGCGGCGCCGGGCGCCCAGGCGGTGGACGTACTCCTGGTGGGAGCCGGGGGCGGTGACCCAGGTGCGGTACCAGTCCTGGCCGCGTTCCTCGCCGTGGCAGGAGGCGACGATGTCCTCCAGGAAGGCGTAGTCGTCCACATACCCGTCCACGCCGAGGAGTTGGTCGGTGCGCAGGGCCTGGGGGTGGGCCCCCAGGCGGGCCTCGGTCAGGCCCAGCACGCGTTGGCCGGGGATGACCACGCGGTCGTTGACGGCGCGCAGTTCCTCGCGGGTGACGATCTTCTCCACCGAGGCGATCACTCCCCGCCCGGCGGCGTACGCGGCCCAGGCGCCCTCGCCGAGCGGCGGCACCAGGGCGATGTTGCCGTCCTCGTCGGCGGCCACACCGTGCACGAGTGTCACGTCGGGGCGCAGCGGGGCGAGCAGGGTGATCTCCTCGCCCGGGCGGGCGGGGTCGGGGACGCGGTGCAGTACGTCCGGCTTGCCCTCGGCGAGATCCGTGCCGGCCAGCGAACCGGTGACCGCGTACGGGGCTCCCTGCGCGCCGGCGATGAGCCGCTGTACGTAACTGAGCAGCGACCAGGCCTCCAAGGTGAACGGTTCGCCCCTGTCCAGGTCCGTGTAGAGGGGGTTGGGCCGGGGCGAGGGATAGGTGTCCCCCACGAAACCGGCGATGACCTTGTCGGCGACACCGGACAGCGCGAGCGCATGGGCCGAGGAGTGCACGGCGGTCGTGGAGACCGTCAGACGGCCGTCGGCGCCGAAGACCCGGCACAGGGCGTAGGTGAGGGCGTTGGGGCGGGACGGGGTGCCGGCCAGATGGACGTGGTCACCGGGCCTGACCAGGGCGCGGACCAGTTCGTCCACGTCGGCGGCGATCAGGGGCCGGCTCATGACGGGGCTCCCAGCGCGACGACCGCCGTCTGGCTGCCGAAGGCGAACGACATGGACACCGCCAGGTCCAGCTCGGCCGGGCGCGGTCCCTCGAAGACGTGGTCGTGGTCGCACTCGGGGTCCGGCGTGGTGAAGTTGATGGTGGGCGCGAGCGTCCGGTGGTGGATCATCAGGCTGGTCGCGGCGACGTTGATGATGCCCGCCAGGCCGAAGGTGTGGCCGTAGATGGGTTTGTTGGAGCTCAGCGGCGGGAGGGCGGCGGGCGTGCGCTCGGGGTAGAGGGCGCGCAGCGCACGGGACTCGGCGATGTCGTTGTAGCGGGTGGCGGTGCCGTGCGCGCAGAAGTAGTCGACGTCGTCCGCGCGGCGGCCCGCGCCTGCCAGGGCGTCCTCGATGACCGAGGCGGTGACCTTGCCGGTCAGGTCCATGGTGGTGGGGTGGGCGGCCTCGTTCAGGGAGGCGGCCGAGAGGATCTCGGAGTAGACGCGGGCGCCGCGCCGGCGGGCGACCGACTCCCGCTCCAGGCACAGCACGACGGAGCCCTCGCCGAGCGCGAAGCCCTCGCGGTCGTTGCTGTAGGGGCGCACCGCGCGGCTCGGGTCCTCACGTTCGGAGGAGAGCACCCCGTGGCCCATCGCCCGGTAGCAGGCGGCGACCTCGGGCACGATCGGGAACTCGTGGCCGCCGACCAGCATGGCGTCCGCGGCACCGGAGCGCAGCTCCCGCAGCGCCAGCTGGATGGCCTGGTGGCCGCCGACGCAGGCGTTGCTGACGGTGGTGACCAGGCCCTGGGCGCCGGTGTAGACGGCGGACAGGGAGGCCGGGCAGCCGGGCAGGCCGCGGAACATCGCGCCCTTGTCGCCGAAGGCGTCCGGGTCCGCGCCGGTGAGCACGTCGCGCCACCAGCCGAACGGGCCGCGGGAGGAGGACATGACGATGCCCAGCCGGCGTGGGTCCAGGGCGCCCTGACCGAGCCCGGCGTCCCGGCGGGCCTCGGCGAGCGCCGACATGGCGATGAGGATCTCCCGGGAGTACTTGGCCGCGTGAGCGTCCGTCAGCTCCGGGAGGAAGGGGTGGTGATCGAAGTCGTCGATCTCGGCCGCCGCGTACACCGGAAGGCCCGCCTGCTCCGCGTCGAACCGGGTGAGCCGGCCCACCTGGGACCTGCCGCCCGAGATGTTCGCCCAGAACCGGTCGACGGAGAGGGTGCCCGGGAGGACGACGCCGATTCCGGTGACGACCACGCGTTCTTCGGGTATCTCGAATTCACTGTTCGTCATAAAGAAAACGGTAGGCGCGGCCGGGCCTTCGGCCATGGGCCGCCGGGTACCCTTTCAGGGGGAAATCAGTACTCGCGGTACCGGCTTCCAATTCCCCGCGGGAAATCGCCGTAGAAAACAAAAGGCCGCCCCTCCGGAATGGAAGGGCGGCCTTTTGGTGAACGGTCGTCAGGTGTTCTGGTAGCGGCGCAGTTCGCGGCGGGCCAGTGAGGCACGGTGCACCTCGTCGGGGCCGTCGGCCAGGCGCAGGGTGCGGGCGTGGGCCCAGAGCTCGGCCAGCGGGAAGTCCTGGGAGACCCCGCCCCCGCCGTGCGTCTGGATGGCCTTGTCGATGACCCACTCCGCCATCGCCGGCACCGCGATCTTGATGGCCTGGATCTCGGTGTGGGCGCCCTTGTTGCCGATCGTGTCCATCAGATAGGCGGTCTTCAGCACCAGCAGGCGGGCCTGTTCGATGCGCACGCGCGCCTCGGCGATCCACTCGCGGACCACGCCCTGCTCGGCGAGGGGCCGTCCGAACGCGACCCGGCTGCCGGCCCGCTCGCACATCAGGTCGAAGGCGCGTTCGGCCATGCCGATCAGCCGCATGCAGTGGTGGATGCGGCCGGGGCCGAGGCGGGCCTGTGCGATGGCGAAGCCCTCGCCCTCGCCCGCGATCATGTTCTCGGCCGGCACCCGGACGTCGTCGAAGACGACCTCGCCGTGCCCGCCGTGCGGACCGTCCGTGTAGCCGAAGACGTGCACACCCCGCTCGACCCGCACTCCCGGGGTGTCGCGGGGCACCAGGATCATCGACTGCTGTCGGTGGCGCGGCCCGTCCGGATCGGTCTTGCCCATCACGATCAGCAGCTCGCACTCCGGCGCCAGCGCCCCCGACGACCACCATTTGCGGCCGCTCACGACATAGCTGTCGCCGTCCCGTTCGATCCGGGTGGTGATGTTCGCGGCGTCCGAGGAGGCGACGTCCGGCTCGGTCATGCAGAAGGCCGAGCGGATCGTCCCGTCGAGCAGCGGTTTGAGCCAGCGGTCCTGCTGCGCGGGGGTGCCGAACAGGGCGAGGACCTCCATGTTGCCGGTGTCGGGGGCCGCGCAGTTGACGGCCTCCGGCGCGATGAAGGGACTGCGTCCGGTGATCTCGGCGAGCGGGGCGTACTGCAGGTTGGTCAGCCCCGCGCCGAACCGGTCGTCCGGCAGGAACAGATTCCACAGGCCCCGGCGGCGGGCCTCGTCCTTGAGTTCCTGCAGCACCGGGGGGCGTCCCCATGGGTGGCCTGCGGCGTGCTGGGCGTGGAAGACGGGCTCGGCGGGCAGCACCTGCTCGTCCAGGAAGGCGAGCATCCTGGTGCGCAGGTCCTCGGTCCGGGCGTCGTAGGAAAAGTCCATGGGGCAACTCCGTTGCAGACAGGGCGGGTTCTGGGCACAGGGGGTCAGCCGGCGGTGCGCAGGGCGTCGTGGCCGCGGGCCACGAGCAGCGGTACGGCGTCGGCGAGGTTCGCGGTCTCCTCGCCGACGGTGAGGCCCTGCACGGTGCGGCAGTGGATGCCCTCGAGGATCGCGGCGAGCTTGTAGAAGGCGAACGCGGTGTACCAGCCGAGCCGTTCGAGGCCGGCCGTGCTGTGCGCGGCGTACTGCTCCACCAGCGCCTCGCGGCCGGGCCAGCCGGGCCGGGCACCGGGGGAGGCGACCGGCGGGCGGTCGACTCCGGCGAAGCCGTCCCAGTACATGCAGAGCATGCCCAGGTCGGCCAGCGGGTCGCCGAGCGTGGACATCTCCCAGTCGAGCACCGCGGTGACCCGGCCCGGGTCCGCCCGGTCGAGGAGCACGTTGTCCAGCTTGTAGTCGCCGTGCACGACGGCCACCGCCCCGGACGGGGGACAGGTCGCCGCCAGGCGGTCGTTGAGCTGGTCGGCGCCGTCCACCTCCCGGGTGCGCGAGGCGTCCCACTGGCGGCGCCAGCGCCGCACCTGCCGGGCCATGAAGCCCTCGGGGCGGCCGAAGTCGGCCAGCCCCACCTCCTGGGGGTCCACGGAGTGCAACAGGGCCAGGGTGTCGACCAGCGCACGGGTGGTGCGCCGCGCCGAGTGCTCTCCCAGCGGCGCGAGTTCCGCGTCGCTGCGGTAGGTGATGCCTTCGGCGAACCCCATGACGTAGAACGGGGCGCCCAGCACGTCCGCGTCCCGGCACAGCGCATACGTCCGGGGCACGGGCACGCCGGCCGGACCGAGCGCGCTCAGCACCCGGTACTCGCGCGCCATGTCGTGGGCGGTGGCCAGCACATGCCCCAGCGGCGGGCGGCGCAGCACGAGGGTGCGGCCGCCCCAGGAGAGCCGGTACGTCAGATTGGACCGTCCGCCCGCCAGGGGGGTCACCCCGGTCAGCGGACCGCGGCCCGGCAGCCTGCTCTCCAGCCAGTGTGCGAGGCGCCCGGTGTCGATGCCGTCGAGGGCACCCGGCGCCGTCGTGGTGGTCGGTGTCGTCACGGTGCTCTCCGTTTCCGGCGGTAGGGGTCTGCGGCGATACGGCACGGTCCCGGCCGCCGACGAGGGGCGGCCGGGACCGTGCTGGGGAAGGGAAGAAAAGGGCAGGGATCAGCTGTCGGCGATGAGCTTGCCCGCGGCGCCCCAGCTGTCCGCCGGAACCTCCTGGATCCACACCTGAACCGTCTCCGCCGGAATCTTGTACGCGTCGACGAATGCGTCCGTGATACGGGCGACCAGATCACGCTTGAGCTCGACGTCACGCGGACCCTGCTGAACGGTCACGATGGGCATTTCAACCTCCTGGGAGTTTTCTTGGGAGTTCTGTTTCGAACGCCGCGCTTTTCGGCGACGGCCTCGGTATGAACGGAACGCTAGGCGCCGTCCACGGGCGCTTTCAAGGAGAATGACTCCTACGGCACCGCACCGTGTTTCGTAGGAGACATCGCGCCCCGGAGTTCCATGCCGGCCGAATAGCTTTGGGGCGGCCCGCCTCGCACGCTTTTCAGGAAGCGGTCGCGAGCGGGTCCCGGCGGGACAGCAATTCGCGCCGGTTCGCCACGCCGAGTTTGGCGAGCACGTTGCTGACATGGTTCTTGACGGTCTGCCGGGCCAGATGGAGTTCGGCCGCGATCTCGTCGTTCGAGTACCGGCCCAGAAGCAGCCCCAGTATCTGCTGTTCGCGTGCGGTCATTCCGGGCACGCGCGGCTGCGTTCCCGATTCGGGGGCAAGGCCGGCGTGCTCGCGCAGGTACCAGACGTGCCGTCCCGCCGCGAGGGACTCCACGGCCCGCACGAGCCGCTCGGGCGACGCCGTGCGGTGGACGAAACCGTCGGCCCCGCCGGCCAGGCACGCGGCGACCACCGCGGGGTCGTCGGCGCCCGTGAACATCAGGACGGTCGGTGGCCGGGCGAGCCCCTTGACCTGCCGGCACAGCTGCACCCCGTCGCCCCGGCCCGCCAGATCGACCTCGGTGACCAGCATGTCGGCCCGAAGCCGGCGCACCAGATCCAGGGCACCCTGCCGGGTCTTCGCCTCCTGGGCCTCGTCGACCGCTCCGGAGCGGCGCAGCAGTGAGGCCACCGCGGCGCGGGATATCGGGAACGGGTCGGCGATGACGGCGATATGACGGGCCGAGAGTGTTTTCTCCTCGCTCATGTTCTGTCTCCAGGTAGAGAGTGGCGGTGAATGCGCGACTCCTTCCGGCGGGGTGGGGGAAACAGGCCGGGGGAAACCGAATCTAACCGCAGGAGAGAGGAGTTGGCCCGGCAATGCCACCAGAGTGCCCGGGCGCCTTGTCACCTAGGAATCCCCTCGCCGCCCTTTCGGTGCGTGTGCTGCCCGGCCGGGGACGGGTCTGCCTAGCGTGGGCGGACAGCTGATTTCCGGTGCGCAGAAAAAGGAGTTCTCCATGCGTGAACGCCTGGGCGAACTTGCCGCTCTTCAAGGCGAGTTGCTGACAGGTCCCGATCCGGCGGCCACCGAGCGCCAGCACGCCCGGGGCAAGCTCACCGTCCGCGAGCGCCTCGCGCTCCTGCTGGACAAGGGCTCGTTCACCGAGGTCGAGGGGTTGCGGCGGCATCGCGCCACCGGCTTCGGCCTGGAGGCGAGGAAACCGCACGGCGACGGCGTGGTCACCGGCTGGGGCACCGTCGACGGACGGCAGGTGTTCGTCTACGGACACGACTTCAGGATCTTCGGCGGGGCGCTCGGCGAGGCCCACGCCCAGAAGATCCACAAGATCATGGACCTGGCCGAGGCCGCCGGGGCCCCGCTGGTCGCGCTCAGCGACGGGGCGGGTGCCCGTATCCAGGAGGGGGTGACCGCGCTCGCCGGATACGGCGGCATCTTCACCCGCAATGTTCGCTGCTCCGGCGTGATCCCGCAGATCAGCGTGATCCTCGGGCCGTGCGCCGGCGGCGCCGCGTACTCGCCGGCCCTCACCGACTTCGTGTTCATGGTGCGCGGCACCGCGCAGATGTACATCACCGGACCGGACGTGGTGCACGCCGTCACCGGTGAGCGGGTCGGCCACGACGAACTCGGCGGCGCCGACGTCCACTCGACGCGCTCCGGCGTCTCCGCCTTCCTGTACGACGACGAGGAGTCCTGCCTCCAGGACGTACGGCATCTGCTGTCGATGCTGCCCGCCAACAACCGCGAGCTGCCGCCCGACTCGCCGAGCGAGGACCCCGTGGACCGCAGCGGGGACGCCCTGCTCGACCTGGTGCCGGCCGACCCGCAGCAGGTCTACGACATACGCCGGGTCATCGAGGAGGTCGTCGACGACGGGGACCTGTTCGAAGTGCACGAGCTGTGGGCGCCCAACCTGGTCGTGGCCCTGGCCCGGCTCGGCGGCCAGGTCGTCGGCATCGTTGCCAACCAGCCGATGGCGGGTGCCGGCGCCCTGGACATCGCGGCCTCCGAGAAGGGCGCCCGGTTCGTACAGTTCTGCGACTCCTTCAACATCCCCCTGGTGACCCTGGTCGACGTGCCCGGCTTCCTGCCCGGCACCGACCAGGAGCACGACGGCATCATCCGGCGCGGCGCCAAACTGCTCTACGCCTACTGCAACGCCACCGTGCCACGGGTCCAGGTCATCCTGCGCAAGGCGTACGGCGGCGCCTACATCGTCATGGACTCCCGCTCCATCGGCTGCGACCTGTCGTTCGCCTGGCCCACCAACGAGATCGCCGTGATGGGCGCGGAGGGTGCGGCAAACGTCGTCTTCCGCCGTGAGATCGCCGCGGCCGAGGACCCGGAAGCCGCCCGGGCACGGCGCGTGGCCGAGTACCGGGAGGAACTCATGCATCCGTACTACGCGGCCGAGCGCGGCCTCGTCGACGACGTCATCGATCCCCGGCGCACCCGGGAGGTGCTGATCAGATCGCTGCGGATGCTGCGCGCCAAACACGCGCAGCTGCCCGAGCGCAAGCACGGGAACCAGCCGGTATGAGCGCCGGACACCCCGCGCCCGCGCCCGCGCCCGCGGTACGGCTGGTGCGCGGCACCGCCGACGCCGACGAACTCGCCGCGGTCCTCGCGGTGCTGCAGGCCGTGGCCGCCCGCAGCGCCGCCGCCCGGAACCGCCCGCCCGCCGCCCCGGTCAGAGCGGCCTGGAGCAGACCGACCCGGCATCCGGCAGCCGGCACCTGGCGCGCAGCCGGCCCGCGCCCACACGGTTGAACACACCCCCCGGACCGGGGCATGTCACTTTCGGTACACGGCGAACGCACTTGCGGAGCACATGCGTTGAGCAGCGCCGAAGACGGCTCCTAGCCTGCTGAGCACCAGCCGACACAGACACAGGACACAGGAGTCAGTCATGCCCGCAGCCGCGCCCGCAGGAGGTCACCCGATGAAGGCCCTGCTGCCCACCGGACGACCGGAGGAGATGGTCGGGCTCGGCGAGGCCGAGGTGCCGCAGCCGGCGCCGGACGAGGCACTCGTCGAGGTTCGGGCGTTCTCCATCAACCGCGGCGAGGTCTTCCAGCTCCACGGGCCGCTGGGACTGCGTGGCCGGCCGGGCAAGGACATCGCCGGAGTCGTCGTGCAGGCCGCCGCGGACGGCTCCGGGCCCGCCGTCGGGACCCGCGTCGTCGGCCACCCGCCGGCGAACGGCTGGGCCCAGTACGCAGCCGTACCCACCCACTCCCTGGCCGTACTCCCCGACGGGGTCTCCTTCGAGACCGCGGCCGCGCTGCCGCTGGCCGGGCTCACCGCCCTGCGGCTGCTGCGCGTGGCGGGCTCCGTCGCCGGCCGGCGGATCCTGCTCACCGGGGCGTCCGGCGGGGTCGGCCACTACGTCACCGAACTCGCTCTCGGTGAGGGCGCCGAGGTCACCGCGGTCACCGCGACCCCCGAACGGGGAAAGCTGCTGGCCGAGTTCGGTGCCACTGTCGTGCACGACCTCGACGAGGCCGTCGGCCCCTTCGACGTCGTCCTCGAGTCCGTCGGCGACACCTCCACGCCGCGTGCGCTCGCCCTGCTGCGTGAGCGCGGACAGCTGATCTGGTTCGGGCAGGCCTCCCGGCAGCCCGCCGAGCTCAGCTTCTTCGCGTTCTTCAAGGGCCCCCGCTCGGCCACCGTGCGCCACTTCCACTACGAGCACTTCGAGGAGCCGTTCGGCACCGATCTGGCCGCTCTGGTGCGGCTCGTCGACAGCGGCCGGCTGCACCCGCAGATCGGCCGTCTGGAGGACTGGCGGCACACCGCGACCGCCCTCGGCGACCTGCGCGACCGGCGGATCACGGCGAACGCCGTCCTCACCGTGGCACCGTGACCGGACTCCCCTCCTGAAGAGGCGTCAGCGGGCCGCCGCCAGCGCCGCCCGCAGATGCCCGTCCGAGTCCTCCAGCAGACGTGCCGCCGTGGGGCCGTCCACGCCGGCCAGGAGGGTGAGGATCGCGTTCTTCACCTCGCCGTCGGTGGCCGCGAGGGCGCGCTCGATCTCGTCGTCCGAGGCGCCCGTGGCCAGGGCGACGATCCTTCGCGAGCGGGCGCGCAGCTTCTCGTTCGAGGCGCGTACGTCGACCATCAGGTTCCCGTACGTCTTGCCGAGCCGGATCATCGTGATCGTGGAGAGCATGTTGAGGACGAGCTTCTGCGCCGTGCCCGCCTTGAGGCGGGTGGAGCCCGTGAGCAGCTCCGGACCGACGACGACCTCGATGCCGTGCTCGGCGGCCGCCGCCAGCGCGCTGTCCGCGTTGCAGGCGAGGCCGATGGTCAGCGCCCCCAGTTCGCGGGCGTGCCGCACGGCGGCGATCGCGTACGGGGTGCGGCCGGAGGCGGAGACGCCGACCACGGTGTCGGCGGCGAGGAGGCGCAGGGCGTCCAGGTCGCTGCGGGCGAGCTCCGCGGAGTCCTCGGCGCCCTCGACGGAGGTGACCATGGCGTCCGGGCCGCCCGCGATCAGGCCCACGACCTGCTCGGGGTCGGTGTTGAAGGTGGGCGGGCACTCGGAGGCGTCCAGCACGCCGAGCCGGCCGGCGGTGCCCGCACCGGCGTAGATCAGCCGCCCGCCCCGCGCCATCCGCTCGGCGACGGCGTCGATGGCGGCGGCGATGGCCGGAAGCTGCCGGGCCACGGCTGCCGGGACGGTGGCGTCCTCTCCGTTCATCAGCCGGGCGATGTCGAGTGTGGCCAGCCGGTCGATGTCGGCGAGCTCGGGCCGGAAGGCCTCGGTGGTCAGCGATTCCAACTCGGCGCGGAGGTCACGGGGGCTGGAGGTGGAGGTCATGGGGGCGGCTCTTTCAGATGTGCGGTCCGGTCTCGTGTCTGCGCGTGCTTACGACTACTTGCCACTGCCAGTGACTACCTGCGGTGCCGGTGCGCCAGTGCCTCGTACGAAGCGGCCAGCGCCGGCGCAGCCGTCTCGTACGTCTTCTGCGCCACCCCCACGAACAGGCAGTCCACGACGAGGAGTTGACTGGTCCGGGAGGACATGGCCGCGGGCCTCAGTTCGCTCTCCCGCGCCGTCGACGTCGTCAGCACATGGTCGGCGTACTGGGCGACCGCCCCGTCCGGTCGCCCGGTGATCGCCACCGTCGTGGCCCCGCGCTCGAAGGCGACCCGCAGCGGCTCGATGACGTCCCCGGTGGACCCGGAGTGCGTGATCGCGATGGCGACGTCCCCCGACCGCAACTGCACAGCGTTCGTCACGGCCAGATGCGGATCACTGTGCGCCTGGGCTATCAGCCCTATCCGCAGCAGCTTCTGCGTGAGGTCCTGGGCGACGAGGCCGGACGCCCCGACGCCGTACACATCGATGCGCCGCGCGACCGCCGCCGCGGCGACCGCCGCCCCCAGTTGCACCGTGTCCAGACCGGCCGCCGTGTCGGCCAGCGTCTGCTGCTCGTCGTAGGCGAGTTTCGTCACGACGTCGGCGATCGGATCGTCGACCGCGATGTCGGTGGTGATGGCGGGCGCCCGCCCGGACTGCTGCTGCGCCGCAAGGCCGGCGAGGGCGAGCCGCAGGTCCCGGTATCCCGGATACCCGAGCAGCCGGGCCGTCCGTACGACCGTGGCCTCGCTGGTGCCGGTGAGCTCGGCGAGGCCGGTGACCGTGAGGGCCGCGCAGCCGGCCGGATCACCCGCGACGGCCTCGGCGACGCGCTGCATGGAGCGGGTCATGGAGGGCGCGAGCGTGCGCACCTTCGCGGCGAGGGCGGCGGGAGCGGGAGGCGCGCTCGCCCGGCCCGCCGAACCGGCGAAAATTTCCTTCACGTCCTGGGTCACGAGTGAAAGATATTTTCGGCTCGGCGTCCCGGTCAAGAGTGCGCACAATGGGGGCATGCACCCCATCAGCCCCCTGGAACAGGCGCTGCACGCGGCACGCGCCCTCGTACTCGCCGATCTGGCCGCGGGCGAGGTCGCCGCGGCGGACGTGGTGTCCATGGTCGAGGAGTCCGTCGTCCAACGGCGATGGTGGGTGGAGCAGTGGCCGGAGGGCGTCGGGTACGTCGCCGGGCTGGTCGCGCAGGACGTGCAGGACGCCCTGCTGGAGAAATACGGCCGCTGGCCCCTGTGCCCGGTCTGCGGCGGCGGCGACCCGCACGCCCTCGACGTCGAGCCGGAACTCGGCCCCGACCCGCACTGGGTCTGCCACAAGGCAGGCGTGAAGGTCGCCGCGGTCGGCACGCTGGCCTCGGCCACGGGCGGGTCGTCGTCCTCGTGACGGTATACATCGACCCACCGACCTGGCCCGGCCACGGCCGCATGTGGTCCCACCTGATCAGCGACGTCTCCTACGACGAACTCCACACGTTCGCCGGGAAACTGGGCGTTCCCTCCCGTGCCTTCGAGCGGGACCACTACGACATCCCCTCGCACCGGTATGCGGAGGTGGTCGCGGCGGGCGCGGTGGAGGTCAGTAGCCGAGAGGTGGTGCGGCTGCTGACGGGGGCGGGGTTGCGGCGGGCGAAGGGGCGGGGCGTTCCTCCGGCTCAGGGGTGAACCAGTCCTCGATCTCGTGGCGCATACCGAGCCGCGCGGCGGTGAGGGCGACCTCGCGGAGGGTCTTGCCGGTCGACAGGCCCACCACGGCCAGGGTGACGAGCGAGAGCGGGGGAGCGTCGGGGGTTGTCGCCGACCGCGGGGCGCGATCGGTGGACAGCAGGGCCTGACAGAGCTCCTCCTCCAACCGGCGTTCCCGCAGCCATGCTCGGCTGGGTGGCACGACCTCGAATCCGAAATCCCGCAGCGGTCCGGCGGCCTTGGAACCCACCGCCTGGACCTCGGCCGGGGAGACCGGTCCGAACGAATGGGGGTCGGGGACCCTGCCGAGCACCGTAATGACGGCGCCGTTCCGCTCGGCCCGGGACAGGGCCTCCGCGGTGACGCTGCACTCGAAGCCCTGCCCGGCGAAGTGAGCGATCGCCTCGGCCAGGGGGATTCCGGTCGCCTCCGCACGCTGGGCCAGAGCGCTGAAATTGAGCGGACGGTTCACATCCAGCCTCGTGCCGTAACCGACGAGAGCGGTCTGTTCGTGTGAAGGCAGTTGTTCCTCGTCGGGCACGGGTGCCACCGTGTAGCCGAACTCCCGTAGACGTTCCGCGACGGCGGTGACGGGCCAGTGGATACGGCGCGCGACGGCTGCCATGTAGAGGAGCGAGACCTCCTGGTCCACCCAGGCCCACTGTCCGTTCCAGAACAGGAGGGGATAGTCGTCTTCCGTCGGCTCGGGTCCGGACGGGGCGTCAGCCGGCACGTCGAAGCCGAGGCCGGACAGGAAGTCCGCGGTGTGCCGCACGGTCGTGCGCGCGGTGTAGGTCACGGACACCAGCTGGGCGCGGGAGACGTGCACCGCCGCCTCCGGGGACGGCGGGGTGGAGTACGGCATCCACAGGTCCCGGAGCATGCTGCGCTCCTGGTCGGTCCAGTGATCCCGGGCCGGGATGTCCTCCGGCACGGTGAAGCCCAGATTCCGCAGGCGCTGTGCGGCCTGGTGGGTGGAGCAGCGCTGTTGCGCCGCGCTGACACAGACCTGGGCGACCGAGAGGCATGCGCCGGGAGTCAGCCAGTCCGTCGGATCGCCGATACGCCGAAGCAGTGGGAGGTCGGCGCAGTCTGCCTCCGCGCAGCCGGAGAGGGGTTCGACCCGGTATCCCAGGGCTGTGAGCCGGTCGGCGACTTCCACGGGCGGATGCTCCGACTTCAAGCTCAGGTCGAAGATCTGGGCGGCGCCGACCTGCTGAGCGGGATCACGCCAGCGGAAGAGCAGGCCGAGGCGGTTCACGGGGCTCTGCCATGCGCTTTCCGTCTGCCAGTCGGAGAACGCCTTGTCCCAGGACCGCATGTATGTGAAGCCGTCCTCGGCCAGCAGCAACAGGTCCGACGGCCGTGCGCACAAGGCGTCGGACTCCTCCGCGCCGGCCAGCGACCGCGGATCTCCGGCGCCCGCGCTGTACAGCACGCGCAGACGCCAACGCAGGATGAAGGAAGGGAAGTTGTAGAAGAACCGCGCGTTGCTGTGGGCGTGGTCGGCCGGGTAGTGGCCGGTCACCAGCGGGAGGAGGGCGGCATCCGGAGGGAAGTGGCCGACCTTGGTGAAAGGCAGGGAGAGGTCACCGAGCGGCCACTGGAGATCCGCGCGCCGCGCGTGCTCGGCCACCACGTCGGCGAACCGCAGAGCGGACTGGCTGACCGCGCTCAGCCACTCGGGGTTCGGAAGGGCGCGGCCGGTGCACGTCAGACTCGGCGCTGCAGCGGTCATGACGGCCAGCACATGAGGCAGGTCGAAGGAGCGCAGCGACGTGCGGTCCACGGTGAGGACCGGCGCGTGTTCACCGTGCAGATTGACGATGACGCCGTAGGGAAGGCGCTTCTCCACGGGCATGCCCGGACCCTCGGAGTTCGTCAGCAGGCCGTCCGACAGGGTGATCCCCTTGTGGTCGACCCACCAGAGATCCGGTGAGTCCGATGCGTAGCAGGCGGGAAGAACGGGTCGGCTCGCCTGCGGCCTGGAAGCCCTCATCTCCAGGGCGACACGGCTCAGTTCCCCCGGCACCCACTCGTGTTCCCGCGCCCCGTGGACGGCCTTGGTCCGGTACGGAGCAACCCACAGCAGCCGCTGCAGCGCCTCCACACACGAAACGCTCCGCCCCTGCCGCGACAGCAGCAGCCGCACCACCGTGCCCGGCTCCTCACCTTCCCCCAGGTCTTCGACCCGGAACAGGTTCCCCGGTCCGGCGATCGTCACCTGGAGCAGCCGCCCGGGCTTTCCGTCCCGTCCCATCCGGCAGGTCCGTACGACGATCTCGTCGGCGAGCATGAAGTAGCTCAATACGCCGATGCCGAAACGGGAGTTGGGGTAAATGCGGAGCTTCGGCTCGGGCAGTTCGCTCCAGGCGACCTGTTCTTCGACGTACTCCGGCAGGTCCACGAAACGGACACCGCCCTGGGAGAAGACGCTGCTGAGCTCCGTGATGCTCATACCGATGCCGTTGTCGCGGCATTCGAGGTACGGGCGCCCGTCGCTGTCGTCAACGCCCTGCACGAACTCGATCCGGCCCTCCGCCCACGGGGTCACCGGTTGCCCCGTCCGTTGCAGGTACTGCGTCCGGCAGTCCCGGTAACGCAGGGCGTCGAGGGCGTTCTGGTACAGCTCGCGGATGGCCAGCCTGCGGTCACCGTAGAGCTGTTCGCCCATGAGGAGTTCCTGGACGCGGTCCTCGGCCAGCTGGAAGCGGATGCCGTCGGAGAGCTGGTCCGGGGTGTTGCCGTCGAGGCGTACGAGGCTGCCGTCCGCGTAGGCCGGCAGGGGACGGAGGGAGATCAGGGACGGGTTGTCTCCCCGGTTGATGTCCCGCAGCAGCGCGTCGACCCGGCAGGCGTGCTCCCGCAGCGCGATCTGGACCGCGGGGTGGGTGCACAGGGCGTTGAGGGAGCGGCCCGCTCCGGAGTTGCGCCAGTCGGACCGGCGCACGGTGGTCAACAGGGAGCCGAGGTCGACGCTGTCGTAGATGCCGATGTGCTCGACCACGATCTCGGGCAGGTCGATCGGGTCCACGGCCATGGCGCATGCCGCCTTGACGAGCGCCGAGACGAGGGCGGAGCGTACTTCGTGCTCGTCTCCCGTACTCGCGGCGATGACGTCGTGGTCGTGGTGCGGCGCGCCGTCGGCCGCCGGGAGCGCGGGAGCCATGGCCCGGCGGGTCGAGAAGGGGGCCGTGCGGTGTTCCTTCAGCAGACGCATCAGACGGTCGGCGGAGAGCGCGTCGGCCACCCAGGGCGGCTGCTCCGGGTCGTGTGCCACATCGCCGAGGAGCGACTTGAGCGCCTCGGCCGCGTACAGCTCGGGTTGCTGGATCAGCCAGCGGTGGAAGAGCCACCACCGGATGCGTGCCACGGAGTCGCCGGCCGGCTTCTCGCCGTCCAGGGTGCGCAGCCGGCGCTTCAGGCGCGGGAAGCCCCTGGCGAACCTGCGGAAGCGGCTGTGGTCGGGGCCTGTGGCACCCGCGTCGTCGGTGAGCAGGCCGACGCGCTGGGCCGCCTCCTGCGCCCAGAAGGTCTGTTCGACGAGGGGGAGGAGGACGGCGAGTGCGGCCTCGGTCGGGGACAGCGGCTCACCGGCAGGCAGGCGGCCGATGAGGAAGCCGAGCCTGTCGTGGGTGCGCCGGGCCAGTTCGCTGTCGTGCCAGGGGTCGCCGTGCAGGGCGCGGGCCGCGTCCTCGTACGCCGTGGCCAGGCGTCCCCCCAGCATGACGCAGGTCTGCTGCAGCAGTTGACGGGCGCTGCCGTCCGGGGTGCGCTGCCAGATCGGGTGCTTCTCGACGGCACGGATCCAGGGGTGGGCCTCTGCGTGCCGGTCGGGGCCGGGGAGCAGCGGGAAGTTCCCACCCCCGGGAGTGGCGTCGGCGCGCACTGTGATGACCTGGGCGGCGCCTTCCTTGCCGTAGGCGCGGTGCAGGTCCGTGACCCGCTGCTGGACCCGTTCGAAGAAGTCGTGCAGGCGCAGCGCGTGGGGGTCGGCGCAGACCGTGTCCGCCACGGCGCGGGAGAAGAGGCTGAACGTCTCTCCCGGCCGGGTCGCCACGTCGTACCCCGGACGGACCTCGTCGGTAGGGCGGACGAACCGTGCCGGCTGGGGTGCCGTACAGGCGTACACGTACGCGACCTTGCGGCGCAGGGCGTCGGCGACCTTGCGCCTGGACCACTGTCTCAGGCCCGGCGGCGCCATGGTGTCGAGGTCGATGCCCTCCCGGCAGGCGTCGATGAGGAACACGACGTGGGTCGCGCGCGACTCCTCGAGCTCCCGCTCCCAGCCGATCTCGATACAGGTCTCGGCGAACACCTCCACGTCGAAGGTGGCGTCCTCCGGGATCAGGTAGTCGTTGCCCTTGAAGTGCTGGCCGTGGCCGCTGAGCACGATGAACAGCGTGTCGCCCGGGTCGGCCTCGCGCAGGAGGGAGCGGATCCGGCTGTTGACGGTGTTCGGGGTGATCCCCCGTTTGCTCTCGACGATCTCGGCGGACTGGAAACCGCGGTCGAGCAGAACGTCGCGCATCCGCTGCAGGTCGTCGGGGACGAACGGCAGGTCCGGGATCCGGGGGTCGTCGTACTCGCTCGCTCCGATGAGCAGTGCCTTGTGCTGGGGCGTCACGCTGCTTCTGCCCCCCTCGGCGTCCCGTGTCCCGTGAAGGACAACTTTAATCGCCGCTGGGGCAGTTGTGTCCGGTTCAGCGCGTCAGCCGGTAGGCGATGCCCTCCTCGTCCTCGCTCACCCGGCTGAAGCCGACGCGCCTGACCACAGCCTGGGACGGCAGGTTGTCCCGGTCGATCGTCGCGAACAGCGTCCGGACGTCGTCCCGGGCCAGCGCCCAGTCCGACAGGGCGCGCAGCGCCTCCGTCGCATACCCCTGGCCCCGTGCGCCCTCGACGAGGTCGTACCCGATCTCGGCCATGCCCTCCTCGTCGGGTACGCCGTGGAAGCCGATGCCGCCGATCGCGTGGCCGTCCTCGCGGCGTACCAGGGCGAAGACCCCGAACTCCGGTCGGTGTACGCCCCCTTCGTACGCCTTGGACATGAAGTCGGCGGCCTCCCGGGTGCCCTCGAACGGACCGCCCTCTGCCCACTCGAAGCCACCGTCGCCGCCCGCCGCCAGGTCGCGCGCGGCCGCGGGTGTGATGCCCTGGAGGGTGAGGCGGTCGGCGGGGAGGACGAGGTTGTTCTTCCAGCGCCACTCGGTGACCGGGGCGCGGCCGGGCAGTTCGCCGCGTCCGGTGGCCCACAGCAGGGTGCGCCAGTGGTCGGGGCCGGGCTGGACGTGCGGGAAGATGCGGGTGAGGACGAACTCGGGGAGGGCGGAGGGTGGTTCGTACGCCAGCTGCAGGGCCTGTGCGATGTCGTGCGTGTGGAGGAGGACTTCGGCGACTCCCATCGCGGCGAACCCCTCGCGGTTCGCACTGCGGAAGGGGTACGGGTGGAAGGCGCGGGCCTCGCGGGGCGCGGTGCGGACGGCTGCGCTGAGCAGGGCGCCCGTCGTCTCGATCACGTGCAGCAGGCCGGTGTTGTCCGTTCCCTCGTCCAGCTTGAGCTCGAAGGGGACGTAGGCGTCCTGTGCGCCACCGGCCAGGTTGGCGGCGTAGGCGACGAGGTCGTCGGCGATGTGGACCGCCGTAGCGTGCACGGACCACTCAAGCCCGGCCGCCCTCACCTGCGTCCAGTCCCGCTCCGCGGCGGGCCGCAGAGCCGCCACACAGCCCGTGACGGCGTCGGTCACGTGTTCCCCGCCCAGGTTTCTCATGACCGCAGGCTAGGGGAAGACGGGGATGAATGCGCGTCGGTTTTCGGGTGGCCGGGCGGGTGGCCGGACGGCCGGGCGGGGGGAAGGTCAGCCGCTTTCGCCGTCCCACCAGTCCTGGGCCTAGTGCAGGAAGCCGAGTTCCTGGGCGACCCCGATGAGAAGGGCCTTGTGGCGGGGCAAACCGACAGTCGCTTTCAGGGGCGCTTGAAGACCAGCGTCAGCCCGCGGGTGCCTTGCATCTGGCCGGTGCCGATGAGCTGGACGCCGCCGCTCGCGGTGACCTGGAAGGACAGCTGGGCCTCGGCGAGCGGCAGGGTGCCGCCCCGGGCCTCGGCATCGGCGAACAGCTGCTGGAGGGCGTCGACGGTCGCCGCGAGGTTCTTGCGCAGCGGACCGAGGGGCACGGACCGCAGGACCGGATCGCTGGTGCCGCCTCCGAAGATGCTCAGCGTGTCGCCCTCGCGTTCCTCGGTCTCGTTGACCCAGAACTGCAGGCTCGGCTCGGTGAGTTCGTTGTCGACGTCCATGCGCGGTCCCCTCCCCGTGACGGTGCTGGGCCAACATTAGGGCCTCACCGGACAGTTGAGGAGGAGAAACAGAAGGACATCACCCCATGAGCGCTCAGCCGGCGAGCAGTTCCAGCTCGGATGCGAGGTTGTAGCGCGCCGTCGCCTCCCACTCCGTCCGGCCGTACGGCGTCCTGAACAGGCGCGGCAGATCGAGGAGTTGGCGCAGGATCGTGGCCCGGCCCGTGCGGAAGGCGTCACTCGGGACGAAGTGGTACTCCTCGCGTACGGCGGCCGTGTACGCGGCGTACGCGGACGGGGGTGAGGCCAGGATCGCGAGGTCCGCGTCGCACAGGACCTGGCCGTCGTGGTCGTCGTCGGCCGGGTCGTGGGTGACGGTGAGACGGACCAGGCGGGCCACCTCGGCGGTCTTCGCCTCGGAGACACCCGCCTCGGGGAGGGCGCGCTCGGCGAGGCGGGCCGAGCGTTCCTCGTTCTCCGAGCGGTCGGGGAAGTAGACCGCGTCGTGGAACCAGGCGGCGAGGCGCACGACGTCCGGGTCGGCCGCGTACTTCTCCAGTACGTCGACGTGGTCGAGGACCGCCGTGAGGTGCGCGAGCGTGTGGTAGTGGCGCTGCGGTTCCTGCCAGCGGGCGAGGAGGTTGTCCGCGTACGGGGCCGGGTCGGGGCCGGCGGCGGGGGACCGGGCGCCTTCCAGGGCGCGGGTCCAGCGGGTGCGCAGGGCGTCGACATCGGGGCGGGCGTGATCGGCCATGCGCTCATTCTCCCGCCTCTCCGACGGCTGCGGCCTCTCCCGTCGATCACCCGGTGCCCCTAGCGTGGCCCCCATGACGACAACTGACGACGTACGCGACCCCGAACTGCCCGGACGCCTCCTGGCCGTCGAGCGCGACGCCCTGATCCCGCTCCTCCGCGCCCGCCCCGACGCGGACTTCGCCCTTCCCACCACCGCGTGTCCGGGCTGGACGGTGCGGGACGTCCTCGCGCACTGTTCGGCCGCGCTGCTGCGGGTGGTGGAGAGCCGTTTCGAGGAGGGCGTCTTCTCGCCCGCCTCCAACGACCGGGACATCGCCGAGCGCGCCGACTGGACGAACCAGCAGGTCGTGGACGAGCTGGAGCGCGGGATGACCGAGGCGGGACCGGCGATCGCCAAGGCGGGCGGTGTGCTGGACCGGGTCGCGCTGGGCGAGTGGGTGCACGCGGGCGACGTACGGGACGTCTGGGGTGAGCCTCAGGCCTACGGAGGCCCCGGCCTCCCGGACGCCCTCGCCCTCCTCGCCCGGATCACCCGCGAGCGGGGCCGCCTGCCGCTGCACGCCGACCTCGACGACGTGGACGAGCCGCTGCTGCTGGGGGAGGCGAGCGGGGAGCGCAACCCGGCGCGCTTCATCGGCCACTCCGCAACCCTCGTACGTCTGTACGCGGGCCGCCCGGTGCCGGAGGGCACGTCGTACGAGCTGGTGGGAGCGGAGGCGGCGGAGCTGAACATGTTCGGCTGACGCCCCGCGGCTCCGCCAGGGTCCGGGGGCGATCTCGCCCCCGCCGCCCCTACCCGTCCCGTACCGGGGGCCAGCCCCGGCCCCCGCTCCTCGAACGCCGGAGGGGCTGAATTTCGTCGGCCGGGACTGATCTTTTTTTGGGGGGCTCGCGGCGGTCGCCCTGGCCGGGCCCCTCGGCGCCCCGGGGGGGCGATCTCGCGGTCGTCCGCCCCGGCGTCGTACCCTGAGATTGGACTAGACCTGTAGTCGCTCCAGGGGAACACCGACGGAAGGGGCCCTATGAGCATGCGTGCAGTCCTGGAGGTGATCGCCCTCGACGTCGAGGACGCGGTCGCCGCCCAGGCCGGAGGCGCGGACCGGCTGGAGCTGGTCGCCGACATCGCGGCCGACGGGCTGACCCCGCCGGTCGAGACCTTCGCCGGGATCCGTGCCGCCGTCGACATCGACCTGCGCGTGATGCTGCGCCTGGCGGACGGGTTCGCGGCGGGGAACGTGGAGCGGCTGGTCCGGGTGGCCCAGGAGATGCGGGCGGCCGGGGCCGACCAGTTCGTGCTCGGGTTCCTCGACGCGGACGGGCAGGTCGACCTGGACGCCGTGGAACGGCTCCTGGCGGAACTGGACGGCTGCCGCTGGACCTTCCACCGTGCGATCGACCGGGCCGCGGACCGGGACGCCCTGCGCAAGCAGCTGGACGGTCTGCCGGGGCACGACACCTACCTCACGGCCGGTTCGGCCGCCGGGGTGGACGAGGGCCTCCCCACACTGCTCGCCGAGGCGGCGCGGTGCGGGGAGCCCGGCTACGAGCCGCGGATCATGGTCGGCGGCGGGCTGCGGCTGGACCATGTGCCCCAGCTACGGGCCGCGGGGATCGACGCCTTTCACATCGGCGGGGCCGCCAGGCCGGGGGGCTGGGACGGGTCCGTGTCGGTGGCCGCGGTTGCCGAGTGGCGGGCGGTGCTGGACGGGAGCTGAGCGCTCCGCGGGAAGTACCGCGATCGGCCGTCGCTCTGCTGCGGGCGGGTCGTGGCTCGTCGCTCCCCCACTCCCGGCCTCGCTCCAAGGGGGACCCCATCGCGGCAGAGCCGCATATCGACACAGCCCAACGCCCCTTCGGAGCGCCGCCGAACCGCGGCGGACGTCGTCCGACCTGCTCAGCGCTTCAGGGGACGCAGACACAGCGGCCCGTCGTGGTCCTTGTTGTACATCGGACCGAGGGGGTGATCCCCGGACGCGCACGAAGGGTTCCTCCAGGAGCGGACGCTGTACTGCGCGGCGGGGGAGTCACAGGACTCGGGCTTGACATCCTCCGCGGGCCAGGCGGCGTCGTTGCGGGCGCACGAACCGACCGTCAGGGCCGGGTAGTCGGTCGGATAGGCGGAGGCGTCGGTGCTCCCGGCGCTGTCGCCGCTGTGACTCGGCCCCACCACCAGGCCGATGATCAGGAGCAGCGGAATTGCGGCCATCACGAGGCCGACCAGGCACAGCGGGATCAGCGCCAGCACACCAGCCGGCCGCCGGAACACCGGCTTGCCCGGATCCAGCGGCGGCCGGAAGCCCGCCGTGACCGGCTCCGGGATGCGCCGGATGCCGGACAGGGCGCTGAGGTTGCCCAGCAGCGTGAAGGGCGTGATGAGCACCGACAGCGGTCCCCACCAGCCCATCACCATGGTGTCCGCCTGCATGTCCCGGAAGCTCGCCAGCGCGCAGGTGCGGCAGAACACCCCCTCCCGCCGCAGGAACCGCATCATCACCACCATGCCCTGGTGGCCGCGGATCGTCACCGGCGCGGCCGGCGTCGCCCCGCACACCTGGCAGGCCGCCCCCGGCCCGCCCACCGGCCCCCAGGCTCCGCCGCCGTACTGCTGCGGCCAGGCGGGAGCCGGCGGGTACGGTCCGGGAGGCTGCGGGTACGGACCCGGACCCGGCGTCTGCTGATACGGCCCGGAAGGATGCTGATACGGCCCCGGAACCGGTTGGTAGGCAGGGTGCGAGGGCGGCGGCGTGCTCAACTGGGGCCTTTCCGGGGGGACATGTCACAACGGAGCAGCACCCTACCCGGCCAGCTGCGGCGGCAGCGGTGCCGCATGCGTCACGATCAGCCCGGACACCGCGCGGGTCAGCGCCACGTACAGGCGGCGCAGGCCCGTCCGCTCGTCGGGCTCGCCGTCCACCACCGCCTGGGGCTCGTCCAGGACCACGTAGTCGTACTCCAGGCCCTTCGCGAGCGATGCCGGGACCAGGGTGAGGCGGGTCTCGGCCGTCGTCTCCTCACCGGGGCCCAGATAGGTGATCCCGGCCGCCGTCAGGCCCTCTGCAAGGGCGGGGACGCGGGCGTCGGCCGCGATCAGGCCCGTCGAGCCCTCGTTGCGGAGCAACTCCTCGCAGGCGGCGACCACTTCGGAGACGTCCTCGATGGAGCGGAGGGCGAAGAAACCCGGGTTCTCACGGACCGACGCGACCGGTGTGAGGCCTGGGGCGATGTGCGGCAGCAGGCGGGAGGCATAGGCGATGACGTCCGTCGGGACGCGGAAACCGGCCGTCAGCTCCTCGATCACGCCGTCCGGCTTGCCGAGGTGGGCGAGCGCCTCCTCCCAACTCCGCGTCGCCCAGGGCGTGGTGCCCTGCGCCAGGTCGCCGAGGACGGTCGCCGAACCGGTGGTGCACCGGCGGCCGACCGCGCGGTACTGCATGGGGGAGAGGTCCTGCGCCTCGTCCAGGACCACATGCCCGAGCGAGTGCGTGCGCTGCACGAGGTCCGTGGTCTCGTCGATCAACACGGCGTCCGCCGCGGACCACTTGGCGGCTTTGACACTGCGCACGGGCTTCGCCCAGAGGATCGTCTTCTGCTCGTCCTCGTCCAGGACTCCGTCCGCGTGCGCGGCGAGGAAGTCCGCGTCCGTCAGCAGGCGCAGCACCAGTTTCGCCGGGTCCACCGGCGGCCACATCTGTTTGACGGCCGCCTTGACCGCCGCGTTGCGGGCCACCGCGTCCTGCACCCGGTCGTCCGGCGCCTCCCCCGACCGCTCCATCTGCACCAGCACGGCGTGCGCGATGCGCTGCGGGAGGGCCTCGCGGGCGGCGCCGTAGCGGATGCCGCGGTCGAGCAACTCCCGGACGATGTCCTCCAGTTCGTATGCGGGCACCCGCCAGCGGCGTGAGCCGCGCACGACGACGACCGGTTCGGTCGGCATGGTGACGTGGGAGTGGACGGCCCGCCGCAGCACCTCCGCCATCCTCGCGTCGCCCTTGATGACCGCGGCCGCCGCGTCGTCGGTGCCCCGGATCTCGATGCCCCCGGCCACGAGGTCGTCCACCGTGGCCTGCTGGACCGTCAACTCGCCGAGGGCGGGCAGGACCTGCTCGATGTAGTGCAGGAAGGACCTGTTCGGCCCGATGACGAGGGTGCCGGTGCGGGCGAGCCGCTCGCGGTGGGCGTAGAGGAGATACGCGACGCGGTGCAGGCCGACGGCCGTCTTCCCGGTCCCGGGACCTCCCTGCACGCACACCGTCCCGCCCAGCCCGGACCTCACGATCTCGTCCTGCTCGGGCTGGATGGTCGCCACGATGTCCCGCATCGGGCCCACGCGCGGGCGCTCGATCTCCTGCTGGAGCAGTTTGCTGGTGCGGGCGGCCTCGGCGGGGTCGGAGAGATGCTCGTCCTCGTACGCGGTGATGTCGCCGCGGGTGTACCCGAAGCGGCGGCGCAGCGCGATGTCCAGCGGGTCCTTCTTCGACGCCCGGTAGAACGGCTGCGAGACCGGCGCCCGCCAGTCGATGACCATGGGGTCGCCGTCGTGGTCGTGCACGTGCCGGCGCCCGATGTAGAACCTCTCCCCCTCCGCGCCCTCGGCCTGGTCGGCGCCCGGGGAGTGCAGGTAGTCGAGGCGGCCGAAGAACAGCGGGGTGTCGCTGAGGTCGGCCAGCGCCTTGATGCGCTCGTCGATCTGGCGGGCCAGGACCTCGGCGTTGACCCAGTTCGCGGTGACGTCGCTGATGTCGAGCGACTCGACGTCCTCGCGCATGGCGCGCAGGGCGGCACGGGACTCGGCGAGGTGGGCGCGCTCGCGGGAGAGGGGGTCGTCGAGAGGGGCGGGGTCGTCGACGGGCGTGGACAAGGCGGTGCCTCCGAAGGTGCTGCTGGCTGGGGCTGCGAGGTGCCGGCCGGTTTCCGTCCGGGCGGCGGCCCTCCGTGGAGGGAGGCGGGCAAGAGCGGAGATTCTAGGTGAACGGGGGAGACGGAGGCCAACGGTTTTTCCACGCCCTGTCCACCATCAGCCCTCTCCTTCCGGGTCCCCTAGGGGATGTCCCCGTCATACCAGGGAGGGACGGCCGCGACCGGAGTCGTACGCGGCGACGAAGGAGGTTCGGTCCGCAGGCCGATGCTCCCTTTATGCCTGCCGATCCACCATGGATACATGAGCGCAGCAACCATCACCCCAGGCCCCGGCAGGCCGGGTCCGCCCGGCGCCACCCCCGTCCTCGGCAGCCACCGCCACCGCCTCGGCGACGCCCTGCGCGCCCTGAAGGTGTTCGCGGGTGCCGCCTTCGACGTGGTCATCCTCGGCGAGTACGGCGAGGAAGCGGGCGTACGCCGTAAGTAGCCGGCGCCGACCGGGCCCCGGCATGAGTACGCGATCAGCCGCCGGATGAGTACCCGCACCGGTGCCCCCGCCCTTGCCGGGCCGCTTCACTGCCCGTATGACGACGCAGCACACCGTGGCTCAGCCCACGAGCCCCTCCGGCACCACAGAGCCGGACCGCCGGGCCTGGGTGGCACCCCTCGTCGCGACGGTGCTCCTGATGTTCCTCGGCCCCGCCGCCCTCTTCTTCGGCGGTCTCTCCGCGATGGCGACCGACGCCTGCGGCCCCGACCACTGCTCTGCAGCGCTCGACTCCCGGCTGTCCGTGATCTACGGCACGCTCTCCTACGGCACCCTGCCCACGCTCGCTGCCCTGTTCACCGCCTGGGCGCTTCCCTGGCGGCTGCGCTGGCTCCCCTGGCGCGCAGGGGCTGCGGTCGCCTCGCTGCTGCCGTCGCTGTTCGTCCTGCTGATGGTGTTCACGCTGCCCGCGCCCTGACCGGCTCGGCTCAGCCCTCGGCCAGGAGCTCGTCCGCGTCCACGATCCGGTACGCGTAGCCCTGTTCGGCCAGGAAGCGCTGGCGGTGGGCGGCGAAGTCCTGGTCGATGGTGTCGCGGGCGACGACCGAGTAGAAGTGCGCCTGGTGGCCGTCGGACTTGGGGCGCAGCACCCGTCCGAGCCGCTGGGCCTCCTCCTGGCGTGACCCGAAGGTGCCCGACACCTGGATGGCGACCGTCGCCTCCGGCAGGTCGATGGAGAAGTTCGCGACCTTGGAGACCACCAGCACGCTGATCTCGCCCTCGCGGAAGGCGTCGAAGAGCTTCTCGCGCTGGGCGTTGGAGGTCTCCCCCTTGATGACGGGCGCGTTCAAGTGCTCGCCCAGCTCGTCGAGTTGGTCGATGTACTGCCCGATGACGAGGATCTGCTGACCCGCGAAACGGCGGACGATCGCCTCGGTGACCTTCCGCTTGGTCTCCGTCGTCGCGCAGTAGCGGTACTTCTCCTCCTGCTCGGCGGTGGCGTAGGCGAGCCGCTCGGAGTCGGTGAGGTTGACCCGGACCTCCACGCAGTCGGCGGGTGCGATGTAGCCCTGCGCCTCGATCTCCTTCCACGGCGCGTCGAACCGCTTCGGACCGATCAGCGAGAACACGTCCGACTCGCGTCCGTCCTCCCGTACGAGGGTCGCCGTCAGACCCAGCCGTCGCCGTGCCTGCAGATCCGCGGTGAACTTGAACACCGGCGCGGGCAGCAGATGCACCTCGTCGTAGACGATCAGCCCCCAGTCGCGGGAGTCGAAGAGCTCCAGGTGCGGGTAGATGCCCTTCCGCCTGGTGGTCAGCACCTGGTACGTGGCGATGGTGACCGGCCGGATCTCCTTGCGCGTGCCGCTGTACTCACCGATCTCGTCCTCGGTGAGACTCGTGCGCTTCACCAGCTCGTGCTTCCACTGCCGCGCCGAGACGGTGTTGGTGACGAGGATCAGGGTCGTCGACTTCGCCTGCGCCATGGACCCGGCGCCGACGAGCGTCTTGCCCGCGCCGCAGGGCAGGACCACGACTCCGCTCCCGCCGTGCCAGAAGTTCTCCACGGCCTGCTTCTGGTACGGGCGCAGCGCCCAGCCGTCCTCGTGCAGCTCGATCGGGTGCGCCTCGCCGTCGACGTATCCCGCGAGGTCCTCGGCGGGCCAGCCCAGCTTCAGCAGCGTCTGCTTGATCTGCCCGCGCTCGGACGGATGCACGGCCACGGTGTCCGGGTCGATCCGCGCCCCGACCAGTGGAGCGATCCGCTTCGAGCGCAGGATCTCCTCCAGCACCGGCCGGTCGGTGGTGGTGAGCACCAGCCCGTGCGCGGGGTGCTTGCTGAGGGTCAGGCGGCCGTACCGGTCCATGGTGTCCGCGACGTCGACCAGCAGCGCGTGCGGCACGGGATACCGGCTGTACTGCACGAGCGCGTCCACGACCTGCTCGGCGTCGTGTCCGGCCGCCCGCGCGTTCCACAGCCCGAGCGGCGTCACCCGGTAGGTGTGGATGTGCTCGGGCGCCCGCTCCAGCTCCGCGAACGCCGCGATGGCCCGGCGGCACTCGTCGGCCTGCTCGTGGTCGACCTCGAGGAGCAGCGTCTTGTCGGACTGGACGATGAGTGGACCATTCACGCGGGGCACCCTTTCCGTGGACCGGACGTCTCGGCCAAACGTCTCGGCCAAACGTCCAGTGTGCCGCATCCACGGATGATCACGGGCGGTCGCGAGGTGGCGGTAACCGCCCGCGGCCGGTCGGGTTCGGTCGTGGTCGTTCGTCTGCGCGCTAGGGAGTTCCTGTGACGCGGTGCAGCGGGTACGGCCGTACGTCGTCCGCTGTGTGGTTGTGGGGCGGTTGCGAAAGCCGCCTTCGAGGGGGGTCGGAGCGGGATCGGGAAATGGCGGTGACCGCCTGTGGCCGGTCGGGTTCGGGCGTGGTTGTTCGCCGCGCGTTCGGGGGCTCCTGTGAGGGGGTGCAGTGGGTACGTTTGTAGGTCGTGCGCTGTGTGGTTGTAGGGCGGTCACGAAAGCCGCCTTCGACGGGGATCGGAGCGGGATCGGGAAATGGCGGTGACCGCCTGTGGCCGGTCGGGTTCGGGCGTGGTTGTTCGCCGCGCGTTCGGGGGCTCCTGTGAGGGGGTGCAGTGGGTACGTTTGTAGGTCGTCCGCTGTGTGGTTGTGGGGCGGTTGCGAAAGCCGCCTTCGAGGGGGGTCGGAGCGGGATCGGGAAATGGCGGTGACCGCCTGGCCGGTCGGGTTCGGGCGTGGTTGTTCGCCGCGCGTTCGGGGGCTCCTGTGAGGGGGTGCAGTGGGTACGTTTGTAGGTCGTCCGCTGTGTGGTTGTGGGGCGGTTGCGAAAGCCGCCTTCGAGGGGGGCGGAGCGGGATCGGGAAATGGCGGTGACCGCCTGTGGCCGGTCGGGTTCGGGCGTGGTCAGTCGTCTGCGAGTTCGGCGACTCCTGTGACGCGGTGCAGTGGGTATGTCCTGACCTCGTCCGCTGTGTGGTCGTAGGCCGTCACGAAGCCGCCCTCGACGCGGATCGGGGCGATGACGCGCTGGCTGGCGGCGCCCTCGGCGTTGACGTAGCCGATCCACAGGGCTTCGCCGGTGAGGACGGCGGCCTGCATGGTGGCGAGGGTCTCGGCGGGGGTGGTGCGGGGGAGGTCGCCGGTCGGCGACGTCGACGGGGTCTGCTTGCGCGGGGCCGTGGAGGCCAGGTCGCCGGCCCGGATCGCGCGGATCGCCGCCGCCAGGAGCGTGGCGTCGGGGGTGGGCGGGCCGTCCGGGACCGGCTCGGGGGCGGTGCGCGGCGGGGTGCGGTGGGCGTCGGCGCGGGTGATCAGGACGTCGCCCTCGGCCGACTCGGCGGCCGGTGCGAAGCCCATCGCGCGCAGCCCGTCCAGGAGGGTCGCCGGATCGGCCTGGGTGGCGAGGACGGTGGGCGCGAGGCGGCGCAGCCGCAGGGCCGCGGCGCGCTTGTCGGCCATGATCTCGTTGAGCATCGTGTCGTCGTCGCAGCGGACGTACGCCGAGGCCGCGCCCACCCGCAGATGCCCGTGTTTGCGGGCCACGTCGTCGATCAGATACGTCAGCGGCTGCGGTACGGGCGTGCGGGAGTGGGCGCTCAGGAAGGCGTGCAGGTCGGTGGCCGTGCGGCCCGCGTCCAGAGCGCGCCGTACCGAGCCCGGTGTGAAGCGGTAGACCGTGGCCCCGCCCTTCGACTCCACGTCCGCCAGTACGTCCAGCATGTCGGCCAGCGGGCGCTTCAGCGGGCCGGGGGCGACCGCGGTGAGGTCCGCCTGGAGCAGCACGTGGTCCAGGGGCTCGGGCAGGAGCGGGGCGAGCAGACGGCCGGCCGTGGCGGAGGCGGTGGCCTGTTCGGTGGGGGTCAGGGGCTCGACGACGAGCGGCACGTGGTGGACGGGCAGCTTGTCGCCGGGGCCCTCCTGCGCGGGCTCGGTGTCCTTCGGCGCGGGTGCAGGCGCGGGCGCCCCGAGCAGCGCCCTGCCGTGTGCCGACAGCGCGCCCCGGCCCGTCACGCCCAGCATCTCCGCCTCCGACAGCGCCCAGGTGGCCAGCCGTCCGCGCAGGTCGTCGTTCTGCTGGGGGCCGCGCAGGGGCCGCTCCCAGCGCAGCCGGGCCAGGACGGACTCGGCGGACGGGGAGGCGCCCTCCGGCAGCCCGGCCAGCAGGCTCAGCACCCGGTGCCGTACCTCCGGAGCCGCGGAGCGGTCGAGGCCCGGTCCCAGCGCCGACAAGGTGCGTTCCTTGGCGTCCCGGCCCCCGACGACGCCCGCCGTCCGCGTCGCCGTCAGCCACGACTGCGCCAGCTGGGCCCAGCGCTCGGCGGCCGGCAGCTCCAGCCACTCGTCGTAGGCCGGGGTCGCCGCATACCGCTCGTCGGCCTCCCCGTCGGAGGCCAGCAGCCCGGCCGCGTACGCCAGCTCGACCCAGAAGGCGGCTACGGGCTCGGACACGTCGAGGGCCACGGCGGTGCGCTTGAGGTCGCGCACGCTGAGACCGCCGGCCCGCAGTACCGTGGGCCCGCCCTCGTCCCAGTCCTTCAGCAGTTCCTCCACGGTCGCCAGCGCCGTGTACGCCTGCCCGGCCGCCGTCGCGTCCACAACCTGTGGACGGTGCGCGGCCGTCACCTCCAGGGCGGGCGGCAGCGGCTCGACGGCACGATGCGCACGGCCGCCGCGCAAGTGCAGGGCCACTTCCCGGGGGAGTACGACGGTTCCGGGTGCCGTCGGCAGCAGCAGCCCGCGGTCCAGGAGCCAGCGCAGCCGGGGCGCCGGATCGGCCGTGACCTGCCCGTACGGCGGCCCCCACACCAGACGGTCCAGCACCTCCCGGGACTCCGGGGACGCCTCGGCCAGCAGCGCGGCCATCCGGGCGCGGTCGCCGAACAGGGCGGTGAGGGACGCCACGGCGGAGACCGAGTCGTGCGTCGAGGGCAGCCCGACCGCGGTGACGATCTCCTGGATGCGGCCCGGCGACATACCCGCCGTCGCCTCCTGCACCGTGGGCCCGAGCCCCGTCGGCGACGGGTGCTGCGGCGAGGGCGCGAGCAGCTCACGGGCCGTCCGCACCAGCCGCAGCCGGTCGTCACCGCCCCACACCAGGGCCTGCTCACGCAGGGTCGCCAGGGCACGGGGGAGCGCCGCTGCGACGGCCGGGTCGCCCCCGTCACCGCTCATCAGCCCGAGCAGCTCCTCGTAGCCGGCCGGATCCGCGGCCACCGCCAGCGCCTCGGCCGTCTGCAGCGCGAAACGGTCCAGCCGCTCCAGCGCCCGCACGACCGACGCACGGGTGCCGGCCCGGGTCGCCAGCTGCGTGAGGTCGGTGGGGACGGGCGTGATGAGATCGGGGCGGGCGCGCAGCAGTGCCGCCAGGGAGGCGTCGTCCCTGTTGCGCAGTGCCTCTGCGAGTGAACGCGGAGCGGCCGGGGTGCTCATCCGACCCACGGTAGCGGGTTGCCTCCGGCGGTTGGGCGGAGCAGGTGCGGGTGAGTGGGGCTCGCGGTCCCTGGGGGCTCCGCCCCCAGACCCCCGTCGGCCCTTAAGGGGCCTCGTCCTCAAACGCCGGACGGGCTGAGTTTGGCTAACGGGACGTTTCACAGGTGGCGCCTGGATGAACTTCAGCAGGACGATTGCGGCAATCCTGGCCCCACTCGGCACTCACTGGTCACCCTGGGCTCCCTGTCAACTGCGCGGCAGTTACGGGCGATTGGGCGTTCGGCGGAACACGGGGGAACTGGGGGCCCGGGGTGAACCTCGACTTCGACAAGTGGGTTGCTCTCATCAGCGTCGGCTTTCCTTTCGCGGCGTTCCTGTGGGAGTTCGCCGTCGTCGGCCGCAAGCGGCTCGGCTACCGCGTGCAGATGGACACGCTCGCCGCGGACGCGACCCAGTCGCCGTACGCCGGCGTGCTGCGGGACATGCAGCAGGACGGCCATCACCTGAAGGATCCTTCCTTCGTCCTGCTGCGGATCGAGAACGCCGGGACGGCCCCGATCGAGGAGGGCGACTACCTCACCCCCGACAGCGACCCCTGCGGCATACGCGTCACCTTCCGCGAGCGCCAGGTCGCGGCCCTGGTCGTCACCGAGCTGAGCCAGGACGAACTGCGTGACGCCTTCATCCGGGACAACCAGGCCGTCCCGGGCTTCGGCCACGACAACCACCTGCCCGAACGGCAGGGCGTCATCCGGCTGCCGAAGGTGAAGCTCCCGGTGCGGGCCGAGTACAAGGTGCTCGTGGTGTTGGAGCGCTGGCCCGACGACCAGAGCAGGGAGCCCTTCCCGAAGCCCGTCTTCCGTGGGGCCGTCGGTGGCCGCCGCCGGTGGTTCGACCCGGTGCTCCGGTTCTTCCGCTTCAAGGTCGCCAGGACCGAGAGCCATGTCTTCGCGTCCCGCCCCGCCTGGTTCGGCATCGTCCTGCTGGCGATGGCCGTCATGGTCCAGGCGGGCCTGACCCTCTTCGTACGCGACGAGCCCGCCCCACTGGACTGCGTCGGCGGCACCCTCCACCTCGGCGGCTCCACCGCCTTCGCCCCCGCGGTGAAGGCCGCCGCCGACGAATACGTGAAGCTGTGCGCGGCCAAGGGCGCACACATCCCCGTCGACGGGGGCACCTTCCAGGGCAGCGGGAACGGCGTCGCCGCCCTGGAGAAGACCGGCGATGACGCCGGGATCTCGGGCGAAGAAGGGCTCCGCGACCACATCGCCTTCACCGACGGCCCGACGGAGGGCAACCACCCCCAGATCCTGCCGCGTCCGATCGCGTACACACTGTTCACCCTCGTCGTCAACGAGGACGCCAAGGTCCGCAACCTCTCCCTGCAGCAGGTCCGCGACATCTACGCCAGGAAGATCACCAACTGGTCCGAGGTGGGCGGTGCCGACCTCCCCGTCCACCTCGTCGACCGCTACCGCAACTCCGGCACCCGCAACGCCCTCGAGAAACGCGTGCTCAAGGGCCGGCCCGTCCCCGAGGCCGACGTGAATGACTGCTCCGCCCTGGACCGCAACAAGCCCGGGGTCTGCGAGGCCGACAGCACCGACAACCTGCTGGACCGCACGGCCGCCATCCCGGGCGCCCTCGGCTACAGCGAGGTCAGCAGCGTGACCTCCGGCAGACTCGTCAAGCTCCGCATCGACGACATGCCGCCCACCCTCGACGGCGTCGAGAACGGCACCTACCCGTACTGGCAGACCGAGTACGCCTACACCTACGGCGAACCGCCCGCCGACTCCATCGCCGCCGCCTTCCTGCGCTACCTCACCGACCAGGGCGGCAAGGACGTCCTGCGCCAGTACGGCAACCGCCCCTGCTCGGAAACGAAATACCCGCTGGTGTGCCGACCGACGTGACCCGCGGCCTGCGCTACCGTCGTCACGGGAAGTACCACGGGAAAGCAACGCACCCACCCCAAAGGGGACTTCGTGGGGATCGAGAGTGACAAGGTCGTCTACGAGTATCTGAGCCGCGTCGGCGACGTGGCGCAGCAGCGGCAACTGCCGTCCGCCGCACGCATGCGCCTGGTCTCGGAGCTGCGGGGCGAGATCGACCGCCGCCGGGCGAAGGCCACCGTCGACAGTCCCGCCGCGGTCCGCCGCATCCTGTCCCGGCTCGGCACCCCCGACGAGGTCGTCGCCGCGGCGGGGGGCACCGCCTCGGAACCGCACTCCGCCCCCACCCATGTGCCGGTACAGCGCGACGACGAGCCGGAGGACGGCAGGCGCCTGCCGAAGAGCCTGCGCCGGGCCGTACCGCGCCCGCGCCCCGCCCAGCCGGTCCGGCCCGAGACGGCCGCCCCCTCCCCGCCGCACATGGCGAGCGCCGAGGAACTCGGCAACAGCGCCACCCAGCCCGACTGGTGGCGGGTCGACAGCACCCCCTTCGGCGACACCGTCCCCGGCTTCACCGGCGGCGTTGAGATCCCCGACCTGCTCAGGCCACCGCGCCCGAAGGAACTCGAGAAGGAGCCGCCACCGGCCGTCGAGCAGGCCCCGGAAGCCGGGGAGGACACCGCACCCGAGGCCGCCGCCCCGCGTCGCCGCCTCGCGCTCCCCGCCGGCGGCTGGAGCAACCCGCTCCTCCTGATCGCCGCCGGCCTGCTCGTCGTCGGCGCGATCCTCGGCAACTGGTTCGCCCTGCTGCTCGGCTGGGTCATCGCCTACGCCTCCCGTCGCCTCACCCGCAACGAGTCCAAGTGGGCGGTCATCGGCATGCCCGGCCTCGCCGTCACCGCCGGCCTCATCTGGCTCTGGGGCAGAAACACCGGCCGCTGGGGCACCCCCATACCCCAGGGCCACATGAACGAGGCGATCGCTCAGACCTGGCCGTGGGTGGTCAGGGGCGCGGCCCTGCTGTCGGCCCTCTTCATCACCTGGCGCTCACAAAGGCGCCCCTGAGGGGCGCGGGTCTGTATCGATATGCGGCTCCGCCGCGGGGCGCGACAAGCCCCCCACACACCCGCAGCCGCCACACAACGAATGGGATCGAGTCAGTAGGCACAATGGCCCATATGGCCTACACAACTGCGCCCACCGTCGGCTTCGACCTCGACATGACCCTCATCGACTCCCGCCCAGGCATCCATGCCTGCTACCTCGCACTGTCCGAGCGGACGGGAACGTACATCGACGCCGATCTCGCGATCACCCGGCTGGGACCTCCCCTCGCCGAGGAGCTCATCAACTGGTTTCCCCAGGAGCAACTGGCGGAGATGGCCGACCTGTACAGGTCGATGTACCCCACGATCGCCATCACCGCCACCCCCGCGATGCCCGGCGCCCGCGAGGCCATCGCCGCCGTACAGGCGGCCGGCGGACGCGCCGTCGTCGTGACGGCCAAGTACGAGCCGAACGCCAAGCTGCACCTGGAACACCTCGGCATCCACCCCGACGAGGTCGTCGGCGACCTGTGGGCCGAGCAGAAGGCGGAGGCGCTGCGCGAGCACGGCGCCGGGATCTACGTCGGCGACCACACCGGCGACGTACGCGGCGCGCGCAAGGCCGACGCGCTGTCGGTGGCCGTGGCCACCGGACCGTGCAGCGCGGAGGAACTGAGCACGGCCGGGGCGGACGTCGTCCTCGCGGACCTCACGGAGTTCCCCGGCTGGCTCGCCGACTACCGCCCGGCGCGAGCCTGACGGCGGCCCGCCGCGATCGACCGCAGCACTCCGGCGCCGGCGATCAGGAAGCCGACCCCCATGAGCATGCTCAGTCCGAACATGTACGTCGGAAATGGCTTCGCGTGGAGGAACAGCGGAGCCACAGTGACGAGTGTGGCCAGCGCACCGAGGAAGAACACGATGGCACCGGCACGGATCAGTCGGTCACCGGGCTCGGCGGAATTCGTTTGGGTTTTGTCACGCACCGGACCAGGGTAGTTCCCTGCGCGAAGGAACAACCCGGCGACGTCTTGTCACCGGCCTGAAGACCATTAGCCTTGGTACCGGCGGGTCCCCGACGACCCGCCCGAGTGCTATCAAGAGCCGTTTCCGAAGCAGTTTTCCGACGAGTACGAGGACGAGGACAGACGTGCCTACCGGCAAGGTCAAGTGGTTCAACAGCGAGAAGGGCTTCGGCTTTCTCTCCCGTGACGACGGCGGCGACGTCTTCGTCCATTCCTCGGTCCTCCCCGCCGGAGTCGAGACGCTCAAGCCGGGTCAGCGAGTGGAGTTCGGTGTGGTCGCCGGCCAGCGCGGCGACCAGGCGCTTTCCGTCACCGTCCTGGACCCGACCCCGTCGGTTGCGGCCGCCACCCGCAAGAAGCCGGACGAACTGGCCTCCATCGTGCAGGATCTGACGACCCTCCTGGAGAACATCACCCCGATGCTCGAGAAGGGCCGCTACCCTGACAGGGCTTCCGGCAAGAAGATCGCGGGCCTGCTGCGGGCGGTCGCCGACCAGCTGGACGTATAACCCTCAACAATTCCCGCATCCGCTACGGGAATTCGAGCGCATCCGGGCCGAGGGGCGGCACCAGCCCCTCGGCCCGCCGCTGCTCAGGGAAACGACAGGGCTTCGGGCCCGAGTGCCGGCACGAGACCTTCGGCCGCCGCACGAGTGAGCAGTCCCCGCACGGCCGCGTAGCCGTCCACGCCCAGGTCGTGGGTGAACTCGTTGACGTACAGGCCGATGTGCTGGTCGGCGACGGCCGGGTCCATTTCCTGGGCGTGCTCCATGACGTATGGCCGGGAGACCTCGGGCTCGTCCCAGGCGGCGCGCACGGACGAGCGGATCGACTCGGCGAGCCCCGTCAGCACTTCGGCCCCGAGCGACCGCTTCGCGATGATCGCGCCCAGCGGGATGGGCAGCCCGGTGGTGTCCTCCCAGTGCTCGCCCATGTCGGCGAGCTTGTGCAGGCCGTAGTTCTGGTACGTGAAGCGCGCCTCGTGGATGACGAGCCCCGCGTCGACCTTCCCGTCCCGCACGGCGGGCATGATCTCGTGGAACGGCATGACCACGATCTCGCCGACCCCGCCGGGCACCGTGTCGGCGGCCCAGAGCCGGAACAGCAGATACGCCGTCGACTTCTCGCTCGGCACGGCGACGGTACGCCCCGTCAGGTCTCCGGGCCCACGGGTGAGCACCAGCGGCCCGCAGCCCCGCCCCAGCGCACCCCCGCACGGCAGCAGCGCGTACTCGTCGAGGACGTACGGCAGCACGGCGTACGACACCTTCAGGACGTCGAACTCGCCCCGCTCGGCCATGCCGTTGGTGCTGTCGATGTCCGCGAAGGTCACATCCAGCGCGGGTGCGCCGGGGACGCGGCCGTGGGCGAGGGCGTCGAAGACGAAGGTGTCGTTCGGGCAGGGGGAGTACGCGATCTGCAGGGGCTGTGCGGGGTGTACGGGCTCACTGGTCATGCTGGTTCCAACTCTCCAGTACGGGCGCGAGCTTCCCGAAGGCCTCCGTCAGGGCCGCCAGGGCGTCGCCGATGCGCCAGGCGGCGCGGTCGCGCGGGCCGACCGGGTTGGAGACCGCGCGTATCTCCAGCACCGGCACACCGTGCGCGGCGGCCGCCTCGGCCACCCCGAAGCCCTCCATGGCCTCGGCGAGGGCGCGGGGGTGGCGGGCGCGCAGGGCGGCGGCGCGCTCGGCGGTGCCGGTCACGGTGGAGACGGTGAGTACGGTGCCGGTTCGCGCCCCGGTGGCGGCCGCGAGGTCTCGTACGAGTGCATCCGGCGGACGATGGGTGACGGTCCCGAAGCCGAGTTCCGTCACCGGGACGAAGCCCTCGGGCGTCTCGGCGCCCAGGTCGGCCGCGGTGATCTCGTCGGCGACCACGAGGGAGCCGAGCGGGGCCTCGGGCTGGAAACCGCCGGCGATTCCGGCGGAGACCACGAGGTGGTAGGGGGTGCCGCTCAGGGCGGCGGTGGTCAGGGCGGTCGCGGTGGAGGCCGCGGCGAGCGCCGGGCCCACACCTGCGGCGATCACCAGGTGGCCCTCACCCGTGAACGCCCGGGCCACCGCGTCCCGTTCGACGGGTACCGCGGTGGCCACGAGGACACGTACCAAAGACACGAAGGACCCGGCAGGCTCGGCAGGCGGGGTCAGTCGTTCTTCTTGAGCTTGAAGGACCACAGGCCGGTGACCGTGCTGCCGCCCTTCTTGCCGTCGCCCGCCTTGATGGTGACCAGGGTGGAGTTGCCCTGGGCGCCGTACTGGGCGTTGAAGAAGACGCTGCCCGGGATGGTGCGGTAGGTCTTGTTGCTGTCCTCGGTCAGCGGCTGACCGTTCATCAGGATCGTCCACCGCTTGTCGGCGATCTTGGGGTCGACGCCGAAGCGGACGGTGTCGTCGGGGTCGACCTTGATGGACTTGATGTCCGTGTCCTTCAGGCATTTCGCCAGGTCCGCGGTCTGCAGGGCCTTGCTCTCGCCGCCGCAGGTGGCCTCCGAGCTGACGGAGGAGCGGCCGACCGTGATGGTGGACAGCGGCGTCGGCTTGTCGCACGCCGACAGGACGAGCAGTCCGGCGGAAACGGCGCCGGCGGCGGCGACAGCGCGGCGGCGTCGCACAACGGATTGCATCGAGGTCATGGGCGAAGGCTATAGGGCGTGTCCGACGCTCTCTTTACCTGGGGGGCGGCGTGCCTGTGTGTTACGCCACGCGAGGCTTCGACACGCCCCCGTGCCGGGCCGAGCCGAGCAGCCCGCGGACCGTGGTGAGCCAGCCCAGGGCGATCACCGCGGCGGCCAGGGACAGCCCCGCCGCGCCGTTCAGCGGCATCACGATCCCGATCGCGCCGCCCAGCACCCAGGCCATCTGCAGCATGGTCTCGGAACGCGCGAACGCCGAGGGGCGCACCGTCTCCGGCACGTCCCGCTGGATCAGCGCGTCCAGTGCCAGCTTGGCCAGGGCCTGCGAGAACCCGGCGAACGCGGCGAGACACGCCACCAGGAACGCGCCGAAGAAGATCGCCGCCGTGATCGCCACGCCGAGCACGATCGGCAGCACCGTGACGACGATGATCTCCGGCGCCCGCTGCCGCAGCCACGCCCCGACCGCCGTACCGAGCGCGTTGCCCGCGCCCGCCGAGACGGCCACCAGGCCCAGCGACACCGCCGCGCTCTCGCCGGTCAGCGGATGCTCGCGCAGCAGGAAGGCGAGGAAGAAGGTCAGGAACCCGGACAGCCAGCGCAGGGCCGCGTTGGCGCCGAGGGCGTGGGTGACCGCGATACCGACGGTCCTCAGGCCCGGCTTCTTGACCGGTTTGATGTGCGGCCCGTGCAGATGCTGCTCGTCCGCCGCCAGCAGCGCTGTGTCCTCACCCTTGGCCGAGTCCACCTTCGGCGCCAGGGAGAAGGACAGGAACATGCCCCAGATGTAGATCACGAAGGCGCCGTACAGCGGCCAGCGCGGACCGATGGCGTGCAGCCCCGCCCCGATCGGCGCCGCGACACCCGTGGCGAGAAGACCGCCGAGCGTCACCCGGGAGTTCGCCTTCACCAGGGAGAACTTGGGCGGCAGCAACCGGGGCACGACCGCGCTTCTGACCACCCCGTAAGCCTTCGAGGCGACCAGCACGCCCAGCGCGGCCGGATACAGCTCCAGGCTGCCGCCGGCGACGGCCCCGGCGATGATCAGGGCCAGCAGCGCCCGGGCGAGCATCGAGCCCGCCATCGCCGCGCGGCGGCCGTGCGGCAGCCGGTCCAGGAGCGGGCCGACCACGGGTGCGAGGACGGTGAAGGGCGCCATGGTGATGGCGAGGTAGAGCGCGACACGCCCCCGTGCCTCGTCGGTCGGCACGGAGAAGAAGACGGTGGAGGCGAGTGCGACGGTGACCATGACGTCACCGGCACCGTTCACCGCGTGCAGTTCGATCAGCTTGCCGAGGCCCGACTCACCGGCGCCGTGCGCATGCGTGGCCTTTCTGATCCCGCGGGCCGTTCCGGTCACCGGGAAGTGCAGCGCACGGCCGATCGCGCGGACGGACCCGACGAACCGGCCCGAACCGCCACCACGACTGCTGCCCCTTATCCCACCGACCCTGGTGGCTCCTTGGGGCGTCCTTGCGGCTGCCACTCCGTCATAGTGCCCCGAGAAACCTGTGTGTAGTGCGGTTACCGCGCGTATGGGCGCGTAGTTCCTCTGCTTTTCCCAGGTGCATGCCAGATAGTTGCCGGGCCGGCGGGGGGAAACCTCCCGTCGGTGTAGGCCGAGCGGTCGGGAGAAGGTAGCGTGCGTAGCGCGTCGTGGCGAACGTTCTCGGCCGCGCGCCTCTCGGACATCCCGCAGAATGGATGCATGAGGTGCGCCCGAGTGCGATCGGGCGCGGACGTCGACGCGGTCCCCCGGTCCGCTCCGTCCGCACCCACCGCCTTCAGGCCGGCGCACCCGAGTGACGGCGTAGGAGAGAAGCGATACCTGTGAGCGCAGCGACAACGCGAAGCCGCACCCCCGACCGCCTGTGCGCCGAGGCCGTCGACCTCGCCCGCGCCGCCGCCGAGGAGGCCGCCGCACCAGGCGTGGTCGGCGAGCATGTGGGGCTGGAGTCCGAGGGCGACCGCGTTGTCACGCACTTCTTCGAGTGCAAGGAACTCGGGTACCGCGGCTGGCGCTGGGCCGTGACGGTCGCCCGCGCCTCCCGCGCCAAGTTGGTCACCCTGGACGAGGTCGTCCTGCTGCCCGGCCCGGACGCGCTGCTCGCCCCGGAGTGGGTGCCGTGGAGCGAACGCCTGCGGCCCGGCGACATGGGCCCCGGTGATCTGCTCCCGACGGACGCCGAGGACCTGCGCCTGGAGCCCGGCTACTCCGGCGAGGAGGAGCCCGTGCCGAGCTCGGCCGTCTCCGAGGAGATGGCGGAGCTGGTGGAGGCGGAGGACGCGGAGGTCACCGCGGCCGCACCCGCGAACCTCCCGGTCGCCCCGACCCGGGGCTCCATCGCCGCCGTCGCCGAAGAACTCGGCATGCGCCGCGCCCGGGTCCTGTCCCGCTACGGCCTGCATGTCGCCGCGGACCGCTGGGAGGAGTCGTACGGCGCCAAGACGCCGATGGCGCAGGCGGCACCGGCGTCCTGCGTGAGCTGCGGCTTCCTGCAGCCGATCGGCGGTTCCCTGGGCCAGGCCTTCGGCGTCTGCGCCAACGAGTTCTCCCCGGCCGACGGCCGCGTGGTGTCCTTGGCCTACGGCTGCGGGGGCCACTCGGAGGCCGCGGTCATGCCGAAGCCCCCGCAGCCGGCACCTCCGGTGATCGACGAGACCCGGGTGGACCCGTTCCCCCTGCGGCCCGCCCCGGACTCGGGGTCCGTACCGGCCGTCTCCGACGGGGAAGCGGCGGACCTGGGTCACTCGTAAGCCTCCACCGCTTCGGGCTGGGACGGGCTACGCCAGATCCAGCCCCTCCGGCGTTTGAGGAGCAGGGGTCCGGGGGCCGGCCCCCGGGACGGGACGGGTAGGGGCGGCGGGGGCGAAGAACAACTCGCGGTACCTTCGAGCTCACGCCGATGAGGGCCGATGAGGAGAGCCAACGTGAGCAAGTTCGTGCGGCCCGCACCAGAGGGCGCGGACCCCTTCGGAACCGCCCGCCTCAGGCGAGGCGTACTCGACGCCTGGGCCACCAGCCCCGCCCGCTTCCGCGAGGACGCCAACGCCGAGGAGGACCTCGTCCTCGGCGGCTACCGCGACCGCCTCGTCGTGGAGCTCGCCCAGAACGCCGCCGACGCCGCAGCCCGCGCAGCCGTCCCCGGCCGCCTCCGCCTCACCCTCCGCGACGGCGTCCTCGTCGCCGCCAACACCGGCGCGCCCCTGGACGCAACAGGCGTCGAGTCGCTCTCCACCCTCCGCGCCTCCGCCAAACGCGACGCCCACGACACGGCAGTCGGCCGCTTCGGCGTCGGTTTCGCCGCCGTACTCGCCGTCACCGACGAACCCGCCCTGGTCGGCCGCCACGGCGGCGTCCGCTGGTCCCTCGCCGAGGCCCGGGAAATCGCCGCCGACACGGCACGGCACAGCCCGGGCCTGGGCGACGAGATCCGCCGCCGGGACGGCCACGTCCCGCTCCTGCGGCTCCCCTTCGCCGCCCAGGGCACCGCCCCGGACCCGTACGACACCGCCGTCATCCTCCCGCTGCGCGACACCGCCGCCACCGACCTCGCCGAACGCCTCCTGGGCGCCGTCGACGACGCCCTGCTCCTCGCCCTCCCGGGCCTCGAAGAGGTCGTCGTCGAGATCAACGGCGGCAGCCCCCGCACCCTCAGCCGCCGCACCAACGGCTCCTTCACCGTCGTGGACGACTCCCGGGGCGGCACCACCCACTGGCGTACGTCCTCCGCGCACGGTCCCCTCACCCCCGACCTGCTCGCCGACCGCCCCGTGGAGGAGCGCCTCCGGCCGCACTGGTCCCTCACCTGGGCCGTGCCCGTCAACGCCACCGACAGCTCCCCGGCCCGCCCCCGCACCAGCGCCGTCGTCCACGCCCCCACCCCCAGCGACGAACCCCTCGGCGTCCCCGCCCTGCTCATCGCCTCCTTCCCCCTCGACACCACCCGCCGGCACGCGGCACCCGGCCCCCTCACCGACTTCCTCGTGCAGCGCGCGGCGGACGCGTACGCCGAACTCCTCGCCGACTGGCGCCCGGTGACCGGGGGCATCATCGACCTCGTCCCCGGCCCGCTCGGCAAGGGCGAGCTGGACGGCGCACTGCGCCAGGCGATCCTCGAACGCCTCCCGCGGACTGAGTTTCTCCCGCCCGCCGCCGAACCCGGCAAGGACCACGATCACGATCACGAGCACGAGCACGACTCCGACCTCCCGGAGTCCCTGCGCCCCCGCGACGCCGAGATCGTCGAAGGCGCGGGCCACGACACGGTGCAGGTCCTCGCGGAGGTGCTCCCGACCCTCCTGCCCGCCGGGCTCGAACGGCGCGTGGAACTGCGCACCTTGGGCGTCGCCCGCGTCCCGCTCACCGACGCGATCGACCGCCTCGCCGGTCTCGAGAAGGAGCCCGGCTGGTGGCGGCGGCTCTACGACAGCCTCGCCGGCGTCGACCCGGACCGCCTCTCCGGACTCCCCGTGCCGCTCGCCGACGGACGTACCACCATCGGCCCCCGCCAGGTGCTCCTGCCCACCGCCGACGCCGCCCGCATCGACCCCGAGGTGCTCGCCCGGCTCGGCCTGAAGGTCGCCCACCCGGACGCGGCCCACCCCCTCCTGGAGAAGCTCGGCGCCCTCCCCGCGACGCCCCGCGCCGTCCTCACCACCCCGCAGGTACGGGCCGCCGTGGCCGCCTCCCTCGACGACGAGGGCGGCCTCGACTGGGAGCAGGACGCGCCCGGCGCCGAGGAGCTGGCCGACACGGTGCTCGCGCTCGTACGGGACGCCGGTCTGGAGCCGGGCGACGAGCCGTGGCTCGGCGCCCTCGCCCTGCCCGACGAGGACGGCGAACTCGCCCCCGCCGGTGAACTCGTCCTTCCCGGCAGCCCCTTCCATCAGGTGATGCGGGCGGACGAACTCGCCACCGTCGACGCCGAGCTGGCCGACAAGTGGGGCGAACAACCACTGGCCGCCTGCGGTGTCCTCGCCAACTTCGCGCTCGTACGGGCCACGGACGTGGTGCTGGACCCCGACGAACTGGAGCCGCGCGAAGGCGACTACGCCGAACCCGACGACGCGGGGCTGCTGGACGCCGTGGACGTGTGGAGCGAGGACGTCCTCGACCGCTTCCCGGACACCCCCGTACCGCCGGTCGCCACCGAACTGGTCGCCGTACGGGACCTGGACCTGGTCGACGACGACAAGTGGCCGCAGGCCCTCGCCCTGCTCGCCCAGCCGCCCCTGCGCGACGCCCTCACCCAGCCGGTACGGATCCTGCTCCCCGACGGCACGCACGAGGTCGTACGGCCCTACACGGCCTGGTGGCTGCGCGGCCACCCGGTCCTCGACGGCCGCCGCCCGGCAGGCCTGCTGGCGTCCGGCGGCGACCCCCTCCTGCGAGGCCTGTACGACGAGGCCGACGCGACCGGCTTCGACGACGAGCAGGTGCTGCGGGCGCTCGGCGTACGGACGTCGGTGTCGGCCCTGCTCGACGAGCCGGGCGGCGCCGCGGAACTCCTGGACCGCCTCGCGGACCCGGAGCGTGAGGTCACGGGGGCCCAACTGCACGCTCTCTACGGCGCGTTGGCCGACCTGGACCCCGAGCAGGTGACCCTGCCGGACGAGCTGCGGGCCGTGGTCGACGGCCGGATCGAGGTCGTGGACGCCGCCGACGCCGTGGTCGTCGACTCCCCGGACCTGCTGCCCTTCACCGAGGGTGTCCCCCTCCTGCCGGTACGTCCGGCCCGGGCCGCCGAACTGGCCGAACTGTTCCAGGTGCGGCGCCTGAGCGAATCCGTGACGGGCGAAGTCACCTCCGAGGGCACCGAACACGACGTACCGGACGCGGTACGGGTCCTGCTGGGCGCCGGTACCCCCGCTACGTACGTCGAGCACGAGGAACTCGTCGTCGACGGCGTCGAGTTGGACTGGCGCCTGACGGCGGACGGAGTCCTGCACGCGGCCACCCTGGAGGGCGTCGCCGCCGGCCTCGCCTGGGCGGCGGGCCAGTGGCCCCGCCGCTTCGAGGTGGCGGCCCTGCTGGAGGACCCGTCGCGGACGGAGGAGCTGGCGCGGGACCGGTGGTTCGACTGACGGTCACGACCCGTCTGGGATGTGCAATCCCCGTAAAGAAATCCTCCTCGGCCGTACAACCTTGCACAACCGCCACGGATCTGATCACGCGAGCCAACAGGCTCCCCGATCACTTTCTCCACTTGGGGAACACATGCGCATACGTGCCACCGTGGCCGCCGTCTCCGGCGCCCTGGCCATCTCCACCTTCGCCCTGCCGGCCGCGCACGCCGCAGACTCCGCCGACTCGTTCCGGGCGGACGTCGCGAAGGTTCTGCAGGCCGCCCACGCGGCCTCCGGTAAGACCGCGTTCAGCTCGTCCGCGGACGCTGAGCCCCAGCCGTACCCGCTGGACGCCACCTTCTCCAACTTCAAGATCGCCAAGGCGATCAAGGTCGGCACGACCGCCGACGTCTCCACCAAGGTCACCTACACCATGACCCACGGCGCAGATGTCGACATCACGGCCGACGACTTCCTGACCGCCCCCTTCATCTACCGGGGCGACTTCGACAACCTGGACACGCCCGCGCTGTTCGGCGACAACCCGGCCACCTGCACCGCCACCTCGGCCACCATCGCCACCTGCACGGGCCTCATCACCGCTCACCCGGGCCAGGGCGAACTCAGCAACTCCGAAGCCGGAACCTGGAAGGGCGCGGCCCTGGCCATCGCCTTCAACGGGCAGGACCCGACCAGCGACACCTTCGACATCACCAAGGTCGGATACACAGAGAAGGGCGACCTCGGCAGCACCCTCGTCCAGCGCAACTCCAGGCTGACGGTCAACGCCACCCCGGAGCCGGTGAACAAGGGCAAGACCATCACCGTGGTCGGCAAGCTCTCCCGCGCCAACTGGGAGGACAACAAGTACCACGGCTACAGCACCCAGCCGGTGCAGCTGCAGTTCCGCAAGAAGGGCTCCAGCACCTACACCACGCTGAAGACCATCAAGACGAGCACCACGGGTGACCTGAAGACGACGACCACGGCCACGGTCGACGGCTACTACCGCTACGCCTTCGCGGGCACCTCGACGACCCCGGCGGTCAACGCCACGGGCGACTTCGTCGACGTGCAGTAGGCATCCGCACCCGCTAGGCGGGAACGCGGCGGTCGACCCACTTCCACAGCAGCTCCAGGGCGACCGCCGCCACCGCCGCGATGCCGACCGCGACCCACGGCATCGTCTCGCCGACCAGCTTCAGCGCGAAGAAGTGCTGGAGCTTCGGCACGATCAGCACGAAGAGGAACGCCACGCCCATCGAGGCCACCAGGGCGATCCGCCACCAGGTGTAGGGGCGGGCGATGATCGCCAGGACCCACATGGAGATCAGGAACAGGGTCAGCGTGGCGGCGCTGGTCTCCGCATCCAACTGGCCCGGCCCGGTGTAGTAGTGGCGGGCGATCAGATACGTCACGAAGGTCGCCACCGCGGCCAGCACCCCGCCCGGGATCGAGTACCGCATCACCCGCCGTACGAAGTGGGGCTTCGCCCGTTCCTTGTTGGGCGCCAGGGCGAGGAAGAAGGCCGGGACGCCGATCGTCAGGGTCGACAGCAGCGTCAGGTGGCGCGGCAGGAACGGGTACTCCACCTGCCAGCACACCACCAGCACCGCCAGCAGCACCGAGTAGACCGTCTTCACCAGGAACAGGGTCGCCACCCGGGTGATGTTGCCGATGACCCGCCGGCCCTCCGCGACCACCGACGGCAGCGTCGCGAAGCTGTTGTTCAGCAGCACGATCTGCGCGACCGCCCGGGTGGCCTCGGAACCCGAGCCCATGGACACGCCGATGTCGGCGTCCTTGAGGGCGAGTACGTCGTTCACGCCGTCGCCGGTCATCGCGACCGTGTGGCCGCGGGACTGCAGGGCGCCCACCATGTCCCGCTTCTGCTGCGGAGTGACCCGTCCGAACACCGTGCCCTTGTCGAGCGACTTCGCCATCTCCTCCTGCTCGGAGGGCAGGTGCCGGGCGTCCACGGTCGTGCCGGTCAGGCCCAGCTTGGCGGCCACCGCGCCGACCGAGACGGCGTTGTCGCCGGAGATCACCTTGGCGCGGACGTCCTGGTCGGCGAAGTAGCGCAGGGTGTCCGCCGCGTCGGGGCGCAGCCGCTGTTCGAGGACGACGAGGGCGGCGGGCCTCGCCCCGTTCGCGGGCTCGGGATCGTCCAGCTCGCGGCCGGCCCGGGCGAGCAGCAGCACCCGTAGACCCTGCTCGTTGAGCCGCCCGGTCTCCTTGAGGGCCGGATCGCCGGCGGCCAGCAGCACGTCGGGCGCCCCCAGCAGCCAGGTACTCGACTCGCCGTTGCCCTCGCTGAAGGTGGCACCGCTGTACTTGCGGGCGGAGGAAAAGGGCAGGGACTCCGTGCAGCGCCAGTCCTCGACGTCCGGGTAGGCGTCGATGATCGCCTGCAGCGAGGCGTTCGGCCGCGGGTCGGACTCGCCGAGGGCGCCGAGGACCTTGCGTACGTACGACTCGTCGGTGCCCTGCAGCGGCCTGAGTTCGGTGACGTCCATGCCGCCCTCGGTGAGGGTGCCGGTCTTGTCGAGGCAGACGGTGTCGATGCGGGCGAGGCCCTCGATGGCGGGCAGCTCCTGCACCAGGCACTGTTTTCGGCCAAGTCGTATGACGCCTATCGCGAAGGCGACCGACGTCAGCAGCACCAGCCCCTCCGGGACCATCGGGACGATGCCGCCCACCGTCCGCGCGACCGAGTCCTTGAAGCCGTGCTGTTTGACCACCAGCTGGCTGATGACCAGGCCGATCGCGGTCGGGATCATCATCCAGGTCACGTATTTGAGGATCGTCGAGATACCGGTGCGCAGCTCGGAGTGGACCAGGGTGAAGCGGGATGCCTCCTCGGCGAGCTGGGCGGCGTAGGCCTCGCGGCCCACCTTGGTGGCCTTGAAGGCACCGCCGCCGGCCACCACGAAGCTGCCCGACATCACCTGGTCCCCGGGCTTCTTGACCACCGGGTCGGCTTCGCCGGTGAGCAGCGACTCGTCGATCTCCAACCCGTCGGCCTCGACGCACACCCCGTCGACCACGGCCTTGTCCCCCGGCCCGATCTCGATCAGGTCGTCAAGGACGAGCTCCGAGGTGCTGATCGAGGCCGCCATCCCGTCCCGCCGCACCGTGGGCCGCGCCTCACCGATCACCGCGAGCGAGTCCAGGGTCTTCTTCGCCCGCCACTCCTGGATGATGCCGATGCCGGTGTTGGCGATGATCACGTACCCGAACAGGCTGTCCTGGAACGGCGCGACGAACAGCATGATCAGCCAGAGCACACCGATGATCGCGTTGAACCGCGTGAAGACGTTCGCCCGGACGATCTCGCCCATCGACCGGCTGCTGCGCACCGGAACGTCATTGACCTGCCCCCGCGCAACCCGCTCGGCCACCTCGGCCGCGGTCAGCCCCCGCGCCGGCACCGGAACGGGAACAGGGTGCACAGGGTCGAGCTCCGCGCCCGCGTCGATGTGCGTCATGCATTCGACGGTACGTGTGGATTTACCCCTTCACCCGCCGAGCACCCGGAAGATCCGACCTGGGGATGAGCGAACTAGTGCGGTGGTTGTACGCGCACTTCTCGGCGCCGGTCGGCATCTTCAGCCCGTCCGGCGTTTGAGGACGAGGCCGTTCAGGCCGAAAGCGGGGGTCTGGGGGCGGCAGCCCCCAGCGGGGCCCCGCACCACCGCCGGGTGCTACTCGGCCGACGTCGCCCGTTCCGTCGCCCCCGTTGCGGCCGCCCGCTTGATCGCGGCGTCCCGCTTCCTGACGAACCACACGCCGTACAGCCCGAGCACACCCCCGGTCAGGCACGTCCACAGCCACCACAGATGCCCGTGGTCGTCGAACCAGCCGTAGAAGGGAAGCTGCACCAGGAAGAGGACGAACCAGAGGATCGTGCCGCCGGTGATGGTGGCGACCACGGGGCCCTCAAGGGGCTCCGGCGCCTCGTGCTGGGGGGTCCACTTCGCCATGCGCACAGCTTACGAGGCGGACGGGTCTACGCGCGGAGATAGCGCCCTCGGACTCATATGTTCATACTGAAACCGTTTGCGCTAGTCCACTTCTGCTCGTAGGAATCTCCAATGTCCACCTCGGCTCCCGCCAAGGTCCCCACCCCCGAACAGTCGGGGAAGGCGCCCGTCTCCGGCGCTCTCGACCGCTACTTCAAGATCTCCGAGCGGGGCAGCACCCTGCCGCGTGAGATCCGCGGCGGCTTCGCCACCTTCTTCGCGATGGCCTACATCATCGTGCTGAACCCGATCATCCTGGGCAGCGCGAAGGACATGTACGGGCACCAGCTCGACAACGGCCAGCTGGTCACGGCGACGGCCGTGACGGCGGCGTTCACGACCCTCCTCATGGGCGTCGTCGGCAACGTGCCGATCGCGCTCGCCGCGGGGCTCGGTGTGAACTCGGTCGTCGCGCTCCAGCTCGCTCCCCGGATGGCCTGGCCGGACGCCATGGGCATGGTGGTCCTGGCCGGCTTCATCGTGATGCTGCTGGTCGCCACCGGACTGCGCGAGCGCGTCATGAACGCGGTGCCCTACAGCCTGCGCAAGGCGATCTCCATCGGCATCGGCCTGTTCATCATGCTGATCGGCCTGGTCGACTCGGGCTTCGTCTCCCGGATCCCGGACGTCGCCCAGACCACCGTCCCGCTCCAGCTCGGCAGCACCGGACACCTCAACGGCTGGCCCGTCCTGGTCTTCATCCTGGGCGCCCTGCTCACCCTCGCGCTCATCGTGCGCAAGGTCTCCGGCGCGATCCTGATCTCGATCGTGACGATGACGGTCCTCGCGCTGATCATCAACGCCGTCGCGAAGATCCCGACCTGGGGCCTCACGACGCCCAAGTGGCCCGGCAACCCGGTGGCCACCCCGGACTTCGGTCTGATCGGAAAGGTCAGCCTGTTCGGCGGCTTCTCCCACGTCGGTGTGCTGACCGGCATCCTGTTCGTCTTCACCGTGCTGCTGTCGTGCTTCTTCGACGCGATGGGAACGATCATGGGCGTCAGCGACGAGGCCAAGCTGACCGACGCCCAGGGCTATATGCCGGGCATCAACAAGGTCCTGTTCATCGACGGCCTCGCGGTCGCGACCGGCGGCGCCAGCTCCTCCTCGGCCACCACCGCGTTCGTGGAGTCCACTGCGGGCGTCGGCGAAGGCGCCCGTACGGGCTTCGCGAACGTCGTCACCGGCGGTCTGTTCGCCATCGCCCTGTTCCTGACCCCGGTCGCCACGATGGTCCCGTCCCAGGCGGCCACCCCGGCCCTGCTCGCGGTGGGCTTCCTGATCCTGGCCGGCTCCGTCAAGGAGATCGACTGGGCCGACTACACCATCGCCATCCCCGCCTTCGTGACGATGGTGATGATGCCGTTCACCTACTCCATCACCAACGGCATCGGCATGGGCTTCATCACCTTCGCGGTACTGCGTCTCGCGGCCGGCCGGGGCCGGGAGGTCCCGGTGGCGATGTATGTCGTCGCGGCGGTGTTCGGCTTCTACTACCTGATGCCCGCGCTCGGTCTCACGTGACGCCGTAGAACCTCTCGGTCTCCTCCACGGCGGACTGGAAGCGCTCGTCGAAGTCATCCCGAATGAGCGTCCGGACGACATAGTCCTGGACGCTCATTCCTCTTTTGGCGGCGTGGTGCCGGAGCCGTTCGAGCAGCTCTCCGTCTATCCGCAGGCTGAGCACACTGGTCCCCATGGCTACGAGGGTCGCGGCACCGTTCGGCGCGGTGTGTCACGTTCCGCGTCACGATCACCCATATGAGTGATGTTCCGGTTCAGTGGCGCGTGTCACGGGCATTCGGCGCGTCGCGCCTGGTCTTTAGCGAGAGTAATGAGTTACGCTAAAGAACATGTCGGACCTCAGCCATGGCGACGATGCTGCCGCCGTGAACTCCCTGCGATCAGCTGTCATGCGGCTGTCCCGTCGGCTCAAGCACCAGCGGGTCGACGAGTCGCTCAGCCCCACCGAGATGTCGGTGCTGGGCACCCTCTCCAACTGCGGTAGCGCCACGCCGGGCGAACTCGCCCGCAAGGAGCACGTGCAGCCGCCGTCGATGACCCGCATCGTCGCGCTGCTCGAGGCCAAGGGCCTGGTCCGGCTGGAGCCACACCCCGAGGACCGGCGCCAGAAGGTCGTCACCAAGACCGAACAGGCCGAGGCCATGCTCGCGGAGAGCCGCGCCAAGCGGAACGCGTTCCTGGCCAACCTGGTCGACGGCCTCGACGAGGACGAGTGGGCGAAACTGCGCGCCGCCGCCCCCGTGCTGGAGAAGCTCGCACACCTGTAAGCCACACCACGCGAGTGAGCCGAAGGGGCGCGCCGGTGTCGAGCGGCCGAGCGCGCGGAGGCCCGAAAAGTTGAGCACGGTCGGCCGCTCGACACCGGCTGAATGCGCCCCGGAGGCGAACGAGCCAACAAAGAGGAGGCGAACCCTTTTGAGTACGGGACCCGGAGCAGCTTCCGCCCCCGCACCGACACCTACTACCCCCGCTTCACCCCCGCCTTCCCGCAAGTCCTCGATGTTCAGCTCGCTGAAGGTCAGGAACTACCGCCTGTTCTTCATGGGCCAGGTCGTCTCCAACATAGGCACCTGGATGCAGCGCATCGCCCAGGACTGGCTGGTCCTGAGCCTCACCGGCTCCGCCACGGCCGTCGGCGTCACGACGGCCCTGCAGTTCCTGCCGATGCTCTTCCTCGGCCTCTACGGCGGAGTCCTCGTCGACCGCCTGCCCAGGCGCGGCACGCTGCTCGTCACCCAGACCTCGATGGCCGTCACCGGTGTCGCACTCGCCGCGCTGACCCTCTCCGGTCACGTCCAGGTCTGGCACGTCTACCTCGCCGCCTTCGCCGTGGGCCTCGCCACGGTCGTCGACAACCCGGCCCGGCAGTCCTTCGTCTCCGAGATGGTCGGCCCGGACCAGCTGCAGAACGCGGTCAGCCTCAACTCCGCCAACTTCCAGTCCGCCCGTCTGGTCGGCCCCGCCGTGGCCGGCCTGATGATCACCGGTGTGGGCACCGGCTGGGCGTTCCTCTTCAACGGTCTGTCCTTCGTCGCCCCGCTCGCAGGCCTGCTGCTGATGCGGGCGCGCGAGCTGCACGTCGTCGAGCGGGCACCGCGCGGAAAGGGCCAGCTGCGGGAGGGACTGCACTATGTCGCCGGGCGCCCCGACCTGATCTGGACCATCGTCCTGGTCGGGTTCATCGGCACCTTCGGCTTCAACTTCCCGGTCTATCTCTCGGCCTTCGCGGACGACGTCTTCCACGCGGGCGCCGGCTCCTACAGCGCCTTCAACACCGTGATGGCGGTCGGCTCCCTGGCAGGCGCACTCCTGGCCGCGCGGCGCGGTACGGCCCGGATGCGGGTGATGATCGGGGCGGCGGCGGCCTTCGGTGCCCTGGAACTGGTGGCCGCGACCGCCCCCTCCCTCTGGCTGTTCGCCCTGCTGATGGCCCCGATCGGCATGTTCGGCATGACCATCAACGTCACCGCCAACACCAGCATCCAGATGGCCACCGACCCCGCCATGCGCGGCCGGGTCATGGCCCTCTACATGATGGTCTTCCTCGGCGGATCCCCGATCGGCGCACCCATCGCGGGCTGGGTCACGGACTCGTACGGCGTCCGGGCGGGCCTGGCCGTGGGCGGCGCGATCTCCGCGGCGGCGGCCGTCACCATCGGCTTGATCCTGGCCAGGGTCGGCGGCCTGCGGCTGTCGGTGGGCTGGAACCACGGCCATCCGGTCGTGCGGTTCGTACCGCGGGAGCGGCGGGAGGAGCTGGCGGCCGCGGCGTAGGAAGAACGTCGGGCTCAGTCGCGGGGGAACTCGTCGGTCTTGAGGACGAGGCCCACCGGGGTGCCGGTCAGGTCGATGTCTTCCCCGAAGGGGAAGCTGACCTCGCTGTGGTACTTGCCGTCCTTCGGCAGGGTGTGCAGGTGCCACTCGCCGGCGTACGGGTCCACGATCAGGTAGAGCGGTACTTCTGCTGCGGCGTAGGTGTCCTTCTTGGGGCCGTAGTCGTTGCCCGCCGTGTCCTTGGAGATGACCTCGGCCACGAATTCGACGTCCTGATAGCGCCAGCGGCCCCTGCTGTCCTTGACCGACCGGTCGGCCATCGCCGCCAGGTCGCAGGCGAAGCCGTTCAGATGCCCGGGGAAGTCGATCCGCACGTCCGATGCCAACCGCTTGCGGGGGTACTTGGCGCGCAACTGCTCCGCGATACCGAAGATGATCTCCCAGTGGTTCTGCCGCTGCGGTGACATGAAGATGTTCCCCCCGACGATCTCGATCTTCGTACCCTCGGGGATGGGCATCTTCTCGAGCCACTCGAACAGAACGTCCAGCGTCAGCTCGCCGCACTCCTCGGCCATCTCGATCCTGTCGTCAAGGACGGTCATCGTGGCGCTCCTCCCCGGCTGCCGCTCGGTCACGGACAGCCGCGCAGTACAACGATACGCACGGTGACCAGGACACGGGGGGAGCGAACGCGCGTCCGACAGCGAGACTGGCCTCATGAGACTCTTCGCCGCCGTGCTGCCTCCCGAGGGGGTCGTCGATGAACTCGCCGCCGAGGTGGCCGAGTTGAAGGAGCTGCCGGACGCGGGGGCGCTTCGCTGGACGGCGCGGGAAGGGTGGCACTTCACGCTCGCCTTCTACGGGGAGGTCGACGACGGCCTCGTACCGGAGCTGTCGGCCCGGCTGGAGCGGGCGGCACGACGATCCGAGCCCTTCGCGCTGGCCCTGCGGGGCGGTGGCCAGTTCGGGCACGGGCGGGCCCTGTGGGTGGGGGCGGAGGGGGAGCTGCCGGCCCTGCGGCTGCTCGCCGACCGTGCCGAGGCCGCGGCGCGGAAGGCGGGGGTGGAGATGGGGGAGCACCGGCGGTACAAGGCGCACCTCACGGTGGCGCGGAGCCGGGACGCGGTGGACGTACGGCCGTATGTCGCCGCGCTCGGGGAGTTCACCGGCCGTACCTGGACGGTGGGGGAGCTGGTGCTGGTGCGGAGCAGGCTGCCGAGGTCCGGGGTGCCGGGGGAGCAGCCGCGTTATGAGGCGGTCGCCCGTTGGGCGCTCGGGGGTGCCGGTTAGGCTCGGGTACGTGGACCCGAAGACCCGGAACCGGATCATGGCCGGTGCGCTTGTTCTCTTGTTCGTTGTCGTTGCCCTGGCCGCCGTGCTCGGTAGGTAGCGGCGGGGAACTGCGCGTTCGTCGCCGGGTGCGGGCCGTATGTGGCTGGTCGCGCCCACGCGGCGGAGCCGCATATCGAATGCAGCCCCGCCGCCCCTAAAGGCGCGCTACCACGCGAAGGCCTCCGGGGACGGGCCAGGCCCCGGGAAGACCTCGTCCAGGCCGGTCAAAAGCTCCTCGCTCAGTTCCAGCTCCGCCGCCCTGATCGCCGACTCCAGCTGTTCCGCCGTGCGCGGGCCCACGATCGGGCCGGTGACACCGGGGCGGGTCAGGAGCCAGGCCAGGGCGGCCTCACCCGGTTCCACGCCGTGCTTGTCGAGCAGGTCCTCGTACGCCTGGATCTGCGCGCGGATGGTGGTGTTGGCGAGGGCGTCCGCGGCCCGGCCGCTCGCCCGACGGCCGCCCTCGACCTCCTTCTTGATCACACCGCCGAGCAGGCCGCCGTGCAGCGGTGACCAGGGGATGACCCCGAGGCCGTACTCCTGCGCGGCCGGAATGACCTCCATCTCGGCGCGGCGCTCGGCCAGGTTGTAGAGGCACTGCTCGCTGACGAGGCCGATGGTGCCGCCGCGGCGGGCGGCGATCTCGTTGGCCTGGGCGATCTTGTAGCCGGGGAAGTTCGAGGACCCGACGTAGAGGATCTTGCCCTGCTGCACCAGGACGTCGATCGCCTGCCAGATCTCCTCGAAGGGGGTGCGGCGGTCGACGTGGTGGAACTGGTAGACGTCGATGTGGTCGGTCTGCAGCCGCTTCAGGCTGGCGTCGACCGCGCGCCGGATGTTCAGCGCGGAGAGCTTGTCGTGGTTGGGCCAGGTCTCGCCGTCGGCGGCCATGTTGCCGTACACCTTGGTGGCGAGGACGACCTTGTCGCGGTGGGCCGCGCTCTTGGCGAACCAGTTGCCGATGATCTCTTCCGTACGGCCCTTGTTCTCGCCCCAGCCGTACACGTTGGCGGTGTCGAAGAAGTTGATGCCGGCGTCCAGCGCCGCGTCCATGATCGCGTGGCTGTCGGCCTCGTCGGTCTGCGGTCCGAAGTTCATGGTGCCGAGGACCAGTCGGCTGACCTTGAGTCCCGTGCGTCCGAGCTGCGTGTACTTCATGACCACCTAGCCAACGGCTTGGAGTGCGCTCTACGCAAGGGATTCCCCAGAAAATGATCTATCCCTGCAAATGATCTTCGCTGTGCGAGAAGAATTCAAAAGACAAACTGCTGGATGAAAAACGCTCTAGTCGATGTTTTCGTCGAATTGGCCTCACTCGTTTGCCGCGCATCCGGAGGAGGGGACGCGGCGTTAGCGGAATATGGCGAAAGCAAGGTTCCTTAACCCGTACCGTTCCGGAGCGACCGCGGAGGATCTGCCCCCCGCCCGTGCGGTGACAGTGGGGCGCTACACCTTCACGCCCGCCGCGGCGTACTCGGCGGCCGACGCGTGCGGCACCTTGCACGGGGACGGTGCGCGGATCGAACTGCAGGTCACCGGGACCCTCTTCAGCGAGTTCCTGGGAATCCTGGACACGGCTCAGGAGGAACTCGGGCGGCGGTGGAACGATCAGGGACGGTCCGGCTGCCACGCGGTTACATGACGGGGGCGGACCTCTATGAACGACGAATACCTGGATCTTTCCTTCACCCCGCACGAACGGTATCCCGGTGACTACCCCACCGGGCTGGCCACCGGCCGCCACCGGGGTCCCGCAGAGGACATGTACGCCACCGGCCCCCTGGTGGAGGGCTGGGACCCGGTCGAGGAACTCACGTCCCTCCTGCAGAACGCCGTGACGGCGGAGCAGGCGGGCACCGTTTCGCCCCCGCCTCGCCGCGAGCCGACGCCGCAGCCCGACCTCGACTTCACGGGCGAGTCGATGGACAACCTGGCGAGGATCACCGCCGAGTTGCCCCCCATCCGGCGCCGTACCGTCCGGCACCGGAAAGTGCGGTTCCGGCTGCGCTTCCGCTTCGGGTGGCTGCAGACCGTCAGCTTTCTGATCGCCGCGCTCGCCGCCGTGATCGTTTCGATGGTGAGCGTGTTCGGCGGCATGGTGGCCTACGCACCTCTGCGGCATGTCGCGTCGGCCACGCAGGGCGGAATACTGACCTGGTGGCCGCTTCTGGTCTACGGCCCCTGGATGGTGGCCTCGCTCTCCATCCTGCGCAGCGCCCTTCACCAACGCAGGGCCGTGCACTCCTGGTTCGTCGTTCTGCTCTTCTCCTTCCTTGCGATGTCACTCTGCGTGGCCGAGGCCGACAGGAGTTTCACCGGTGTCGCCGCGGCGGCCCTGCCGACGCTCGCGTCCCTGGCCTGCTTCCAGCAACTGGTCCGCCAGATCACGCTGACCCGGCCGCCCCGCAGAAACATCTCCCGCCACCGTCATCGCCAGACGCCCGCAAGCGCGAAATCCCCCGCCTCCAAGAGCGGTTCGACCACGTCGAAGCCGCGCCCCAGCGGTGGCGGCACGGCGTCCCGAAGCTGACCGGGATCAGGCCGGCTTCCGGTCGGCCTCCCGCGCCGCACGCTCCACCCGGTCCAGGTGGTTCTCCCACCAGGCCGCGTCGTCCGACGGCATGCTGTCGTTGCCCTGGTTCATCCCCACCGCGCCGTCCGTGAGTTCGCGGAGGATGTCGGCGTGGCCGGCATGCCGGTGCGTGTCGGCGATCACGCGCACCACGGCGTGATGCAACGTCACCTGGTCCCTGCCCTCGGGCCACCAGGGCACCCTGCCGAGGGTGCCCAGCGGCAGCGCGTCGATCGTCGCGTCCGCGTGCGCCCACACGCTGCGGTAGAGGTCCACGATGTACCCGCGGGACTCGTCGGCGGTGGCCCACATGTCCGCGTTGGGTTCACCGCCCGCGGCCATCCAGGGCAGCGGTCCGCCGGACAGCGGCCGCCCGAAGGTGTCGCCGAGGTAGCCCAGCTCCACGCCGGTCGCGTGCTTCACCAGGCCCAGGAGGTTGGTGCCGGTCGGTGTGCGTGGGCGGCGGATGTCGTACTCCGAGAGCCCTTCGAGCTTCCAGAGCAGGGCATCGCGGGCGGACTGCAGATAGAAGTGAAGGTCGGCCTTGGCGTCAGGGGCTGGGGAGGTCATGGGGGCAGTCTGCCGCCGGCGCGATCTTTGGGCACGGGCTTTTCCCGGCGGCTTTCCGCCGCCTGGGGGAGCCGCCGGGTTCAGTCGCGGGGGAACTCTTCGGTCTTGAGGGTGAGGTCGACGAGGGTGGTGGTCATGTCGACATCGCCGCCGAAGGCGACGGACAGCTCGACGACGTATTCGCCGTCCTTCGGCTGGGTGTAGAGGTGGCACTTGCCCTGATAGGGGTCGGCGATGAGGTAGACGGGGACCTCGGCGACGGCGTAGGCGGTCCTCTTGGGGCCGTAGTCGTTCGGGGCCGTGCCCTTCGAGATGACCTCGGCGACGAACTCGACGTCCTCGCAGCTCCACAGCCCCTTGTCGTTCTTCTCGGCGCCCTCGGCGACAAGAGTCACGTCGGATGCGAAGCCGTTGAGGTGGCCCGGATAGTCGACGCGGACGTCCGACTTCACGCGCTTGCGCGGGTACTTGGTGCGCAGTTGCTCGTAGATGTCGGCGATGATTTCCCAGTGCGTGTCCCGCTGCGGCGACATGAAGATGGCCCCCTCGACGATCTCGACCTTGTAGCCCTCGGGGGTGGTCCGCTCAAGCGACTCGAACAGGCTGTCCAGAGTCAGCTCGCCGCTGTGTTCAGCCATCTCGATCCTGTCTTCAAGGACGGTCATCGTGGCGCTCCTCCCCGGCTGCCCCACCGACGAGCGCAGCCGCGCAGTACCACGATACGCACGGTGACCAGGACACGTGGGGGATGCCGAACCTTCGTATGGCTCAGCCCTCGTAGGGCTCCCCGACGCCCCACGCCTGATACATCGCGTCCGCGAACGCCCCCGCGATCTTCCGCTCGCCGCTCGCGTTCGGGTGCGTGCCGTCGTAGGTGTCGAGACGGATGTCGTACGACGGCGGGGGAGAGGCCAGCAGGAGCGGGGAGCGGGATTCGTCCAGGTCGGCGACCGCCTTGGCCAGGAGTTCGTTGAAGCGGGTCACCTGCGCGGCGAAGGGGGCGTCCGCGGTGGCGCGGACGTTCGGGATCACCGGCAGGACGACCAGGCGGACGCGCGGGTTGGCCGAGCGGGCCGCCGCCACGAAGCGGTGCACGTTCTCCGCCGTCTGTTCCGCGTTCGTGTAGAAGCCCAGGTCGATCAGGCCGAGGGAGACCAGCAGGACATCCGCCTCGCAGGAGTGCACCGCCTCCCCGATCAGCGGCGCCATGTGCAGCCAGCCCTCGCCCCACCCCGCCAGATGGGCGCGCGGGAAGTCGGGATCGGCGTACTCGTACGACACCGGCGCGTCCGCCGCCTTGTCGTACAGCGTCTCGCGCGGGCCGACCAGGGCGAACGGGCCGCCGTACGTCTCGCGCAGGTGCTCCCACATCCGGTAACGCCATGTGTGCTCGCCCGCGCTTCCGATCGTCATGGAGTCGCCGACCGGCATGAACCTAAGCATCCGCTCATGATGGACGATCGGGGAGGGATCAGGGAGGGACCAATGGGACGCGTGGGATGTGAGGCCTGCCACGCGCGCCTCCCCGTCGCCCCTCCCCGTCACCCGTCGGTGAACACCGGGCCGGGATGGCAGGCTTGGGCCATGCGCCGACCGTTCGCTCTCCTCGCCGGGGTCCTTCTCGTGGGCGCCTTCGCCGCGCCCGCATCCGCCGCAGACGGCGACGGCAACGGTGACCAGGGGTTCACCATCAAGGACTCGCGTATCGCCGAGTCCAGCGGGCTGGCCGCCTCCCGCCTGCACCCCGGCATCTACTGGACCCACAACGACAGCGGCGACGGCCCGTACATCTACGCCGTCGACAGCGGCACCGGGAAGACGGTCGCCCGCGTCACCCTCAGCGGCATCGGCGCCCCCCGCGACACCGAGGCCATCTCCATCGGCCCCGGCAACCAGATCTATGTCGGCGACATCGGCGACAACCTCGGCGGCAAGTGGCCGTATGTGTGGATCTACCGGCTGCCCGAGCCGAAGAAACTGGTCGACCAGACGGTGCGGGCGACGCAGTACGTGGTCAAGTACACGGACGGGGCGCGCAACGCCGAGTCGCTCGTCATCGATCCGAAGACCGGGCGCGCCTACATCATCGACAAGAACGAGAACGGCGGGCACCTGTACGAGGGGCCGGCCAAGCTCTCCACCTCCGGGACGAACTACTTCAAGCCCGTCGCCACCGTCGACCTCTGGGCCACCGACGCCGCCATCTCCCCGGACGACAAGCAGCTCGCCGTGCGCGGCTACTTCGGCGGGATCTACTACGACTGGAACGGCGGCAGGATCAAACGCAAGGGGCGCCTGAACGTTCCGCTGCAGGGGCAGGGCGAGTCCATCACCTACACCGTCGACGGCTCGAAACTCATGTACGGCAGCGAGGGCGCCGACAGCTCCGTGCAGGCGCAGGACGTGCCGGGCGGGGGCGGGGGTTCGAAGTCGTCCTCCGGGGGCGCGAGTTCGAGTGCCTCGGGCGGGAGCGGTGGCGGTATGGGCGGCAACCTCAAGGTCGGCGCGCTCGCCGTCGCCGTAGCGGCGGCGGTGGTCTTCGGAATCCGGCGGCTGCTGCGCCGCTGACTGACGCCGTAGTCCTTGACGTGTCCATGTGGCGTGGCTTCCATGGAGGTGCCGGGTTGTGGGAGCGCTCCCACTCGTTCCGGGCCCGTGCCTCCCGAGAGGAAGCAGCGACATGTTCCGCAGCCTGCGAAGAGCGCTGTGCGCTGTTGCAGCGGCGCTCCTGATACCGCTGGGGGCCGGTGCGCACACCGCGCACGCGGCCGCCGTCCCCGGCGCCGGCTACTGGCACACCAACGGCCGTCAGATCCTCGACGCGGCCGGGCAACCGGTCCGGATCGCCGGGATCAACTGGTTCGGCTTCGAGACCGGCAACCACGTCGTCCACGGCCTCTGGTCCCGCGACTACAAGTCCATGATCGACCAGATGAAGTCGCTGGGCTACAACACCATCCGGCTGCCCTACAGCGACGACATCTTCAAGTCGTCCACCGTCCCCAACAGCATCGACTTCAGCAGTGGCAAGAACGCCGATCTGCAGGGCCTGAACTCCCTCCAGGTCATGGACAAGCTCGTGGCGTACGCCGGTCAGGACGGTCTCAAGGTCATCCTCGACCGGCACCGGCCGGACTCCGGCGGACAGTCGGCGCTCTGGTACACGGCGGCCGTCCCCGAGTCGACCTGGATCACCGATCTGAAGGCACTCGCGGCCCGTTACAAAGGCCAGGACACCGTCGTCGGCATCGACCTGCACAACGAGCCCCACGATCCGGCCTGCTGGGGCTGCGGCGACACGGCGACCGACTGGCGGCTGGCCGCCGAGCGGGCCGGCGACGCGGTGCTCTCCGTCAACCCCGACCTGCTGATCTTCGTCGAGGGCGTGCAGACCTACGGCGGGGTGTCGGGGTGGTGGGGCGGCAACCTGATGGGCGTCGCCCAGTACCCGGTCCGGCTCGACGTGGCCAACCGGGTCGTGTACTCCGCCCACGACTACGCGACCAGCGTGGCCCAGCAGCCCTGGTTCAGTGATCCGGCGTTCCCCGCCAACATGCCGGGCGTCTGGGACAAGTACTGGGGCTACATCTTCAAGCAGAACATCGCACCCGTGTGGGTCGGCGAGTTCGGTACGACGCTGGCCTCGACCGTCGACCAGAAGTGGCTGGCGGCGCTGGTGAGCTATCTGCGGCCGACGTCGACGTACGGGGCCGACTCCTTCCACTGGACGTTCTGGTCCTGGAATCCCAACTCCGGTGACACGGGCGGGATCCTGAAGGACGACTGGACGACCGTCGACACGGTGAAGGACGGCTATCTGACGAGCATCAAGGCGCCGCTCTTTCCCGGCACCGGTACAGGTGGAGGCGGCGGGGGCGGCGGTGGGGGTGGCGGCAGCACGGCCGCGTGCTCGGCCTCCTACACCGTCAGCAGCGACTGGGGCAGTGGCTTCAACGCCGAGGTGACGGTGACCAACACCGGGACCAGCTCGATCAGTTCGTGGAAGGTGAGCTGGACCTGGAACGGGTCGCAGCAGGTCACCAACATGTGGAACGCGTCGTACACCCAGAGCGGCGCGACCGTGACCGCGGTGAACGCCGCCCACAACGGCAGTGTCCCGGCGGGTGGCTCGGTGAGCTTCGGGTTCGGGGGAGCGCCGGGCGGCGGGGCGGTGCCTTCGCCGACCTGTACGGCGGCCTGAACCGGTGAGGGGCGGCCCCGGCATGCACCGGGGCGCCCCTCACCGACGTACGAGCAACGACGTCAGAGCTTCTCGATCACGTAGTCGATGCACTTCGTCAGCGCCTCGACGTCCGCCGGGTCGATCGCCGGGAACATCGCGACGCGCAGCTGGTTGCGGCCGAGCTTGCGGTACGGCTCGGTGTCGACGATGCCGTTGGCGCGCAGCACCTTGGCGACGGCGGCCGCGTCGATCTCGTCCGAGAAGTCGATCGTGCCGATGACCTGCGAGCGCTTGGCCGGGTCGGCGACGAAGGGGGTCGCGTACTTGGACTCCTCCGCCCAGGAGTAGAGGCGGGTCGAGGAGTCCTTCGTGCGGGCCGTGGACCAGGCGAGACCGCCCTGGCCGTTGAGCCACTCCAGCTGCTGGTTCAGCAGGAAGAGGGTGGCGAGGGCCGGGGTGTTGTACGTCTGGTTCTTGCGGGAGTTGTCGATCGCCGTGGGGAGGCTGAAGAACTCCGGGACGTGGCGGCCGGACGCGTGGACACGCTCGGCGCGCTCGATCGCGGCCGGGGAGAAGACGCCGATCCACAGGCCGCCGTCGGAGGCGAAGGACTTCTGCGGGGCGAAGTAGTAGACGTCCGTCTCGGACACGTCCACCGGGAGGCCACCGGCGCCGGAGGTGGCGTCGACCAGGACCAGCGCGCCCTCGTCGGCGCCGGCCACGCGCTTGATCGGCATGGCGACACCGGTGGAGGTCTCGTTGTGGGTGAAGGCGTAGACGTCGACGCCCGCCTCGGCCTGCGGCTCCGGGTGCGTGCCGGGGTCGCTCGCGATGACGGTCGGCTCGGCCAGCCAGGGGGCGAGCTTGGCCGCCTTGGCGAACTTCGAGGAGAACTCGCCGAAATTGAGGTGCTGCGACTTGTTCTCGATCAGGCCGTGCGTCGCGATGTCCCAGAACGCGGTGGAGCCGCCGTTGCCGAGGATCACCTCGTAGCCCTCGGGCAGGGAGAACAGCTCACTGATGCCCTCGCGCACCTTGCCGACCAGGTTCTTGACCGGGGCCTGGCGGTGGGAGGTGCCGAGGAGGGAGGTACCGGTCGCGGCCAGCGCGTCCAGCGCTTCCGTCCGCACCTTGGAGGGGCCCGCGCCGAAACGTCCGTCGGCGGGCTTGATGTCAGCGGGAATCTGGATCTCAGCCACGGGGTGAGGTTAGCCGTTTCGGGAAACCTGGGTGAAACGTGGTCCGTCCGGTGAGACGGCGGTGTCGTGCGCGTCGGAACCGGGGGCTGCACCCCCAGACCCCCCTTCGGCCTGAACGACCTCGTCCTCAAACGCCGGACGGGCTGGATGACCGCGGCCTTGGCTGATTTGCTGACTGCATGGCGGGTCTGGAGGCACGTTTGCGCGAGGTTGTCCGGGGTGAGGTGCGGTTTGACGTCGCCGCCCGGGCGCTGGTCACGATGGATGCGTCCAATTATCGGAGGGTTCCGCTGGGGGTGGTTGCCCCGAGAGACGCCGACGACGTGGCCGCCGTGCTGGAGGTCTGCCGGGCGCATGGTGTGCCCGTCGTGGCGCGGGGCGGGGGTACGTCCATCGCCGGGCAGGCCACCGGTACCGGGGTCGTGCTGGACTTCACCCGGCACATGGACCGGATCGTGTCCCTGGACCCTGAGACCCGTACCGCCGTCGTTCAGCCGGGGCTCGTTCTGGATCGGCTGCAGGAGGCCGCAGCGCCGTACGGCCTCCGGTTCGGGCCCGATCCGTCGACCCACAGTCGCTGCACGCTCGGCGGGATGATCGGGAACAACTCGTGCGGCTCGCACTCGGTGGCGTGGGGGACCACCGCGGACAGTGTGCGGGAGCTGGACGTGGTCACCGGACGCGGGGAGCGGCTGCGGCTCGGGCAGGGGTGGGGCGGGGCGCCGGACGGGTTGCGGGGACTGGTCGAGGGGGAGTTGGCGCGGCTGCGGACCGGGTTTCCGGAGCTGCCCCGGCGGATCTCCGGATATGCGGTGGACGCCCTGCTGCCGGAGAAGGGGGCCGATGTCGCCCGTTCCTTCTGCGGGAGCGAGGGCACCCTGGGGGTGCTGACCGAGGCCGTCGTACGGCTCGTGGAGGCGCCACGCGCGCGTGCGCTGGCCGTGCTGGCGTACGCCGACGAGGGCGCCGCCGCCGAGGCCGCGGCCGGGCTGCTGCCGTACCGGCCGCTGACCGTGGAGGGGATGGCGGCCGATCTGGTGCCTTCCACGGCGGGGCTGCCGCGGGGCGGGGCCTGGCTGTTCGTGGAGACCGGCGGGGAGACTCAGGCGGAGGCACGCGCGCGTGCGGAGGCGATCGTGCGGGCCGCCGATGTCGTCGACTCGCTGGTCGTCACCGATCCGGGCGGGCAGCGGGCGCTGTGGCGGATCCGGGAGGACGCCAGTGGTACGGCGACCCGGATGCCGGACGGGAGCGAGGCCTGGCCCGGGTGGGAGGACTGCGCGGTCCCGCCCGCGCGGCTCGGCGCCTACCTGCGGGACTTCCGGCGGCTGCTGACCTCCCACGGGCTGCGCGGCACCCCGTACGGGCACTTCGGGGACGGCTGCATCCACGTCCGTATCGACTTCGACCTGCTGAGCGAGGCGGGCGTCGGCCGGTTCCGGCGCTTCTCGGAGGAGCTCGCGGACGTGGTCGTGGCGCACGGCGGATCACTGTCCGGGGAGCACGGGGACGGGCAGGCGCGGGCGGAACTGCTCCCGAAGATGTACGGCGAGGACCTGGTCGCCCTCTTCGGGCGGGTGAAGGGCGTCTGGGACCCGGACGACCTCCTCAACCCCGGCATGCTGGTCCGCCCGGCACCGCTCGACTCCAACCTCCGCTTCTCGGTCCTGCCCCGGAAGCCGGTCGACGTGGCCTTCGGGTACCCGGCGGACGGCGGCGACTTCTCCGCGGCCGTACGGCGGTGCGTGGGCGTCGCCAAGTGCCGTACGACCTCCGCGTCCGGCGCGTCCGTCATGTGCCCGTCCTTCCGGGCGACCGGCGAGGAGGAGCACTCCACGCGCGGGCGTGCCCGGCTGCTGCACGAGATGCTGGCCGGCGAGGTCGTCACCGACGGCTGGCGCTCGGCGGAGGTACGGGACGCGCTCGACCTGTGCCTGTCCTGCAAGGGGTGCCGGTCCGACTGCCCGGTCGAGGTCGACATGGCCACGTACAAGGCGGAGTTCCTGCACCACCACTACGCGGGGCGGCGCCGCCCGGCCGCGCACTACAGCATGGGGTGGCTGCCGGTGTGGCTGCGGCTGGTGGACCGCACTCGCACCGCCCGGCTGGTCAACTTCCTCGCCTCGGTGGGCCCGCCCGCGGCGCTCGCCAAGCGGGTGGGCGGGATCGCGCCCGAGCGGCGGATTCCGCGGGTGGCGACCGAGACGTTCAGCCGGTGGTTCGGGCGCCGTGCCAGGGCGCGGGAGCGGCAGATGATCCGCGAGCTGGGACTGGAGTACGAGGAGCCCTTCGGCAGGCCTGTGCTGCTGTGGCCGGACACCTTCACGGAGCACCTCTCGCCGGAGGTGGGGATGGCGGCCGTGCGGGTCCTGGAGGCGGCCGGACTGACGCCGGTTCTGTGGCCGGCCCGCCGCCACCCCGTCTGCTGCGGGCTGACGTACCTCTCGACCGGTCAACTCGACCGCGCCCGCGCGGTGTTGCGCCGCACCCTCGACCAGTTCGACGTCCTGGGCTCCTCCCAGGCGGTCGAGAACTTCGCGCCCCTCGTCGTCCTGGAGCCGAGCTGCGCCGCGGCCCTGCGCACGGACCTGCCCGAGCTGCTGCACGACGATCCGCGCGCCGCCCGTCTCGCCGCCTCGGTGATGACCTTCGCGGAGGCGCTGGAGCGGTACGCGCCCGACTGGGTGCCGCCCGCCCTCGACCGCCCGGTCACCGGGCAGACCCACTGCCACCAGCACGCGGTCCTCGGCGACGGCGCGGAGCGTCGGCTGCGCGAAGCGGCCGGGCTCACTGGGGAGTTGGCGGGCGGGTGCTGTGGTCTGGCGGGCAACTTCGGCTTCGAGAAGGGCCATTACGAGGTGTCGACGGCCTGCGCGGAGGAGCAACTGCTGCCGGCCGTGCGTGACGCGGCGGACGGCACGGTCGTACTGGCGGACGGCTTCTCCTGCCGGACGCAGCTGGAGCAGCTGGCCGGGGTGCGCGGGAGGCATCTGGCGGAGGTACTGGCGGAGGGACTTCTCAAAGGGTCCTCCCAGGATTCATAAGCCGGTACGGGCCGTTCGAGGCGTGGCGGGTGCCGTCGTACGCCTACGACCCGTACGTACCGCAGCAGGGGGAGCCCTGGCCCGGTATCCGAGGCTGCCGTGTCCACCATGCAGGACAGTTGCAAAACGAGTTCACACGCCTGACCAGGTGCACTACCCTGGACCTGCCAGTGCATCGCGATGAACGAATCGTGAACCCCGAGCCGAGCACCTGGACCGCCCGTGACCAGCCCCAGCACCACCACCTCACCGTCAGCGGTGCACACTCCGACGGCCCCGCACCGCCGAGGCTCCCTCGGCCCGGTCGGCCTGGTCCTGTCCGGCGGTGTGTCCGTGCAGTTCGGCGCCGCGCTGGCGGTGAATCTGATGCCCAGGGCGGGCGCGCTCGGGGTGGTCACCCTCCGTCTCCTCGCCGCCGCCGTCGTCCTGCTGCTGGTCTGCCGCCCCCGGCTGCGCGGCCACTCGCGCACCGACTGGGGCACGGTGATCGTCTTCGGTATCACCCTGGGCGCGATGAACGGCCTCTTCTACCAGGCGGTCGACCGCATCCCGCTCGGCCCGGCGGTCACCCTGGAGGTCCTCGGCCCGCTCGCCCTGTCGGTCCTGGCCTCGCGCCGCGCTCTCAACCTCGTCTGGGCCGGACTCGCCCTCACCGGCGTCTTCCTGCTCGGCGGCGGAGGCTTCGACGGCCTCGACCCGGTCGGCGTCGCCTTCGCGCTGGGCGCGGGCGCCATGTGGGCGGCGTACATCGTGTTCAGTGCGCGTACGGGCCGACGGTTCCCGCAGGCGGACGGGCTGGCGCTGGCCATGGCGGTCGGGGCGCTGCTGATGCTCCCGCTGGGGATCGCGGAATCCGGCGCGAAGCTCACCGACCCGACGACGATCGCGCTGGGCTCGGCGGTGGCCCTCATGTCCTCGGTGCTCCCGTACACCCTGGAACTCCTGGCGCTGCGCCGCCTCCCCGCGTCCACCTTCGCGATCATGATGAGCCTGGAACCGGCCCTCGCCGCGACGGCCGGCTTCCTCATCCTGGGCCAGTCCCTCTCGCTCTGGCAGGCGGCCGCGATCGCCCTGGTCATCGGGGCGAGCATGGGGGCGGTGCGGACGCAGGTGGGGCGGGGGAAGGCGCCGGTGCCGGAGGCCTGACGGCCTCTTGTCGGATGCGGTCAGCCGGCGGGCTTCTCCCAGACCGACACGTGCTGTCGGCTGTCGCCGGTGAAGGGTTCGCGGGTCCAGCCGTCCCATCGGTCGCACAGCCGCATTCCCGCCAGTCGGGCCATGAGGTCGAGCTCCGATGGCCATACGTAGCGGAAGGGGACGGCGAGATACGAAGCGTGGCCCTCGCCGTCGACCCGCACATGATGCGAGCTCATCGACTGGGTGGCGACGTCGTACAGATCGAAGCCGAGCCGTCCGTCTTCCACCCGGAACGGTACGGCGTTCTGCCCGGGCGGCAGCCGGCGCAGATCGGGGACGCCGACCTCGACGACGAAGCGGCCGCCGGGTTCCAGATGCTCGGCGACGTTGCGGAAGCAGTCGACCTGGGCGTCCTGCGAGGTCAGGTTGTTCATCGTGTTGAAGACGAGGTACGCCAGCGAGAACCGGCCCTCCGCCTTGGCCGTCGCGAAGTCCCCGATCGTCACGCCGATCGCGTCACCCCCGGGCTTGGCCCGCATCCGCTCGACCATCGCCCGGGACATGTCGATGCCGTACACCTCCACACCGCGCGCCGCGAGCGGCAGAGCCACACGTCCCGTCCCGATGCCCAGTTCGAGCGCGCGCCCGCTCCCGGCAAGCTCCGCCAGCAGCTCGACCACCGGATCCAGCGCCTCCGCCGCGAACATCTCCGCCGCCGACTCGTCGTACCCCGCCGCGACGGACTCCCCGAAATAACCGTCCCCATCGATCACCCGGGGACCGTACTGCGGGGGCGCCGGGCGGCGCGCCTCAATTTTCAGCGGTTCGCGTTCAGCAGTTCGCGCTGTAACGGACGCAACCCGGTGGCGGGGAGTGGTCGTGGTTCCACTCCCGCTGCGCGGCCGTCAGCGCTCCGCCGGCCAGGAGCGCCACCAACAGGTGCGCGACCACGGTCCAGCGGGCACGGAAGACTGCCGCCACGACCGCCAGGACGAGTACGGCGATCAGCAGTTCCCGTAGCCGGTCCATGTGCGCGAGGGCTGCCGCGTCGATCTGCGCCCGGTCGCCCTGCGCCGCCCATACCGCCAGGCCGTAGCCGTATATCGAGTCCAGCACGAGCCACCCGGCCTCCAGCAGGAACAGGGGGATCGCGAGGGCGAGGTCCACGCCCAGCCGCGTTCTGCGCGACCAGGGCCACCGGCGGCCTGGGCGTACGAGGGTGTCGGTCATGCGTGCAGCGTGCCGCGCCGGGCGGCGACACGCATGAGCACCCGTACTCAGCCGCGAGCGTTCTCGACGGCACCCCGGAGGAAGGCGGAGAAGGCGGCCGCGCTGAGGGTGAGGACCCCTGCCGGGGGGTTCTTGGAGTCGCGGACGGCTATGAGGGCAGCCAGGGGCGCTACTTCCACGCACTCGCCGCCGCTGCTGCCGCTGTACGACGACTTACGCCACGTCGCGGTGCCGAGAGGGGCGCACTCGACACATTCGCCTCCGGTGCCGCCGCTGTAGGACGACTTACGCCAGCGAGCTCCGGTCAGGTCCTGGCTGTTCTGCATACCGTTCCTCCCGTACGCGGGCGATCAGCGCTGCCGAGTCCTCGACTGAAAGGGCTGCGGCCTGCAGATGATCGTAACGATGCGAACAGTCCCTGACGACGTCCGGGTTGGCGGTCATGTATCCCTTGTCGTAGTTCTCCGAGTAGGCGATGTCGGGGTCGTCATCGAAACGCAGGATGGTGAACGAGCCCGCCGTGGCCGGGTGTTGACCCACTCCGAACGGCAACAGCTGCACACGCAGCTGGCGACGTTTCTGGAGGTTCAACAGGTGCGTCAGCTGCTGGCGCATGACTTCCCTGCCGCCGAAAGGCCTGTGCAGCACCACCTCGTCCAGCACCACCCATGCCAGGGGCGGTTTCTCCCGAGTCAGGATGCGCTGCCTCTCCATGCGCGCCGCCACCTGGTCGTCGAGCTTGTCCGCCCAGCCTGCCTCCAGCACCGCACGCGCGTACGCCGGTGTCTGGAGCAGCCCGTAGACCACCTGGGCCTGGAACGTGGCGATGTTCGTCGCCCGCGCCTCCATCTCCGCATACGGCTGAAACCAACTCGGCAACTGGTTGCGCAGAACCAGCCCCACCAGCCTCGAAAACGTCCCGTCCGTCCCCAGCGCCGCATCCACCCGCTCGGAGAACTCCCGGGTCGGCACCCTCAGCGTCGTCTCGACCTGGCCGATCAGTGACCCCGTACAGAACACGATCGAACCGAGCGCCTGTTGGGTCAGCCCCGCTGCCTCACGGGCACGCCGTAGCTCGAAGCCGTAGTAGTCCAGCGGCGACGCACTGGGATCAAGTTCGCGGATATGCACGGCGACCACCTCCATTCACTGAGGGTAGCCATCTGACTGCGAACGGGTGTCAGGCCTGTGGAAAACAAATTAATGCAAGCACGCTTGCTTGTTTCTGGCCCCCCTGCCATGCTCGCCCCATGGCTGACCCGACGCCCGTGATCGACGATCTCTGCGCGGAGAGCGAGGAACTCGACCTGCTCGTGGCCGAGTTGAGCCCGGAGCAGTGGGCGCTCGCGACCCCGGCACCCGGCTGGACCGTCGCCCACCAGATCGCGCATCTCGCCTGGACCGACCACTCCTCCGTGCTGGCCGTGACCGACCAGGACGCCTTCGCCCGCGAGGTCGAGAAGGCGCTGGCCGCGCCCGGGAACTTCGTGGACAACGGCGCGGAGGAGGGGGCCGGGAAGCCGCCCGAGCAGTTGCTCGCGGACTGGCGGGCCGGGCGCAAGGCCCTGGCAGACGCCCTGCGTGCGGCGCCGACGGGGGCGCGTTTCCCCTGGTACGGCCCCCCGATGTCCGTCGCCTCCATGGCCACCGCCCGCCTCATGGAGACCTGGGCGCACGGCGGGGACGTGGCGGACGCGCTGGGCGTGGTACGCACCCCCACCGACCGGCTCCGGCACATCGTCCGCCTCGGCGTCCGCACCCGGGACTTCGCCTTCGGCGTGCACGGACTGACCCCGCCGTTCGAGGAGTTCCGGGTCGAACTGACGGCGCCTTCCGGCGAGTTGTGGGCCTACGGCCCCGAGGACGCCACGGATCGCGTCACCGGACCCGCCCTCGACTTCTGCCGCCTGGTCACCCAGCGCGCCCACCGCGCCGACCTCGCCCTGCACACGGAGGGCTCCGACGCCGACCGCTGGCTGGACATCGCCCAGGCCTTCGCGGGTCCACCGGGTGACGGACGCCCGCCGAAGGGCGGCACCGCATGACGACCTTGCGCATCGGCAACGCCTCCGGCTTCTACGGCGACCGTTTCGACGCCATGCGCGAGATGCTCACCGGCGGTGAGCTGGACGTGCTCACCGGCGACTATCTCGCCGAGCTGACCATGCTGATCCTGGGCCGCGACCGACTGAAGGACCCTGCCGCCGGATACGCCCGCACCTTCCTGCGTCAGCTGGAGGAGTGCCTCGGTCTCGCGCACGAACGCTCCGTCAAGATCGTCACGAATGCCGGTGGCCTCCATCCCGCCGGACTCGCCGACGCCGTACGGCAGTTGGCCGAACGCCTCGGCATTCCCGCCCGCGTCGCCCATGTCGAAGGCGATGACCTCAAGGCCGGCTATCCGGACAGCCTGGCGGCCCACGCCTACCTCGGCGGCTTCGGCATCGCGGCCTGCCTCCGGGAGGGTGCGGACGTGGTCGTCACCGGGCGCGTGACGGACGCGGCGCTGGTCACCGGGCCCGCCGCCGCGCACTTCGGGTGGGGGCCCAGGGAGTACGACCGGCTGGCGGGAGCCGTCGTCGCCGGGCATGTGCTGGAGTGCGGGGCGCAGGCCACCGGGGGCAACTACGCCTTCTTCGCCGAGCGCGCCGGTGACCTCCGGCGCCCCGGCTTCCCCCTCGCCGAGATCCACGAGGACGGCAGCTGCGTCATCACCAAACACCCCGGCACCGGCGGTTTCGTCGACGTCGGCACGGTCACCGCGCAGCTGCTGTACGAGACGGCCGGGGCCCGGTACGCGGGACCGGACGTGACGGCCCGCCTGGACACGATCCGCCTCACCCAGGACGGCCCCGACCGCGTCCGTATCGAAGGCGTGCGCGGCGAGGCCCCGCCGCCCACCCTGAAGGTCGGCCTCAACCGCCTCGGCGGCTTCCGCAACGAGGTCGCCTTCGTCCTCACCGGCCTCGACATCGAGGCCAAGGCCGCGCTTGTGCGGGGGCAGATGGAAACCGCCTTTGCGCAGGCCAAGTCCGCGCCGGCCGACATCAGTTGGGACCTCGTACGCACCGACGCCCCCGACGCCCCGACGGAGGAGACGGCGAGCGCACTGCTCCGGCTCGTCGTACGGGACCCGGACGAGCGGCTCGTCGGGCGGGCGCTGAGCGGAGCCGCGGTAGAGCTGGCGCTGGCCAGCTACCCCGGCTTCCATGTGCTGGCGCCACCCGGAAAGGGCGCGCCTTATGGGGTCTTCGAGGATGTGTACGTGCCCCATGGTGCCGTCGACCATGTGGCGGTGCTCGATGACGGGCGCCGGGTTCCTGTGGCCCCGGCACACGACACTCTCGTACTCGAAGACCTCCCGACCCCTGAGTTGCCCGAACCGCTCCCGGACGGGCCGACCCGGCGGGCCCCGCTCGGCCTCGTCGCCGGTGCCCGCAGCGGGGACAAGGGCCCGAACGCCAACGTGGGCGTGTGGGTGCGGACGGACGAGGCCTGGCGGTGGCTCGTCCACGAGCTGACGGCGGAGCGTTTTCGCGAGCTGCTCCCGGAGAGCCGCGCCCTGCCCGTCACCCGGCACGTCCTGCCGAACCTGCGTGCCCTCAACTTCGTCGTCGAGGGCATCCTCGGCGCGGGCGTCGCCGCCCGGCACCGTTTCGACCCGCAGGCCAAGGCCCTCGGTGAATGGCTGCGCTCCCGCCACCTGGACATCCCGGAGGCCCTGCTGTGACCGTGCTGCCGACCACCCTGGACATCAACGGACCGGACTACCGGGCGGCCCGTGAGGCCATGCTCGCCAAGCTCGCCGACCTCGACGCCGAGCACGCCAAGGCCCTCGCGGGCGGCGGCGAGAAGTACGTCGAACGGCACCGGGGGCGCGGCAAGCTGCTCGCCCGGGAGCGCATCGAACTGCTCCTCGACCCGGACACGCCCTTCCTGGAGCTGTCGCCGCTCGCCGCCTGGGGCAGCGAGTACGCGGTGGGCGCCTCGCTCGTCACCGGCATCGGGGTGGTGGCGGGCGTGGAGTGCCTGATCACCGCCAATGACCCGACCGTGCGCGGCGGCGCGAGCAACCCCTGGTCGCTGAAGAAGGCCCTGCGCGCCAACGACATCGCGCTCGCCAACCGCCTCCCCTGCATCAGCCTGGTGGAGTCGGGCGGCGCCGATCTGCCCTCCCAGAAGGAGATCTTCATCCCCGGGGGCGCCATCTTCCGGGACCTCACGAGGCTGTCGGCGGCCGGGATCCCCACCGTCGCCGTCGTCTTCGGGAACTCGACCGCCGGAGGCGCGTACATCCCCGGCATGTCCGACCACGTGATCATGGTCAAGGAACGCGCGAAGGTCTTCCTCGGCGGTCCGCCCCTGGTCAAGATGGCGACCGGCGAGGAGAGCGACGACGAGTCGCTCGGCGGCGCCGAGATGCACGCGCGCGTGTCGGGCCTCGCCGACTACTTCGCCGTCGACGAGCCGGACGCGCTGCGCCAGGCCCGCCGGGTGGTCGCCCGCCTCAACCACCGCAAGGCGTACGGCGATCCGGGACCGGCCGAGCCGCCCAAGTACGCCGCCGAGGAGCTGCTGGGCATCGTCCCGGGGGACCTGAAGATCCCCTTCGACCCGCGCGAGGTCATCGCCCGGATCGTCGACGCCTCCGACTTCGACGAGTTCAAACCGCTGTACGGGACCAGCCTGACGACCGGCTGGGCCACACTCCACGGCTATCCCGTGGGGATCCTGGCGAACGCCCAGGGAGTCCTCTTCAGCGAGGAGTCCCAGAAGGCCGCCCAGTTCATCCAGCTGGCCAACCAGCGCGACATCCCGCTCCTCTTCCTGCACAACACCACCGGCTACATGGTCGGCAAGGAGTACGAGCAGGGCGGCATCATCAAGCACGGCGCGATGATGATCAACGCCGTCTCCAATTCGAAGGTGCCCCATCTGTCGGTCCTGATGGGCGCCTCCTACGGCGCCGGTCACTACGGCATGTGCGGCCGCGCCTACGACCCCCGCTTCCTCTTCGCCTGGCCCAGCGCCAAGTCCGCCGTGATGGGCCCGCAGCAGCTCGCCGGCGTCCTGTCCATCGTCGCCCGGCAGTCGGCGGCCGTGAAGGGGCAGCCGTACGACGAGGACGGCGACGCCGCCCTGCGGGCCATGGTGGAGCAGCAGATCGAGTCCGAGTCACTCCCGATGTTCCTGTCCGGGCGGCTCTACGACGACGGCGTCATCGACCCCCGCGACACCCGCACGGTCCTGGGCCTGTGCCTGTCGGCCATCCACACCGCGCCGTACGACGGTGCGCGCGGCGGCTTCGGCGTCTTCCGGATGTGAGGCTCATGATCAGTTCTGTCCTGGTGGCGAACCGCGGCGAGATCGCCTGCCGTATCTTCCGCACCTGCCGTGAGTTGGGAATCCGGACGGTCGCGGTGCACTCCGACGCCGACGAGAACGCCCTCCACGCGCGCGTGGCCGACACGGCGGTACGGCTGCCCGGCGCGGCGCCCGCGGAGACGTATCTGCGCGGCGACCTGATCGTGAAGGCGGCCGTCGCCTCCGGCGCGGACGCCGTCCACCCCGGCTACGGCTTCCTCTCCGAGAACGCCGACTTCGCACGCGCCGTCATCGACGCCGGCCTGACCTGGATCGGACCGCCCCCCGAGGCCATCGAGGCGATGGCGTCCAAGACACGCGCCAAGGACCTCATGGGCATCGCCTCCCTGGAGCGAGGGCGGATCACCGAGGCCGACCTGCCCGTCCTGGTGAAGGCGGCCGCGGGCGGCGGAGGACGCGGCATGCGTATCGTGCGCCGCCTGGCGGACCTCGACGCCGCCCTGGAGGGCGCACGGGCCGAGGCCGCGAGCGCCTTCGGCGACGGCGAGGTCTTCGTCGAGCCGTACCTGGAGCACGGCCGTCACGTGGAGGTCCAGGTCCTCGCGGACACCCACGGCACGATCTGGACCCTCGGCACCCGCGACTGCTCCCTCCAGCGCCGCCACCAGAAGGTCATCGAGGAGGCGCCCGCGCCCGGCCTCCCGGACAGCCTCGTCGAGGACCTGTACGCGCTGTCGACACAGGCCGTGTGCGCCGTCGCCTACGAGGGCGCCGGCACCGTCGAGTTCCTGGTCGCCGACGGCCGCGCGCAGTTCCTGGAGATGAACACCCGCCTCCAGGTCGAACACCCCGTCACGGAGGCCGTCTTCGGCGTCGACCTGGTGGCCCTGCAGATCCGGGTCGCCGAAGGCCACCGCCTGGACAACGAACCCCCACGCGCGCGTGGCCACGCGATCGAGGCCCGCCTCTACGCCGAGGACCCGGCGAACGACTGGACCCCCCAGACCGGCACCCTCCACCGCCTGACCGCCCCCGAAGGCATCCGCCTGGACACCGGCTACGGCGACGGAGACGACATCGGCGTCCACTACGACCCCATGCTCGCCAAGGCCGTCGCCCACGCCCCCACCCGCGCGGAGGCCGTCCGCAGACTCGCCGGAGCCCTGGAGCGCACCACGATCCACGGCCCCACCACCAACCGCGACCTCCTCGTCCGCTCCCTGCGCCACCCGCAGTTCACCTCGGCCACCATGGACACGGCCTTCTACGACCACCACCTCCCCGAACTGACCACCCAGACCCCCGATCCCTACGCCCCCCTGGCCGCCGCCCTCGCCGACGCCCGATCCCACCCCTCCCGCTTCGGCGGCTTCCGCAACCTCCCCTCCCAACCCCAGACCAAGCGCTACGCGACAGCGGGCGAGGAGCACGAGGTCCACTACCGCCACACACGGGCGGGCCTGGAGGCGGACGGGGTACGGGTCGTACACGCGGACGCGCGTCTCGTCGTACTCGAAGTGGACGGCGTGCAGCAGAGGTACGAGGTGGCCCGGTACGGCGACGACGTGTACGTCAACACCACCCACCTGACCGCCCTGCCCCGCTTCCCCGACCCGACGACCCAGCACGCCCCCGGCTCCCTGCTGGCGCCCATGCCGGGAACGGTCGTCAAGGTCGCCGAGGGCCTGACGGCAGGAGCTGCCGTGAAGGCCGGGGAGCCGTTGCTGTGGCTGGAGGCGATGAAGATGCAACACAAGATCACAGCCCCGGTCACAGGCACGCTGAGCGCTTTGGAAGTAGTACCTGGCCAGCAGGTGACGGTCGGCGAATTGCTGGCGGTAGTGGAGCCGACCTAGAGGGGCGCGGGACTCCATCGATATGCGGTGACCGCCGCGAGCGCGACCAGCCACATGCAACCCGCACCCCGAAGGAGCCGAGATGGCCCACATCGAATCCGAAGAACAAAAAGCCCTCCGCTCAGCGGTCGCCGCCCTCGGCAAACGCCACGGCCGCGACTTCGACCGAGAGGCCCTCTGGTCAGAGGCGGCCAAGCTCGGCTACCTGGGCGTCAACCTGCCGGAGGCATACGGCGGCGGAGGCGGTGGCATAGCCGAACTCTCCATCGTGCTGGAGGAGTTGGGAGCCGCAGGCTGCCCCCTCCTCATGATGGTCGTATCCCCGGCGATCTGCGGCACAGTGATCGCCCGCTTCGGAACCGACGCCCAGAAACAGGAATGGCTCCCCGCCCTGGCGGACGGCACCCGAACCATGGCCTTCGGCATCACGGAGCCGGATGCCGGTTCGAATTCGCACCGCATCACCACCACGGCCCGCCGCGACCCCGACACCGGCGACTGGCTCCTGACCGGCCGCAAGGTCTTCATCTCCGGCGTCGACATCGCGGACGCCACCTTGATCGTCGGCCGCACCGAAGACGCCCGAACCGGCAACCTGAAGCCCTGCCTGTTCATCGTCCCCCGCGACGCCGAAGGCTTCACCCGCCGCCGGATCGACATGGAACTCCAGGCCGCGGAGAAGCAGTTCGAGCTGACCCTGGACGACGTACGCCTCCCCGCCGACGCTCTCGTGGGCGACGAGGACGCAGGCCTCCTCCAGCTCTTCGCCGGCCTCAACCCCGAACGCATCATGACCGCCGCCTTCGCCATCGGCATGGGCCGCTACGCACTCGCCCAGGCGATCACCTACGCCCGCGACCGCACCGTCTGGAAGACCCCCATCGGCGCCCACCAGGCCATCGCCCACCCCCTCGCCCAGGCGCACATCGACCTCGAACTCGCCCGCCTGATGATGCAGAAAGCGGCCCATCTGTACGACGCCGGAGACGACGTCGGCGCGGGCGAGGCCGCCAACATGGCGAAATACGCGGCCGGAGAGGCCTGCGTCAAAGCCGTCGACCAGGCCGTCCACACCCTCGGCGGAAACGGCCTCACCCACGAATTCGGACTCGCCTCGTTGATAACCGCCGCACGTGTGGCTCGTATTGCTCCGGTGAGCCGGGAGATGATTCTCAACTACGTCTCCCACCAGACTCTGGGCCTTCCCAAGTCGTACTAGACCGTCGTGGCCGCCTTGGAGGAACCGTGTTCCGCAGCGAGTACGCAGACGTCCCGCCCGTAGAACTCCCCATCCACGAAGCGGTGCTGGGCCGGGCCACCGAGTACGGTGACGCACCCGCCCTCATCGACGGAACCGACGGCACCACCCTCACGTACGAGCAACTGGACCGCTTCCACCGGCGCATCGCGGCCGCCCTCGCCGAGGCCGGCGTACGCAAGGGCGATGTGCTCGCCCTGCACAGCCCCAACACCGTCGCCTTCCCGACCGCCTTCTACGCGGCGACGCGCGCGGGCGCCTCCGTCACCACCGTGCACCCCCTGGCCACCGCCGAGGAGTTCGCGAAACAGCTGAAGGACTCGGCGGCCCGCTGGATCGTCACCGTGTCACCCCTGCTGGAAACGGCACGCAGGGCCGCCGAACTCGCCGGCGGCGTCGAGGAGATCTTCGTCAGCGACAGCGCGCCCGGACACCGCTCGCTGATCGACATGCTGGCCTCCGCCGCCCCCGAAGCGGACGTCGACATCGACCCCGCAGAAGACGTCGCCGCACTGCCGTACTCCTCGGGCACCACCGGCATCCCCAAAGGCGTCATGCTCACGCACCGCCAGATCGCCACCAACCTCGCCCAGCTCGAACCCGTCATGCCGGCCGGCCCCGGCGAACGCATTCTCGCCGTCCTGCCCTTCTTCCACATCTACGGCCTGACGGCCCTCATGAACGCACCCCTCAGGCAGGGCGCCACCGTCGTCGTCCTCCCCCGCTTCGAACTCGAAACCTTCCTCGCGGCCATCCAGAACCACCGCATCACCAGCCTGTTCGTGGCCCCGCCCATCGTCCTGGCCCTCGCCAAACACCCCCTCGTCGCCCAGTACGACCTCTCGTCCCTGAAGCACGTCATCAGCGCCGCCGCCCCCCTGGACGCCCAACTCGCCGCCGCCTGCTCCCAGCGCCTCGGCCTGCCACCCGTCGGCCAGGCCTACGGCATGACGGAACTGTCACCCGGCACCCACGTCGTCCCCCTCGACGCCATGCACGACGCACCCCCCGGCACCGTCGGCAAACTCATCGCAGGCACCGAGATGCGGATCGTCTCCCTCGACGACCCCGACAAGGACCTCGGCACCGGCGAGTCCGGTGAGATCCTCATCCGCGGTCCCCAGATCATGAAGGGCTACCTCGGCCGCCCCGACGCCACCGCCGCGATGATCGACCCGGACGGCTGGCTGCACACCGGAGACGTCGGCCACGTCGACAACGACGGCTGGCTGTTCGTCGTCGACCGCGTCAAGGAACTCATCAAGTACAAGGGCTTCCAGGTGGCCCCCGCCGAACTCGAAGCCCTCCTCCTCACCCACCCCGGCATCACCGACGCCGCAGTCATCGGCGTCTACAACGACGACAACAACGAAGTCCCGCACGCCTTCGTCGTCCGCCGGCCCACCGCAACCGACCTCACCGAAACAGAGGTCATGATGTACGTCGCCGAACGCGTCGCCCCCTACAAACGCGTCCGCCAGGTCACCTTCATCGACGGCATCCCCCGGGCCGCCTCCGGCAAGATCCTCCGCCGCGAACTACGGGAACTCCAGGAGCGCACATGACGTTGATCGGACGTACACGCGCGCGTGGCATCGAAACCCTCAGCCTCGACTCCCCGGCCAACCGCAACGCACTCTCCGCCGCACTCGTCGGGGAACTGGCCGACGCCCTCACGGACTGCGCCAAGGACACCGCCGTCCGAGCGATCATGCTCACCCACACCGGCAACACGTTCTGCGCGGGCGCCGACCTCCGCGACCCGCCGGCCCCCGACGCACTCGTTCGGGTGCTGAGGCAGATCGTGGAGCTGCGCAAACCGGTCCTGGCCCGCGTGACAGGCCATGTGCGCGCAGGCGGCCTCGGGCTGCTGGCCGCCTGCGACATCGCCGCCGCCTCGACACAGTCCACCTTCGCCTTCACCGAGGTACGCATCGGAGTGGCCCCGGCGGTCATCTCCCTGCCGTTGCTTCCCCGCACCGACCCCCGAGCCCTCGCCCGCTACTACCTCACCGGCGAACGCTTCGAGGCCCCCGAGGCGGCCCGCATCGGCCTCCTGACCGCCACCGGCGACGACGTGGACGCCGTACTGGAACCGATCCTGGACGGACTGCGCCGAGCCGCCCCACGGGGCCTGGCCGAGACGAAAGCGCTGCTCACAGCTAAGGTGCTCGAAACATTCGACCGGGACGCGGCCGACCTCACCGCGCTCTCGGCCCGGCTGTTCGCCTCCCCGCAGGCCCGCGAGGGGATGACGGCCTTCCTGGAACGACGGGATCCCACATGGGTGCTGTGACCACCGACAACGGCGTCGACCGCGCCGACCGCGTACCCAAACAGGACCGCAGCCGAGCCACCCGGCAGCGCCTCCTGGAAGCCGCCGTGGCCTGCCTCGCCGAACACGGCTGGGCAGGCTCCACGGTCTCCGTCGTGGCCGAACGCGCCGGCGTCTCCCGCGGCGCCGCCCAACACCACTTCCCCACCCGCGAAGACCTCTTCACGGCAGCAGTCGAATACGTCGCCGAAGAACGCTCCACAGCCCTCCGCGCCCTCTTCCCCCAGGGCGCGGCAGGCGACCGCCGGGCGGTCGTGTCGGCCCTCGTCGACCTCTACACAGGCCCCCTCTTCCGGGCGGCGCTGCACCTGTGGGTCGCCGCCTCCAACGAAGACCAGCTCCGCCCCCGCGTGACGGAACTCGAAGCCCACGTCGGCCGCGAAACCCACCGCATCGCCGTCGACCTCCTCGCCGCCGACGAATCCCGCCCCGGCGTCCGCGAGACCGTCCAGGGCCTCCTGGACATGGCCCGCGGCCTCGGCCTGGCAAATCTGCTCACGGACGACACCGGACGCCGGGAACGGGTTGTTGCGCAGTGGGCGGCCATCCTGGACCGGGAGCTCAGGGACTGAGCCGCTCCACCCGCCACCCCCCGTCCGCCTCCGCCGCATACCGCAACCGGTCGTGCAGCCGGTTCTCGCGGCCCTGCCAGAACTCCACCGCCTGCGGGGCGACCCGGAAACCACCCCAGTTCGGAGGCACCGGCACCTGCTCGCCCTCCGGGTAACGGGCGGCCAGTTCGGCGTACGAGGCATCGAGGTCGGCGCGGGTGGAGATCACGCTCGACTGGGCGCTGGCCCAGGCGCCGAGCTGCGAGCCGTGCGGGCGGGTGCGGAAGTAGGCGGCGGTCTCGTCCCGGCCGGTGCGGCGCGCGACGCCCGTGACGATGACCTGGCGGGCCATCGGATGCCAGGGGAAGAGGAGCGAGACGTACGGGTTCTCGGCGAGGTCGCGGGCCTTGCGGGAGTCGTAGTTGGTGTAGAACACGAAACCCTGCTCGTCGAAGTGCTTCAGCAGCACGGTTCGGGAGGTGGGGTGGCCTTCGGCGTTCGCCGTGGAGACGACCATGGCGTTCGGCTCGAAGAGGTGGGCCTCAGTCGCGGCCTGCTGGAACCAGCGTGCGAACTGCGCCACCGGGGTGGCGGCCAGATCGGACTCGGCGAGGCCCTCGGCCCGGTACTGCTTGCGCATCGAGGCGGGATCGAGGGGGACGGCGTCTCGGTCGGTCACCCGATCATCCTGCCGTATGCGCGGGTGCCGTTCGTCATGGCGTCCGTCATGATTTCGGCATGGGCGCCCATCGCCGTCCAGGAGCACCTGTGGCACTGAGTGCCGCGAAGCCTCCCCAAAAGTGGCACTCGGAGATATCGTGCTGGTGCGTTCTGGTTGAGCGACCAGCCGCGTGGGGCATCACCAGGGTGGCCGCCCAGGACCACGAGTCGCACGATACGACCGGGGATCCAGCGGCCGAGCCGCCGTTTTTCCGCCGTGCACATCTGTCGTACACATCACGAGGAGCCGCCTGATGTCCGACTTCGTACCCGGACTCGAGGGAGTCGTCGCGTTCGAGACGGAGATCGCCGAACCGGACAAGGAGGGCGGCGCCCTCCGCTACCGGGGCGTCGACATCGAGGACCTGGTCGGTCACGTCTCCTTCGGGAACGTCTGGGGGCTCCTCGTCGACGGCGCCTTCAACCCCGGCCTGCCGCCCGCCGAGCCGTTCCCGATCCCCGTGCACTCCGGCGACATCCGGGTGGACGTCCAGTCGGCACTGGCCATGCTGGCGCCCGTGTGGGGGCTCAAGCCCCTCCTGGACATCGACGCCGAGCAGGCCCGCGCGGACCTCGCCCGAGCCGCCGTCATGGCACTCTCCTACGTCGCCCAGTCGGCCCGCGGCCAGGGTCGGCCCATGGTTCCGCAGCGGGAGATCGACAAGGCCCACTCGATCACCGAGCGCTTCATGATCCGCTGGCGGGGCGAGCCGGACCCGAAGCACGTCGCCGCCGTCGACGCCTACTGGACCTCCGCCGCAGAGCACGGCATGAACGCGTCCACGTTCACGGCCCGCGTCATCGCCTCCACCGGAGCGGATGTCGCCGCGGCGCTCTCCGGCGCCGTAGGAGCGATGTCCGGCCCGCTGCACGGCGGCGCGCCCTCGCGGGTCCTCGGCATGATCGAGGAGATCGAGCGGACCGGGGACGCGGAGGCGTACGTCAAGCATGCCCTCGACAAGGGTGAGCGGCTGATGGGCTTCGGGCACCGCGTGTACCGAGCCGAGGACCCACGTGCGCGCGTGCTGCGGCGTACGGCCCGTGAGCTGGGCGCTCCGCGGTTCGAGGTCGCCGAGGCGCTGGAGAAGGCGGCGCTGGCGGAACTGCACGCGCGGCGCCCGGATCGCGTGCTCGCCACGAACGTCGAGTTCTGGGCGGCGATCGTTCTCGACTTCGCCGAGGTGCCGGCGCACATGTTCACCTCGATGTTCACGTGTGCTCGTACGGCCGGCTGGTCGGCACACATCCTGGAGCAGAAGCGCACGGGCCGACTGGTGCGACCCTCTGCACGGTATGTGGGGCCGGGAGTGCGGCGTCCTTCGGAGATCGAGGGATACGAGGGCATCGCCCGCTGAGAGGCAGCACCGAAACGCAGACGACCCGCGAACTCTGGTCCCTCCGCCTCGGCGGAGGAGCCGGCCGGACGTACCGGCGAGCTCGCGGGTCGGGTGACTGCTTGGGATTGGGCCGGCTGCACGGTTCTCTCCCGCGCTGGTCCGGCACCGCACTCGGTGTGGTGGCGAGCCGCTAGCCCGCAGTCACCTCACGCGTCCGGTATTCATACATCTGCCGAACCACCTCCCTTCTCGTGTAGCCCACACCTTAGGAACCGGTCGGCGCACGATCAACCACTTTTTTGACGGGGGCCGGTGACCTAGCTTTTCGACCATGACGGAGCGACGCGCGATTCTCAGTGGATCCACCTTCGAGGAGCAGATCGGTTACGCACGGGCCGTGGTCGACGGGGACTGGGTGCATGTTTCCGGGACCACGGGGTTCGACTACTCGACGATGACGATCTCGGACGGTGTCGTCGAGCAGGCCGAGCAGTGTGTGCGGAACATCGGGGCGGCGCTCGCGGATGCCGGGTGCGGGCTGGGCGATGTCGTACGGGTGCGGTATCTGCTGCCTGAGAGGGACGACTTCGAGCCGTGCTGGCCCGTGCTGCGGGAGGCGTTCGGGGAGGTGCGGCCGGCGGCGACCATGATGGTGGTCGGGCTGGCGGATCCTCGGATGCGGATCGAGATCGAGGTGTACGCGCGGCGACCGGTGCTGCGGATCGAGGCCGTGGGCTCCGAGGCGATGCTGGAGGAGTGGCGGTTCGTCCACAACGAGACAGTGCCGCCTGCTGCGATGTCCCTGGAGGAGGCTCGGGAGCGGCTTGGGCGTTATCGGCTGGAGAACGCGTATCTGGGGGATGTTCTCGTCGGGTGTTCGACCGTGCGGCCGCCGGAGGGTGATGAGGGTGTGGCCACGGTGATCGCGCGGGTGTTGCCCGAGTTCCGGGGGCGGGGGTTCGGGCGGGCGATCTACGAGAAGGGGCTGGCGCACGCGCGTGTGCTGGGTGCCGGGGTGGTCGAGACCTGTGTGCTGGCGGTGAACGAGGGTGGGCTGCGGTTTGCCGAGAAGTGCGGGTTTGTGGAGACCGAGCGGTATGCGTTGGACGGCGAGAGCGATCTGTGGATTGATCTTCGGCTGGTGATGGCCGGATCATAGGGATCGGCGGGTGTTACAACGATTCCTTCAATCTTGGGGAACTCGGTGTGTGCTGCGTCACGTTCCAGTTAGATGATTGCGAGTGAGCGAACCGACGCGCCGTACGTGCGGACGCAGCTTGGCAGGGGGTCCAGGTGAGTGCTTCCCGGCGTAGTGGGACCACCGACGAGCTGGGGCCTGATGAGCCCGAGCGGGCCGGCCCGGTGGGTCCTGACGGCTCCGATCTGCTGGCCGCGCTGCTCGACGGGATGGATGCGGCGCTGTGTGCCTTCGACGCGGGCGGGGTCGTCACGCATTGGAATCGTGAGGCCGAGCGGATTCTGGGGTGGACCGCGGCCGAGGCGGTGGGCCGGCACGGGTTCGCGGGGTGGGCGGTGCGCCCTGCGGATGCCGAGGAGGTCGAGAGGCGGCTGATGTCCGCCATGGAGGCCCCGGGGCGGCAGGTGCACGAGTTCGCGCTGCTGACGAAGGACGGCGGGCGGGTGCTGGTGCGGACGCAGTCCGCGGCGGTGCGCGGGCCCGACGGCAAGCCCGCGGGGGTGTACTGCGCCTTCAGTGAGGTGCATACGCAGATCGATCTGGAGCGGTCGATCGCGTTGAGCGAGGCGTTGTTCGAGGACGCGAGCTGGGGTGTCGTGCTGGTCGATGCCGATCTGCGGCCCGCGGTGGTGAACGCTCATGCGGCGCGGGCGCTCGGGATCGGGCGTACGTCGGCGCTGGGACGGCCGCTGGGGGAGTTGCTCGCCCAGGGTGTGGAGGAGCTGGAGAGCGCGCTCACGCATGTGCTCGCGGAGGGTGCGCCGCCGGCGCCGGCCGAGATCTGGGTGAGTGTGCGGACGCCGGATGGCGATCAGCGGCGGTGCTGGCGCTGCGGCTTCGTGCGGCTGGCGTCGCCGCTCGCGGAGGAGCCGGTGCCGTTGGGTGTCGCGTGGCTCTTCCAGGACGTGACGGAGGGCAAGCAGGGCGAGCAGGAGGCGGCGCTGCTGCGGTTCAGGACCAATCAGCTGCATCGGGCGGCTCGGGCGGCAGCGGAGTGCGAGGACCCGGGTGAGGCGGCGACCGTGCATCTGGACTTTGCGCTGGCCGGGTTCGCCGATCATGCGCTGATCGACCGGGTGGCGGGCGGTGCGGTGGCCGACGGGGCGGCGGAGGGGCCCGTACGGCTGGTGCGGGTCGCCACCACGCCGTCGGGGGCGCCGGGGCCGAGTCTGCTGACCGGGCAGGCGGGGTTGCCGGTGCGGTACGGGCAGGGGCATCCGGCGTTGCAGTGCGTGGAGCGGGCGGGGTCCGTGCGGGTGAGCGTGGGGGCGGTGCCGGCGGAGCAGGCGCGGGAGTGGGCGCTGGCTCGGCAGTGGCCGGGGGATGCGGTGCATGCGTTGTGTGCGGTGCTGCGGAGCCGGGGGCGGACGTTGGGGGTCGTGACGTTTCTGCGGGGGAGTGGGCGGAGTCAGTTCGAGCGGGCGGACGCGGTGTACGCGGAGGATGTCGCCGTGCGGATCGCTGCGGCGCTGGATTTGGCGGGGGTCGTGGGGCGGTAGCGCAGCCCGGCGCCGAAACGGTGCGCCGGTTCCTACTGTCTGGTTCCTACTGCTGGTAGAAGATCCGGTCCCCGTACTCCCGCATCACCCGTGCGTTCCATTCGTGGCCGCCGTCCACGTTTCCCGAGCGCAGCAGGGGCGGTTCGATGCCGCGTTCGGCCAGGGTGCCTGCTGCTGTGGCCATGACGGCCTGGAGGATCGCGCTGGTGACGACCGTGGAGGCCGGGGCGAAGGGGGCCGGGACGGTGTCGAGGGTGAGGGTGGCGTCGCCGATGGGGATCTTGGAGTCGAGGACGAGGTCGCAGTGGTCGCGCAGATAGGTGCCGGAGCTGTGCCGGGACCGGGTCTCGGTCGCGTACGCCACTGAGGTCACGCCGATGACCTTCACGCCGAGCGCGCGGGCGTGGAGGGCCATTTCGACGGGGAGGGCGTTGCGGCCGGAGAGGGAGATGATCACCAGGGCGTCCCCGGCGCGGAGCGGCGAGGAGTCGAGGACGGCGGTCGCGAGGCCGTCGACGCGCTCCAGGGCGGAGCCCAGGGTGGCCGGCATCACGTCGACGCCGACGACGCCCGGTACGGCGAGCAGGTTCATCAGGGCGAGGCCGCCCGCGCGGTAGACGACGTCCTGGGCGGCGAGGGAGGAGTGACCGGCGCCGAAGGCGAAGAGGCGGCCGCCGTCCGTGATCGTGTCGGCGAGGAGGGTGCCGGCCGCCGTGATGGACTGTGCCTCCTCGTCCCGGACCCGTTGCAGGAGGTCGATCGCGGCGTCGAAGAACTGGTCGGCCAGTTTGCCGTCGCTCATGCGGGTCCTTCCGGGGCGGTGTGGGGTCCGGGCGCGGATGTGTCGCGGATCACCGTGCGGTCTGGACCAGTGCCGTGTCAATACGGGGGGTCGAGGGCCCGGTCGTAACGCCGTGGTTTCAGCGGCGAGGCACGGTTGTCAGTGGTATGCGTCAGAATTGAAGCCAGGGCCAGCGCACACGCCGGGAAGCTGTCGTGCTTCCGGCAGATCTCATCGAGGGGCACGTATGTCCGGACTGATCGACACCACGGAGATGTATCTCCGCACCATCCTCGAGCTGGAGGAGGAAGGTGTGGTCCCCATGCGCGCCCGGATCGCCGAGCGGCTGGACCAGAGCGGGCCGACCGTCAGCCAGACGGTGGCGCGGATGGAGCGGGACGGTCTCGTGTCCGTCGCGACGGACCGCCATCTGGAGTTGACGGACGAGGGCCGGCGGCTCGCCACGCGCGTGATGCGCAAGCACCGGCTCGCCGAGTGTCTGCTGGTCGATGTGATCGGCCTGGAGTGGGAGCAGGTGCACGCGGAGGCGTGTCGCTGGGAGCACGTGATGAGCGAGGCCGTGGAGCGGCGCGTGCTGGAGCTGCTGCGGCATCCCACCGAGTCGCCGTACGGCAACCCGATTCCGGGGCTGGAGGAGCTGGGCGAGAAGGACGGCGCGGACCCGTTCCTGGACGAGGGCATGGTGTCGCTGGCGGACCTCGACCCGGGCGCCGACGGCAAGACGGTCGTGGTGCGCCGTATCGGTGAGCCGATCCAGACGGATGCGCAGCTGATGTACACGCTGCGGCGGGCGGGTGTGCAGCCCGGTTCGGTGGTGAGTGTGACGGAGTCGGCGGGCGGTGTGCTGGTGGGCAGTGGTGGTGAGGCGGCCGAGCTGGAGGCGGATGTCGCCTCCCATGTGTTCGTCGCCAAGCGCTGAAGTCGTCAACTTCCGTTGTTCCAGGGGGGTTTGGGGCGCCCTGCGGGCTTGGCGTCGATCTCTTCGACGGTCGGGATCCGGTGCGTCGAAATCGCAGCGCTCGGACGTTTCGCGTGCGAGGCTGTCGCGTGAGGCATATGACCTGAGGGGGCCGGGAGGATGTGCCGCAGACGTGTGGAGGGCCCCGGCGCCGTGTGGCGCCGGGGCCTGTCCTCCCCTGTGCTGACCCGGAGCCCCGAGCTCTCAGGGTCATCCCCTTCGGACCGTTTTCCCCGAGCGGTCCGCCTCCCGCTGAAGATCTCCCCTCGGTGGCGGCGATCATTCCTCGGGCGAGGTCACTCGTACGAGGGGTGTTGCCCGCAGGCACCACATTTTCGAATACCCATTCGATAGCCTTCGGTGACAGGTCACGCGGAATGTGCGCTTCAGGAGTGAGCGCACGAGAACTGAGCTCACACGAACAGCCAGCTGCACGGCACGGCAGGACACGGTTCACAGGACCGGCCGGCTCGAGCGGGAGCGAGCGGTCCGAGCGGAGCTAGGGGGGTGCCAGACCATGGCGCGACGCATCGACGTGACGGGCGCGGGCGGCGTACGCCTCGCGGCCTGGGAGTTCGGCGACCCTCCCAAGGCCGACCCGGCGCAACCCGCGCCCGAGACCACCCCCGGGGTGCTGTTACTGCACGGCCTGATGGGCCGCGCCTCGCACTGGGCGTCCACCGCCCGCTGGCTCTCCGGGCGGCACCGTGCCGTCGCACTCGACCAGCGCGGCCACGGCCAGAGCGACAAGCCCCCACAGGCCTCCTTCACCCGTGAGGCGTACGTCGAGGACGCCGAGGCCGCGCTCGAACAGCTGGGCCTCGCCCCGGCCGTCCTCATCGGCCACGCCATGGGCGCGCTGACGGCCTGGCAGCTCGCCGCCAAGCGCCCCGAACTGGTGCGGGGTCTGATCATCTGCGACATGCGGGCCTCCGCACTGGGGGTCGCCTCGCAGCGGGAGTGGGCCGACTGGTTCAAGGCCTGGCCCGTCCCCTTCGCCACGCTCGCCGACGTACGCAAGTGGTTCGGCGAGGACGATCCGTGGGTGGAGCGACCGAATCCGGCACGCGGGGAGTTCTACGCGGAGGTGATGCACGAGTCGCCCGACGGCTGGCGGCCCGTCTTCGACTACGAGCAGATGCTGCGCTCCCGGGAGACCTGGGTGTACGACGCGCACTGGGAGGAGCTTGCGCAGGTGCGGTGTCCCGCACTTGTCGTGCGCGGGGTCGACGGGGAGTTGGGGCGGGCCGAGGCCCAGGAGATGGTGCGGGTGTTGCCTCTCGGCGAGTATGCGGAGGTGGCTGATGCGGGGCATCTTGTGCACTATGACCAGCCGGTGGCTTGGCGGGCGGCCGTCGAGCCGTTCCTCGACGCGGTGTTCACTGCGTGAGGCGGGGCGCCTCATGGCTCGGGGGTGCTGGTTGTTGGGCGGGTGCGGGTCGGTGGGGGCTTCGCGCCCACGCGGCGGAGCCGCAAATCGACACAGCCCCGCGCCCCTTTGGGGGCGCTCCATGCCCCGGTGTCAGAAAGATCCGTCAGCCTTTGCTCACCGCCGTGAGGATCTCCGGGAGGCGGGCTGCCGTGCGCGGGGCCGCCAGGCGTAGGCCTGCCAGGGTGATTCCCGCTCCGTACGCCGCGCCGACCGGGAGCAGTAGCCAGCCCCACCGGTCGCCGTCCTTGGCCACGTTTGCCCAGATCGTGGCGACGATGACGGGGGCGGACAGCAGGGCCGCGGAGACCATGCCGCCGAAGATGGAGATCCAGGCGAGGCCGGCCTGGCCGGGGGCCACGTTCTTGTAGCCCTCCTGGGGGATGGAGTACGGGAAACGGGCGGATGTCCACGCGCCGGTCGCCAGCATCGCGCCCAGCAGGGCGAAGGACAGGCCGAGCACCTCGGGCAGACGGGGCCAGTCGCCGAGCATCGCGGTGGTCAGGACGGTCACGAGGGTGGCGTACGGCAGGGTGATCACCAGTAGGGCGAGGGCCCGGCCACGCAGCTCGACGTAGGCGTCGTGCGTGGAGGAGATGGTCGTGGCGACCATCCAGAACGCGGAGGTGTCCTGGCCGAACTGGTTGTACATCTGGATGCCGAGCATCCCCGCGGCGAAGCACGCGAAGTAGATCGAGCCGGTGCCCTGCAGCGCGTTGAACACGGGCACGATCAGGCCGATGGCGAGCGAGGTCACCCAGGCCGCCTTGGTCTTGGGGTCGCGCCAGATGTAGCGCAGGCTGCGTTCCATGACCGTGCCGGTGCGGCCGGAGGGCAGCAGGCGGGCGAGGCCGCCGGTGGAACGTTCGCGGGCGGCGGGTTCGGCGGCCTGGAGGGTGGAGCCGTCGGGCGAGGTCATCAGCCGGGTCAGATGGCGTGACCAGACGGCGAGCAGCAGTGTCAACGCGGCGATGCTCAGGGCCAGTTGGAGGGCGGCGATGCCGTACGAGCCGTTGCTCACCGAGTCCACCGCGCCGACGGCCGACGCGGGCGGCACCCACTTCAGGACGTCCGCCACCGGGTCGAGTTGCGAGAGCCCGGAGGAACCCAGGTGCTGTGCCCCGAAGTTGACCAGCTGCGCCCCGATCGCGATGACCAGGCCGCTCAGCACCGCCAGGTCGCGGCCCTTGCGGCTGGTCAGCAGGCGGATGTTGGCGGCGGCGACGGCCCGCGCCAGGGCCACGCACACCAGCAGCCCGAGGACGACGGCGAGGACACCGACGGCGTACGCCGCGCCGCCGTGCGCGACCGCGATCACCGAACCGGCCAGCAGAAGCAGCGTGAACAGCGGTCCGATGCCCACCAGCGAGGCCGCCAGCAGCGCCCGCACCAGCGGCCGGGGCCGCAGCGGCAGCATCACAAGGCGCGTCGGGTCGAGCGTCTCGTCTCCGCTGGGGAAGAACAGCGGCATCACCGCCCAGCCCAGCGCCAGCACGGCCATCAGGAGCACGACCACGGACAGGGCGTGCCTGTTGCCGTGCAGCGCGATCAGCCCGAGCAGCTGCAGCGCCCCGAACAGCACCACCACGACGGCCGATACGACATAGGCGGCCCGCCGTCCGCCGGACTGCCTGAGCCCGTTGCGCAGCAGCGACAGCTTCAGCCGTACGAAGACGGGTGTGAGGTTGGCTTCGCCCGTCATCGCGCGCCGCCGCCCAGCCAGTCCAGGTTCGAGCCCGTGTCGCGGCCGCCCGCGCCGACGAGTTCGAGGAATGCCTGCTGCAGCGAAGCCGCCTCGCCGCGCACCTCGGCGAGCGTGCCGTGCGCGCGGATACGGCCGGCGGCCATCACGGCCACCCAGTCGCACAGCGACTCGACGAGTTCCATGACGTGGGAGGAGAAGACGACGGTGGCGCCCGAGGCCGTGTACCGCTCCAGGACCCCGCGGATGGTCTGGGCGGACACCGGGTCGACTCCCTCGAACGGCTCGTCGAGGAAGAGCACTTCGGGGTTGTGGAGCAGCGCGGCCGCGAGGCCGATCTTCTTGCGCATACCGGTCGAGTAGTCGACGACGAGTTTGTGCTGGGCGCCGGCCAGGTCGAGCACGTCGAGCAGCTGAGTGGCCCGCTTGTCGACCTCGGCCCCGGGCAGCCCGCGCAACCGCCCGCTGTACGCGAGCAGTTCACGCCCCGACAGCCGTTCGAAGAGCCGCAGCCCCTCCGGCAGCACCCCGATCCGCGCCTTCACCGCCACCGGATCCCGCCACACGTCGTGCCCGACGACCTCGACACTCCCCTGATCGGGCCGCAGCAACCCGGTCACCATGGAGAGGGTCGTGGTCTTTCCCGCTCCGTTCGGCCCCACGAGCCCGATGAACTTCCCGGCGGGCAACTCCAGATCAATCCCGGCAACGGCAACCTGCTGCCCGAACCGCTTCCACAGCCCTCGCACACGTACGGCCGCTGTACCAGCCACTGCTCCCGACGTCATACAAGAACCCTACGGTGCGACAGCCGCCCCTTCAGGGGCGCGGGGAACGGCGCGAGCAACCACACACAACCCGCAGTCGCGAAACTACCGATCCCGCCCACACGCATAGGCAAGCGGAGAGATCAGTTCCTCCGCATCCGGCAGCCACCGATTGGCGGGCGTGGGCCGACACGCCCACTGAACGGCCCCCCGCGACCCGTACCGCGTAGGCGGCGCGGCCACATACGCCCCCTCCCCGAGCGCAACGAGATCCAAGGACGAGGGCGACCAGCCCAACTTCCGCACCAGTTCGGGCATCTTCACCGCCGCTCCGGGCAGCACGAAGAAGTGCATCCGACGATCCGGCGTCAACGTCACAGGACCGAGCGTCAACTCCATGCGCTCCATGCGCGCCAGCGCGAGGAAGCCCGCGGTCTCGGCGACCTCGATCGCGTCGAACGTGCGCCCCGTCGGCAGCAGGATCGACGCCGTCGGATGCTTCTGCCACATCCGGCGGGCGACGGTCGCGCTGCCCGTCGCCAGCGCCTCCCAGTCGTCGTCCGCCGGATGCGCGCCGCGCGCGGCGCACGCGGGGTCGCCGCAGGAGCAGTGCCACACCCCGTCGACGGCTTCCAGCCAGGTGCCGGGGAAGACGTCCCAGTGGCGCTCCTCGGCGTAGCGGACGGCGGTCTCCTGCAGCGATTCCCCACGCTGCTTCGGAATCTGAGCGGCTTCGGGGCCGGCGATCGTCTCTTCCACGGTGAACTCAACTCCCGTACCTACCTGGAGTTACGGGGGTAGCGCGCGCGGGGGAGGAGCATTGATTCCGTATCTGGGGCGCATGGATGCACGTGTGGGGGCGCGCGGGAGGAACCTCGGCGTGAGCTGGGTAGCCACCGGTGGGGTCGGGTTCCGCCTTTACCCCGGCAATCCGCGCAAGCCTCGCATTTTAGGTCTGTCGGCGGGGCATTGATCTTCACGGCCGGATCTTTTCGCTTCAGGGGTTGTTCCCAGGGGGTACGCCATGGCCGCAAGGCCTCTCGTCGCGCGACAGCCGAACGAACGGTTGCAGGCGCTCATCCAGGAGGCGGGGTGCTCGAACGCCGGGCTCGCCCGCCGGGTCAACATGTGCGGCGCCGAGCACGGCCTCGACCTGCGCTACGACAAGACGTCCGTGGCCCGCTGGCTGCGCGGGCAGCAGCCGCGGGGCCGCGCCCCGGCGATCATCGCGGAGGCGCTGGGACGCAAGCTCGGCCGTACGGTCACGATCGACGAGATCGGCATGGCCAACGGCAAGAACCTCGCCTCGGGCGTGGGTCTCCAGTTCTCGCCGACGGTACTGGGGGCCATCGAGCAGGTCTGCGAGCTGTGGCGCAGTGACGTGGGGCGCCGGGACTTCCTGTCGGGTTCGTCCGTCGCCGCCTCCGCGCTGGTCGAGCCGAGTCGCGACTGGCTGATCTCCTCGCCCGACTCGCAGGTGTCGCGCTCGGCGGGGCCGCGGGTGGGGCAGTCCGACGTGGCGGCCGTGCGCGCGATGACGCAGGCGCTGGTGGATCTGGACCATCAGTACGGCAGCGGGCATGTGCGCCCGGTCGTGGTCCACTACCTCAACAGCGTCGTCTCGGGGCTGCTGGCGGGGTCGTACCGGGAGGCCGTCGGCCGTGATCTGTTCGCCGCGGTGGCCCGGCTGACCGAGCTCGCGGGCTACATGGCCGTCGACACCGGGCAGCCGGGCCTTGCCCAGCGCTACTACATCCAGGCGCTGAGGCTCGCGCAGGCCGCCGGGGACCGCGGCTACGGCGGGTATGTCCTCGCCGCCTCCATGAGCCACCTCGCGGCGCAGCTCGGAAACCCGCGTGAGATCGCGCAGTTGGCGCGGGCGGCGCAGGAGGGGGCGCGTGGGCGCGTGACACCGCGCGCGGAGGCGATGTTCTATGCGGCGGAGGCGCGCGGGCATGCGTTGATGGGCGATGCGCGGGCGGCCCAGGTGGCGTCCGGGCGGGCGGTCACGGCGCTGGAGTCCGCCGATTCCGCCTCCGGGGACGACCCGGCGTGGATCGGGCACTTCGACGAGGCGTACCTCGCCGACGAGTTGGCGCACTGCCACCGGGACCTCGGACAGGCCGAGGCGGCGGCGCGGCGCGCGCAGGAGTCGCTGGCCGGGCTCCCCGAGACCAAGGCGCGCAGGCGGGCCATCGGGTATGTGCTGCTGGCCACCGCGCAGGTGCAGCAGCGGGAGATCGAGCAGGCCTGCAACACGGGGCTGAAGGCCGTGGAGCTCCTCGAGTCCCTGCGCTCCAACCGGGGCGCCGAGTACCTGGAGGACTTCCAGCAGCGGCTGGACCCGTACCGGGACGAGCCGGTGGTGCGGGAGTTCGGGGCCCGGCTCGACCTGCAGGCGGCTGCGTGAACCTGCGGACAACGGCCGGTTGCCGTGCGGGGTCGGCCGGAGCGGGTGACAGATACAGCGGTCTGTAGAGCGGTTTTGTTACTGCTGTCACAGGGAAGGAGGTTGCGCCCTGAGCTGCGTGGCACCCGGCTCGGGGGACCCGGTAGCGTGAGCCGACGATTCCGAAGGTCCCCCATTCGTAGGAGTCCCGGTGACGCAGAGTGGACAGGGCGAGGAGCCCTCGCCGCGCGAAGCGCGCGAAGGCATCGTGCTGCCCTCCGACGGCGGCGAGCCCCTGCTGCCGGGCATGCTGGGCGCCCAGGCCCCGACCGGCCCGCAGCCCGGCCCCTACGGCGGACCGCCTGCCGGCCACTCCGCCGGTCAGCAGTCAGGCCCGTACAACGGCCCCCAGGCGGGTGCCCACGGCGGTCAGCAGCCATGCCCGTACGGCGCGCAGGCCCCGGGTGCGGCCCCGCCCGGCGGCCAGGCCTGGGGCACGCCGTGGGGCCCCGAACAGCAGCAGGGCCAGACCCCGCCGCCGGGCCAGGGCTGGCCGACACCGCCGGCCCCGGCGTGGGGGGCACCCGACCAGCAGCAGTCGCCGCCCCCGGACCAGTGGGGGGCGCACGCGTCCGGGCCGCTGCCCCCCGAGGGCACCCCGGCCCCGTCGTACGGCGGGCAGCCCGCGATACCGCAGCCCCCGGCGAACGCACCCCTGCCGCCCGCCGCGCCGGGCGCGTATGGTGCCTCGGCTTCGGGCGCCGCGCCGCTGCCTCCCGCCGTCCCCGGTGGTGCTCCGCTTCCGCCCGCTGTGGATGAGGGCGCCACGCAGTACATACCGCCCGTTGCCGCTGCTTCCCATGCCGAAGGGGCGACGCAGTACATTCCGCCCGTTGCACCGGGGGCGTTGCCGCCCGAGGTGGGTGGGGGCGGTTCGGTGTCCGAGGCGACGCAGTTCCTCGGGCATGCGCCGCATGCGGCCGGGCCCGACTCGCAGGCCACCCAGTACATACCGCCGGTCACCGGGCAGGCGCCGTACGGCATGCCGCCGGGCGGGGACCGGCAGCCGCCCGCCGAGTTCGACAACCTGTTCCGCAGCGGACCCGGTGCCGAGAGCCCCGCCCAGGCCACGCAGCAGATGCCGCGCTTCCAGCAGCCGCCCCCACAGGTCCCACAGCCCCCGCAGGGCGCGTACTCCCCGCCCGGTGACGGCGGCGGTCGGAGCCGCTCACGGGTGCCGCTCATCGCCGCGATCGGTGTCGGCATCGTCGTGCTCGGCGTCGGCGCCGGCGCGCTGCTCAACGGCGGGGGCGGGGGTGGTGGCGGCAAGGACAAGAACCAGACCGTCTCCGCCACGGCCCCGGCGACCGACGGCTCCGCCTCGTCGGCCGGCGATGCGGCGAAGCAGCAGGCCGTAGCCCTGGACAAGCTGCTCGCCGACAGCGGTGGCAGCCGGGCCTCGGTGATCCGGGCGGTGGACAGTGTGAAGGGGTGCAAGGACCTCGGCCAGGCCGCCTCCGACCTGCGGGACGCGGCCAAGCAGCGCGCCGAGCTGGTCACCCGGCTGTCCGGCCTGTCCGTGGACAAGCTCCCGAACCACGCCGCGCTGACCGCCGCGCTCACCAGGGCCTGGCAGGCGTCCGCGGCGGCCGACAACCACTACGCGGCCTGGGCCGACCAGGTCGGCGGCAAGAAGGGCTGCAAGAAGGGCCAGGCCCGTCCCACCGGCCAGACCGCGGCCGGCAACCGCGAGAGCGGCACCGCCAGCCAGCAGAAGGTCAAGGCGGCCCAGCTGTGGAACGCCATCGCGACGACGTACGGCCTGAGCCTGCGCCAGCCGACCCAGCTGTGACGTGAAAGCGCGGACGTGGGCCTCAGTTCACGTCCGCGCTCTGCAGTGTCTTCGTCACGTCCACGAACCCCTTGTTCGCCGCCACGAGTTGACCCTGGCGCACGACCTGGAGCGTCACGTCGGCGTTGACCATGCGGGAGAAGCCGATGCTGGCCAGCGGGCCCTCGGAGGACCACTGCAGGGTCGGCGTCAGTCCGCCCGTGTCGACCTTCAGCCCGTCGTCGAGGGCCTTGCGCACCGTGTCGGCGGAGACATCGCCACTGCCCAACGACGCGACGACGGACCGGAACACCGTGTACGCGATCCAGGTCGTCTGCACCCCGGTGTCCGAGGCGTCGATGCGGTTGTCGCCGAAGGCCTGCTCCTGGATCACCTTCTTCATGGCGTCCCAGCGCGGATCGCTCGACACCGGGTACCAGCCGGTGACGTAGGACCCCTCGTACGGCCCCGACTGTCCGCCGGACTCGTTGATCACCGTCTGGTCGACGCTGTCGAGCGTGGCGGCGGTCTTCACCGCGGGATAGTCCTCGCGGTCGCGCCGGAAGGAGTCCATGAAGGTGTCGGTGCGGTCCCCGAGCGCGGGGATCACGCACCCGCCCTTCGCCGGGGTGCCGGTCGTGGCCGTCAGCGCCTGCCGCGAGGGGCCCGAGTACTCGGTGGTGTCGTCCGCCGCCCGCTGGTCGATCGCGGGGCGGTGCCCGCCCGCCTTCAGTCCGGAGTCGAGCATGGCGGGCAGTTCGTCGCCCGCGATGCTGTCGGGCCGTACGAGCGCCACCGGGCCGCAGCCGCCGGCGAGTTCCCTGCCGAGGCCGGCCAGCAGGGCGGGCTGACCGCCGTTGACCGGGTAGGACATAGGGCTGGTGAACTCGGCGGTCGTGACACCGTAGCCGCCGATGTAGGGGATGCCGGCGCCCTCCAGCTCGGGGAGGTAGGAGTCGCCGTACTGGCTGTAGGAGCCGACGACCGCGACGACGTTCTCCTTGACGGCGAGGCGGGCGCACTTCGCGGCGGCCACGCTGTCGTTGTGCTCGTTGCAGGTCAGGACCTTCAGCTTGCGGCCGTTGATGCCGCCCTGGGCGTTGATCCAGCGGGCGTAGGCCTGCGCGAAGGCCGGCATGCCGGGTTTGTTGGTCGCGCTGGTGTCGGAAGGGGCCCAGGTCATGACGGTGATCGGGGTATCCCCGGAACCCCCCGTGGTACCGGGGATGACCCCACAACCGGTGACGAGCGAGGCACAGGCGACCAGCGCCCCCGCCGAGAGGGCGGTGACTCTGAGATGCCGGGTGCGGGTGGGGAGGAAGGTGCTGCGATTGCGTCGCCTGCCGGTCATGGGCACACACGCTTCCGCCACATCGCCAACCCGGGGGTGACCTTCGGTTATCGACCGGTGACGGCGAGGTGAATTACGGGGGCCGGTGGGACGCCCGAGCGGGAGAACGTACGATCGATGACCGTGCAAGGTTCGGAGAACTCTTCCCGTCGCGGCCGTCGCTCCTCCACCATGGGCGGCATGCCACTGAACGACATGCCGTGGTGGCGCTGGCGCAGCAATGTGCGCTCCGCGCTGCACATGCTCTCCGACCCGGCGTTCCAGCAGAACGTCTGGCTGGCCGGCGTCGACGGATACGGGGACGTGACCGACGCCGTGTACCGCCTCGTCGAGGACACCTGGCTGGACAACTGGTCCGCCGAGAAATACGTCGGCACGATCTTCCGGGACTCCCAGGAGGCGGCCCTCGTCGACACCGCCGTGCTGCGGGTGCTGCGGATCATGCACCAGGTCGGGCCCGACGCGCCGGTCTCCGCATACGTCGAGAACCAGGCCTGGCCGGAAGCCGTCAGGGCGGCCCGGGACGCGCATGTGCGGATGGCGACAGCCGACGGCGAGGACCCGGACGCGCCGCCGCGCACGCTCGAGGTGCTGCGGATCATGACCAGGTCCGCGTAGCGGACTCCGGTCCGGACCGGGGGCCCGTTTATGGGACCCTGTCCTGCATGAACGAGCAGTCCACCCGAGCCGCGGCGCTCGACGACCAGTACGTCCTCACGCTCTCCTGCCCCGACAAGCGGGGCATCGTGCACGCCGTGTCGAGCTATCTCTTCATGACCGGCTGCAACATCGAGGACAGCCAGCAGTTCGGCGACCACGACACGGGTCTGTTCTTCATGCGCGTCCACTTCTCGGCCGAGGAGCCGGTGACGGTGGACAAGCTGCGGGCGAGCTTCGCGGCGATCGGTGACTCCTTCCACATGGACTGGCAGATCAACCGGGCCGACGCGAAGATGCGCATCGTCCTCATGGTCAGCAAGTTCGGGCACTGCCTGAACGACCTGCTGTTCCGGACGCGGATCGGGGCGCTGCCGGTGGAGATCGCGGCGGTGGTGTCCAACCACACGGAGTTCGCCGAGCTGGTCGGCTCGTACAACGTTCCTTTCCACCACATTCCGGTGACGAAGGACACCAAGGCGGAGGCCGAGGCGCGGCTGCTGGAGATCGTCCGCGAGGAGGGGGTCGAGCTGGTGGTGCTCGCCCGCTATATGCAGGTGCTCTCCGACGATCTGTGCAAGGAGCTCAGCGGGCGGATCATCAATATCCACCATTCCTTCCTGCCGAGCTTCAAGGGTGCGAAGCCGTATCACCAGGCTCATGCCAGGGGTGTGAAGTTGATCGGCGCGACGGCGCATTACGTGACCGCGGATCTTGATGAGGGGCCGATCATCGAGCAGGAGGTCGAGCGGGTGGGGCATGACGTCACGCCGGATCAGCTCGTCGCGATCGGGCGGGACGTGGAGTGCCAGGCGCTGGCGCGGGCCGTGAAGTGGCATGCCGAGCGGCGGATTCTGCTCAACGGGCGTCGGACGGTCGTGTTCGCCTAGGAGCACGGGGGCTTCTGCCGTCGGGCGAGTGCGGGATCGTCGTGGCTGATCGCGCAGTTCCCCGCGCCCCTTCAGGGCGCACCCGCAGCCGCCGACGAAACCGCACCGCCCCCTACATCCGGCTCAAACTCGCCGCCGCGAACAACACATCCCTGATCGCCTCCCGGTCCCCGACCTGCCCCACCGCTGCCTCCGCCGGAGGCACATGGCCTGCTGCCAGGCGGCAGAACTCCGCGCCGTCCAGGGCCACATGGGCCACCTCGTGCGCGGCGGAGCCGACCGCCGCGGGGGAGTCGAGGGGGATCAGCCACTCGCCGCCGCCCATCCCTTCGATCTCCAGCCGCAGGCTGCGGCCCGGCTCGCCCGCCGGGACCAGGTGCCGGTGGTGGGGAGGCGAGGCCAGGCCGGCCCGGCGGCGGGTCGCGAGTACGTCCGGCAGGACCCGCGCCGCGAGGTCGATCATGCGGTTCATATGGCGTGGGGCGGGCGGCTCGTACGGGTAGTCGACGGCCTCGGCGATGTCCTCGGCGTGCACCCAGCACTCGAAGGCCCGGTCCACCATCGCGTCCCGCAGCGGCAGCTCGAAGTCACCGTAGGAGACGGTCGGCCGGGCCGGCCCCGAGTCGCTGATGAAGGACGCCGTGCGGACGAGGTCATGGGTCTGCTCGCGCCAGGGGGCCCGTACGGAACGGCCCGGCGGGAAGTGCGAGGTGCGCCAGTACGCCTCGGTGCGGGCCCGGGGTGTGGAGCCCGCCTCGGCGACGTCGCCGAGCGGGTCGTCCATGCCGAGGGCGACCGCGACCAGCCCGTCGACCGACAGCAGATGGGCGATGACCCCGGCGACCGTCGTACGACGGGTCATCGGGCCCTCCGCCTCGAACCAGCGCAGCCGCACCGGCCTGTGCCACTCGGCGTCCCCGATGTCCTGCAGCAGCGCGTCGAGCCGGGCGGCCTCCGCGTCGTACGGAGCCGCCCATCCGGGCACCGGGATGCGGGGCGGGCGCCGGTCGAGGCAGCCGTCCAGGACGCGGGTGCGCAGGCCCGGGTCCAGGTCGAGGCTCTCCGGCTGGTGCAGCAGGCCGACCGCCTCGCGCAGCCGCAGCGCCTCGTCGGCGCAGGAGCCGCAGTCGCCCAGGTGCTCCTCGACGGCCGCCGTCTCTTCCGCCGAGCAGGCGGCCAGCGCCCAGGCGCCGAGGAGCGACTTCAGGACGCGGTGCTCCAGGACCGGCGGGGCGGGCCGCTGCGCTGTCTCGTCCAGGTCCTCCAGGGCGGGCAGCGGCCGTCCGCCGTCCTCGACGGAGGCGCGGGGCATCGGTATGCGGGGTGGCCGGCCGGAATCCTGGGAGATGTCGTCACCGTTGTCGTGCGTGGGTCCGCCCGGGATGCCGTACCCCTCCTGCCGCTCGCCCTTGTCCTGTTCGTCGTGTTTGCCGCTCTTGTCCTCGAAGTGGCCCTTGTCCGCGGGGCCGTTCGTGCCGCCCGGGTCGTCCTCGCCGTCGAATCCTCCGGGATCGAAGCGGTCCGCGCTGCCTGCGTCGTTCACACGGCACCCCCGTAACCGGGCGGTGCGCCGGGTGCGCCGACGTCGTGGGCGGTGGCCAGGAGCTGCAGGCCCAGGCGGAGCCGGCGGCGGGCCTCGTCCTCGGTGACGCCGAGGTCGGCGGCGGTCTGGCGGTAGTCGCGGCGCTGGAAGTAGGCCAGATCCAGGGCGGCGCGCAGCGGGGCGGGCATGGACGTGACGATGTAGTCGGCGCGGGCGGCGACCGAGGCGCGGCGCACCTTGCGCTCCAGGTCCTCGGTGGAGCCGCCGGAGCCCTGGGCCAGGGCGGCGGTCTCGGTGGTGCGCAGCCGCTGCACGGCGAGGCGGTGGGTCAGCGTGGCGACCCAGGAACGCAGCGGACCCTGCTGGGGGTCGTAGGCCTCGGGGTGTTCCCAGACGTGCGCGAAGACGTCACGCGTGATGCCGTCGGCCGCGCGCTCGTCCCCGAGGACGCGGTGGGCCAGGCCGTGCACGAGGGAGGCGAACCGGTCGTAGAGTTCGCCGAGGGCGGCCGCCTCACCGCGTGCAAGTCGCTGCTGCATCTTGCGGTCCCAGCGGGGCGGTGCGTCCTTCTTCGTCATACGGCCCCCTCACCCCTGCCCGTTCGTCGGCCCGGCCTGCGTCCATCGTCTCCTCGAATGTAGTCGGCACCTACGACAGTGCACGTCGCTTTGTCGCAATGTGTGCAGCCTGCGTTCTGTGCCTGCCTACCCGCTCGACCTCCGATCAGACCTGATCGAACAGGATCGAAGTCGATTAAAACAAGCCTCTTCCGATCGGTTCCCGTTTCTTGCGTCGTGTTTCAGGGAACGGCCGCTGGGCAGCCGCGCTGCAAGGAAGCGTAGGAACGGCTTCCGTTTTGCGGGGACTCCGGCGAGCGAAGGGCATGGTGGTGGCGTTCTATGTGACCGGTGGCGAGCAGGGCGACTGGACCGTGCTCCGTGTGTCGGGCGAGCTGGACCTGGTGACGTCGCCGGTGCTGCGTCAGCGGGTGCACGACGTGGTGGCCGACGGCCGCCACGGCCTCGTCCTCGACCTCTCCGAGGTCTTCTTCTGCGACTCCAGCGGCGTCGGGGTGCTCATCGCCGCCCGCCGCCTCATCCGCTCCTGCCAGGGCACGCTGCGCCTGATACTCCCGGCGCAGGGTGCGGTCGAGGGCTCACACGTCAACCGCGTCCTGGGCGCTCTGGGCGTGCGCCGATTGTTCGACGTGTACGCCGACGTGGCGTCGGCGGTCGCGGAAGAGGCCGATCCGCTTTCGGCCTGACCTGGGCCGAAGCCGTGCAGGGGGTCGTAGCTCAGCTCCATGTGCCACACAGTTGTCCCGAAATTCCCCCGGTCTTGGCACAAGCGCCGCTTTCCCGCGCCCGGACGGTCTCCCGCGTCGTACGCTCCGACGAGATGCACCCGAGATGACGTAAGGCGGCCCGAAAGACATGGTCAGCAGCGAGTACGAGCGCAGGATCGCCGCCCGGTTCGCCACCTTCGACCAGGACGGCAACGGCTTCATCGACCGCGAGGACTTCAGCGCAGCGGCCAAGGCGCTGCTCGCCGAGTTCGCCGTCGCGGCCCGCTCCGACAAGGGCCAGGCCCTGTACGGCGGAGCCGAGGCGTTCTGGCAGGGCATGGCCGGCATGGCGGACCGGGACGGCGACCAGCGCATCGACCGCGAGGAGTTCGTGAACGGCGCGGTCAAGCGCCTGCGCGACAACCCCGAGCGGTTCGCCGAGATCGCCCGCCCCTTCCTGCACGCGGCCCTCGACCTCGCCGACACCGACGGCGACGGGGCCGCCACCGTCGAGGACACCGCGCGCGTGCTGCGGATCCTGGGTGTCGAAGAGGGCATCGCCCACAGTGTGGCCGCCGCGCTCGACACCGACGGCGACGGCAAGGTCGGCGAGGCGGAGATCGTCCCGGCGTTCGCCCGCTACTTCACCGTCCCCGAGTAGCGTCCTGCCGCGGGTCGGCGTCCCGTCCGTAGCGCTCGCGCAGCCGGTACTTGAGCACCTTGCGCAGCGTCTCGTTGCGCGGAAGGGCGTCCACCACCTCCAGCTGCTCCGGCAGCTTGTGCACCGACAGCCCTTCCGCGCGCAGGTACGACGTCACCAAGTCCAGGGTCAACTCCGCGGCGCCTTCGGGCTGTGCCCCCACCTCGATCACCGCGCACACGCGCTCCCCGCGCTCCGCGTCCGGCAGTCCGATCACCGCCACGTCCCCGACCGCCGGGTGGGCGGCCAGCAGGTCCTCGATCTCCTTCGCCGAGATGTTCTCGCCCTTGCGGATGATCACGTCCTTGAGCCGCCCGGTGAGGACGAGATGCCCGCTGTCCGTCACGAACCCCAGGTCACCGGTGCGCAGAAACCCCTCCCCGTCGAAGGCCTCCGCCGTCTGCGCCGGATCCAGATAGCCCTGGCACACGGCCTCCCCGCGCAGCCGCACCTCCCCGTCCACGATCCGTATCTCCATCCCCTCCGGCGGCCGCCCCTCCGTCGTCGCGAGGTTCTCCGCGGTGTCGTCCGGCGCCCCCATGGTGATCATCGGCACCTCGGTCATGCCGTACCCGTGGGTGAGCTGCACCCCCATCTCCCGTACGACGCAGTGGTACACCTCCGGCGGCTTCGGCGCCCCGCCGCCCGCGAGCAGCCGGAGCGAGGGAATGACCTTCCGGCCGGGCTGCTTGCGCTGCTCGGCCAGGAACATCGAGTAGAACGCCGTCGACCCGCCCGCCACCGTCACCCCGTGCCTGCGGTACTCCTCCAGCGCGTCCGGCAGGGCGAACTGCTCGAACATCACCGCCGGGAAGCCGTACAGCAGCAGCATCACCGTGTAGTCCGGCCCGGCGATATGGGCGTACGGGAAGGCCATCGAGCCCACGTCGTCCGCCGAGAGCCGCAGCGCGTGCGCGAGACAGGAGCCGCCCGCTATCAGCGAACGGTCCGTGTGCAGCACGCCCTTCGGGTCGGAGGTCGTCCCCGAGGTCCAGTAGATCCAGCGCACGGAGGTGCCGTCGCGGGGCGGCGGGGGCAGTACCCGCGGATCTCCGTCCGGCAGCACGTCGTACGCCTCGAAGACCCCCTTCGCGCCGAGCCGCCGCGCCATCCCGGTGTGGTCGAAGCCCCGCCACTCACCGGGTACGGCGAAGAACTCGGCCCTCGACTCCCGCAGCGCGAAGCCGACCTCGCGGTCCCGGTAGAACGGGATGACCGGAGTCTGTACGGCACCCAGGCGGGCCAGCGCGAAGGACAGCAGGGCGGTCTCGATCCGGGTGGGCAGCTGCCAGGCGACCACCGTGCCGGGACGTACGCCCATGTCGTACAGACCGGCCGCGACGCGCTCGGCACGCGCGCGTAGCTCGCCGAAGCTCAGCGAGCGGTCGTCCTGGAGGAGAACCGGCCGGTCGGGGGTGAGATCGGCGCGGCGGGCGAGCAGGTCCCAGAGGGTGCGGGATGCGCTCAGTGCGTGGGCGGTGTCGTTCACGGCGGCCCCCTCGTGGAGCTGACACGGAGCTGATGCCGAACTGACGGGCAGTCAGATCGTGCGCAGAGCGTAGGGCTCGGCGCCTTGTCGGTCCAGGGGTGCGCGACTAGCCTGCTCGATGGAGCGAATCTGACGGTCCATCAGATAACTGAGTGCCCAGTGGGGGACCCATGACCGAACTGCCCCGCATCATCAGCGTCGACGACCATGTGATCGAGCCCGCCCACCTCTTCGAGACCTGGCTGCCTCAGAAGTACCGCGACCGGGGCCCGCAGGCGCTCACCGCGGGGATCGGCGAGCTCGCCTACATCGGCGGGAAGTACCGGATCACGATGGACCCCGAGGGCCAGCCGACCGACTGGTGGATCTACGAGGACCTGAAGTTCCCCTACAAGCGGAACATCGCAGCCGTCGGCTTCGACCGGGACGAGATGACCCTGGAGGGCATCACCCGGGAGGAGATGCGGCGCGGCTGCTGGGACCCCAAGGCCCGGCTGGAGGACATGGACCTCAACCACGTCGAGGCCAGCCTCTGCTTCCCGTCCTTCCCGCGCTTCTGCGGGCAGACCTTCGCCGAGGCGCACGACAAGGAGGTCGCGCTCGCCTGTGTGCGCGCCTACAACGACTGGATGGTCGAGGAGTGGTGCGGCGACAGCGGCGGCCGGCTCATCCCGCTCTGTCTGATCCCGCTGTGGGACGTGGAGCTCGCGGTCGCGGAGATCCGGCGCAACGCCGCACGCGGGGTGAAGGCGGTGACGTTCTCCGAGATCCCCACCTACCTCGGTCTGCCCTCCATCCACTCCGGCTACTGGGACCCGTTCTTCGCGGTCTGCCAGGAGACCGGGACGGTCGTCAACATGCACATCGGCAGCAGCTCCCAGATGCCCGCCGCCTCCCCTGACGCGCCCCCCGCCGTCCAGGCCTCGCTGAGCTTCAACAACGCCATGGCCTCGATGATGGACTACCTGTTCAGCGGGGTGCTGGTGAAGTTCCCCACCCTGAAACTCGCCTACTCCGAGGGCCAGATGGGGTGGATCCCGTATGCCCTGGAGCGTGCCGACGACGTGTGGGAGGAGCACCGCGCCTGGGGCGGGGTGCGCGACCTGATCCCGGAGCCCCCGTCGACGTACTACTACCGGCAGATGTTCTGCTGCTTCTTCCGCGACAAGCACGGGGTCGCCTCGCTGGACGTGGTGGGCCGGGACAACGCCACCTTCGAGACCGACTACCCGCACGTCGACTCGACCTTCCCGCACACCAAGGAGGTCGCCCTCGACCATGTGAAGGGCCTCGACGACGAGACGGTCTACAAGCTGATGCGCGGCAACGCGATCCGCATGCTGGGCCTGGACCTCGACCGCTGATGGACCTGTCGTACACGCCCGAGGAGGAGGAGTTCCGGGCACGGCTGCGGGAGTGGCTCGGCAAGGTGCTGCCGACGCTGCCCGTGAAGCCCTCCGCGGAGGACTGGCCCGGGCGCAGGGCGTACGACCTCGGCTGGCAGCGGATGCTGTACGACGCCGGATACGCCGACGTCCACTGGGACGCCTCCCCGACCACCCGGCTGATCTTCCTGGAGGAGACCGAGAAGGCGGGCGCCCCCTATGTGGGCGCGAACTTCGTCGGGCTGCTGCACGCCGGGCCGACCATCGCCGCCGAGGGGACCGAGGAGCAGCGGGCGCGCTGGCTGCCGCCGATCCTGCGCGGCGAGGAGGTCTGGTGCCAGGGCTTCAGCGAACCGGACGCCGGCTCCGACCTCGCGGCACTGCGCACGCGCGCGCGTAGGGACGGCGACGAGTATGTGGTGAGTGGGTCCAAGATCTGGACCTCGCACGCCGAAGTGGCCGACTGGTGCGAGCTGTTGGTGCGTACGGATCCGACGGCGGCGAAGCATCGGGGGATCAGCTGGCTGGCCATGCCCATGTCCTTGCCGGGCGTCACCGTACGGCCGTTGCGGACCCTGGCCGGGTCGGCCGAGTTCGCGGAGGTGTTCCTCGACGACGTACGGGTGCCGGTCGCCAACCGGGTCGGGGACGAGAACGACGGCTGGCGCGTGACCATGGTGACGCTGTCCTTCGAGCGCGGTACGGCGTTCGTGGGCGAGGTGGTCGCCTGCCGGCGGGTGCTGGGCGAACTCGCCGCGGAGGCGAGGAGGCGCGGCCGCTGGGACGATCCGGTGGTGCGGCGCCGCCTCGGGAGGCTGAATGCGGAGTTCCGGGGGCTGTGGCGGCTGATCCAGTGGAACGTGAGCGAGGCGGAGGCCTCCGGCGGTGTGCCGGGGGTGGGAGGTTCGGTTTTCAAACTGCGGTATTCGCATGCGCGGCAGGAGTTGTACGACGTTGCCGCCGAGGTTCTGGGAGCGGACTCCCTGGACTTGGAACGGCCGTGGACGCTCGACCGGCTGTCGTCGCTGTCGTACACCATCGCTGCCGGTACCTCGCAGATTCAACAGAACATCGTGGCCGAGCGGATTCTCGGGTTGCCGAAGGGGAGGTGAGCGGTGCGGTTTCAATTGACCGTGGAGCAAAGGGCCTTGCAGGCGGCTGTGCGGGATGTGACTGGTAGTCGGTCGTCTGCGGGCGGGTGGGGGCTGGGCGCGCCCCGCGGCGGAGCCGCTGATGTGTACAGCCCCGCGCCCCTGTCCGGCACTGCACGGGTCGGCGGTTCTACGTTCCGTCTCGACCGGGTTCTGTGGCGGGCTCTCGGGGGCCTCGGGTTCTTCTCCCTGCGCCTTCCCGAAGCCGATGGGGGAGCCGGACTCGGGCTTCCGGAAGCCGTGTTGGCATTCGAGGAGGCCGGGCGGGCGCTGGTGCCCGGGCCGCTCGTGGCCACGCATCTCGCGGCCGGGGAAGTGCCCGGAGCCGCCACCGGGGAGGTCGTCGTCGCCGCTGCGGACGGCAGGATCGTGGAGTGGCTGGACGAGGCGGACGTGGTGCGCCGCGGTGCCGAGGGGGCCGTACCCATGCGGTCGGTGGACCCGCTGACTCCCCTGCACCGGGTACCGGCGCCGGCACCCTCCGATCCCGTCGCAGACCTCCTCACCGCCGCGGAGCAGCTCGGCACGGCCACGCGTGTGTGCGAGCTGGCCGTGCAACACGCCCGGACACGTGAGCAGTTCGGGCAGCCGATCGGGGCCTTCCAGGCGGTCAAGCATCTGTGTGCGCAGATGCTGGTGCGCGCCGAACTGGCACGCGCCGCGGTCTATGCGGCCGCCGTCACCGCCGACCGCGGCGACATCGCCGCGGCCCGGCTGCTCGCCGACGAGGCCGCCGTGCGCGGCGCCCGCGACTGCCTCCAGGTGCACGGCGGCATGGGCTTCACCTGGGACTCCGAGGTGCATCTGCATCTGAAGCGGGCATGGGTGCGGGCGCAACGTGGCGGAGCGGTCACGGAGAGTGAGGAGCTGCTCGCAGCGGATCTGGTGGCCTGAACAGCGCCAGCCTGGGATGTCGCGGAAGCCGGGCTCGCGGTTGTCGCGGATTGTGGCATACCGGAATTACGGAGCGTTGATATCGGGTTGTGTCCTACGCGTGACCCGTCACGTCCTGGAGTCGGCGTCCCGCTCCGGTACCTTCTGTGGGATGCGAGAGGCTGCGAGCATGAGCCGTACCGGTGTTGCCCCCGGGGTGATGCCGGAACTGGCCTGTTCGAGTCCCCGCAGTGAGCGTCGCACAGTATGCCGCACGGGTACTCCTTCGCGCTGGAATATGCCCGAAGCGCTTGTTGGCGTGACTGTACGTCAACCATGCTGTCTCTTAAGGGATTCACGTTCCGTGACCCTTGCTCTGGGCTCTGCACTGGCCATTGTTCTGGTCATGCAGAAAATGGCTACGATCGTGGCCCTCGTTGCGGCGCGCGCGTGGCGCGAGGTCATGTGTCCGCCGGTTCGGATGGTGTGAGCGGTGCAGGTGCTTCAGGTGCAGCTGGAAGTCCGGCCCGACCCCGCTGAGGTGGGGCGAGCCCGGCGGTGGGCGCGTTCCCGCCTTGCCGGGTCCGGGATAGAGGCCGACGAGCCGCTCGCCGAGACGCTGATCCTGCTCGTCTCCGAACTGGTCACCAATGCCGTGGTGCACACCGGCTGTCCGGCCGTGCTGCGGCTCTCCCTGCCCGGTGTGGCCGCCGAATCGGCCACCGTCCGCCTCGAGGTGGCCGACAGCAGCGACCGGGCCCCCGTGCCCCGGTGCGCCGACGGTGACGCGACCGGCGGCCGCGGCCTCGCCCTCGTCGACGGTCTCGCCGACCGCTGGGGCTGGAGCCCCGAGGGCGCGGGCAAGCGCATCTGGTGCGAACTCGACCGCTGCGCACAGACCCGGCAGACCGCACAGGCCTGTGTGGGCGGCGCGACGGCGTACGAGGGGCTGGCGTTCGAGGCGGTGTGACCGGCGCACGGGCGCGGAGAATCCGTCAGCTCGGGTGCACGGTCGCAGAAACCGCTCTCACGCCTTGGCCGGCTGAGGCGATGCGCCCGGGTGTGCTTCTGTGCGCGCCCACGACAAATTGGGCTTAAGTAATAAATCCCCGTACGGGTGTTGACGCATCGTGTCCGTTTGATCACGCTTGTGGTCAGCGATTCGCCGTGAGGGGACGACGAGGGCTTCGGTGACGGGAGCCCTCGACGAGTGCGGATCGTGATTCGGCGTCGGCTCCCTCAGGGCCAGGAGGAGCCGATGGGGGTCCCCCCGCTCGAGCGAGGTCGGGAGCGGGGAGGGTGCGCCGAGTCGGTCGGCGGCGCGTGGTGCCGTGCTCGGGGCGGGAGCACCGCGCCGCCGGTCGGCGAACCTCACAGGATGGCGACGGGGGCCACCGGAGTCCCTGTCGCACCGACGAAGGGCTCGGGCATCGCCGACAGCAGGAACGTGTATCTGCCGGCTTCTCCACAGGCTGTGGACAACTCTTCGAGATTCCAGTTCTGGCCCTGCAGCATCCCCATCTCCACCAGGTCGAGCGCGTGCACGGGCAGCCACAGGTCCTCGATCTCGGGCGGGAAGATCTCGAACGTGAGGGTGTCGTTGGCGACGGCTGCGACATCGCGCGCGTGGAACCACTCCGGGGTGCGGATCGACAGACCCGGAGAGGGGTAGCCGTACGCGTGCCTGTCCCCGGCGAGACAGACCTGGATCTGCCCGGTGCGTACGAGCACGACGTCACCGGCACGCACGCGCGTACCGGCCATTTCCTCGGCGGCCTCCAGGTCTTCGGGGGTGACCGCGTGCCCGCCCTCCAGCCGGTCGACGCCACGCGCGCGTGCCACATCCAGCAGCACCCCGCGCGAGACGACGTGCCGCGCCTTGTCGATACCGCTGAACTCGGCGCCGCCGTGCGCGGTGACGGTGCCGGCCGGGCGGCCGTTGTAGAGCCGGCCCGAGTGTGAGACATGGGGCAGCGCGTCCCAGTGCGTGGCGGCCTGCAGCCCCATGGTCACGGCGTCGTCGCTGCACGCCACCGACCCCGGGCCGAACAGCTCCTGGTTGATCTGCACCATCGCGTGCAGCGGATTGACCCGCCCCGGGATCATCCCGGTCTGCACGCCGTCCTGCTGCAGGGGCAGCGCGAGGGGGATGCGGCGGCCCGTGCGGACGGTCGCGGCGGCCTCGCGGACGACCTCGTCGGTGATCAGGTTGAGGGTGCCGATCTCGTCGTCGGCGCCCCAACGACCCCAGTTGTTCACGCGCTTGGCGATCTCGTCGAACTCCGCGGGCATCGACATCGGCTTTCCCCGGGGCTTGTCTCCAGGTATCTGACGGGTCATAAAATCTAACGGTCCGTCAGAAACCGCGGGAAGGGGCCGGACGTGGGGAACTTCTTGGCAGGCAAGGTCGTCGCCGTGACGGGCGCCGGACGGGGCATCGGCCGTGCGGTGGCGCTGGCCGCGGCGGCCGAGGGGGCGAAGGTCGTCGTCAACGACTACGGGGTCGCCATCGACGGGGCCTCGCCCACCAGCGAGGTCGCCGAGGGTGTCGTCAAGGAGATCGAGGCGGCGGGCGGAGACGCCGTGGCGGTGGCCGACGACGTGTCCACGATGGCCGGCGGGCAGCGGGTGGTCGACGTCGCGGTCTCGACGTACGGGCGGCTCGACGGGGTGGTGTGCGTCGCCGGGATCCTGCGTGAGCGGATGCTGTTCAACATGTCCGAGCAGGAGTGGGACCCGGTCGTGGCCACCCATCTGAAGGGCACGTTCACCGTGTTCCGGGCGGCCTCCGCGGTGATGCGGGGGCAGCGGGCGGGCACCCTGATCGGGTTCACCAGCGGCAATCACCAGGGCTCGGTCTCGCAGGCGAACTACAGCGCGGCGAAGGGCGGGATCATCTCGCTGGTGCGGAGCGCCGCGCTGGGCTTGCACAAGTACGGGGTGAGTGCCAATGCGGTGGCGCCTGTTGCTCGCACGCGGATGTCGGCGAACGTTCCCATGGAGCTGACGGAGATCGGGGAGCCGGAGGATGTGGCTGCCCTGGTGGTGTACCTGCTGTCCGACCGGGCGAAGGAGCAGGGGATCACCGGGCAGGTGTACACGATCGCGGGGCCGAAGTTGGCGGTGTGGGCTCAGCCGCGGGAGCTTCGCTCGGCGTATGCCGAGGGTTCCTGGACTCCGGAGCGGATTGCGGAGGTTTTGCCGGGGGCGGTGGGGGTGGATCCGATGCCGATGCTTTTGCGGTTGGACGCGATGGAAAAGGCGGCGGCACGGGGTGACAGGCCGAACGCCTAGGAGCTCGTGGGGGCTTTGCGGTTCGGCGGGTGCGGGTCGGTTGTGGCTGGTCGCGCCCACGCGGCGGAGCCGCAAATCGACACAGCCCCGCGCCCCTAGGGAAGCGACCCTGAACGGCGCTAAGAGGAGACCCGTGGACTTTGCATTCACCACAGACGATGAGGCGTTTCGGATGGAAGCCCAGGCGTGGCTCTCCGAGCACGCCGAACCTGGGCTGGATCGTCGTGCCTGGGAACGCACCCTCGGTAAGGCGGGGTGGATAGGGCTCGGATGGTCCGAAGGGGGATATGGCAATCGGAGCGCCACGCTCACCCAGCAAGTCGTCTGGGCCGAGGAGTACGCGCGGTCTGGAGCTCCGCCGCGGTCGGGGCATATTGGGGAGAAGCTGCTGGCGCCCACCCTTCTCGCGCACGGAACGCCGGACCAGAAGAGCCGGTTTCTTCCTCCCGTCGCCGCCGGTGACGAGCTGTGGTGTCAGGGGTACAGCGAACCCGGTGCCGGGTCCGATCTGGCGGGGGTCCGGACCGCGGCCGTGCGGGACGGGGCGGGGTATCGGATCAGCGGGCAGAAGATCTGGACCTCGCTGGCGCACGAGGCCGACTGGTGCTTTGTGCTGGCCCGGACCGAACCCGGGTCCCGGCGGCACCATGGGCTGACCTTTCTGCTCGTTCCCATGGACCAGCCGGGGCGGATCGAGGTGCGGCCCATTCGGCAGCTGACCGGGACCAGCGACTTCAACGAGGTCTTCTTCGACGGGGCACACGCGCGCGTGGAGCACGTCGTCGGGGGTGAAGGGGGCGGGTGGAAGGTCGCGATGAGTCTGCTCGGGTTCGAGCGGGGGGTTTCCACGCTTGCCCAGCAGATCGGGTTCGCGGGGGAGTTGGGGCGGGTGGTGGGGGCTGCCGTCGAGACGGGGGCGGTCGCCGATCCCGTCGTACGGGAGCGGCTGGTGCGGCAGTGGGCCGAGCTGCGGGCCATGCGGTGGAACGCGCTGCGGACGCTGGGGGGTTCCACGGATGCCGGGGCGTCCAGCGTGGCCAAGTTGTTGTGGGGCGGCTGGCATCAGCGGCTCGGGGAGCTGGCGATGCAGGTGCGCGGGGCCGCGGCGGGGATCGGACCGGTGGACTGGTCGCCGACGGCGCCGTACGAACTCGACTCGTTGCAGCATCTGTTCCTGTTCTCCCGGGCCGACACGATCTACGGCGGTTCGGACCAGGTCCAGCGCACGATCATCGCCGAGCGTGTGCTCGGCCTGCCCAGGGAGCCCAAGGGGGTCTTCTGATGCGCGGTGTGGTGTTCGACGGCAAGCGGCTGGAGGTCGTGGACGACCTGGAGGTGCGGGAGCCGGGGCCGGGAGAGGTGCAGGTCGCCATCTCGGCAGCCGGGTTGTGCCACAGCGATCTGTCCGTGGTGGACGGGACCATACCGTTCCCCGTTCCTGTGGTGCTCGGGCATGAGGGGGCGGGGGTGGTGGAGGCCGTCGGCGCCGGGGTCAGGCATGTGAAGGTGGGTGATCACGTCGCACTGTCCACGCTGGCCAACTGCGGTGCGTGCGCGGAGTGCGACCGGGGGCGGCCGACGATGTGCCGGCAGGCGATCGGCCGTCCCGGGCAGCCGTTCGTACAGGGCGGCCGGCCGGTCTACCAGTTCGCCTCCAACTCGGCGTTCGCGGAACGGACCGTGGTGAAGGCGGTGCAGGCGGTCCGGATCCCCGGGGACATTCCCCTGCCGGCCGCCGCACTGATCGGGTGCGGGGTGCTGACCGGGGTGGGAGCCGTGCTCAACCGTGCGAAGGTCGACCGCGGGGACAGCGTGCTGGTCATCGGCACCGGCGGCATCGGGCTCAACGTCATCCAGGGCGCACGGATCGCGGGCGCCCTGCGGATCGTCGCCGTCGACGCGAACCCGGCGAAGGAGGCGGTGGCCCGGCAGTTCGGGGCGACGCACTTCCTGACGTCGACGGACGGGGTGAAGGAGATCCTGCCCACGGGGGCCGACCACGCCTTCGAGTGCGTCGGGCGGGTGGAACTCATCCGGCAGGCGATCGACCTGCTCGACCGGCATGGCCAGGCGGTCCTGCTGGGGGTGCCCGCGGCGACCGCGGAGGCCTCCTTCCTCGTCTCGTCCATGTACCTCGACAAGTCCATCCTGGGCTGCCGGTACGGCTCTTCACGCCCGCAGCGGGACATCGCGCTCTACGCCGAGCTGTACCGCGAAGGACGGCTGCTGCTGGACGAACTGGTGACCGAGACCTACCCGATCGAGGACTTCGAGAAGGCGAAGGCGGACGCGGAGGCGGGGCGGGTGGCCAGGGGGGTGCTCACTTTCTGACACCGGGCAGGCGGCGCCGAGTTGTCCACAGACCCGTGGAAATCCGATGGGTCACTGTCAGTGGCGGCCCCTACGGTCTTCGCATGAGCTACCGCGATGTCGCCTCCCCACAGGTCCTGGTCTGGGCCTGCACGTCCGTCGGCGCCCGTATGCCGGTGGCGATGGCGCCGCTGGCCCTGGTCTTCCTGGTGCGCGAACGCCCCGGAGGGTACGCGCTGGGTGCGGCCGTCGCCGCGGTCTATGTCCTCGGCGAGATCATCGGCGCGCCCCTCCTCGGCATGCGGCTGCGCCCCGATCGTGCCCGCCCTCAACTGGCGGCGGGACTCGGCCTCGGAGCGGTCGGTTTCGCGGGGATCGGGGTGCTTCCCGACACGCAGCCCGTGGTTCTCGGCGCGTTGGCGTTCCTCGCCGGTGCCGCGCCGGCCGCCGCGGCCGGGGGACTGCGTGCGCTGCTCACCGGCCTGGTTCCCGAACGGGCCGCGTCGCAGGCGCTGTCCGCCGAGTCGATGCTGGTGTCGGGCATATGGGCCGTCTCCCCGTCCGCCGTCACCGGCCTCGCCCTCGGCGTCGCACCGCGCGCCCCGTTGCTGCTCGCGGCCGCCCTGATGGCGTCGTCGGTCGCGGGTCTGTCCCTGCTGCCGGCCGGCTGGGACACGCGGAACATGAGGGAGGAGGGCGGTGAGGGGCGGTCGGACAAGTCCCCACTCCGGTTGCTGGCCGGTGCCTGGCCGCTGTTCGTCACGGGTGCGGCGGGCCTCGCCCTGCTCGGTCTGGCCGAGCTCGTCCTGCCCGCTCTGCTGCAACAGCGGGGCACAGGTGTCGGCTGGTCCGGGCCGATGCTGACCGGACTGGCGGTGGGCGGGGCGCTCGGGGCGTTTCTGCACGGTCTGCGCGCCTGGCCCGGTCCGCCGCGCACCCGCAGCGCCGTGCTGATGGTCGCGGTGATGGCGTGCGTGACGCTCGTCGCGCTGATACCGGACCCGGCGGGGATCGCGGTCGCGCTGGTCGTCGGCGGCATGCTCCAGTCGGCGGTACTGCTCGTCCGCACCCTGGCGCTGCGCGAGGCGCTTCCGCCCCGCGCCCAGGCGGCCGGCTACTCGGTCATGTACGCGGCTTCGGGCGCGGGTTATGCGGTCACAGGTTCTCTCGCCGGCGCGCTGCTGCGGGTGACGGCGCCCTCCACGGCGATCCTCTGGGGTGTGGCCCTGACCCTGGTGCTGACCGCGATCGGCTGGTGGGGCGAGGTCCGCCGCGCCCGGCGGTCAGCGCACGGCGCCGACACCGCCGTAATGTCCGGGACCGCTGCCGGTGGACCTCTCGCGGCCCTCCCCGGCACGGAAAGTACGGCGATACGCGGTGGGTGTGACCCCCAGGAGTGTCTGTAGGTGCTGGCGCATCGACTGGGCCGTGCCGAAGCCGGACTGCTGGGCCACCTGGTCGACCGACAGGTCGGTCGACTCCAGGAGGTGTCGGGCGCGCTCCACGCGCTGCTGGGTGAGCCACTGGCCTGGGCTGACGCCGGCCTCTTCGCGGAAGCGGCGGGTGAAGGTGCGGACCGACATGGACTCCTGCGCGGCCATGTCCCGGAGCTGGATCGGCTCGTGCAGGCGGCCCAGGGCCCAGGCGCGGGCGGCCGTCGTGGTCGCCGACTGGGGCTCGGGGACCGGGCGTTGGATGTACTGCGCCTGGCCGCCGTCGCGGTGCGGGGGTACGACCGTGCGGCGGGCGATCTCGTTGGCGACGGCGGTGCCGTGGTCGCGGCGCACCATGTGCAGGCACAGGTCGATGCCGGCGGCGACGCCGGCCGAGGTCAGGATGTCGCCGTCGTCGATGAACAGTACGTTCGGGTCGACGTCGATCTTCGGGAAGAGGCGTTGCAGCTGGTCGGTCTCCGCCCAGTGCGTGGTCGCGGGGCGGCCGTCCAGGTAGCCGGCCGCGGCGAGGACGAACACGCCGGTGCAGATGGAGGCGAGCCGGGTGCCGGGCCGGATGTGGGCGAGAGCGGCGGCCAACTCGTCGGTGAGGACGCCCTCCTCGAAGACCGGACCGAGTTCGTACGACGCCGGGACGACGACCGTGTCGGCGGTGGCCAGGGCCTGAGGGCCGTTCTCGATCTGGATGGCGAAGTCGGCGTCGGTCTCCACCGGGCCCGGTGGCCGGATCGAGCAGGTCACGACCTCGTACAGAGGCCGCCCCCGGGCGTCCTTGGGGCGTCCGAAGATGCGGTGCGGGATGCCCAGCTCGAAGGGGAGCAGTCCGTCGAGGGCGAGGACGACCACACGGTGCGGGCGGAACTCCGGGTCTGTCGGCTCACTGCTCATGGCCCGATCCTAGCGAATACTGTCCTTCGGGCCAGTGGTTGCGTCCGGTTCCGGCCTGGATGCTCTATGTCGTGACCCAGACAACCGAACCCGCAGCAGTCGAAACGGCGCCCGAGTCCGGGCGATCCCCTGGCACCCGTGTCCACCGTGCGTGGTTCGTCGCCGCCGTCACCTTCGTGACGATCATCGGCGCGGCCGCCTTCCGTTCGCTTCCCGGCCTGCTCATCGATCCGCTGCACCAGGAGTTCGGCTGGTCGCGCGGCACGATCGGGGCCGCGGTCTCCGTCAACCTCGCGCTGTACGGCCTCACCGCCCCGTTCGCGGCGGCGCTGATGGACCGCTTCGGCATCCGCAAGGTCGTGGCCGTCGCCCTGACCGTGATCGCGCTCGGCTCCGGCCTGACGGTGTGGATGACGGCCGCCTGGCAGCTCCTGCTGTGCTGGGGTCTGCTGGTCGGCCTGGGCTCCGGGTCGATGGCGCTGGCCTTCGCCGCGACCGTGACCAACCGCTGGTTCACCGAGCGCCGCGGCCTGGTCACGGGCATCCTCACCGCCGCCTCGGCCTCCGGCCAGCTGATCTTCCTGCCGCTGCTGTCCTGGATCGTCCAGCACCACAACTGGCGCCCGGCGGCCGTCACGGTGGCCCTCGCCGCCCTCGCGGTCGTCCCCTTCGTGTGGCTGCTGCTGCGCGACCACCCGGCGGACGTGGGCCTCAAGCCGTACGGCGCGAAGGAGTTCGTGCCGAAGCCGGAGCCCGCGGTGGGGGCCGCCCGCCGAGCGGTGACCGTGCTGTTCTCGGCGTCCCGCACCGGCACCTTCTGGCTGCTGGCCGGCACCTTCGCGATCTGCGGCGCCTCCACCAACGGGCTGATCCAGACCCACTTCGTGCCCGCCGCCCACGACCACGGCATGCCCGTCACGGCCGCGGCCTCGCTGCTCGCGGTCATCGGCGTGTTCGACGTGGCCGGCACGATCGCCTCCGGCTGGTTCACGGACCGCTTCGAACCGCGCCGGCTGCTGGCGGTCTACTACGCCCTGCGCGGCATCAGCCTGCTCTTCCTGCCGATGCTCCTGGCCCCGTCGGTCCACCCCCCGATGCTGTTCTTCATCGTCTTCTACGGCCTCGACTGGGTCGCCACCGTCCCGCCGACCGTCGCCCTGTGCCGCGAGCAGTACGGCGAGGACAGCGCCATCGTCTTCGGCTGGGTCCTCGCCTCCCACCAGGTCGGCGCCGCCCTCGTGGCCTTCCTCGGGGGCGTGGCGCGTGACGTCTTCGGCTCGTACGACATGGTCTGGTACGCGTCCGGCGCGCTGTGCGCGGTGGCGGCGCTGATGGCACTGGTGATCCGGCGCCGCCCGGCGGTTCCCGTGCCGGCCGTGGCCTGAACCCGCCTGAAGGGAAGGGCACGTGCTTGCCGGGTGTCCAGGTCGAGGCCTGGACACCCACGTCCGTTGTACGTCCTGTGGCGGGACGCCTCTATGCCGTCACTCCCTGTCCGCCGCCATCATGTCGACGCATTCGTCGAGCGCCGCGTGCAATGGCGGCACGAGAGCGGCGAGTTCGGCGTCTGACGCCTTGCCCGCCTCCAATACGGCCCCGACGACCGCCGCCAGGACGGCGGCGCTTTCCAAGGCGCGCGCGTCGGCCAGCGCCTCAAGAAAACCACCGGGGCGCGCGATCACGAACGCCTCCTTGCCGGTGGCCGGATCGACGCCGAGGCTCCGGGGATGCCGTGCGTTCATACGGCGACCTCCCAGGGGAAGCAGCGCCATTCGTCTTGGTCACGCTCGCGTTCCCATGCGACGACGTATGGACGGACCATGGGCTGGCCGTCGACGGCGACGACGTCCGTCAGGTACGGGAGCGACCGGCGCACGGGCATGGGACTGCGGGCTGGAAGGGGCGGACAGGATGTGGGAGATGGTGCTGTAGCGGCGCGGTGCGCTCCGCGCGGAGGCAGGAAGAGGCTCAGGATCGCGGCCAGTAGGCTGCGCATGGGTCGACTCCAGTTCAGTCGGCTCAGCCCCGGCATGGAAGCTCTCATCCTTCCCGCCGGGGCGTTTTCATGTCTTCCATGGTATCGCCTTGTATCGACTTGACGCGAGACGTATCTCAAAGAGCGCACATCAATCCACTTGCTTAGCGTCGACTTCATGAATCCTGACGCTGAGATTGATCATGGCGCTCCGCTGACCCCGTACCGGCAACTTGCCGAGATCCTGCGTGCGCAGATTTAGCGCGGAGACTGGCAGCCGGGGCGGATGCTGCAGAGTGAAGCTCAGCTTGTGCAGCGGTACGGGATCGCGCGGACGACCGTCCGGCGGGCGCTTGGTCTGCTGGCCGATGAGGGCTGGGTGTACGCCGTACCTCAGCGGGGATGGTTCGTCTCCGACCCTTTGCCGCCGTCACCAGAAATCCCTGCGTAGCCGAGTCGGCCCTCGGCCTTCTCCGAGCCGCGTGAGCAGCCACACTGGACCCCATGGACCTTGATCGCACGCGTCCGCTATGGCGGCAGATCGCAGCGGAGATCATCCGGCGCATTGAGGACGGCGTGTATCCGCCGGGAAGCCGTGTGCCGTCCACCCTGGAGATCGCCCATGAGTTCGGCGTGGTGAACGCGACCGCGGCGAAGGCCATGCGGCATGCACGGGAAGAGGGCTGGACGCGAGGCGAAGTCGGGCTTGGAACCTTCGTGGCAGACCCTTTGCCGCCCTCTCCCGAAACCCCCGACTCCTCCGCCTAGGCCAGCCGAGCCTCAGCTTCCGCCGAGCCGCCCGAACCGCCCCCGGTGAAAGACCAGCGGTCCGTCGGGGGCCTCGCCCGTCCCTAGCGCGTCCACCCGGCCGACCACGATCAGGTGGTCGCCCCCCGTGTGCACCGCGTAGATCGTGCAGTCGATCCAGGCGAGCGTGCCGGTCAGGCGCGGTGAGCCGGAGACCGGTGCCGCGTCGTAGGCCACGCCCGCGAACTTGTCCGCGCCGCTCACCGCGAAGCCGCGGCACAGGTCGCCCTGGTGGGCGCCGAGCACATTGACGCAGAAGACGCCCGCGCGGGCGATGCGCGGCCAGGTCGTCGACGTACGGCCGACCATGAAGGCGACCAGCGGTGGGTCGAGGGAGAGGGACGAGAAGGACTGGCAGGCGAAGCCGGCGGGACCGTCCTCGTCGCCCGCGGCGGGTGCGGTGACGACCGTGACCCCCGTCGCGAAATTGCCGAGGACACGCCGGAACTCGGCCTGGCCGACGGAGGCGCGCTCGTCCTCGCCGACGCACCGCAGCTCCGGGCGCGGCAGCGCTTCTACGGGGGCCGGGGTGCCGGCCGACCTGAGGTAGCGGACGGCGGCGGCGGCCGCCCCTGCGTGTCCCATCACCCCTCCATTGAAGCTGACGGTTCGTCAGATGGGAAGGTCAGCGCCCCTTGTACTCGGGGATTCTGCGCTCCACGAAGCTCCGTACGCCTTCCTGGGCGTCCCCGGTCGTCATGTTGATCTCCTGGGCGGCCGCCTCGGCGGCGAAGGCGGTCGCTCGGTCGGTGTCCAGGGAGGCGTTGACCAGCTGTTTGGTCAGGGCGAGGGCGCGGGTGGGACCCGCGGCCAGGCGGGACGCCCAGTCGCGCGCCGTCTTGTCCAGGTCGCCGTCCGGGACGACCCGGTTGACCAGGCCCAGGCGTTCGGCGTCGGCCGCGGACAGCGCGTCGCCGAAGAACATCAGCTCCTTGGCGCGGTGCGGGCCGATCAGACGGGGGAGGAGATACGCCCCGCCGCCGTCCGGGACCAGCCCGCGCCGTACGAACACCTCGATGAACCTGGCCGACTCCGCGGCCAGTACGAGATCGCAGGCGAGCGCGAGATGGGCGCCGAGGCCCGCCGCCGTGCCGTTCACCGCCGCGATCACCGGTTTCTCGCAGTCCAGGACCGCGGCGATCAGACGCTGGGCGCCCAGGCGGAGAACGCGGGCCACGTCCCCGGGGACCCGCTCACCGGCCCCCGAGCCGCCTCGCAGGTCGGCTCCCGCACAGAATCCACGCCCGGTTCCGGTGATGACGACGGCCCGTACGTCCGGGTCCGCGGAGGCGTCACCGAGCAGTCGGATGATGCGTTCGCGCTGGTCAGGAGTGATGGCGTTGAGGGCTTCGGGGCGGTTGAGGGTGATGCGGCAGACCTGGTTGTCAGTGGCGTGCTGTACCAATGACTCAGTGGAAATTTCCGGCTCGGAACTCTTCGCGCCGGTACGGGGGGAATCAGGCATGTTCATCTCATTACGCAGGTTCATCTCAGCGGCACACCGCCAGCGCGTCCAGCGCCACGGCTCCCTGCCCCCTGGGCAGCACCATCAGCGGGTTGATGTCGAGCTCCGCGAGCTCGTCCCCGAGTTCCAGCGCCATGCGCTGCACCCTCAGGACGACTTCGACGAGCGCATCGAGGTCGGCCGGGGGACGCCCCCGGACCCCGTCGAGCAGAGCCCGCCCGCGCAGGTCGCAGAGCATGTCCCGGGCCTGCTCCTCACCGAAGGGCGGCACGCGCACGGCGACGTCGTGCAGCACCTCCACCAGCACCCCGCCGAGCCCGACGGTCACGGTCGGCCCGAACAGCTCGTCGTGCGTGACGCCGACGACCATCTCCACGCCCCGCTCGACCATCTGGCACACCAGGACGCCGTCCAGGGACACGCCCTCGTAGCGCGCGACGTCGGTCAGCTCCCGGTAGGCGTCCCGGACCTGGCTGGCGGACGTGAGCCCGACCTTGACCAGCCCCAGCTCCGTCTTGTGGGCGATCTGCCCGCCGGACGCCTTCATCACCACCGGATAGCCCACCTGGCCCGCCGCGCGTACGGCCGCTGCCGCGCTGGTCACCAACTGCTCGCGCGGTACGCGGATCCCGTACGCCCGCAGCAGCTGTTTCGCCGCGTGTTCGCTGAGCTGCTTGCCCGGGCGCATCAGTGCCTGCGCCTTGCGGAAGGAGGGCGAGGTGGTGCGGGGCGCCTCGTCGAAGGGGGAGCGGTAGCCGGTGGTGAAGCGGTGGTGGTCGAGGTAGGCGCGGACCGCGGTGATGCAGTTCGCGACGGTGCGGAAGGTGGCCACCCGGGAGGAGCCGAGGAGGACCTCGCGGTAGGCCGGCTCGGTGCCGACAGGGGAGCCCCACACGACGCAGACCAGCTTGTCCGTCCGCTCGGCCGCGTCCACCAGATCCTGGACCAGCTTGTCGCTGAGGGGAGGGAAGGGGCCGGTGATCGGGCAGATCAGGACGCCCACCTCGGGGTCGTCCAGGATCGCGTCGATGATCTTCCGGCCGCGCCGGTCGCCGACCGGATGCCCGCCGTTGTCGACGGGGTTGGCCACGCTCAGGTAGTCCGGTATCCACTGGTGCAGCTCGGCCTGCTTGGCCTGGGAGAGGACCGGCAGCCGCAGCCCCGCCTCGGTCGCCAGGTCGGCGAAGTGCGCGCCCGTGCCGCCCGAGATCGAATACACGACGACACCCTCCGCCCGCGGCGGCCGAGCACGCGCCAACAAGGCCGCGGTGTCCTGGAGTTCGTCGAGCCCGTCCACCCGGATCACGCCGAACTGCCGCATCGCCGCGTCCACCACCGTGTCCGCGCCGGTCAGCTTGCCGGTGTGTGAGGCGGCCGTGCGGGCGCCGGTCTCGGTGCGGCCCACCTTGACGGCGACGACCGGCACCCCGCGCCGGGCGGCCCGGTCGGCGGCGAGCAGGAAGGACCGGCCGTCCTTGAGCCCCTCGACGTAGCAGGCGATGGCGCCGACCTCGGGCCGCTCGGCGAAGTAGGAGATGAAGTCGGCGGTCTCCAGGTCGGCCTCGTTGCCGGTGGGCGCCCAGTGGGAGAGCCGGATGCCGAGTTCCTGGAGGGCGAAGACGGGCCGGCCCTGGTGGCCGGACTGGGTGATGAGCGCGATGGCCGGACCGTCGAGGTCGTCCCGGAACCGCTCGAAGGCGTTGAGGTTGGTGTTGGGCCCGAGCAGCCGCATCCCGGAGCGCCGTACGGCCCCCGCCAGACGCTCCTGCGCGGCCGCACCCTCCGCACCGGTCTCCGCGAACCCGGAGGCGAAGACCACCGCGAACTTCACCTTGGCCTCGGCCAGTTCCTCGAGCACCAAAAGAGGCTCTGCGATCAGCAGGACGGCGAGATCGACCTGCTCGGGCAGGTCGGCGACGGAAGGGGAGCAGGCTATGCCGAAGACCGACGGGCGGCTCGGGTGTACGGGATGCAGCCGCGCCCCGACCCGTTCCGCCCAGGCCACCAGCTGCCGGGTGATACCGGTGTTGGGCCGCCCCTCGGTGTCCGAGGCGCCGATCACGGCGACGGATTCGGGCCGGAAGAACCGGTCCAGATCGGGTACGTCGGCGTACAGGGGCAGGCCGCTGACGTCGAGGTCGTCGGCCTCGGCGGGCCTGCCGTGGACGGCGGGCCCGGGTTGCTCGCCACAGGCGATGACCCGGGCCCGGCGGGAGTCGGTGGTGAGGGTGCCGTGGGTTGATCCAAGCATCGGTCCGCCCGCTCCTCTGAGAGACAGCCAATAACTGACGCCCTGTCAGATTACTGAACTGACGCCGTGTCAGGAACGGGCGTGTACGCAAAGTTGAACGGGCACTCAAGGCCGGACGGGAAGCCGATCGATCCCGGCGGGGCGCCTCACAGCTCGGCGAGCACCTCCTTGGCCACCCGTTCTCCCGACCGCACGGCCCCGTCCATGTACCCGTTCCAGTAGGTGGAGGTCTCGGTGCCCGCCCAGTGGATGCCGCCGACCGGCTTGCGCAGAGCGGCCCCGTACTCGGTCAGGACGCCGGGCGGGGCATAGGCGACCGGGCCGCCGCGGGAGAAGCCCTCGTTGTCCCAGCGCTGCAGCACGAAGGAGGTGGGCGACTTGGCCTTGTCGCCGAAGTAGTTGACGTAGTCCTTGAGCACGGCGGCCTTGACCTCGGCGACGCTCGACGCGTCGTACGCCCGCATCTCGTCGGCCTCGATGAACCCCATCAGGGCGCCGTAGGAGGCGTCGGGCGGTGAGTTGTCGAAGGTCGAGCGGACCACGCCGGAGTCGCTGACGACCTGGCCGTTGAGACCGTCGGCGCGCCAGAAGGGGGTGTCGTAGACGGCGATCGCCTTGCCGATCGAGCCCATCGGCAGCCGCTGGCTCAGCTGGTCCCGGGAGGCCGGCAGCAGCGGGTCGAAGGTGATGCGCGCGGCCAGCGGCGGCGGCACGGCCACGACGACCTTCCCGGCCGTCACCGTCACCCCGTCCGCGGTCACCACGTACTTGCCGCCCGACTGGGCGATCGACCGCACCGGCGCGCTCAGCACCACCCGGTCGCCGAGTGTGGCGGCCAGCTTGATCGGCACCTGCTGGGAGCCGCCGACGAAACGGGACTCCTGGGCGCCCTTCGCGGTGTCGGTGAGGCGTTCCAGGGTGCCGGCGTTGGACTCGTTGCCGGCGGCGGCGATGTAGAAGAGCACGAAGAGGAGGGAGAGTTCCCGGGGCTGGGCGGAGAAGATCGAGGTGCAGGCCACGTCCAGCAGGAATTTGGCCGAGGGGATGACCGCGTTGGCGTTCAGCCAGCTCTCGAAGGTCTGCTTGTCCCATTCGGCGGCCTTCGCGGCCGTCCAGGGCGCGTCGACCGGGACCTGCTTGGCCATGTCGTCCAACGACGCCTGCACGATCGCGGCGTTGGCGAGGCCGGCCGCGTCGACGGGCGGGACCGAGCCCAGGATGCCGTCGGTGGCGTACGGGGTCCTGGTGCCGTCCTTGTAGAGGAGGTTCTTGCCGGTGTTGTAGGTGGTGAAGGTCGCCACGCCCAGGGAGTCGGCGAGGGCCTTGATGCGGTCCTGGGTGGGGCCGATGAACTCGCCGCCGCCCTCGGTGAAACCGCCGTTCGTCAGGGACAGGTTGACGACCCGGCCGCCCACGCGGTCGCGGGCCTCCAGGACGGCGACGGTCCTGCCGGCGGCCACCAGGTCGCGGGCCGCCGTCAGCCCGGCGAGCCCGCCGCCGACTACGGCGACGTCCACGTCACGCGTGGTCGCGGCGGACGCCGTACCGGCGGCGGTGGCGGTGAGGGTGACGGCTCCGGCAGCGGCGGCGGCACCGCCGAGCAGGGAGCGCCGGGAGAGGGCTTGCGGGTGGTGCTGTCTTTCGCGTGCCACGTGCATCCTCCGTGTGGAGAGAGTGTGGAGCCAGAAAGTGAGCGGTGTTCACATTCTGGCCCCGAACGGCGGCACGCTTCAACGCCCCCGTCGCATCTGACTCAGGCGTAACAAGAGTTCCAGGGAAGGGAGTTGAGGGTTTTGCAGGGGGTTGCGGGCTTCTATGTCATCCGGGCAGACGGGACAGCGCGTCCCCGCCGTTCTTCACGATGGTCTTCGCGATCTTCTCGGAGTCCATCGCCACCTCGCGGAGGGTGCCGCTGATGGGGGTGGTGAAGCCGGTGAAGTGCAGACCGGGGGCGTGCTCCGAGGTGCGGGCGCCGTGCGCCACGGGTCTGCCCCGCCCGTCGAGCACGTCGAGGTGGCCGACCAGGCCTTCCAGGGCGCGGACGTAGCCGGTGGCGGCGACGACGGCTTCCGGGGAGACGCGGGTGCCGTCGGCGAGGACGACCTTGCCGTCCTCGAAGCCGTCGACGGCGGCGACGACCTCGACCCGCCCCTTGCGGACGGCGTCGATGAGACCGACGTCCTGCACCGGGATGGCGCCCTCCTTGACCCTGCTGTACAGCCCGGTGTCGGGGCGGGGCAGCCCCTGCGCGGAGAGATCGGGGACGCTCAGCTTCGCCATCGGCCGCGCGAGCCGGTCGACCAGCCCGGCCGGCAGCCGCCGTACCAGCACGCCCGTGTACTGGGCGGCCCAGCCGGCGGTCGAGCGGCGCACGATGTGCGGGGCCGTCCGCACCGAAAGCCGCACCCGCGAGGCGCCGCCCTCCACCAGGTCCACGGCGATCTCGGCGCCGGTGTTGCCCGCGCCGACGACGAGGACGTCACGGCCGGCGTAGGGGGCGGGGCTGCGGTACTCGCCGGCGTGCAGGAACTCGCCGGTGTAGGCGTCGAGACCGGGCCAGTCGGGGACGTACGGCGTGTGGTTGTAGCCGGTGGCGACGACCACCGCGGCGCCGGTCAGTTCGCGGCCGCCCGTGGCGTGCAGCAGCCAGCCCTCGCCGTCGGGTGCGCGCTCGACGCGGGAGACCTCGACGCCGGTGACGATCTCCAGCGCGTGCACCTCGGCGTACTTCTCCAGGTACCGCACCACGTCGTCCCGGGCCACCCACCGCCCGAACCGGCGCGGTATCGGAAGCCCGGGCAGGGCCGAGAGGCGGCGGGTGGTGTGCAGGTGGAGACGGTCGTAGTGCCGCCGCCAGGCCGCACCCACCCGGTCGGACTTCTCCAGGACGACGGCGCGTATGCCCCGGGCCCGCAGCGCATACGCGACGGAGAGCCCGGCCGGGCCGCCGCCGATGACGTAGACGGGGCGCCGGCGGTCCGAGGCGCTTGCGGACGGAGAGGAGTCGGCCATGAGCGCGAGCGTAATCACGCACCGGGTTGATGGGTCTCGGTCAAGCCCGGAATTGGTTGCGGATTGATCACGCCTGTAGGAGGGCCGGGTGGGACTGGTGACGTAGACCACCCGGTTGTGGCCATTCGGCGAGTGCTCGCCCCCCGGCCGGGGGCTCGCCGCGAGGGCGGGGCCTGTCTCTTCCTGGCCGCACAGCCCGGCCCCGCGTTCGCGGGAGGTGCACGGCGCTTCCCGGAACGCGCTATCTGACGTACCGTCAGATTCATGGATGCGATCTGGCTCACGGGCGCGGAATGGCTGGCCGTGCTGCGCATAGGACTCGGGCTGTGGTGGCTGGAAAGCTGGCGGCACAAGGACCGGAAGGCCTGGTTCGAGCGGGGGACCGGGATCGCGTGGGCGGCGGGCATCGCCGCGAAGCACCGCTGGAACGCGGTCCGGTCCGGCTTCGAGGTCATGGTGGCGCCGCGCCCGCGGACGATGGCGTACGTCGTGGTGTACGCGGAGCTGGCGATCGGCCTGGGGCTGGTCCTCGGGTTCCTGAGCCCGGTCGCGCTGGTCGGGGCGCTGCTGCTGAACGTCCTCTACTTCACCCTCATGATCCACGACGTGGCCGAGCAGGGGCAGAACTCGATGATGGCGCTGATGTCGGTGGTCGCGCTGTTCGGGATGTCGTGGCAGACGTGGTCGCTGGACAGTGCGTTGGGGCTGTTCTGATGGCCGGCTCCGGGGCGAGGGGCGCTGGGCTGAGCGGTCCTCGGTTCGACATACCGGAGGCCGACGCCTTCACGCGGACCTACTGGGACGCGGCCGCCGAGGGCAGGCTGCTGATCCGGAGCTGCGGGGCGTGCGGGCGGGCCCACCACTACCCGCGCGAGTTCTGCCCGCACTGCTGGAGCGAGGACGTGGAGTGGGAGCGGGCGAGCGGCCGGGCGGTGCTCTACACCTGGTCCGTGGTCCACCGGAACGACCTGCCGCCCTTCGGCGAGCGGACGCCCTACGTGGCCGCGGTCGTCGACCTTGCGGAGGGGCCGCGGATGATGACGGAGGTGGTGGGGTGCGGGGCGGGTGAGCTGCGGGCGGGGGCCGAACTGGAGGTGGCGTTCCGGGAAGGGGTGCCGGTATTCCGGCGGCGTGAGTGAGGCGTACGGGTTTGAATGGGCCGATGAGCTCTGTGGACGCGCGGCACATCGACCCGCCTTCGGCACCCCTGTCTTCGTCCTCCTCCTTCCCCTTTCCTGATCTGCACGGCCATGGCATCCGACTGCGCCCGTGGGACGCGGACTCGGACGCCGATGTCGCGGCCTGGCTGCGCGGGCTCACGGACCCGGAGTTCCGGCGCTGGAACACACCGCTCAAGCAGGTCGACGACCTGGCCGGCGCGCGCGAGTCGCTGCGGGCCAAGGTGCTGGCCTCGGCGGACGGTTCGGGGGCGTCGTACTGCGTGACCGACGCGGCGAGCGGCGCGGTGCTGGGGCACATCGGCGTCAACGCGATCGACTCCGTCCTGAGCGTTGCCCGCGTCGGGTACTGGGTGCTGCCCGAGGCCCGGGGGCGGGGAGTCGCCATCCGGGCTCTGGCCGTGGCCTCCCGCTGGGCGCTGACCGACCTGGGGATACACCGGCTGGAGCTCGGCCACGCCCTCGGCCATGAGGCCTCGTGCCGTATCGCCGAGCGGTGCGGCTTCCGCTACGAGGGGACCTTGCGGGGCGCGATGTTCGAGGCGGGACGGTACGACGTGTTCCGGGACGTGCATCTGCACGGGCGGATCGCCACGGATCCGGAGCCGCAGGTCCCGTAAATTCGAAGGCGTCGGGGCGGGGGTGGGCGGGATCATGGGGCATGCGTCCCGATGACTGGTATCTCACCGACGACCTGGACACGTTCCTCACGCGCGCCGGGGATTTCCTCCGCTCCCGCCCAGCCCTGCACACCGTCCCACTGACGGTGACCGAGGGGCTGCGGACGCGAGGCTCGCGGTACTACGGCGCCGAGGCGCCCTACTTCGGCGTACTGGAGTCGGAAGGCGCGGTCCGGGCGGTCTACTTCCGCACGCCGCCCTACCGGTTGAGCGTCACGCCCCTCACACCCGAGGAGGCCGACTCCCTTGCCGCTCACCTGACCGGTCTGGGCCGCCCGGTGCCGGGAGTCACGGGCGAGCGCTCCACGGTCGAGGCGCTCGCACGGTCCTGGGAGCGCCGCACCGGCGTGACGGCCACGCTGCACCAGCGGCAGCGGCTCTACCGGCTGGGCACGCTCACGGTCCCGCAGCCGATCCCGGAGGGGCGTCCGAGGATCGCCGACGCGGCGGACCGGGAGCAACTGGTGCGGTGGTACGGCGAGTTCATGCAGGCCATCGACGAGAGCGGCGCGCAGCCTGCGGAGGGGTGGGCCGACTCGCGCATCTCCTACGGCGGGGCGACGTTCTGGGCGGCTGCCGACGGGACCCCGGTGGCCATGGCGGGCGTGACACCGATGGTCGCCGGGCAGATCCGGGTCGCCCCCGTCTACACCCCGGCCCCTCTGCGCGGCCGCGGATACGCCGGGGCGGTCACGGCCGAGGTCAGCCGGGCGGCCCTCGCGGCGGGCGCGGGCGAGGTGCTGCTGTTCACGGACCTCGCCAACCCGACCAGCAACGCGCTGTACCAGCGGATCGGGTACCGGCCGGTGGCGGATTTCGCGGTGTACGACTTCACGGCCTGAGCCGCGACCTGAGCCCGGGGCTCGAGAGCGCGGTCCTCGTCGTCCCCGTCCGACCCGGATGCCTTGCTCCGGCCTTACGGCCACAGCAGCTCCTTGGCCCAAGTGCCGTCCTTCCGGCGGTAGCTCAGCCGTACATGCCGCCGATGTTCGTCCCCCTGGAAGAACTCCACCTCGTCCGGCCGCAGGCGGTACAGGGTCCAGGTCGGCACCGGAGCGTCGGGCTGCTGCTGGGCCCGTTCCCAGGCGGCCTCGGATGCCCGCGCCAACTCCTCGACGGAGCCCAGCACTTCGCTCTGCCGTCCGGTGAGAGCGGCGGCGAGGGCGCCGGTCGAGCGGGCGTGCAGGTCGCCCTGGGACTCCTGTGCCGGGGCGGCGGTGACCGGGCCGCGTACCCGGACCTGCCGGCCCAGCGCCGGCCAGTAGAAGCCGAGTGCCGCATACGGCCGGGCCGCCAGCTGCCCGCCCTTGCGGCTCGTCGCATGCGTCGCGAAGGCCCAGCCGTCGGCGTCGGCGCCGTGCAGCATCACGATCCGTACGTCCGGGTTTCCCTCCGCGTCCGCCGTGGCCAGGGACATGGTGTGCGGCTCCTTCTGCCCGGCCGCCACAGCCTCCGCGAACCACGCCGTGAAGAGGGGCAGCGGCTCGGCGGGGGCATTCTCCGGGTCGAAGGGGCGCAGCTCGGTGACCTCCGGGTCCCAGACTCGCAGCGACCTCAGCAGTTCATGAAGATCCGTTCCCATGGGGTGAGTATCACCCGCCGGATCCGCGCGTACGTCCAGCCGAACTGCCGGATGAAGGCCTGCCAGCGTGTCACGCGGTCACCACAGCCACACGCCCAGGACGACGACACCGAGGCCGATCATGATGATCACCGGCCCGACCGCGTAACCGGCCCACTTCCTTCGACCCACGACGTCCCGCACACCGATGGACATGGCTCCGCCGACAAGGACGATCACGCACCCCGCGAGCACGACGAGCGCCGCAACGAAGGAAACCCAGCCGGGGTCGTGGTTCGGGTTGTCGTGCGCCACCCCTGCCAGGATCAAGTCGCCGAGCCCATCGGGCACTGTCACCACAGCCCGAAGTCCCAGCCGGCGATGGCAAGACCGATCGCGAGAATCATCGGCCCGAGAACGTAGTTGCCCGACTTCTTCTGATCGCTGACTCTCCAGAGAGCGACGGTCAGGGCGGCGCCCACAACGGCGATCAGGCACCCGCCGACCCCGAGGAGCGCCCAGAAGAAGCCGGCCCAGGTGGCGGGGTGGTTCGGGTTCGGGGTCACCGTGGCCGCAAGCCTCACGTCGCCGATCATGCTCACGCGTCCTTCGCCGGATCCTGGACGTCTGCCTCCCTGGGCGTGATTGACGCCGTGGTTTCAGGTGTTGCCGAAGGCAACGGGCGTGGCGTCAAGGCCTCCTCCGCGATGGTTTCGCCGTCCTGGTGGTTCCAGACGTCGGCCGTGAGGTCGCTGACCCCATGGCACCGCTGACGGTGGTGCTGTTCAAAACAGCCACACGCCGAGGGCGATGATCGAAAGGCCCACGACCCCGAAGCACCCCGTCGTGGCGAGGAGCGCGCGCCAAAGGCCTCGTTCACGCGGCCGCTCGGCACTACGCCACGCAGTGCGGCCCGCGATCACACCCGCGACGACGAGCGCACCCCCGGCAATCACGACCAGCGCCGCGAAGAAGCCCTTCCAGCCGGGGTCGTAGTTCGGGTTGTTGTGCGCAACCCCCGCGAGGATCACGTTCCCGAGCTCGCCGTGCACAGATCACTCGCTCGCTTTCTTGGCATCCTTGGCCAGGTTCTGGGCATCCGACTCGATGCCGGAGCCCGCCGCGTAGACGGCCGTGTTGAGGCCGGTGGCGGCAGAGTTCTTGTACGCGGCGTCGGCGAGCTTGCCCTGTTCGCTGAGGTTTTCGCCGCCGAGGCTGCCGTGTTCCTCCATGTGATGGAAGTGCGCGTCGTTGGCGGCGTTTCCGGTAGCTCCGGTCAACGCGTTCGTCGCCGCGTCCCATCCGATCGTCGCGCCGTCCTGGTGGTTCCACACGTCGGCCGTGAGGCCGCCGCTGATGTTGCCCAGCGCGCCGTTGACCGCACTGCCGGCCCGGCCCTCGCCGCTGAGAACCTTGCCGACTGCGCCCGTCAGGTGAGCGCCTTCCGCCAGCGACGCGCCACCCACTGTGAACGCGGCCGTGCCCAGAGCTTCCTTGCCGCCAGTGGTGACGTCCTGTCCCACCGTGATCGGCTGGCCGTTGAGCGCCTGACTGAGCATCATGCTGCCCGAGTCGGCGACGAAGTTCGTGGCGTAGCTCTCGATCCCTTTCTTGGCGAAGTTTCCCAGCACCTTGGCCCCGGTTGTGAGTACCTTCTCCACGAATGCGGCTGTCTCGTCGGCAAGGTTGCAGAACCTCTCCAGCAGCGCCGCCACCTTCTCCGCCGCCGAGCTGAACAGCTTCACCAGATCGACGATCTTCGCCACCCGCGTGGCCACGGCCGTGTTCGCGACGAGGTCGGAGAGGAAGCCGGTGAAGAAGGACAGCGCCGCGCCCGCGATCTCCATCTCGGCGATCTCGACGCAGATGTCGATGATCTCCTCGTTGATCTTGTCGATCTCGTCGGCGTACGCCCGCAGCCCGTCGGCCACCTGGTGGAAGTTGTGGGCGACGTCGTCGATGACGCGCTTCTGCTCCGCCCAGTGCTTCTCGAAGGCGTCGCGGGCCTCACCGTGCCAGCCCTGCTTGTCGACGCCCTGGATTTGCACGTCGAGGGCGTGCGCGACTTCCGTCAGCTCGTTGCCCATGGTGTCCCAGGCACCGGCGATCGTGCGGAGCGTGTCGCCGTTGCCGCCCGGGAGCTCCACCCCGCAGGCCTGCAGGATGTCCAGAACCTTGCCGTCGATCCAGCTGTTGATGCTCACGCCGGGCCTCCCGCCGGGCGGGTCGCGGCGCGGAGGTGGTCGACGGCGGTCTGGTCCGAGTTCTTGTAGTTGGTGGCGTTGAGACGCAGCCGGTCGCCGTCGCTGGTGAGAACGGCGGGCAGCTGCCCGAGCGCCTTGAGGGTGCTGGTCAGCAGCGTCTGGTACTTCTGCGCCGCACCGTCGCAGGCGCCGAGCAGGCCGAAGGCCTCTCCGATCCGGGACGCGCTCGACGCGAAGCCCTCGATCGGCTTCGCCAGGTCCTTCGCTTCCCTGTCGAACTTCCCGGCTAGTTCGTTCAGCGTGTCCGGGTCGACACCGAACTGGCTCATTCCCGCTCCCCCGTTGTTGAGTACATGGACAGACACCAGCACTACCGGAGCCAGTGATCCACCGGGAAGGGCTGTTTGCGGGTTCCGGATGCGAAGATGGCGCGCCCTTTGCCGGAGACACCAGAGACCGCTTACCTCTCCGGTCATCGAGACCCCGCTTACCTCTCCGGTCATCGAGACCCCGCTTACCTCTCAGGTCATCGACCCCGCCGTGCCCGCCTGCCACGCTCGTCGCATACGGAGCCCGACCGACCGGAAGGACGGCAACACCCCATGACCGCCTACGCGATAGCCCACCTGCAGGAAGCCGCCCCGCACCCGGAGATCGCCGAGTACATCGAGCGGATCTCGGGCACTTTCGAGCCGTACGGCGGCCGTTTCCTGGTGCACGCCACGCAGCACGAAGTGAAGGAGGGCAGCTGGCCCGGGCACGTCGTGGTGATCGGTTTCCCCGGGATCACCGAGGCGCGGGCCTGGTGGGACTCACCGGCGTACCAGGAGATCGCTCCGCTGCGCTCGCGGCACATCGAGGGCGACATCATCCTGGTCGACGGCGTCCCGGGGGACTACGACCCCACCTCCACCGCGCGTGCGATGCGTGAGGCACTGCCCGCCGAGTAGCCCTCGCCCCTGATCACCTGCCCAGCACCACCGTCCCGGAGGAGCAGAACCAGCCACCGGTGCCGGAGGCGACCCCCAGCCGAGGCAACTGGCCGTCGGACGCCCGCACTTGCCGCGCCCCCGCCTCGCCCCGCAGCTGCCGCACCGCCTCCACCAGCAGGAACAAGCCCCGCATCCCGGGGTGTTGGGCCGACAGCCCGCCGCCGTCCGTGTTCACCGGCAGCTCCCCACCCTCGACCCTCAGTCGCCCCTTCTCCACGAACGCCCCGCCCTCCCCCTTTCCGCAGAACCCGAGATCCTCGAGCGTCACCAGGGTCATGTAGGTGAACGCGTCGTATATCTGAGCGAAGTCCATCTCCTCCGCCCGCACCCCGGCCCGCTCGAACGCCAGCCGTCCGCTCACCGCCGCAGGCGACACCGTGAAGTCGGGCCACTCGGACATCGCGGCGTGCGAGACGTGCTCCCCGGTGCCGAGCACCCAGACCGGAGCGGTACGGCAGTCCCGTACGTACTCCTCGGCGGCCAGCAGCACCGCCGCCCCGCCGTCGGAACGTATGCAGCAGTGCAGCTTGGTGAAGGGGTCCGCGATCATCGGGCCGGAGAGGACCTCGTCCACGGTGATCGGCGTGCGGAACATCGCGTCCGGATTCAGCGCGGCGTTCGCCCTCGCCTGTACGGCGACGGACGCCAACTGCTCGATGGTCGTGCCGTGTTCGATCATGTGGCGGCGGGCCGCCATCGCGTACTTGGCGATCAGCGTGTGGCCGTACGGCACCTCGAACTGCAGCGGGCCCCGCGCGCCGAAGGAGAGGTCGCCGGTGCGGCGGCCCGCCTTGATGTCCGCGCGGGCCGTCGAGCCGTAGGCCAGCAGGACCGCGTTCGCGTGCCCGGCCGCTATCGCGTCCGCCGCGTGGGCCGCCATCACCTCCCAGGTCGAACCCCCGACCGCCGTGGAGTCGACCCAGGTGGGGCGCAGGCCCAGGTACTCGGCCACCTCGACGGGGGCGAGGGTGCCCGTGCCCGCCGAGGCGAAGCCGTCCACCACCTCACGGGCCAGCCCCGCGTCGGCCAGAGCGCGGCGGGCCGCCTGGGCGTGCAGGGTGTACGGGGTCGCGCCGTCCACACGGCCGCAGTCGGAGAGGGCCACGCCGACCACGGCGACTTTCCGGCTCCGGGGCGTCGTCCGGTGTGCCGTCCGGGGAGTCATGAGCGGCCTCCTGCCTCTGTGCATATCGTTCCGGCGCTCCTAATATGACGGACCGTCAGATCCTGAGGGAAGAGAGTGGGGGACAGCCATGGACGCCGGCTTCACGGCCGAGCAGGACGGGATCCGCCGCACCCTGCGCGAACTGCTCCGCAAACGCTGCGGCCCCGCCGAACTGCGCGCCGCCCTCGACACCCCCGCCGGACACGACCCGGCCCTGTGGACCGCCCTCGCCGACCGGCTCGGCCTGCCGGGGCTCGCCCTCCCGGAGGCGTACGGCGGAATCGGCTGCTCGACGACCGAACTCGCCCTCGCGGCCGAGGAGTCGGGCAGGACCCTTGCCCCCTCCCCGCTGCTCGCGACCTGTGTGCTCGCCGCACCCCTGATCCTCGCCCTCGGCACCGACGCCCAGCGCGCCGCCCTGCTGCCCCGTATCGCCGACGGCACCCTCACGGCCGCCCTCGCCGTCCCGGGCACCGCCCTCGCCACCGCGCTCGCCCTCACCGGCAGGGGCGACGGCGACTGGGCGGGCGGTGGTCGTGCGGGAGGCGTCCAGGCCCGGCGGGCGGGCGACGGCTGGCGGCTGTACGGACAGGTCGACCAGGTACTGGACGGCCACAGCGCGCAGCTCCTGCTGGTCGCCGCCCACACCGGCGGCTTCGCCCGCTCGCGCACCCTCCTCTTCCTCGTCACGGGGGACGCAGCCGGGCTCGTACGCACACGGCAGACCGCGCTCGACGCGACCCGCCCGCAGGCCCGCATCCAACTACGGGAGGTGGAAGCCGAGTTGCTGGGCGCGGAAGACGGGGGTGACGTCCTCGACACCCTCTCCGCCGTGGGTGACACGGCCGCCGCCGTACTCGCCTGCGAAGCCGTCGGGGCCGCCGATCAGGCACTGGAGCGGACCGTGGCATACGTGAAACAGCGCGAGCAGTTCGGCCGGGCGATCGGCTCCTTCCAGGCCGTGAAGCACCGGCTGGCCGACGTGTACGTCCAGGTCCAGGCGGCGCGCTCGGCCGCCTACTACGCCGCCTGGGCCGCCGCCCAAGGAGAGCAGGTGGGCGGGCTCGCCCTGGCGCAGGCCCTTGAGGCGCTGCGCGGTGCCGCCGCCGAAGGGATCCAGTTGCACGGCGGCATCGGTTTCACCTGGGAGCACGAGGCGCATCTGTACTTCAAGCGCGCCGCGGGCGACGAGCTGCTGTTCGGGCCGGTACACAGGCTGCGGGCGCACGCCGCCGACGCGGCGCATCTCTTCGAGCAGGGTCGCGAGGTGGCGGTGTGATCGGTGAACGGCTGGTGCAGAAGGTGTCCTCCACGAGGGGCTTCGCGAAGGTGGCGCCGCACGTCGTGCCGCCGCTCGACAAGGCCGTACACCGCCTGACGCGCGGAAAGTACCTGCTCAGCGCGCAGATGCTGCCGGGAGTGATCCTGACGTCCACGGGTGCGCGGAGCGGCCTCCCGCGGCGCACGCCCCTGGCCTGTATGCCGGAGGAGGGCGGCTGGCTCCTCATCGGCTCGAACTTCGGCCGCACCGACCATCCGGCCTGGACCCACAACCTCCTCGCCCATCCCGACGCCGAGATCAGCTGGAAGGGCCAGGACATCCCGGTCACGGCCCGGCTGCTGGAGGGTGAGGAGAGGGCGGCGGCCTGGAAGGCGTTGTTGGCCTTCTGGCCGCCGTATGCGACGTATCAGGCTCGGGTGGAGCGGGAGATACGGGTGTTCAGGGTCACGAGGCGTGCTGAGTGACCTGGTAGCAGGCGACGTCGTACTGGGAGACCGCGTTGCCGCTGCCGGCGTGCTGGGTGGAGCCTGGGCCGTTACCGGCGTACATGCTGCCGGCGACGCCACCGGGGTCTTCGTTGAAGGCCGAGCCGCGGGCGCTTGAGGCGTTACCGGGGGAGCTGGTCGCGCCAGGGTCGCCGCAGGTCTTGCTCGGCTGACCCGTTGCGAAGGCCGGCCCCGCGGCGATGCCCGCGGTGCCCGCCACGAGCGCGGCCGAGGCCACCGCCAGGGCCGCACGCTTCAGAAGCTTCATGATCGCCTCTCCTCTCGTGAGGCATGTGCGGAGTACGTGCTCATACGTACGTAAACCGGGCGTGGAGTGTTCAATGAGCTACAACGTGGCCAACCGTTGCACCAGCAAAAACGCCCCGATCCCCAACATCGCCGCCCCCGACGTCCGCGTCACCGCACGGGCCGCGGACGGGCGGGTGCCCAGGACGGCTCGGGCGCCGAGGCCGACCGTGAGGTAGACGGCGGCGCAGCACGCCATGTGGAGCAGGCCGAGGGTGGCGGTCTGGACGGGGACGGGCAGGCCGCCGTGCGTGGTCAGGAACTGGGGCAGCAGGGAGAGGTAGAGCAGCAGGCCCTTGGGGTTCAGACCGCTGATCGTCGCGCCGCGCAGGAAGACGCGGATGCGGGATGCCTCGGCGGGTTCGTCCGTCGTGCCGGGGGTGCCCGGGCGGCGCAGCACGCCCCAGCCCAGCCACACCAGATACCCGGCACCCATCACCGTCAGTGCGGTCAGCAGCCGTGGCTCGCCCGCCACCAGCACCGCGAGTCCTGCCGCCGCCAGCGCCGTGTGCAGTGCGTACCCGGCGACCAGACCGCCCACCGCCCACCCGACCGAACGGCCGCGGAGTCCGGCCGAGATCGCGTACGCCCAGTCGGCACCCGGCACGCACACCAGCAGAAGGTCGAGGGCGAGGAAGGAAAGCAGTAGTCCGGTGTTCATGCGAGTGACATTAGGCCTGAATGTCCCGAAAGTGTTCCCGGATTTTGCTCACTGAGGCCCGATTCATGGAAGGATCTGCTCCATGGACGACGTTGATCGGAAAATCCTTGCCGAGCTGCAGCAGGACGGGCGGCTGACCGTGACCGAGCTGGCCGGGCGGGTGCGGCTGAGTGTCTCGCCGTGTCATCGGCGGCTGCGGGAGCTGGAGCGGTCGGGGGCGATCAGCGGTTACCGGGCGGTGGTGGAGCCGGCCGCGGTGGGGCTGACCTTCGAGGCGCTGGTCTTCGTCTCCATGCGGCAGGAGGACCGGGACACGGTCGCCGAGTTCGAGCGGGCGCTCGCGGACATCCCCCACGTTCTGGACGCGCAGCGGCTGTTCGGTGAGCCCGACTATCTGCTGCGGGTGGCCACCGCCGACCTCGCCGCCTTCCAGCGGCTGTACGACGAGCGGCTGGCGACGCTGCCGGGAGTGCAGCGGCTGACCTCGACGCTGGTGATGAAGCACGTGGTGCGGGATCGTCCGCTGCCCGCATAGCGCAGCAGGCGGCGGCTCACCGTCGGGTGAACCACCGCCTGCCAGACAGGACTTGGGCCTCGAAAGAGAGACTCCAGAGAGAGACTCGAAAAAGAGATCGTGAAGAGATCTGCGGAGAGACTATTTCGTCGGCTTCTTGCCGGTCACGCCCAGGTGTACCAACAGCGCCAGATTCGGCTTGAGTTCGGCCTGTTTGACGCCCCAGGTCTGGAATCCCTTCTGGTGCGAGGCGACCGCCGCGAGCATCGCCACCAGTGAACCGGCGACCGCAGCCGGGTTCACGTCCTTGTCGACCCTTCCCTTGGACTGCAGTTCGGCGATCGAGTCGGTGAGGGAGTTGTTCACCGAGTTGAGGATTTTCATGCGGATCTTGTAGAAGCGTTTGTCGCCCTCGGCCGCACCGAGGTCGACGACGCGCAGAATCGCGTCGTTCTTGCGCCAGAACTCGAGGAAACCGTCCACGAGTTCCTGCGCGGTCTGCCAGCCGGCCTTGCCGACCCAGGAGCGGCCCTCCAGGAGCGCGGTCAACTGCCCGCCCTCCGTGGCCATTTGCTCGGCGATCTCCAGGACGGCGCCCTCGACGTCCGGGAAGTACTGGTAGAAGGTCGCGGGCGAAGTCCCCGCTTTCCGGGCGACATCGATGACTTTGACGTCCCGGTAAGGGGAGGAGCTGAGCATCTCGCTGAGGCAGTCGAGCAGCTTCTGCCGGGTCGCCTGCCCACGCCGGCCGGCCACGCGGCCGTCGACGGTACGCACTTGTCCTGTCATGTCGTCAGCTTACCGAGGGGTGATGGGAGCGCGATTCGGCCGACTGCAAATGGGGTGCACGAGAGGGCGGAGACTGGTGTGCCTGGTCCTGCGGGGTGCGTGAGTCGCCGTTAGTTTGGCGGTATGGCCGAAAACAGGGCATCCGCGTACGGAGAGGGCGTCCCGTGCTGGGTGGACGCGCAGCTTCCCGATGTGGAGGCGGGCAAGCGGTTCTACGGCGAGCTCTTCGGGTGGACCTTCGAGGACCGGCCGGAGGTGTCCGGCGGCTTCGTGTGGGCCCGCAAGCAGGGGGAGCCGGTCGCCGCGCTCGCGCGCAAGGCGGACGGGCGGCTGCCCACCGTGTGGACCGTGTACTTCGCGACGCCGGACGCCGAGGCGCTGGCCGACCGGATCTGGGCGGCCGGCGGGCAGGTCGTCACGGCGCCCACGCAGCTCGCGGGACTGGGCACGGCCGCGCTGGTCACGGACCCCGAGGGCGCCGTCTTCGGCCTCTGGGAGGCGGGCGGCCACCCCGGCTTCGGCCGGCGGCACGAGCCCGGCACCTTCGCCTGGGCCGAGCTGTACGCCCGGGACGTGGAGGTCGCCAACACCTTCTACGGCGATCTCTTCCACGATGCCCTGTTCGGGCCGGACGCCAGGCCCGACTTCGGGCGGGCGGCCGTCTCGGAGGTCTTCCCGGCCGAGATGCCGCCCCACTTCCTGGTGCATTTCGGCGTCGAGGACTGTGACGCGGCACTAGGGACGGTGAGCCGTCTCGGGGGCCGGATCTGGGCGCCAGTATTCGAGACGTCGTACGGAAGGGCGGCCGTCGTCACCGACAATCAGGGGGCGTCGTTCGCGGTGCTGGAACGACGCAAGCAGACCGACTGAAAACTGCTGAAATAGACCGACTGAAACAGATCGTGCGGTGAAACGTACCGTTTTGGGGTGAGGCATCCCGACTCGGTCCCGGGTTCGCAACCAGTGCCCGGGACAGGAAGAATCAGGGTGCGTGCCGCCATGGCGGTGCGGTGGTGAGACGCTGCACGGGGTCGCGTAGAGATGTGGCCGGCGCGGCCCGTACGGGGAGGTGGCAGGCAAGTGGTGGATCAGCTGACACAGCACGATCCGCGGCGTATCGGTCCGTTCGAGGTGCTGGGGCGGCTCGGCGCCGGCGGCATGGGGCTGGTCTATCTCGCACGCTCGGCGTCCGGCCGGCGCGTGGCGATCAAGACGGTCCGTACGGAGCTCGCCGAGGACCAGCTGTTCCGCGTCCGCTTCTCTCGCGAGGTCGAGGCCGCCCGGGCGGTCTCCGGCTTCTACACGGCGGCCGTGGTCGACGCCGACGCACGCGCCGCCGTGCCGTGGCTGGCCACCGCGTACGTGCCCGCGCCCTCCCTCGAAGAGATAGTGAACGAGTGCGGGCCGCTCCCGGCCCAGGCGGTGCGCTGGCTGGCGGCGGGGGTGGCCGAGGCACTGCAGTCGATCCACGGCGCCGGGCTGGTGCACCGGGACCTGAAGCCCTCGAACGTCCTCGTCGTCGAGGACGGCCCCCGGGTGATCGACTTCGGTATCGCCTCCGGTGTCTCGAACACGCGTTTGACGATGACGAATGTGGCGGTGGGTACGCCCGCCTATATGTCGCCGGAGCAGGCGAAGGACTCGCGCTCCGTGACCGGTGCGAGCGACGTCTTCTCGCTCGGCTCGATGCTGGTGTTCGCGGCCACCGGGCACCCGCCCTTCCACGGCGCCAACCCGGTCGAGACGGTCTTCATGCTGCTGCGGGAGGGCCCGGACCTGGAGGGTCTCCCGGACGAGCTGCGCCCGCTCATCGAGTCCTGCATGCAGATGGAGGCCACCGCCCGTCCCAACCCGGCCGACCTCCAGGCCCAGCTGGCCCCCCACCTCTTCGGCTCCGGCACGGACGACAGCGGTACGGCCTCGGCCTGGCTGCCCGAGCGTGCGGTGAGTCTGATCGAGGCCCGCCGCAACGGCCGCCCGGCGGCGAAGCCGGGCCAGGGCGGTGGCCGCAGCGGCGGCGGCGCACGCCCCGCCCCTCTGCCGCCCCCGCCCTCGCACGACCCCGTCGTACCGGCGTCCCCCGTGTCCGTCGGCGCCCCCGACACCGGCCCCGTCCGGCTGGCCGGCGCCCAGGTGCCCATCGGGCCGGGGCCGCGGGTCTCCGACGTCCGTGCCGCCGCCGTGAAGGCACCTCCTCCGGAGGCCGCCCTCGCCGCCTCCTGGTCCAAGCCTCGCCCCGGAGTCAACGGCGCGGACCCCGTCGTACCTTCGTCGCCCCCCCGAGGCCGCGGCGGGCTGGCGTCCCTGGCGTTTCCGCATGTCGAACGATGTGTGGGGCACCCCGGCGGTCTCCGGCGACCTCGTCTACGTCACCTCCTTCGAGGTGCACGCCCTGGACGTGGCCACCGGCCGCCGGCGTTTCAAGACGCGGGACGTGGCCTGGTCGATGGCGGTCGCCGACGGCCGTATCCACGCCTCCGACGGGCCGACGCTGTTCGCCCTGGACTGCCGTGAGGGCGCCGACCTGTGGCGGCTGTCCACGGACGCCTGGGTGTACTCCCTCAAGGCCGACCGTGGCACCGTCGTCACCGGCACACGCGGCGGCGGGGTCCAGGCCTGGGAGGCCTCGAACGGCCAGAAGCTGTGGGAACTGACCGGGGCGCAGACCGACTTCGAGTCCCCGGAGGCCGGGCCCGTCGTCCACGAGGGCACGGTCTACGTCTGGCAGGACGCCCGGCTGCGCGCCCTGGAGGCCCGCACCGGCAAGGAGCGCTGGTCCTACCCGATCGGCGACGCGGCCTCCTGCGGCGGCGTGCCGGTACGGGTGACGCACGCCCCGGACGGATACGTGTACGTCTGTGCCGGCACCCGGGTCCTGGCGATCGACGTGGCCGGCGGCCATGTGAAGTGGCACTTCGAGGCCCCCGCGGTCTTCCTGTGCCCGCCCACCTTCGCGCCCGGCCCCGCGGTCACCGGCGGCGGCATCTACCTGGTCGACTACCTCGGCACGGTCTACGCCCTCGACGCCACCGACGGCCGTGACCGGTGGCGCATCGCCACCGAGTCCCGGGCGTCGATCGACCCCGTTCTGGTGGCCGCCGGGCACGTCCACGTCGGCAGCGGCAAGGGCCTGTACACCCTGGACGCGGTCACCGGCACACCCAAGTGGCGCTTCCAGGCGGGCGGCGACATCGTCGGTGCCCCCGCGGTGGCGGAGGGCCGCATCCACTTCGGGTCCACGGACCACCTGCTGTACACCCTGAAGGCCGACGACGGGCGGCTGCGCTGGAAACTCGCGACCGGCGGGGAGATCACCGGCTCCCCGGTCGTCAAGGACGGCGTCGTGTACGCGTGCAGCAAGGACCGCTGTGTGTACGCGCTGGACGCGGAGAAGGGGACGGGGACCGCGCGGCCCGCCTGAGGTGCGGGTGACGGCCGTCGTACCGGTGTCACGGAAGGGTGTGGACGGCGGCCGTCCCACCTAGACGCTACGCCGGGTACGCGCCGGTCGCCACGCGGTGACGCACCCGTCCCGTACCTGGGGGCTGCCGCCCCCAGACCCCCGCTTTCGGCCTGAACGGCCTCGTCCTCAAACGCCGGACGGGCTGAAAATCAGCGCGTTCGGAACGACCTCCTGCGCCCGGCGAACAGCTCCGCCTGCCGTTCCTCCGGGAGGTTTCCGAGCGCCACCAGATGGGCCGCCTGCGCGAACCCCGGCGCGACGGAGCTCTCCCTCGTCGCCCACAGGGCCCGCACGGTCCCCTGGACGCCCTCGGCCGGATACCCGGCGATCACGCCGGCGCACGCTGTCGCGGCCGCCAACGCCCCGCCGGGCTCGGTGAGTTCGGAGACGAGCCCGAGGTCGTACGCCCGTCGGGCCCCGATCCGTTCCGCCGTCCCCATCAGCATCATCCGCGCGACCTCCCCGTACGGCATGCGCTGTGCCATGAGCACGGACTCGTAGGCGCTGACCATGCCGTACGTGGTGTGCGGGTCGAAGAAGGCGGCGGTGGTGTCGGCGACGACGAAGTCCGACTCGCCGAGCAGATAGAAGGCGCCCCCGCAGGCCATGCCCTGGACGGCGGCGACGACCGGCTTCCACAGGTCGTTCGCCTTGGGGCCGACGCGCAGCAGCGGATCGTCGGCCATGTAGGGGGAGTCGGGCTGCGGGACGACGGCGCTCCGGTCGAGGCCCGTGCAGAAGGCGCGGTCACCGGCGCCGGTGAGGACGACGGCCCGTACCGAGTCGTCGAACCGCAACTCCCGCCAGATCTGCCGCAGTTCGTCCCGCATGGTCAGATCGACGGCGTTGAGCCGCTCGGGCCGGTCGAGGGTGACGACCGCGACGCCGGTGTCCTTGTCGGCCGTGAGCCGGACAGCGGTGGTCATGAGCGCTCCAGAACCCACTGCGGAAGACCCTCGCCGTCGAACACCACCTGCACCTTGGCGCCGATCCGGATGCGCCCGGCCGGCACCGAGTCGAGGCGGGCACCGGCCTCGGCGACGAGGTTGCCGACGAGACGGATCCGCGGGGCGTCGGTGAGCTCGACGACGATCACGTTGTACGGGGCCTGGTCCGCGTAGTCGGGCAGGAGCGGCGGGTGGGGTACGACGTACGACCAGATACGTCCGTGACCGGCGACCTTGCGCCAGTCGCCGGCGAAGGACTGGCAGTGCGGGCAGCAGGGCCGGGGCGGGAAGCGGAGCTCTCCGCAGTCGGCGCAGGCCTGGACGCGGAGTTCGCCCTGGCGGGCGTAGCCCCAGAAGGGGGCGCCGTCGGAGTCGATGACGGGATCGAGCATGGTCAGCTCCTCAGCAGGAGGGCGGAGGTGGGGACGCCTTCACCGGCGGTGACGAGGCAGGTGGCGGCGCCCGGGACCTGGGCGGTGCTGGTGCCGCGGAGCTGCCGTACGCCTTCGGTGATGAGGTTGAACCCGTGGACGTAGGCCTCGCTCAGCCCGCCGCCGCTGGTGTTGAGGGGCAGCCGCCCGCCGATCTCCAGGGCGCCCTGCTCGGTGAACGCGCCGCCCTCGCCGCGGCCGCAGAAGCCGTAGCCCTCCAGGGAGAGCGGTATGAGCGCGGTGAACGCGTCGTAGATCTGGGCGACGTCGACGTCCTGGGGGGTGAAGTCCGCGTGTTTCCACAGGTGGCGCGCGGCGGTCCAGGCGGGGCCGGTGAGCGGGTCGTCGTTCCAGTAGTTGACCATGCCGTGGTGCTGGGCGGGCAGGCCCTGGGCCGCGGAGTGGACGTACACGGGCCGTCGTCTGCAGTCGCGCGCCCGCTCGCGGGACACCACGACGCACGCCAACGCCCCATCTGTCTCAAGGCAGTTGTCGAAGAGGCAGAGGGGCTCGCTGATCCAGCGCGAGGTCATGTACATCTCGCGGGTCAGGGGCCGCTCGTACATGACCGCGGCCGGGTTCTGGTTGGCGCGGTTGCGGCAGGCGAGGGCGACGTTGAAGAGGTGGTCGCGGGTCGCGCCGTACTCGTGCATGTAGCGGCGCGTCAGCATGGCGATCTCGTCCGCGGGGCGCAGCAGGCCGAAGGGGCGGGTCCACTGGGCGGGGGTGGGCAGCTGGACGGTGGTGTTCTTCCACGGGCGGGGGCCGCTGCCGCGTTTGCGGGAGCGCCAGGCGACGCCGACGGTGGCCTGACCGGAGGCGATGGCGGCGGCGAGATGGGCGACGGTGGCGCACGAACCGCCGCCCCCGTAGCCGACCTTGCTGAAGAAGGTGAGGTCGCCGAGGCCGACCGCCTTCGCCAGCTCCACCTCGTCGGTCTCCTCCATGGTGTAGGAGGCGAGCGCGTCGACCTCGCCGGGTGCGATGCCGGCGTCGTCGAGGGCGGCGAGGACGGCACGGCAGGCGAGGGTCCGCTCGTCCTCGTCGAGGCGTTTGGCGAAGGGGGTCTGCCCGATGCCGACGATCGCGGTGGCGTCCTTGATTCCGGCCATGCTGGTGCACCTCCGCATGCTGTCCCCTCAGCTGACAGGGCGTCAGGCTACAGCTAATCTGACGGGTAGTCAGCTAGTAGTAGGGGGCTGTTGTGCGCGGTGACGTGGAGTGGGGCAGCATTCCGGGACTCGTCCGGTCGGCGGCCGAGCGGTACGCGGAGGCCGAGGCGGTGGTGGAGGGCCGTACCCGGATCTCGTACGCCGAACTGGGCGCCCGCGTCGAACGGTCGACGGCGGCCTGCGTCGCGGCGGGCATCGCACCGGGTGACCGGGTCGCGATCTGGGCCCCGAACTCCTCGGACTGGATCGTGGCGGCGCTGGGCGCGGTGTCGGCCGGGGCGGTGCTCGTGCCGATCAACACGCGCTTCAAGGGGGCGGAGGCGGCGGACGTCCTGCGCAGGAGCGGAGCGCGGCTGCTGTTCGTGACGGGGACCTTCCTGGGGACCTCGTACGTGGCCTCGCTGCGGCGGGCGGTCGAGCGGGGGCCGGGGCTGCCGGACCTCGACCAGGTGGTGGTGCTGTCGGACGACGCGCCCGAGGACTTCCGTACCTGGAAGGACTTCCTCGCGGGCGGGGACGGGGTCGGACCGGCGGAGGTGCGGGCGCGTTCGGCGGCGGTGGAGGGTTCCTGGCCGTCGGACATCGTCTTCACGTCCGGTACGACGGGCCGCCCCAAGGGCGCGGTGATCACGCATGCGCAGACGCTGCGGGCGTACGAGATCTGGTGCGACCTCGCGGGGTTGCGGCAGGGCGACCGCTATCTCATCGTGAACCCCTTCTTCCACACCTTCGGTTACAAGGCCGGGGTCCTGGCCTGTCTGATGCGCGGCGCGACGATGATCCCCCAGCCGGTGTTCAACATCGACACGGCCCTCGCGAACATCGCGGCGGAACGGGTGTCGGTGCTGCCGGGCCCGCCGACCCTCCACCAGTCCCTGCTCGACCACCCGGCCCGCGACGCCCATGACCTCTCGGCGCTGCGGCTCGTGGTGACGGGCGCGGCGGTGGTGCCGCTGCGACTGGTGGAGCGGCTGCGCGGGGAACTGGGCGTGGAGACGGTCCTGACGGCGTACGGCCTCTCGGAGGCCAGCGGCATCGTGACGATGTGCCGGCGCGGCGACGACCCCACGGTGATCGCCTCGACGTCAGGACGAGCGATCCCCGGCACGGAGGTACGGGTCGAGGCCGAGGTCGGCGAGCCCGGCGAGGTCCTGGTCCGCGGCTTCAACGTCATGCGCGGCTACTACGAGGACCAGGCGGGCACGGCGGAGGTCCTGACGCGGGACGGCTGGCTGCGGACCGGGGACGTGGGCGTCCTGGACGCCGGGGGCAACCTGCGGATCACCGACCGGATCAAGGACATGTTCATCGTCGGCGGCTTCAACGCCTACCCGGCGGAGATAGAGCAACTCCTCGGCCTGCACCCCGATGTGGCCGACGTGGCCGTGATCGGCGTGCCGGACGCGCGGCTCGGCGAGGTCGGGAAGGCGTACGTGGTGCGCCGTCCGCACTCCGCGATGACCTCGGACGACCTGATCGCCTGGGCCCGACGGGAGATGGCCAACTACAAGGTGCCGAGGTGGGTGGCGTTCGTGGCGGAGCTGCCGCGGAACGCGAGCGGGAAGGTGCTGAAGGGGGAGCTGCGCAGATCCTGACAACGCGTCGGCCGCGGCAGCTCCCCTCCGGGCTGCCGCGGCCGATCCCCGCGGGGAGGAAGGACTGGGCCTCAGGCCTTCTGGTCGGTGGCGTGCAGGTTGTCCGGCGTGACGGTGGCGGTGCCGCTGTCCGCCTTGAGCGGGTTCACCCCGGTGAGCTGTTCGCTCGTCGCGTGCAGGTTGTCCGGGCTCACCTCGGTGCCGTCCTCGACGTCCGTGGCGTGCAGGTTGTCCGTGGTGTTCTCGTCGCTCATGACGACTGCCTCCCCTGACAGTTCGGGTCTCTTGATGTGGCGACCGGCCCGGCGACTCCCCCGAGGACCGCCGGGCCGGCTTCGTGACCGCTCACCGTAGTGCAACGGTCCAGGTCGACCCGTCTGCCCCCCGACGCGACGGAACGACAGGACGAGAGTGCCGGTCGGCGATAAACGAACGATGAACGCCCGCCCCGGCCCCCCGGGGGGCCGTCGCGTCAGCGGAGCGCTCAGGCGAGTGTCAGCGGAGTGAGGAGCCGGCGGACCGTCTCGGCCTCCGGGGCACCGAGCGCCTCGAACAGCTCCAGGGCCTCGCGCCAGCAGACCTGCGCGCGCCCCGACTGGCCGATGCCGCTCAGCCCGTGGCCGAGGGTGACCAGGACGCCCGCCCGGCGCCAGTCGCCGCCGATCCCGCGCAGCACGGTGAGGGCGCTCTCGGCGTTGGCCGCGGCCTGCGCCGGGCGCCCGGCGGCCAGGTCGACCTCGGCCAGCCGGAACAGGGACATGCCCTCCCACAGCCGCTGCCGGCTGTCCCGGAACACGGTCAGGGCCTCCTGGAGGCGGGCGGCCGCCTCGGGCAGCTCGCCGTGCTCGGTGAGCGCGAGCCCCAGCGCGTAACGGCCGTTGGCGCCCTTGAGCGCATGCCCCATGGCGTCGTACATCTCCATGCCCTGCCGGGCCAGGGACACCGCGCTGTCGGTGCGCCCGGTGGCCAGGTGGATCCGGGAGAGGTTGCACAGCACGGCCGCCTCGCCCGCCCGGTCGTCGCAGGCACGGAAGCCCTCGATGGCGCGGTTGATGTGGGTCTCGCCGTCCTCGTGGCGGCTCTGGTAGAGCGCGATCACGCCCAGGATGTTGGACGCCCAGCAGCCGGCCAGCGGATCGGGCGCGGCGCCGATCAGCTGGTGGGCCAGGGCCGCCTCCTCGTCCGCCAGGTCGAAGCGGCCCGTCACGCTGTGCGCGTACCCCAGCGTGATCAGCGCCCGCGCCTCCGCCCGGGTGTCCCCGGCCTCCCGCGCGGCCTGGCGCAGGGCGGAGGCGACCCCTTCGTACGCCTTGGAGTTGGTGCCGGACTCGGCGAGGTCCACGGCGGCCCACAACAGGTCGACCGCGCGCCGCAGGAAGCCGGAGCCGGCGGACTGGCGCACGCAGGCCAGCAGGCAGACCGCCTCGGAGTACAGCCAGTCCTGCGCCTGGTGGCGGTCGGCGAAGCTCAGGCCCTGGTACTCCGGGGCGGCCAGGTGGTCGACCAACCGGTCACCGGGCCGCTCGATCAGATAGACGCCCGCCGCGGTGGCCAGATAGAAGTCCAGCAGCCGCGACATCGCCGCATCGCGCTCGCTCGGCGGCCACTCGTCCCGCTCCGCGCATGCACGCGCGTAGAGGCGTACGAGATCGTGGTACCGGTAGCGGCCGGGGGCCGCCGACTCCAGCAGCGAGGTGTCGACGAGGGCCTCCAGCAGGTCCTCCGTCTCCTCCACCGGCAGATCGAGGACCGCCGCGGCCGCCGCCAGCGAGATGTCCGGCCCGTCCGCGAGGCCCAGCAGCCTGAACGCCCGTGCCTGGGCCGGCTCCAGCGCGCCGTAGCCGAGTTCGAAGGTGGCCTTGACCGCCAGGTCGCCGGCCTGCAGTTCGTCCAGGCGTCTGCGTTCGTCCGCGAGCTTCGCGGCCAGCACGGAGACCGTCCAGGTGCGGCGGGCCGCCAGCCGGGACGCGGCGATGCGGATCGCCAGCGGCAGGAAACCGCAGGCCGCCACCACGTCCAGGGCGGCCTCGCGCTCGCTCGCCACCCGTTCCTGGCCCACGATCTTCGTGAACAGCGACAGGGCCTCTTCGGGGGACATCACGTCCAGGTCCACCAGATGGGCCCCGGCGAGATCGACCATCCGCACCCGCGAGGTCACCAGCGCCGCGCAGCCCTCCGTGCCCGGCAGCAGCGGCCGTACCTGCGCCGCGTCCCGTGCGTTGTCGAGCAGGACCAGCACCCGGCGGCCGTCCAGGACGGACCGGTACAGCGCCGCCCGCTCCTCCAGCGAGTCCGGGATCGCCGAGTCGGCCGTGCCCAGGGCCCGCAGGAACGAGCCCAGGACCGTCTCCGGTTCCGCCGCCCGTGCCCCCGCGCCCTGCAGGTCGACGTACAACTGGCCGTCCGGGAAGGCCGTCCGCGCCTGGTGGGCGACGTGCACGGCCAGTGTGGTCTTGCCGACGCCGCCGATGCCGGCCACCGCGGAGACCGCCATCACCCGGCCCTCGGCCGAGGACAGCACCTCGCCGAGCTCCTGCACGAAGGCCGCACGGCCGGTGAAGTCCGGGACGGTGGCGGGCAGTTGGGCCGGGCGGACGGGGGCAGCGGCCGGCTCGGCCTGCGGGGACTGCGGCTCCGCGAGCCCCGGGTCCGCCCGCAGGATCCGCTGCTGCAGCTCCCGCAGCCCCGGCCGCGGGTCCACGCCCAGCTCGTCCGCCAGCAGCCGGCGGGTGTCCGCGTACACCGCCAGCGCCTCCGCCTGGCGGCCGCTGCGGTACAGGGCGAGCATCAGCAGTTCGCGCAGCCGCTCGCGCAGGGGATGGGCGGCGGTGAGGGCGGTCAGCTCCGACACGGCCTCCGCGTGGCAGCCCTGCTCCAGGTCCATGTCCAGACGGGACTCCAGGAGTTGCAGCCGCCACTCCTCCAGGCGGACCCGCTGTGCCTCCGCGTACGGGCCGGGCACGCCGGCCAGCACCTCCCCGTCCCACAGCGCCAGCGCGCGGCCGAGCAGCTCGCGGGCCTTGCACAGGTCCCCGGCGCTCTTCGCCTTCTCCGCCTCGGCGGCCAGGTCCTGCGCCACCGCCAGGTCGAGGGCGCCCTCGGCCAGCCCGCGCACCGCGTACCCGCCGGACTCGCTCACCAGGACCCCGGGGTCCAGCACCTTCCGTAGCCGGGAGGCGTACGTCCGCAGCGCCGCGAGGGCCTGCGAGGGCGGCTCCTCGCCCCACACGGCGTCGATCAGCTCGCCCGCGGTGGCCGTGCGGCCCTCGCGCAGCAGCAGGGCGGCGAGCAGGGCACGTTGCTGCGGGGAGCCGGTGCTCAGCTGCTCCGATCCGCGTCGGGCTCGTACCGGACCGAGCACGGCGAAGCTCAGCGGAGCAGGCTCCGCGCAGGAGCCGGCCCGCCTCTGTTCCGGCACTCGCGGTACACCGTCCATCGCCGTCTCCCTAGACACAGTGGGCAAGCAGGCCCTGCCGTTCGGACCAGCTCAGCGTCGCGGGCCCGCTCGGGGCGGCCGGCAGGCACCGTTCCCTGCAGCTCCCTACAGCCGACCTGATCCAAACGACAGGGCCTACGTCAGTTTGCCTTGTTCATGCCGGATGCGTCAGCCGGGGAGAGCGCTTGTGCAGGCAGACGCGCGGGATATCACAAGGCCCTCACCTGCTCTTCGCACTCGCGGCGGAACCGCTGATGGCTCCCGCATAGCTGACGGGTCGTCAGATCGGCGCTACCGTGACCGCCATGGAGACCACGAAGGACTTCCCGGACTTCCCGCTGATCATCTCCGTCGACGACCACACGGTGGAGCCCGCCGACGTCTGGCAGAGCCGTCTGCCGAAGAAGTACCTCGACACCGGCCCCCGCATAGTCCGTGCGCCGCTGAAGGAGATCTCCTTCCTCGGCGGCCGCTTCCGCCCGGTGATGGGCGCCCCCGGCGACGACGGCCCCCTCGGCGACTGGTGGCTGTACGAGAGCCTCCAGCGGCCCCTCACCCGCCTGGACACCGCGGTCGGCTACAGCAGGGACGAGATCAAGCTCGAGGTCATCACCTACGAGCAGATGCGCCCGGGCTCGTACGACGTCCCGCAGCGCCTCGCCGACATGGACGTCAACCACGTCCAGTCCTCCGTCTGCTTCCCGAGCTTCCCCCGCTTCTGCGGCCAGACCTTCACCGAGGCCGCGGACCACGAGCTGGCACTGCTGTGCGTCCGGGCCTACAACGACTGGATGGTGGAGGAGTGGTGCGGCCCGCAGGCCCAGGGCCGGCTCATACCCCTCACCCTCATCCCCCTCTGGGACGCCGAGCTCGCGGCGGCGGAGGTCCGGCGCAACGCCGCCCGCGGGGTCCGTGCCGTCGCCTTCTCCGAGATACCCCCGCACCTGGGCCTCCCGTCCGTCCACTCCGACGACTGGGACCCCTTCCTCGCCGCCTGCGACGAGACCGGCACGGTCATCGCCATGCACATCGGCTCCAGCAGCCGTATGCCGTCCACGTCCAAGGACGCCCCGCCCGCCGTCGGTTCCACCATCACCTTCGCCAACTGCTGCTTCTCGATGGTCGACTGGCTGATGAGCGGCAAGTTCGAACGCTTCCCGAAGCTGAAGATCATGTACGCGGAGGGCCAGATCGGCTGGATCCCGTACATCCTCGAACGTGCCGACGTCGTCTGGGAGGAGAACCGAGGCTGGGGCGGCGTCGCCGACAAGGTCCACCGCCCGCCGTCCGAACTCTTCGCCGAGCACATCTACGGCTGCTTCTTCGACGACGCCTTCGGGCTGAAGAACCTCGACGCGATCGGCGTCGCGAACGTCCTCTACGAGACCGACTACCCCCACTCCGACTCCACCTGGCCGAAGTCCAGGCAGGTCGGCGAGGCGCAGATGGGTCATCTGGACCCCGAGGTGGTGGAGCGGATCGTGCGCGGGAACGCCATCGAGCTGCTGGGGCTCACCCCTGAGGGGCTCTGGCGGTGAGTGCCCTGACGTACGGGATGCAGCTGCCCGTCCAGTCCCAGAGCACCATCTACGCCGAGGGCTGGGAGGCCGCCGCCGGTCCCGAGGACCTGGTCGAGATCGCCCGGACCGCCGACCGCGCCGGCTTCGGCTATCTCGCCGGCTGCGACCACGTCGCCGTCCCGCGCCGGCTGGCCTCCGCCATGAGCACGGTCTGGTACGACCCCGTCGCCACCCTCGGCTTCCTGGCGGGCGTGACCGAGCGGGTACGGCTGCTCAGCCACGTAGCCGTCGTGGGACTGCGGCACCCGCTGCTGACGGCCAAGCAGTACGCCACCCTCGACCATCTGTCGGGCGGCCGGCTGATCCTGGGCGTCGGCGCCGGTCACGTACGGGAGGAGTTCGAGGTGCTCGGCGTCGACTTCGAGCGGCGCGGGGCCGTGCTCGACGAGTCGATCGACGCCCTGCGGGCCGCCCTCGGCCCGGACGAGTTCCCCGAACACCACGGCAAGCTCTACGAGTTCGAGGGGCTCGGGCAGCAGCCGCGTCCGGCCCAGGAGCACGTGCCGGTGTGGGTCGGCGGATCCTCCCCCGCCGCCGTACGCCGGGCCGCCCTCAAGGGCGACGGCTGGCTGCCGCAGGGCGACCCGCGGGACCGGCTGCCCGCGCAGATCGAGCGGATACGGCGGCTTCGGGACGAGGCGGGCCTCGACGGGCCGTTCACGATCGGCGCCATCACCGAGCCGCTCCACCTCGGCACACCCGCCTGGGACGTCGGCCGCCGCACCCTCACCGGCCCTCCGGACGCGCTCGCCGAGTCCCTGCGGGCCTATCGCGCGATGGGCGTGGATCAGATCCAGGTGCGGTTCCGCAGCCGCAGCCGCACCGAACTCACCGACCAGATGGCGGCCTTCGGCGCCGACGTGGCGCCCACTCTCTGAGGAGTTACGGCATGGGCAAACTGGACGGACGCGTCGTGATCGTCACCGGAGCGGCGCGCGGACAGGGCGAGCAGGAGGCCCGCCTGTTCAGAGCGGAGGGGGCCGAGGTCGTGATCGCCGACGTCCTCGACGAGCAGGGCGGCGCCCTCGCGGCGGAACTGGGCGCGCGCTACGTCCACCTGGACGTGAGCCAGGAGGACCAGTGGCGGTCGGCCGTCAGCGCCGTGAAGAACTCCCTCGGCCGGGTCGACGGCCTGGTCAACAACGCCGGCATCCTGCGCTTCAACTCCCTGCTCGACACCCCTCTCGACGAGTTCATGCAGGTCGTACAGGTCAACCAGGTCGGCTGCTTCCTCGGCATCAAGACCGTCGCACCGGTCATGGAGGACGGCGGCACGATCGTCAACACCGCCTCCTACACCGCCGTGACCGGCATGGCCGCCGTCGGCACGTACGCCGCCACCAAGCACGCCATCCTCGGCCTCACCCGCGTCGCCGCCCTGGAACTCGCCGACCGGCGCATCCGCGTCAACGCCATGTGCCCCGGCGCCATCGACACCGCCATGTCCAACCCGGCCCAGCTGGACCCGGCGGCGGACGCGGAGGAGACGGGGCGGGCCCTGGACGAGCTGTACCGCAAGCTCGTGCCGCTCGGCCGGATCGGGAAGCCGGAGGAGGTCGCGCGGCTGGCGCTGTTCCTGACCTCCGACGACTCCTCGTACATCACCGGGCAGCCGTTCGTGATCGACGGCGGGTGGCTGGCGGGGGTCAGCATTATCTGACTGCTCGTCAGCTATTGACCCTCCGTGCGGGTGGTGCAACAGTCATCCAAAACTGACGGTGCGTCAGAAACCTTCAGAACCGGGGACGGTGAACCTCCTTGGAATTCGGGCTCTTTGTACAGGGATACGTGGGCAAGCGCGCCGAGACCGACCCGCTCGCCGAGCACAAGGCACTGATGGAGGAGACCGAGTACGTCATCCAGGCGGACAAGTCGGGCTTCAAGTACGCCTGGGCGTCCGAGCACCACTTCCTGGAGGAGTACTCGCACCTCTCCGCCAACGACGTGTTCCTGGGCTATCTGGCGCACGCGACGGAGCGGATCCATCTGGGGTCCGGCATCTTCAACCCGCTGGCCCAGGTCAACCACCCGGTGAAGGTCGCCGAGAAGGTCGCCATGCTCGACCATCTCACCGGCAACCGCTTCGAGTTCGGCAGCGGGCGGGGCGCCGGTTCGCACGAGATCCTCGGGTTCATACCGGGTGTGACCGACATGAACTACACCAAGGAGATCTGGGAGGAGACGATCGCCGAGTTCCCGAAGATGTGGCTCCAGGACGAGTACGCCGGCTTCCAGGGCAAGCACTGGCAGCTGCCGCCGCGCAAGGTCCTGCCGAAGCCGTACGGGAAGTCGCATCCGGCGATGTGGTACGCCGCCGGGTCGCCGCCCTCGTACGCCATGGCCGCCCGCAAGGGCCTCGGGGTGCTCGGGTTCAGCATCCAGAAGGTCTCCGACATGGAGTGGGTGCTGGAGCAGTACAAGACGGCGATCGTGAACGCCGAGCCGGTCGGGGACTTCGTCAACGACAACGTGATGGTCACCACGACGGCCATCTGTGCGCCGACGCACGCCGAGGCGATCGAGATCGCGGTGAACGGCGGGCTGCACTATCTGCCGTCGCTGGTGTTCCGGTACCACGACACCTTCCCGCGGCCCGAGGGCTTCCCGGTGTGGCCGGAGACGCTGCCGCAGTACACGCCCGAGTTCGTCGAAGTCCTCATCGAGGAGGAGCTGCTGATCTGCGGGGATCCGGACGAGGTGCTCACGCAGTGCAAGCGGTGGGAGCAGGCGGGGGCGGACCAGCTGAGCTTCGGGTTGCCGGTGGGGGTGCCGAAGGAGGAGACGCTGCAGACGATTCGGTTGATCGGGGAGCATGTGATTCCGAAGATCGACACCGATCCTGTGCATCGGACGTCCCGGTTCCGGCAGTCCGCCTAGTCGCCGCAGGGGTGCGGACCGTTCGCGGGTGCCGGTTGTCTGTGGCTGGTCGCGCAGTTCCCCGCGCCCCCGAGGAGGCATGCCCTACGCAACTCAGGGAGTCACCGCATGCTTGATCACCTCATCAAGGGGGCGACCGTCGTCGACGGGACGGGTGCCCCCGCGTACACCGCCGACGTCGGGATCCGGGACGGGCGTGTCGCCGTCATCGGGATCGTCACCGAAGAGGCCCGGACCACGGAGGATGCCTCCGGGCTGGTCCTTGCGCCCGGGTTCGTCGACCCGCACACGCACTACGACGCCCAGTTGTTCTGGGACCCGTATGCGACCCCGTCCCTCAACCACGGGGTTACCACCGTCGCGGCCGGGAACTGCGGGTTCACGCTGGCGCCCCTCAATCCCGCCCGGCCCGAGGATGCCGATTACACGCGTCGCATGATGTCCAAAGTGGAGGGCATGTCGCTGGTCGCCCTCGAAGAAGGGGCGCCCTGGAGCTGGCACTCCTTCGGTGAGTATCTGGACGCCCTCGAGGGGCGTATCGCCGTCAATGCGGGGTTCATGGTCGGGCACTGTGCCCTGCGCCGGTATGTGATGGGGCCGGATGCGGTCGGCGGGCAGCCCAGTGCGGAGCAGCTGGCGGAGATCGTGCGGTTGCTGCATGCCGCCATGGATGCCGGGGCCTGGGGGTTCTCCACCACCCAGTCGTCCACCCACTCGGACGGCGACGGGAAGCCGGTTGCCTCCCGGCATGCGAAACCGGCGGAGCTGCTGGCGCTCTCGCGTGCCGTCGGCGAGCACGAGGGCACGCAGATCGAGGCGATCGTCGCCGGCTGCCTCGACCAGTTCAGCGACGCGGAGATCGACCTGTTCGCGGAGATGAGCGCGACGGCCGGACGCCCCCTGAACTGGAACGTCCTCACCATCGACGCCTCCGTACCCGAACGCGTGCCCCGGCAGCTGTACGCCAGCGAGCAGGCACGGAAGGCGGGCGGCCGGGTGGTCGCGCTGACCATGCCGATCCTGACGCCGATGAACATGTCCCTGGGCACCTTCTGCGCGCTGAACCTGATACCGGGGTGGGGTCCGGTCCTCGGGCTGCCGGTGCCGGAGCGGATCGCCCGCTTGCGCGACCCGGACGTACGCGCGGAGATGCTGAAGCACGCCACGTCCAAGGAGGCTGGTGTCTTCCGGCGGCTCACGAACTTCGGGCGGTACGTCATAGGGGACACGTACAGCGAGGCGAACGAGGGGCTGACCGGCAGGGTCGTCGAGGAGATCGCGCAGGAGCGGGGGCAGGACCCGTTCCAGTGCCTCGTCGAGATCTGCGCCGCCGACGAGCTGCGTACCGTCCTGTGGCCCATGCCCACCGACAACGACCCCGCGTCCTGGGCGCTGCGTGCCGAGACCTGGCAGCACGAGGACGTGCTGCTCGGCGGGTCCGACGCCGGTGCGCACCTGGACCGCATGTGCGGAGCCCCGTACACCACCCGCTTCCTGGGCGACTGTCTGCGCCGGCGGAAGCTGGTCGGTCTGGAGCAGGCGGTGAAGATGCTGACCGACGACCCGGCCCGGCTCTTCGGGCTGCGGGAGCGGGGCCGGGTGGAGGAGGGCTTCCATGCGGATCTGGTCCTCTTCGACCCGGAGCGGATCGACGCGGGCACGGCCACCCTGGTGCACGACCTGCCGGGTGACAGTCCGCGGCTGGACGCCAAGGCGATCGGGGTGCGGGCCGTGTGGGTCAACGGGGTCGAGGCGATCCGGGACGACGTGGTGAGCGGTGCCGTGCCGGGGAAGGTGCTGCGGTCGGGGCGGGACACCCGGACGGTGAGCACCAGGTGAACCAAGGGGCGGACGGGCAGCGGCTGTTCGTGGGCGGCCGGTGGGTCGAGCCGGACGGCGGCCACTACGAGGTCGTCGACCCGGCGACCGAGGAGACCATCGGGTGGGCTCCGGAGGCCTCGCGGGATCAGGTGCACGCGGCCTGCGCCGCGGCCCGCGAGGCCTTCGGGCCGTGGTCGAGGACCCCGCCGGAGGAACGCGCGGCGGTGCTCGGCCGCGCGGCGGACATCATCGCCAGCCGGTTCCTGCCGTACGCCGAGCTGGCGCAGGCGGAGACCGGGGCGACCACGGGGACGGCACGGGCGATGCAGGTCGGGGTGGGCGTGGCCCGCTTCCGGCGGTACGCGCGCGTGGAGCCCGCCGAGTGGGCCGTCCCACCGCAGATCAACGAGGCCGGGCCGATGGGGAAGGCGGGCGTGATGGGCGCGCTGGCCGTCCGCCAGCCGGTCGGCGTCGTCACCTGCATCACCTCGTACAACAACCCGTGGGCCAACCCGGCCGGCAAGATCGCCCCCGCTCTGGCCATGGGCAACACGGTGGTGGTGAAGCCTGCCCCCCAGGACCCCTTGTCCGTCTACCGGATGGCGGAGGCACTTCAGGGGGCGGGTGTCCCGGCGGGTGTGGTGAACGTGGTCTCCGGGCGGGCGGTGGGGGTCGGCGAGGCGGCCGTGGCGTCCCCGGACGTCGACATGGTGAGCTTCACCGGGTCGACGGCGGTCGGGCAGCGGATCGGTGAGGTGTGCGGCCGTTCCATGAAGCGGCAGCTGATGGAGCTGGGCGGCAAGGGCGCGGCGCTCGTCTTCGACGACGCGGACGTGGGCTCCGCGGTGGCCGGCATCGGCACGACCTTCTCCTTCTACAGCGGCCAGATCTGCACGGCACCGACCCGGGTGCTGGCGCAGCGGGGCGTGTACGACCGCCTGGTCGAGCAACTGGCGGCGTATGCCGGCCGGTTGACGGTCGGCGACCCTCGTGATCCGAACACGGTGGTCGGACCGGTGATCTCGGCCGCCCATCGGGAGCGTGTGGAGTCGTACGTCGAACTGGGCCGGAAGGAGGGCGCGGCGGTCGTGACGGGCGGCGAACGCCCGCCGTCCGACCGGGGTTTCTACGTCGCACCGACCCTCCTCGCGGACTGCACCAATGACATGCGCGTGGCCCGCGAGGAGATCTTCGGCCCGGTGGTGTCCGTCATCCCCTTCGAGGAGGAGGAAGAGGGCATCGCCCTCGCGAACGACACCGACTACGGCCTCATCGACTACGTCTGGTCGGGCGACGTGGCGCGGGCGTTCCGGGTGGCCCGGCGGCTGCGGGCGGGCGGGGTGGGGATCAACACGGTGGGCCGCAACATGGAGGCGCCGTTCGGGGGGTTCAAGAAGAGCGGTGTGGGGCGGGACGTCGGCGTGTACGCCCTGCATGCGTACGGCGAGGTGCAGGCGATCGTCTGGCCGGGGTGAGCCGGGCGGCCGCACCCGCCGCGCTCATCCGTCCAGATCCACCCGCACCGTCAGCTGTCCCGACCCGATCGCCCGTACCGCCACGCTGTTCAGCGAACGCAGAGCACGCAGACGGGCGGCGATGTCGTCGTCCGGGAGCAGATGCGCCGTGCCGGTGTGCCAGCGGCCCCGCAGCCGGACGCGCACCCGCGGGTCGGCCTTGATGTTGCGCACGTACTGGGACCGCTCCCCGAACTCGGAGACCAGCCAGAAGGAGTCGCCGACCCGGCGCCCGCCGACCGGTGTGCGGCGGGGCAGGCCCGAGGTGCGGCCCGTGGTCTCCAGGAGGGTCTGCAGCGGCAGGCGGCGCATGACGGGGTTGAGGCGGCGCTGGAAGGCCGTGGCAAGGCGGTACTTGGTCTCCGAGGGGGCGGGCCGGGGCATGGTGTCGGGGGCTCCTTGTTCGGTTGCGGCGCTCGTACTCTTCAATGTCTCCCACCTTTCCTCGACGAGAGACGGTGGGGCCATGCGCGTGGTGACCTGGAATCTGTGGTGGCGTTTCGGGCCCTGGGCCGAGCGGCAGAAGGCGATCCTCGCCGTGCTGCGCGAGCTGCGGCCGGATGTCGTGGGACTGCAGGAGGTGTGGGCCGCGGGCGGCGAGAACCTCGCGGAGTGGCTGGCCGGCGAACTCGGCCTGCACTGGACCTGGGCCGCCTCGCCCGCCTCCGAACGCTGGCAGCGGCGCATCGGGGAGCCCGGGGTCGAGATAGGCAACGCCGTGCTGAGCCGCTGGCCGGTGGCCGAGCGGGAGGTGCTGCGGCTGCCGGCTCCCGCGGACCTCGACGACGGACGCCTCGCCCTGTACGCCCGCCTCGATGCGCCCGGCCACCAAGTTCCCTTCTTCACCGCCCACTTGACCTCACCCCTGCATGCCTCGGCCGTCCGCCGTGAACAGGTCACCGCCTTGGCCGAGTTCGTCGCAGCCCATCGCCGTGGCACCGCCTTCCCGCCCGTCGTGACCGGCGACTTCAACGCCCTGCCCGACTCGGACGAGATCCGGCTGTTCGGCGGGACGAGAACGGCACCCGCCGTGCCCGGGCAGGCGTTCTTCGACGCCTGGGAGTACGCCGATCCGACGGCACCGTCAGCGACCTGGGACCACGCGAACCCGTACGTGCACCCGGGCCTCGGTCCCAGCGCCCGCATCGACTACATCCACGTCGGCGCCCCGGCCGGCCCCGACGGCATCGGCACGGTGTCGGGCGCACGACGAGCGGGCGCCGGTCCGGTCGACGGGGTCTGGCCCTCGGACCACGCGGCGGTCGTCGCCGACCTCACCGTGCTGTGACCGGAGCCAAGAACACCGGATTGGTGAACGCCGCCATCACGCCCGGCACGGGCCCCACCGCCGCCTCGTGCCGCAACTCCGCCCGCACATACGTGGCGTAAGAGGCAGTCGTACGCCACTCCGCCACCCCCGAGCCCGCCACCGGCAGCGGTTCGCTCGTGAACAGGACGCCCTGGTCGGTCACGAAGCGGATCGTGCAGCGCGGGGCGCCGGTCGCCTCCAGGCGTACGGTCACCGGCGTGTCATGATCGACGACCTCCAACCGCTCGCCGGGACCGGCGACCTGGCCGTCGGCGGAGGCCGTGAAGGCCAGCGAGACGCTCCGGGACTCGGCGACGTACGACCGCCCCGCCCGGATCCCCTCCAGGATCGCCTCCCGGGTCAGGTCGTCGGCGAGGACGACCGTCTGCGGCAGTCCCACCGTGTCCGGATCGCGGTGTGCGTCGCTGTTGCCCATGGCGGGCAGCCACCCGCGCCCCTCGCGTACGGACCTGACCAGTTGGTTGTCCCACTCCGCGAGCGTCACCTCGTCGTCCGGCGTCCACGGCCCGTTCCACACCTCCACCGCGTCCGCCTCGCCGAAGCCGAACTTCCAGCCGCAGCCGACGCAGGTGCCGTGCGGATGGGCGGGGACGACCAGGCCGCCCGTCTCGCGGATCCGGTCGGCGAAGCGGCCGAAGCGACGGTCCCGGGCCCGGTAGCGCCAGTCGACGAAGGTGCCGGGATCGGTGCCGAGGGCGAGGACATGGCCGTTCCTCGTCGTCACCTCCTCGCCGAGCATGATCAGCAGGTCCTCGCCAGCCTCCGGGGCCCAATGGGGATGCGAGGAGTGGGTGTTGTGGTCCGATGAGTTGATGAAGTCGAGGCCGGCCGCCCGCGCGAGGGAGGCGATCTCGGCCGGGGTGCGGCGGCCGTCGGAGTACCAGGAATGCAGGTGGCAGTCGCCGCGGTACCAGGCGCGCCCCCGGCCCTTCGCCCGCGCGGGTGGATACACCGGCTCGGGTGTCCCGCCCGGCTCCCCGTGCGTGAGCGTGACCGTGAGCTCGTACGACAGGCCCTGCGGGGCCACCGTGTACGGGCCCAGCACCACGTGCCAGGTGCCGGGGCGGATCGGGCCGGGGAGGTACCCGGGCGTCGCGTCGTCGGCCCGTACGAAGAACTCCGTACGCGCCCCGCCCGACCACCCCCGGAACCCCTCCCCGCCCAGCCCGGTGCCGCGCTCGTCGAAGAGGCCGATGTCGAGCGCGTTGCCGGGGGTGCCGGGCGGGACGGCGGGCTTGTCGTAGGTGTAGGAGACCTGCACCTCGCTTACACCGGGCGGTACTTCGACGGGTACGTACACGTAGTCCGGCGAGCCTGGGGGCAGCGTCCCGCGCATTGTCACCACACCCTCACCGTAAGCCGCCCCGGGGGCGCGGGACAGTATCGATGTGCGGCTTCCGCCGCGTGGGCGCGACAAGCCCCGACAACCCGCACCCGCCGACGATGACCAACCAGCCCCACCTCATGCGTAAATCCCGACCGGTCGGTATCGACATATGAGACCGCACCCGGTACAGATGACCCATGCGAATCGCCGTGACAATCTTCCTCACCGACGAGACCGTCACCCCGACCCGGCTCGCGCGGGAGCTGGAAGCGCGCGGTTTCGCGGGCCTGTATCTGCCCGAGCACACGCACATCCCGGTGGAGCGTGCGACCCCGTACCCGGCCGGCGGCGACCTGCCGCCCGAGTACGGCCGCACCCTCGACCCCTTCGTCGCGCTCGGCCAGGCGGCCGCGGTGACCGAACGGCTCGGCCTCGGCACCGGCATCACGCTGGTGGCCCAGCGCGACCCGATCGACCTGGCCAAGCAGATCGCGACCCTCGACCACCTCTCCGGCGGCCGCTTCACCCTCGGCCTCGGCTTCGGCTGGAACGTCGAGGAGGCCGCCGACCACGGGGTCGAGTGGCGTACGCGGCGGGAGCTGGTGCGGGACCGGATGGCGTTGATGCGGGCGCTGTGGAGTGACGAACCCACCGCGTACGAGGGGGAGTTCGGGAGCGTACGGGCCTCGTACGCCCACCCCAAGCCGGTGCAGAAGCCGCGCGGTCCGGTCGTCGGCCCACGCACTCTCGTCGGCGGGGCCGCCGGCCCCAAGCTCTTCTCCCACATCTGCGAGTACGCCGACGGCTGGCTCCCGATCGGCGGCCGCGGACTGACGGAGTCGCTGCCGGTCCTGCGGGCCGCCTGGACGGACGCGGGCCGCGACCCGTCGGGGCTGCAGGTCGTTCCGTACGCGGTCTTCCCCACCCCGGGCAAGCTCGCGCACTACGCGGAGCTGGGCATCGAGGAGGTCGTCGTACAGCTGCCGCCGGCAGGGGAGGCAGAGGTGCTGCGGGTGCTGGACGAGTACCGGCCCCTGTTGGGTTGACCCATGGCCACTGATCAGCTCGACCGTATCCTCGAAGGATGACGACATCCGCGACCGGAACCGGCCCCACCGACAACTCCATGCGTCGCGCTCTCAAACGTGCCCGCGACGGAGTCGCCCTGGACGTCACCGAGGCAGCCGTCCTCCTCCAGGCCCGCGGCGAGGCCCTCACCGACCTCGCCGCGTCCGCCGCCCGGGTACGGGACGCCGGCCTCGAACAGGCGGGGCGTCCGGGCGTCATCACGTACTCGAAGAGCGTCTTCATCCCCCTCACCCGGCTGTGCCGGGACAAGTGCCACTACTGCACCTTCGTCACCGTCCCCGGCAAGCTGCGCCGCGCCGGCCACGGCATGTTCATGTCCCCGGACGAGGTCCTCGACATCGCCCGCAAGGGCGCGGCCCTCGGCTGCAAGGAAGCCCTGATCACCCTGGGCGACAAGCCCGAGGACCGGTGGCCCGAGGCGCGCGAGTGGCTCGACGCGCACGGCTACGACGACACCATCGCCTACGTCCGCGCCATCTCCATCCGCATTCTGGAGGAGACGGGCCTGCTGCCCCACCTCAACCCCGGAGTGATGTCCTGGACGGACTTCCAGCGGCTCAAGCCGGTGGCCCCCTCCATGGGCATGATGCTGGAGACGACCGCGACCCGCCTGTGGTCCGAACCGGGGGGTCCGCACCACGGCTCCCCGGACAAGGAGCCCGCCGTACGGCTGCGAGTCCTGGAGGACGCGGGCCGCTCCTCGGTCCCCTTCACCTCCGGCCTCCTGATCGGCATCGGAGAGACGTACGAGGAGCGCGCGGAGTCCCTTTTCGCGCTGCGCAGGATCTCCCGCGCCTACCACTCCATCCAGGAACTGATCATCCAGAACTTCCGCGCCAAGCCGGACACCGCGATGCGCGGCATGCCGGACGCGGAGCTGGACGAACTGGTCGCGACGGTGGCCGTCGCCCGCCACATCATGGGCCCGGCCGCCAACCTCCAGGCCCCGCCCAACCTGGTCGACTCCGAGTACGAGAGGCTGATCGGAGCCGGCATCGACGACTGGGGCGGAGTGTCCCCCCTGACGATCGACCACGTGAACCCGGAACGCCCCTGGCCGCAGATCGAGGAACTCACCGAGCGCTCCCGCGCCTCCGGCTTCGAGCTGCGTGAACGCCTCTGCGTCTACCCGGAGTTCGTGCAGCGCGGCGAGCCCTGGCTGGACCCGCGGCTGCGGCCGCACGTCCGCGCCCTGGCCGACCCGGAGACGGGCCTCGCGCGTTCCGAGGCGCTGCCCGAGGGGCTTGCGTGGCAGGAACCGGAGGAGGCGTTCGTCGCCTCCGGCCGTACGGATCTGCACTCCTCCATCGACACCGAGGGCCGTACGTCCGACCGTCGCGACGACTTCGACGAGGTGTACGGCGACTGGGCGGCCCTGCGCGAGGCGGCCGCCCCCGGCATGCTGCCGGAGCGCATCGACACCGACGTACGGGCGGCCCTGGCGACCGCGGCGGACGACCCGACGCGCCTCACGGACGCGGAGGCCCTCGCCCTGCTGCACGCCGACGGCCCCGCACTGGACGCCCTCACGCGCATCGCGGACGACGTACGGAGGTCGGCCGTCGGCGACGACGTGACCTACATCGTGACCCGCAACATCAACTTCACCAACGTCTGCTACACCGGCTGCCGCTTCTGCGCGTTCGCGCAGCGCAGGACGGACGCCGACGCGTACACGCTCTCCCTGGAGCAGGTCGCGGACCGCGCCCAGCAGGCCTGGGACGTGGGCGCGGTGGAGGTCTGCATGCAGGGCGGCATCCACCCCGACCTGCCCGGGACGGCGTACTTCGACATCGCGAAGGCGGTGAAGTCCCGCGTCCCCGGGATGCACGTGCACGCCTTCTCGCCGATGGAGGTCGTCAACGGCGCGACGCGGACCGGCATGTCCATCCGGGAGTGGCTGAGCGCGGCCAAGGAGGCGGGCCTGGACACCATTCCCGGCACGGCCGCCGAGATCCTCGACGACGAGGTCCGCTGGGTGCTGACCAAGGGCAAGCTGCCGACGGCGACCTGGATCGAGGTCGTCACGACCGCGCACGAGCTGGGCATCCGGTCCTCGTCGACGATGATGTACGGCCACGTGGACCAGCCGCGCCACTGGCTCGGCCATCTGCGGACCCTGGCCCGCATCCAGCAACAGACCGGCGGCTTCACGGAGTTCGTGACGCTCCCCTTCATCCACACCAACGCGCCCGTGTACCTGGCGGGCATCGCCCGCCCCGGCCCGACGACGAGGGACAACCGCGCGGTGACGGCGATGGCGAGGCTCTTGCTGCACCCCCACATCCCGAACATCCAGACCAGCTGGGTGAAGCTGGGCACGGAGGGCGCGGCGGAAATGCTCCGCTCCGGGGCCAACGACCTGGGCGGCACCCTCATGGAGGAGACGATCTCCCGCATGGCGGGCTCCTCCTACGGCTCGTACAAGTCGGTCAAGGACCTGATCGCGGTGGCGGACGCGGCCGGCCGCCCGGCGAAGCCGCGGACGACGCTGTACGGGGAGGTGCCGGAGGAACGGCAACAGGCGGCGGCGGTCTCGGACGGGCACTTGCCGGAACTTTTGCCGGTCCTGGACTGAGTACGATGATCCGACCCCTGTTCCACGAGGGCATGGGGATGTGGAGCTGAGGAGATGCGTGCCGTGCCAGCCCCCAAGGTCTGGGTGACCGGTCTGACGGTGGGAGCGATCGCCGCTGTCGTCGTCCTGGCCGTACAGGCCGACAAGGGGCTGAAGCCCCACGCGGTCGCCGCACGGCCGAGCACCTCGGCGTCGGCGGGCGCGCATCCCACGCCCACGAAGTCCGCGGCACCGGCCGCGGTGCCGGCCGGCTCCGGCACCGGGCGGCGCGTCGTCTACTCCCTCGGGAAGAAGACGGTGTGGCTGGTCGACGCGGGCAATACGGCCCGCCGTACGTTCGCGGTGTGGCCCGGGACGGTGAGCCCGGACCCGGGCACCTACACGGTCGGCGCCCGCACCCGGGGCGCCATCACCGGCTCCGACGGCGTGAAGATCGAACACATCGTGTACTTCTCGGTCAAATCCGGCGTGAACGTGGCCTTCTCCAACGCGGTCGACGGTGCTTCACCGCCGCCCGCCTCGGGTGTGCAGACGGGCGGCATCCGGATGCGGGTGGCCGACGGGACGGCGCTGTGGACGTTCGGGTCGACCGGCACGAAGGTCGTGGTCGTCGGCTAGGGAGTGTCGTCCGGTCGGCGGGGGTGCACGTGCCGTCCCAGGACGACGGCCCGGCCGAGCAGTTCGGCCGGGCCGCAGGCGGGCGATACGACGGTCAGGCGGCGCTGTCCGACTCCCGGAACGGCAGGTGGTTGACGACCAGCACGAACCCGGTGAACACGATCACGCGGGTCGCCGCCTCCAGCCCGTTCCAGGTCTTCGACTGCCACATGGAGAACCACTCACCGCCGATCGCGATGAACCCGGCGCCGAAGAGCAGCAGGAGCATCAGCAGGCCGTAGGTGGAGATGTTGCGCGCGCGGGCGTAGTCGCGCCGGGCCCAGAGCCAGGTGCCGTATATGAGGACGAGTGCGGCAAGGGTCTCCCAGATGATGATGGCGACGTACGCCGTGTTCTGAAGTCCCTTGCTGGTGATGGCTCTCCACATCAGGTCGTCGTCCTTGAACGTCGTGTCCATGGCCAGCACATGCTGCACGAACGCCTGATTGGTGCCGAAGTCGGTGATGTTGCCGAAGGCCACGAGAGCGATGTAGAGGGCGACACTCGCGGTGAGAAGGGTGGCGGTGAGGTGGAGTGCGCTGCGTGGGGGTGTCGATGCCATGACGGCCATCTTCCCTCACGGGGCGACGAGTTCGAGAGGAGGCCTGGGTGCCGCATCAGCCGATAACTGAGCACTCAGGGTCACTCAGGGCCACTCCTGTCATGTCTCGCATACCCCTCCGCCCCCTAAACCGACCGTTCCCGTTCGATTACAGTGCTGAACTGTCATGCGTCGGGCGGAGCCAGCGGGGAGGTCTTGGTGAATGCGCCAGCCGGGGCCATATGGGGCCGTGTCGAGCAGCAGGATTTTCGGAGCCGGGTGCGGGGGACGCTGCTCGGGGCCGCCGTGGGGGATGCGCTGGGGGCGCCCGTCGACGGGCTGGATCTCGACGGGATCCGGGAGGCGTACGGGGCCGAGGGCCTCGCGGACTTCGCCTTTGCGTACGGCCGACGCGGTGCCGTCACCCACCTCACGCAGCTGACCCTGTTCACCGTCGACGGGCTGATACGGGCGCAGGTGCGCCGCGACACCGGTGCCTGGCATCCACCGACCGATCTGCACCGGGCATATCTGCGATGGGCGGCCACCCAGCGCGACTGGGGGCCCGACGAGCGCCGCAAGGACGACGGCTGGCTGGCGCGGGAGGAGTGGCTGTACGCCCGGCGGGACCCGGCGCGTTCGCTGCTGCTCGGGTTCGGGGACGAGCACATGGGGACCCTGGACGCGCCCAAGAGCCCCGCTGAGATCGGGCCCGAGGCGACCGCGCGCTCCGCGCCCTTCGGGCTGCTGGTCGGCTGGGAGCCGCAGCTGGTGGCCCAGCTGGCGGTGGAGTGCGCGACACAGACCCACGGGCATCCGGTGGCCTATCTGTCGGCGGGCGCGTACGCCGTGATCGTGCACGGGCTGGCCCGCGGCGAGACCCTCGACGGCGCCGTACAGCGGGCGCTCGCGCTGCTCGCCGCCCGGCCGGGGCACCAGCCGGTGTCGGACGCGCTGCAGCACGCGCTGGGCGCCGTACGGCAGGGCATGCCCACACCCGTGCGGGTGGAGGAACTGGCGGGGGACGGGTCGGCGGAGGGCGTGCTGGCCGCCGCCGTGTACTGCGCGCTGGTGGGGGAGGACTTCCGGCACGGGCTGTGCCTCGCCGTGAACCAGGACGGCCCCTCGGGCGCGACGGCCGCCCTCACCGGCGGCCTCCTCGGCGCCCTGCACGGCGAAACGGCCCTCCCCCCGGCCTGGCTGGCCGAACTGGAAGGCCGCCCGACGCTCCTGGAACTGGCCGACGACTTCGCCATGGAGATGACCCAGGGGCCCGCACTGCACGGCCCGGCGGGGTCGTCCCCGGGGTGGCTCGCCCGTTATCCGAGGGCCTAGGACAGGCCGGGCCCTGATGCTGCCTGCTGCCCAGAGGGGTACCGCTACTCCTTCACTGCCGTACCCACGGCGTCCTCCGCAGGGCCCGCCGGGGCGGGGATCGCCGCCGCGGCCGTGCCGTCGTCGTCCGTGTTGATGCGTTCGATGACGGCGAGGCGCTCCGGGGTGTCCTCGGGCTTGAGGTAGCCGATGAGGATGTAGAGGAGCAGGGAGACCGCCAGCGGGATCGAGACCTGGTACTGGAGCGGGACGCCGCCGTGGACGTTCCAGTTGATGGGGTAGTTGACCAGCCAGAAGGCGAGCAGGCCCATGGACCAGCTGGTCAGCGCCGCCGTGGGGCCGGAGCGGCGGAACGGGCGCAGCAGGCCCAGCATCATGGGGATGGCGATCGGGCCCATCAGACCGGCGACCCACTTGATGACCACCGTGATGATGTCCTTGAAGGTGGGGGAGTTGACCTGGGTCGCGACCGCCATCGACAGGGCGAGGAAGACCACCGTGGTCACCCGGGCCGCGATCAGCCCGGAGCGCTGTCCCCACTCCCGGGCCCGCTTGGACAGCACCGGAGCCGCGTCCCGGGTGAAGACGGCCGCGATCGCGTTGGCGTCCGAGGAGCACATGGCCATGGTGTGCGAGAAGAAGCCGACGATGACCAGGCCCAACAGTCCGTGCGGCAGCAGCTGTTCGGTCATCAGGCCGTAGGAGTCGGAGCCGTCCGGCTTCTGGGCGTGGACCAGCAGCGGTGACATCCACATCGGGAAGAAGAGCACGACCGGCCAGATCAGCCACAGCGCCGCCGACAGCCGCGCCGAGCGCTCCGCCTCGCGGGCGCTGCCCGTCGCCATGTAGCGCTGGGCCTGGTTGAGCATGCCGCCGTTGTACTCGAAGAGCTTGATGAAGAGGAAGGCGAGCAGGAACACCGTTCCGTACGGGCCCACCAGCGGCTTTCCGTGGCCGTGCAGGGCCGGCTCGTCCCAGGCGCCGAAGAAGCCGATGCCCTTGTCGTTCAGTTTCAGTACGACGGCGACGAACATCGAGATGCCCGCCAGCAACTGGATGACGAACTGGCCGAGTTCGGTCAGCGCGTCCGCCCACAGACCGCCGATGGTGCAGTAGACGGCGGTGATCGCGCCGGTGATGAGGATGCCCTGGTTGAGGGTGATGCCGGTGAAGACGGACAGCAGCGTCGCGATCGCCGCCCACTTGGCGCCCACGTCCACGATCTTCAGCAGCATGCCCGACCAGGCCAGCGCCTGCTGCGTCTTCAGGTCGTAACGGTTCTTCAGGTACTCCAGCGGGGAGGCCACATGGAGCCGGGAGCGCAGCCGGTTGATGCGCGGCGCGAACAGTTTCGAGCCGATGGCGATGCCCAGCGCGATCGGGAAGGACCAGGTGACGAAGGAGGTCACGCCGTAGGTGTAGGCGATGCCCGCGTAGCCCGTGAACATCACCGCGCTGTAGCCCGACATGTGGTGCGAGATGCCGGACAGCCACCACGGCATCTTTCCGCCGGCCGTGAAGAAGTCGCTGACGTCGTCCACGCGCTTGTGCGACCAGACGCCGATCGCGACCATCACGCCGAAGTAGCCGATGAGCACGGCCCAGTCGAGACTGTTCATGTGTCCCCTCCGCAGGGTCCGCCTTGTGAACGGCTCGCTCATCCTGGGCGCGCCTACATGGGCACGACAAGCAAGCGTCAGGTCAAAGGAAGGCAAAAATGTTCCTTGTGTTGACCTGCGTTCATGCACATGAACTGAATCGTGGGCCGGCTCCTCCAAGGGTCAGCGCATCAGCTCCCCCGCGTTGACCAGCAGCGACTGCCCCGTGATGGCCCGCGCCCGGTCCGAGGCCAGGAACACCGCCGCGTCCGCCACATCCCCGTCCGTCGCCAGCTCCGGCAGCGCCATCCGCCCGGTCAGCCGCTCCAGTACGTCGGCCTCGGGCACCCCCTCCGTCTGCGCCGTGAACTGGACGTACGCCTGCACCGGCGGCCCCCACATCCAGCCCGGCAGCACGGTGTTGACGCGTATACGATGCGGCCCCAGCTCCCGGGCCAGGGAGTACATCGCGCTCGTCAGCGCCCCCTTCGAGGCCGCGTACGCCGCCTGCTTCACCTGCGTCGGGGCCGCAACCGCCGACTGCGTCCCGATGAACACCACCGAGCCCCCGCACGCCTTCAGTGCCGGCAGGCAGGCCCGCGTCATCCGCAGCGAGCCCAGCAGGTTCACGTCGATCACCTGCTGCCAGCTCACGAAGTCCGCATCCGCCAGACCGCCGAAATAGCCGTCCATGGCGGCCACATGGACGACCGCGTCGATCCGCCCGAACCGCTCCCGCGCGAGCGCCGCCAGCGCCTCGCACTGCGCCTCGTCCCTGATGTCGGTCGCCCGGTACGCCGTGTGCGCCCCGTCCGGATCGATCTCGCCGGCGCTCTTGGCGAGGTTGGCCTCCGTGCGCGCCCCGAGCACCGCATTGCCGCCGTCGCGCACGACCGCAGCCGCGACCTGATGACCGAGCCCGGCGCCGACCCCCGACACGACGACGGTCTTGCCCGTGAGCAGTGACATCGGAGCCTCCCGGGTATGGCGGATTACCTGACGGGGCGTCAGAGTATGGGCGACCGGCGGAGGACGGAAGGGGAGCGACATGAGCGAGGAAACCCGCAGCGACGTGTACGCCGAGCTGGCCGCCGTGGGACCGTACGGAGTCCGCCCCGGCCATGCGCTGATCACCATGGTCGAGCCGCACCCCGGCCACGAGTACGCGTACAACCGCTGGTACGAGGACGACCACTACTACGCCGGCGCGATGGCCATGCCCTGGATGTACGCCGGGCGCCGTTGGGTGGCGACCCGCGACCTCCAACTCCTGCGCTACCCCGAGAAGTCGGCGATCGCGCAGCCGGTCACCGCCGGCTGCTACATCTCCACGTACTGGATCACGGACGGCCGCTACGACGACCACATGCGCTGGACCGTCGCGATCAACAAGCGGCTCAACCGGGACGCCCGGGTCTACCAGGACCGTACGCACGTCTTCACGGCGTTCCAGGACCACGAGGTGACGGTCTACCGGGACGGGGCCGCCGGGCCGCGCGACTTCCATGCCCTCGACCACCCGTACGCCGGTCTGGTCGTCGAGGTGGTCGACGCCGAATCGGCCGGGCAGCGGGCCGAGTTGCTGGAGTGGCTGCGCTCCCGCCACCTGCCCAAGCGGGTGGCGGGCTCACCGGCCGCGATGGTGACCGTCTTCCGCCCGACGCCCCTGCCCGGCGACCGCATGACGTACGTCAAGCAGGTCGAGGGCGTGGAGACCAGGCTGACCCTGCTGTGGTTCCTGGAGGCGGATCCACGCGACTGCTGGGAGGCGTACTTCGCGGACCTGGAGGCGCCGGTGCGGGAGGCGGGGCTGGGCAGGGTGGAGCTGGTGGCGCCGTTCGTCCCGACGGTGCCGGGCACGGACAAGTACGTGGACCGGCTCAGGTAGGTGCGTGGACCGCCGGCGCAGGCGCTGGGCACAGCCGAGCCCCCTCGGCAAGGACGGCGAGCTGGACGAGAGGGCTCTTCAAGTGCTGCTTGTGAAATTGTGGAAGGCGAACGCAGTCGAGGATCAGCAGATCCTCCCCCCTACGCCTTGATCGAGCCGACGAAGGTGTTCCACGCGTCGGCCGGGAAGGCCAGTACGGGGCCCTCGGGGACCTTGGAGTCCCGGACGGCCATGGCCGCGCGGACCGGCGACTTGATCTCGACGCACGCGCCGTTGCCCGTGGAGTACGAGGACTTGGTCCACGTGTCCGTGGCGCCCTGACGAATTGCCATTTTTGCTCCGGAATGCCAGTTGTTGAGTTGCTGTCACCGCACGACGGATCCGACTCCGAACCCACAGCGCGGTTTGCGCCAACCCTTGGTGTGTGGTGGCGTGATCGACGCTACTCGCCAACCTCGACCTACGAAGTGACCATTCACTCGACCGGGTGGCATATTCCAGATGGGTCTTCCAGTCCGACCCGGGGACGGTGTACCTTACGGCGCTTCAGCGCGCGTACTCCTTCGCGATGTCCGCGATGAACTGCCGTGACTGGTCCGGATTCAGGGCCTGGGCGCGCAGGTGCTCGTACATCACGCTGTATTTCTGCACGTCGTTGGCCTTCTCCAGGTACAGGTCGCTGGTGACGCCCTCGATGTAGACCACGCTGGAGTCGGCCGCGTCGGGGAACTCGAGGATCGCGTACTGGCCGTTGAGCCCCGGGTGGGCCCCCATGTCGAAGGGGATCACCTGCACGGTGACGTGCGGGAGTTGGGACTGCTCGACGAGGTACTCCAGCTGGTCGCGCATGAGGGAACGATTGCCCACGACCCGGCGCACCGCCGCCTCGTCCATCACCGTCCACAGCCGGAGCGGGTTCTCCGGGGCGGTGATTCGTTCCTGCCGGCGCAGGCGCACCTGTACGCGCTTCTCGACGTCGGTGGCGGCCGTCTCCGGCAACGCCCCCGCGATCAGCGCCTCCGCGTACTGCCGGGTCTGCAGCAGCCCCGGGACGACCTGGGGGTCGTACACCCGCAGACTCGCCGCATCCGTCTCCAGCCCGATGTAGACGCTGTACGGGATGTCACCGAAGGAATGCCACCATCCCTGCTGGCGGCTGTCCTTGGCCATCTGCATCAGCGAGTCGACGATCCGGTGGTCCTCCACCTCGTACACCCCGCACAGGTCGCGGACGTCGCGCTGGCTGATGCTGCGCCGCCCGTTCTCCAGGCGACTGATCTTCGACTGCGACACCAGCAGCCGCTCGGCCACCTCCTCGGCCGTCATGCCCTTGAGCTCGCGGAGCCGGCGCAGCTCCTGGCCCAGCCGGCGTCGCCTGACGGTGGGATTGACATTGGACGCCACGAGACGTGCACCTCCGGCTGCGTGCCTGCACTAGCTGTACTTTGCCACTTTGCGTATCTGCTGTTGAGCAGACTGCCACCAAGGGACTTGGTACCGCTGGGAAACGGCGTATATGCGCTGCCCGCACGACAGTTCATGAGTTCATGGAAAAACGGCCGCGCGGGGCGGCGGAACCGTTACGGCACCCGTATGGACGGATGGCGTACGGCCCCGCCGCCCCGCGCGGACCAGCGGCTCCCGTACCGGGTCTCGGGGACTGCCTCTGCAGGCTCGGTGCGGCGCTCGGCGGTGCGTGGTGCTGCGGTGCAGTGCGGTGCGTGGTGCTGCGGTTCGTGCTGCTCGTCGTGGGACTGCGGCTCAGTGGGCCACGACGCGCGCCATGGAACCGCGGCGCGGCTGCATCGGAACGCCACGAGCGGGTTCCGGTGCGGACCTGACCGGTCCGGCGGCGGCCTGGCGGCCGGCCGGGGCCGGGCTGCGGCGCGGCTGGGCCGCCACGCCGTTCTGGACGTCCATCACGGCGTGCGCGACGAGACCGCCCATGGGGTCGTGCCTGATGAGATCCCGCAACCGGGACCGAGAGGACCGCCCCTCGTTCCCCGGGTACAGGTGCTTGCCGAGGCCGACCGCGTGTGCCAGTGCGGCGAGTGCGGCGGTCCGCGGGTCCGGCGGTACGCCGGTGCGGATCGCGGAGTCCAGACGGGACCTGATCTCCCGGCTGATCTCGGTGTCCGTCGCCTGGTAGCGAGTCGTCGGCAGTACCCCGCACATCTGGCCCGCCACGGCATGCACCATGCCGCACCGCTCCAGATGCGAGAGGTAGGTCTGGCGCAGTCCCAGCCGGGGCCCGCCAATCCAGTTCACTGCACGTACCGGAGCGCCACGCCTGCGCAGCAGCTCCAACGCACAGTCCAATGTCGGATCTCCAGTCGGCCGTGGGGCTACCACGGCGATACGATCCCCGTCTGGGGCTATCCGTCCGGCCAGCGCCAGCTCCACTAGCTGTGCTCCGGCCAGACCGAGGTCGAGCGACTGCGGCTGTGCAGTGGTACCCGTGGCCGGGTCCAACGCCAGCAGCAGAAGCTCCTCCGGAAGTGTTCTGCGGCTCCTGCCCATCCATGCCTCCCCGCGTGGATGAAAGACAGGGTGACCCCTCTCACATTGGTCTGTCGAGGGTGCGTGACCTGTTTGTGAGGGAACCGGTAGGTATGTCGTTCTCGTCTACCGCAGGGGTTAAGCCCGCACACAGGACACTGGTACATGGTTCGGACAGCGCGTTTGAGCGGTGTTGCGGGCGGCGGTTCACGGTTCGGTAGGTCGCACGGAGCGCGTGCGGCATGGAGGAGGCATCGGTGGCGGGCGAGTCCCCCGACAGGTCGAAGCAGCGCGAGTCGTCGGCAGAACCGACGTCGGGGAACACGGGCCCGGTTCCCGAGCCCGCCCGCGATCCCCGTCTCCCGGTCTCCCGGGAGCCCGACTCCACCGACACGTCCGAGGCACGCGGCGGCGTGGACACGGCGACGCGGGTGTTCTCGGTACGGGATCTGAAGACGGCGGTCGAGGAGGCCGGGGGGACTACGGCTGAGGAGAGCGAGGCCGAGCGGCCGGAGGCCGGGGAGACCGCGGCCGAGGAGGCTGGGGCCGCGGAGGCGAAGGGCGCTGAGGCCGAGGACGCGGCTGTCCGGGACGGCGCTGCGTCCGAGGGCGCAGATTCGGCTGACGACGCCGCTGGGACCGAGGGCGGGGAGGGCGGTGACGCCCGGCTCCGGGCCGCTGTGGCGGCGTGGGTCCGCTCCGGGGGCACCGAGGACTCCGGGGAGCCCGGGAACGCAGAGAGCACCGCTGAGGCCGAGGAGGACGCTGCCACGGAGACCGAGGCGGGCCCCGACGCCCAGGACGAGGCTGCTGCCGACTCCGACGAGGCGGCAGAGGGGCCGGGGGACGCCGCCCCGGAGCCCGAGGCGGCCACCGACTCCGCCGCGGACGCCCGTCCCGAAACGGGCGCCGCCGCTGAAGCGGGCGTTGACGCCCAAACGGCCGCCGACGCTGAAACGGGCGACGAGCCCGAAACCGGCGCAGCCTCCGGCGCCGGCGACGGGTCCAAGACGAGCGGCGCATCCGAAGCGGGTGCTGCGTCCGGGACGGGCGGCGGATCCGAGACGCGCGGCGAAGCCAAGTCCGGCGGTGCATCCGTGGCGGGCGCTGAAGCCAAGTCCGGCGGTGCCTCCGGGACGGGCGGCGAGTCCAAGACGGGCCGATCCGAGACGGGCGGTGAAGCCAAGTCCGGCGGTGCCTCCGGGACGGGTGCCGAGCCCAAGAGGGGCGCCGAATCCGAGGCGGGCGCCGAACCGCCCAAGACGGGCGGTGCGTCCGAGACGGGCGGCGAAGCCAAGTCCGGCGGTGCATCCAAGACGGGCGGCTCCGAGGCGGGTGCCGAAGCCAAGACCGGCGGTGCATCCGTGGCGGGCGCTGAAGCCAAGTCCGGCGGTGCGTCCGAGGCGGGCGTTGAGCCCGAGACGGGCGGCGAGTCCAAGACGGGCGGTTCCGAGGCGGGTGCCGAAGTCAAGTCCGGCGGTGCATCCGTGGCGGGCGCTGAAGCCAAGTCCGGCGGTGCCTCCGGGACGGGCGGCGAACCCAAGAGGGGCGCCGA
>NZ_BAAASG010000006.1:0-377110 GCF_039532765.1 Streptomyces longisporus
CTCCCGCAGCGGATGGCGGGCCAGCACCGCGTCCACCTCCGGCGTCAACGCCGCCGCCAGACGGGTGGCGACCGGCAGCGAGTCGTCGCGCAAGGTCTCCGCCGCCGCCAGCACCGCGGCACGCCCCGGACCCTCGGGCACACCGGCGGCCAGCTTCTCGTGCAGGTCGCCGCCCTCCTCCAGCACCAGCCCGGTGTCGATGCCCGCCGGGATCTTGATGCGGGCGGTGCGCCGCCAGGTGGCCACCGGATCGCTCCAGGCCTCCACCCGATACGTCCAGTGACCTTCGCAGGTGGGTGTGACCTCGGCGCCCCAGCGGTCGGAGCCGGGGGCCAGTTCCCGCATCGGCGTCCACGGGCCGTGCTGGCCCTCCGGATCCGTCAGGACGACATTGGCGGCGACCGCGTCATGACCTTCTCGGAACACGGTCGCGGTGACCTCGAACGTCTCCCCGACGACCGCCTTGGCCGGGCGCCTTCCGCACTCCACCGCCGGGTGGACGTCCCGCACCGGGATGCGGCCGATGGCCGGAATCGAACTCATGGGTCTCACCTCCGCCGTGCTGGAGACCGGGCCTTCGGCCCGGTCGAGGGATACAAACTGCGACATATGCGTTGAGCCGCAGGGGGGATCTACCTCCCTGCGGCGAGATGCTGTTGTGCCTGCGGGGGCCCGCGCCGCTCGGCCGCACCCGTTCGGGGCCGCTCGTTCTGCTCCCGGAGATAGGCGCCCAGGGTGGACCCCAGATAGCGCTCGGCGGCGTCCGCGGCCTCGCGGGCGCAGCGCTTGCCCATCAGCACGCACAGGGTGTAGCCCGAGTCCTCGAAGGTGGCGCGCACCGCGCGGTCGGCGGGGGACGCGAGCATGACGCGTTCCCAGGCCCGGTACCGCCGCAGTTGCCGGGCCACTTCGGCTTTGGCCGGTAGCAGCATGACGCTCTTCACTTTCTCCGGGGCTCGATCGCACGTCTCCCGACCGTCGGGCGGCCGCGCGTGGGCACGCACGGATCCGTTACGGGTATCGAGGTCTTCACACATGGTGCACGGGTGGCGACTCAGCGTCTTGTTGGATCTTCAACCATGTCTGGCGGGCGTCCTTCGCCCCGGGTGCGCTCGTGTTGCACGAATGGTCTAGTTCGCCCACCCTTGAGGTGACTCAGAAGCGATCAACGCTCACGCTTCGCGTTCGGGGCTCGTCCCACAGGGGCGAGAAGGAGCGGGAGCTTCGCGGGTGAGGAGCCAACGAAGATGAAGACCGCAGTGCCCTGCTACTACCACCTCGATGTGGAAGTCAGCCCCGAACGGGTCGGACAGGTACGGCGCATCCTGGCCGCGCATCTCCGGCTCTGGGACCTCGAGACACTGGTCGAGCCCGTCACCAGCGGCGCCGAGCTGCTGCTGAAGGCCATCGACGAGCACGCCACGGACAAGAACACGTCGGTCGAGATGTGGTGGAACGGACAGCATCTGATCACCGCCGTGGGGGAGAACGACTGCGACCTGCGTCCCGACCAGGACCTGCGGACCTGTCTGCAGCGGATCGCCGCGATGAGCGACGGCTGGGGCTGCTGCGCCACGGACACCGGCAGCAAGGTCATCTGGTTCTCGCAGCGGGCCAGGGCCGGCGAACGCGTGCCCCTGGTGCCCCTGGCGCCCGCGCCGAGTCTGCGCGAGGTGCTCCAGGTGCCCCGCGAGATGCCGGCCCTGGCTCTCGCCGGGCAGGTGCGCGAGCCGGACGGCATCCTGGAGGATGCCCGGTGACGGCGAAGCGCCGCCGCAAGCCAGGGGTGCCCGTCTGGAGCGGGCACCCCTACCCATTGGGTGCCTCCTACGACGGGAACGGCACCAACTTCGCGCTCTTCAGCGAGGTGGCCCAACGCGTCGAACTCGTCCTCGTCGACGACGCCGGTGAGCGCCGCGTCCCGGTGACCGAGGTCGACGGCTTCGTCTGGCACTGCTACCTGCCGGACATCGGGCCGGGCCAGCGCTACGGCTACCGGGTGCACGGCCCATGGCATCCGCAGCTGGGCCACCGCTGCAACCCGGCGAAACTCCTCCTCGACCCGTACACCAGGGCGGTCGACGGGCAGGTGGACAACCACCCCTCCCTCTTCGAGCGCGCCCCGCACGGCCGGTCCCGGTCGGACAGCGCCGGGCACACCATGCTCGGTGTGGTCACCGACTCGGCCTTCGACTGGGGTGACGACCGGCCGCCGCGGCAGCCGTACGCCGACAGCGTGATCTACGAGGCCCATGTACGGGGCCTGACCCGCACCCACCCGGACGTCCCGCCCGAACTCCGCGGCACCTACGCCGGACTCGCGCACCCCGCGGTCGTCGAGCACCTGACGAAGCTGGGCGTGACCGCGGTGGAGCTGATGCCGGTGCACCAGTACGTCCAGGACGGGGTGCTGCAGGGCCGCGGTCTGTCCAACTACTGGGGCTACAACACGATCGGGTTCTTCGCCCCGCACAACGCCTACGCCGCCCACGGCACCCGCGGCGGACAGGTCACCGAGTTCAAGTCGATGGTGAAGGCGCTGCACGCGGCCGGCCTCGAAGTCATCCTCGACGTCGTCTACAACCACACCGCCGAGGGCAACGAGAAGGGCCCCACGCTCTCCTTCCGCGGCATCGACAACGCCTCGTACTACCGTCTGGTGGACGGCGACTGGGGCCATTACTACGACACCACCGGCACCGGCAACAGCCTGCTGATGCGCCACCCCTACGTACTGCAGCTGATCATGGACTCGCTGCGGTACTGGGTCACCGACATGCATGTCGACGGTTTCCGCTTCGACCTCGCGGCCACACTGGCCCGGCAGTTCCACGAGGTGGACCGGCTGTCGGCGTTCTTCGACCTGATCCAGCAGGACCCGGTGATCAGCCGCGTCAAGCTGATCGCGGAGCCGTGGGACGTGGGGGAGGGCGGCTACCAGGTGGGCAACTTCCCGCCGCTGTGGTCGGAGTGGAACGGCAAGTACCGCGACGCCGTGCGGGACTTCTGGCGCGGTGGCGAGCACACGCTCGGCGAGTTCGCCTCCCGGCTGACCGGTTCCGCGGACCTGTACGCGCACAGCCGGCGCCGCCCCCGGGCCAGCGTCAACTTCGTCACCGCGCACGACGGATTCACCCTGCGCGACCTGGTCTCGTACAACGACAAGCACAACGAGGCCAACGGGGAGGGCAACCGGGACGGCGAGAGCGTCAACCGGTCCTGGAACTGCGGCGTCGAGGGCGACACCGACGATCCGGGCGTGCTGGAGCTGCGCGCCCGCCAGCAGCGCAACTTCCTGGCCACCCTGCTGCTCTCGCAGGGCATCCCGATGCTCTGTCACGGCGACGAGCTCGGCCGCACCCAACGGGGCAACAACAACGCCTACTGCCAGGACAACGAGGTCTCCTGGGTCGACTGGGAGCTGACCGAGGAGCAGCGGGAGCTCGCCGAGTTCACCCGGTATGTCATCGCACTGCGGGCCGCCCACCCGGTGCTGCGTCGCCGCCGGTTCTTCCGTGGCGAGACCACGACCCATGCGCGTCAGCCGCTGCCGGACCTGGTGTGGCTGGCGCCGGACGCGCAGGAGATGACGGAGGAGGACTGGCAGCGCTCCGACGCGCACTCGGTCGCCGTGTTCCTCAACGGTGACGCCATCGCCGAACCGGACCCGTGCGGCCGTCCCGTCGTGGACGACTCGTTCCTGCTCCTGCTGAACAGCTACTGGGAACCGGTGGAGTTCCGGCTGCCCGACGTCATGTACGGCGAACGCTGGACGACCGTGATCGACACCGCCGAGCCGCACGGGCCGCCGGACGAGTCGGAGTTCAAGGCGAACACCGGGCTCCTGGTCGAGCGCCGCAGCCTGGTGCTCCTGTCGAGACCACCCTGTGCCCCGAAGCGGCGCGGGGCTGTGTCGGAACATGGCTCCGCCGCGGGGCGCGACAAGCCACGACGGCGCTAGAAGACGACCCACGAGACCACGTGGCACTTCTGTAGTCGCCCGGCGGACCCGGGGAGCGTCCCCTCAGCGCTCGCGGCGCGAGGTGACCGTGAACTGCGCGCCGTCGGCGTCGCGCAGCACGGCCTCGTCGCTGCCCTTCGACAGGACGCTGCCGCCGTGCACCTCGGCGGCCCGTACACAGGCCGCCACGTCCTCGACCGCGAAGTGGATCTGCCAATGGGGCCGGATGGTGGGGTCCGGCGCCGCCCCCAGCGCCCCGGACTCGATGCGCGCCACGATGTCGCCCTGGCTGCGCAGCACCACCTCGCCGCCCTCGTACTGGACCTCGCAGCAGCCGGGCCGCTCCGAGGCCCAGTCAAGGACCTCGCCGTAGAAGATCGCGGCGTCGAAGGCGTCGCGAGTGTGGAGTCTGATGAATGCCGGGGCCGCGTGCCGCCACTTCTCCCAGTCGGCGATCAGGACCCCCTCCCAGATCCCGAAGGTCGCCCCGTCCCGGTCGGCGAGCAGGGCCGCCCGCCCGGGTGGGAACGAGATCGGGCCGACCGCGGCCGTCCCGCCCCGCTCCTGAGCGCGCGCCGCGGCCTCGTCCGCACTGGGCACGGCGAAGTACGGCGTCCACGCCACCGCCATCTGCCACATGTCGGCGACGGCGGCGATCCCGGCGACGGGCGTGCCGTCCACCATGGCCATCCGGAAGCGGTCCCCGAGCTTGGCGGAGCGCCACTCCCAGCCCAGCACGGCCCCGTAGAAGTCCTCGGTGGCGTCGACGTCACGGCTGGTCAGGCTCACCCAGCACGGCGCTCCGAACACGGAGGCCGAGGTGACGATGCGCGTCACGCCGCGCGGGCGTGAGGAGTCGTGGTTCATGGCAGTTGCGTCCTGGTCTCGTCGATCGGCGGCCACCGGTCTGGTACCAGTGTCCAACCGGAACCGCACGATGCGCCTGCCGAGTACCCCGTGAGTGGTGGCGAAACGGGTGCCCGGGTGGCTGTCGCCGGTGGCGGCGGGCCGGGTGAGTGCCACTATGGACGAGTGGCACAGGTACCGCATGAGCCTGCCGACGAGACGGATCGCATCTTCGCGCTGCAGGAAGAAGTCGATCAGCTGAAGGAAGCCATCGTCTCGCACGCCGTCGTGGACCAGGCGATCGGGATGATGGTCGCGCTGGGCCGGGTGACGCCGGAACAGGGATGGGCTGTGCTGAAGGACGTCTCCCAGCACACGAACATCAAGCTCCGCAATGTCGCCGAGCTCATTCTCATCTGGGGGCGCAACGGGGACCTGCCCCCAGAGATCAAGGCCGAACTCGAGGACGCCCTGGACCGCTACGGCCCCACGCAGATCCCCGAGGCCCCACCGGAGCGGTGAGGCGACGGGGTCGCGTGCGGCCGAACGGCAGGGCGCTCAGCTGGTCTCCGCGAGGAGCTCCTCGCGGAGCTGGTCGAAGCAGCCGCTGAGCAGCCGGGAGACATGCATCTGCGAGATGCCGAGCTGCTGGGCGATGCGGCTTTGCGTCATGCCCCCGAAGAAACGGAGATACAGGATGGTGCGCTCGCGCTCGGGGAGCGCCTGCAGACAGGGCCTGACCGCCACGCGGTCGACGACGACGTCGTAGGCCGGGTCGGGGCCGCCGATCGCGTCCGTCAGGGCGTATCCGTCGGTGCCTGGCATCTCGGCGTCCAGCGACAGCGCGGTGAAGCACTCCAGCGCCTCCATCCCGGTGCGCACCTCGCCCTCGCTCAGGTGGGCGTGCCGGGCGATCTCGGTGACGGTCGGTCTGCGCCCCGGGGTCGTCTGGGACAGTTCCTTCGCGGCCTGCCGCACTCTGTTGCGCAGGTCCTGGACCCGGCGCGGCACATGGAGCGTCCACATGTGGTCGCGGAAGTGCCGCTTGATCTCACCGGTGATGGTCGGCACCGCATACGCCTCGAAGGCGTGACCGCGGGCGGGGTCGTAGTGGTCGACGGCCTTGACCAGTCCGAGGGCCGCCACCTGGTAAAGGTCCTCCAGGGATTCTCCGCGCCCCTTGAAGCGGACGGCGATCCGCTCGGCCATGGGCAGCCAGGCCTGGACCAGTTGGTCCCGCAGCTGCCTGCGTTGCGGCCCTTCGGACAGCCGTGCGAGCCGGGCGAAGGCCTCGGCGGTGTCGGGGGCATCGTCGTGCGGATGGGGTTTCGTGCTGGCGCTGGCGACACGCATGGTGCGCACCTCCCTGAGGCGGTGCATGGGGGGACGGGCGCCATGGGAGATGCGGCTCGGACCTGCGGAGACATCCGGGGCCCGACCGGCTCCCACGGACGTGCCTCCTGTCCGAAGCACTACATACTGATGCCCGTAATCTGTGCATCACAAACAAATGCGGACATTACGGACGGACTGTTGTCGGCTTGACCGCTCCCCTTGGGTTCATTACCTCTGCTAAAGAGATAATCTTCGTGATGTGGAACCGGAAACCTTCCCGGACGAGCTGATCGACGCCCTCCTCGGCGTCCAGCGGCTCGTCCGGCGCCGCCTGCGCCCGCAGATCGCCCCGCAGCTGCGCGGCGCCGAGGTCGAGCTGCTGCGCCTGGTCGTCACCCGGCCCGGCATCGGCATATCGGACGCCGCCAAGGAGCTGTACCTGGCGGGCAATTCCGTCTCGACGCTGGTCAACCAGCTGTCCCGGCAGGGCTATCTGGTCCGCGAGACCGACCCCGCCGACCGGCGCGCCGCCCGGCTGATGCCGACGCCCGCGGCCGAGGCCCGGCTCGCCGAATGGCGCAAACGGCGCGCCGAACTCGTACGCGGCGGGCTGTCCCGTCTCGACGACACGGACCGCGAGGCACTGCACACGGCGATCCCCGCCCTGTGCAGGCTGGCCGACACCCTGCACGAGGAGGCCGAGAAGACATGACGCGGAACGCCGACACCGGGCAGGCCGAGGCCGTCACCTGCAGCGGACTCGCCTACGCCTTCGGCGAGACGAACGCGGTCGACGGACTCGAACTGTCGGTGGCCGAGGGCGAGGTCTTCGGCCTGCTCGGACCCAACGGAGCCGGAAAGACGACCGCCATCCGCTGCATCACCACCCTGCTGCCGGTCCCCGCCGGAATGGTCCGCGTGTTCGGCCACGACGCGGCCAAGGACCGGATGGCCGTACGGCGCCTGCTGGGCTACGTGCCGCAGCAGCTGTCCGCCGACGCCGGACTCACCGGCCGCGAGAACGTGGCCCTGTTCGCCCGTGTCTTCGACGTGTCCCGCGCCGAACGCGCCGAACGGGTGGGCCAGGCCCTGGCCGCCGTCGGTCTCGCAGATGCCGCCGACCGACTGGCCGGCACCTACTCCGGCGGCATGGTCCGCCGCCTCGAACTCGCGCAGGCGCTGGTCAGCGCCCCCCGGCTGCTGATCCTCGACGAGCCGACCATCGGCCTCGACCCGATAGCCCGCACCGGAGTGTGGGACCACATCAACGCCGTGCGCGCCGCCACCGGCATGACCGTGCTGGTGACCACCCACTACATGGACGAGGCCGACCAGTACTGCGACCGGGTCGCCCTGATGCACCGCGGCCGCATCCGGGCCCTCGGCACCCCGGAGGAGCTCAGGGAAGGGCTCGGGCAGCGCCGGCGCGCCGCGGGCGCGGCGGCCACCGACCCGCTGCCCACCCTGGAGGACGTCTTCCGTGACGTCGCGGGCAGTGGACTCGACGACCAGGCAGGAGGTTTCCGCGATGTCCGAAGCACCCGCCGCACCGCGCACCGCGTCGGCTGACCCCGACCGCGCACCCGGCATCGACCTGTTGCTGCGGCCGCCCCGGCCCCGCGCGGGCTGGCGGCTGCTGCCCGCCCGCGTGTTCGCGATGTGCGCCGTCGAACTGCAGAAGCTGCGCCACGACCGCACCGAGCTGTACACCCGCGCCGTGCAGCCCGCCCTGTGGCTGCTGATCTTCGGCCAGACCTTCACCCGCATCAAGGCGATCCCCACCGGCGGCATCCCCTACGTGGACTACCTGGCGCCCGGCATCATCGCCCAGTCCGCGATGTTCATCGCCATCTTCTACGGCATCCAGATCATCTGGGAGCGCGACGCCGGCATCCTGAACAAGCTGCTGGTCACGCCGACCCCCCGCTCGGCCCTGATCACCGGCAAGGCGTTCGCGGCCGGAGTGAAGTCCCTGATCCAGGCCGTCGTCGTCATCCTCATCGCCGCGGTGCTCGGAGTGGCGCTGACCTGGAACCCGCTGAAGCTGCTCGGGGTCGCCGCGATCGTGGTCCTCGGATCCGCGTTCTTCTCCTGCCTGTCGATGAGCATCGCCGGCATCGTCCTCAACCGCGACCGCCTCATGGGCTTCGGGCAGGCCATCACGATGCCGCTGTTCTTCGGCTCCAACGCCCTGTACCCCGTGTCCGTCATGCCCGGCTGGCTCCAGGCCGTCAGCAAGGTCAACCCGCTGAGCTACCAGGTGGACGCCCTGCGCGGCCTCCTCCTCGGCACCCACGCGCATGTGGCCCTCGACTTCGCGGTGCTGCTCGTGGCCGGCGCACTCGGCATCACCGCGGCCTCCTCGCTCCTCGGCCGGCTGGCCCGCTGACGACGGCCCGCGGAACGTGATGTGCCCCACGCACATGTACACGTCCGTGGGGCGTGTTCCGACCGTTGTTCCTGCGCACGGCTTGATCAGTGATCAAAGGGGGTGAATGCGCTGGCCACAGCGCATTCTGCTCATTTGACAGTGCCCTGAGCGCACAGATAGGAAGCAGCTCTCTGAGGTCGATGAGGTGGATTGTGTACGAGCCGAACGTGGTCGGGGACTGGCAGGAGTACGACGAGCATGCCGGCCTGCGTGTCCGCGTCCACCGTCTGGAAGCCGCCGAGCCCCCACGCGGCCGCGACGACGCAGCGGCCGGGCTGACGTACTTCAGCCTCCGGGTCACCGTCGAGAACCGCGGCAGCCGCTCCTTCGGCATCCACCTCGAGGACGGCCAGATCGACGTGCGCCTGGGCCCCGACGGGGAGGCCGCGTTCATCGACTGGCGCAACTCGCAGTTCATCGAGGGCTTCGACGTCTACCCGCTGCGCCGGGCCACCGCCGTGCTGTACGCGGCCGGCCCGGACGCCTGCCTGAGCCAGGTCGACGTGCAGATCCAGCTGCGGGTCGAGGAGGAGTGGACCGACCGCCGGCTGTGGACGGGCGGCATCGGCCTGCACGAGGAGCCCGTCGGCGCCCACACCTGCGGAACCCGGGACGGCGGGCTGGCGCACCAGGTCAGCAACTTCCTCCGCGACCAGGCCGAAGAGGGAACCGCCTGACCCCGGCCCCGCCCCGGAGCACGCTCAGTGCGGGATGCCGTCGATGATCTCGCGGGCACCCTGACGCAGCAGCGCCACGGCCACCGACGTGCCCAAGGTGGCCGGGTCCAGCCGTCCGGCCCATTCGTGGGCATTCAGGCGGGTCTTGCCGTCCGGGGTGAACACACAGGCCCGCAGCGACAGTTCGCCACTCGCCTCCACGCGCGCGTACCCGGCGATCGGGCTGTTGCAGTGGCCCTGCAGGACGTGCAGGAACATCCGCTCAGCGGTGGCCTCCTGGTGTGTGTGCGGGTCGCCGAGCCCGCTGACCGCGTCGATCAGTTCGCGGTCGCCCTCACGGCATTGCAGGGCGAGGATGCCCGCGCCGATGGACGGCATCACCGTGTCCGGCGACAGCACCTCGCTGATCACGTCCTGGCGCCCGATGCGTTCGAGACCGGCCGCGGCCAGCAGCAGCGCGTCCGCCTCGCCGGCCGCCAGTTTCGCCAGCCGGCGGTTGGCGTTGCCGCGGAACGGCACGCACTCCAGGTGGGGGTGGGTGGCGGACAGCTGCGCCACCCGGCGCACCGCGGAGGTGCCGATGCGGGTGCCGGCCGGCAGCTCGTCCAGGGTGAGGCCGTCCGGGTGCACCAGGGCGTCACGGATGTCGTCCCGCTTCAGGAACGCGGCGAACGTCGTGCCGGCCGGCAGCGGCCGGTCGGCGGGCACGTCCTTGAGGCAGTGCACGGCGAGATCGGCCTCGCCCGCCAGCAGCGCGGCATCCACCTCCTTGGTGAACGCCCCCTTGCCCTCCACCTGGGACAGGACGCCCATCCACTTGTCACCGGTCGTCTTCACCGGCACGACCTCGGTGCGTACGCCGGGATGCAGGACCGCCAACTCGGCGCGCACACGCTCCACTTGGGCCAGCGCCATGGGCGAGTCACGGGAGACGATGCGGATCATTTCGGGGACGGACATGCGGCCACGATAGACCGTCACCAACGGGTCTTTGACCACTACCGCCCCATTGGGGATCCGTATCACTCGGCAGGGACGACGGGCGTGCGCACACTCGCCGACGACGCGCGGGGACCCGGCCGGACGAGCAGCGCGAGCGCTCCCGCGCTGAGCAGCCCGCCGGCCAGAAAGGCCCCGCGCACTCCGACGACGGGCAGGAGAGCGCCCCCCAGCAGGGACCCGGCGGCCACGCCCACGTTGAACGCGGCCGAGTTGACCGCCAGCGCCGACTCGGTACGGCCCGGCGCCACCCGCAGCACCTGGCTCTGCGTCGCCATGAAAACGGGCGCGACCGATGCGCCGAGCAGCATGAACAGCGCGACCGCCGCCACTTGACTGCTCCCGGCCGCACACAGGCCGAGCAGCGCCGCCGCCTGGGTCGCCACCGGCACGGTGAGCGTGGCGCGCGGGAAACGGTCGAGGAGCGGCCCGGTGAGCGCGACACCGGCCAGGGCGGCCGCCCCGAACGCGAACAGCACGCCGCCCACCGCGTCCTTGCCGAAGCCGCCGACCTCGTCCAGGAAGGCGACGACATAGGTGAAGCCCGCGAACACCCCGGTCACCGACAGGGCGGTGGTCGCGACGACGACGAGAAACCGGCGCCGGTCCGGATCGGCACCGTACGCCGCATGACTCTCCTGGGGGCGGGAGGCCGGCAGCAGGGCGGCGATGACGACGAGTGACACGAGCGCGAGCGCACCGAGCACGACGAACGGCGCCCGCCAGCCGCCGTGTCCGCCCAGCCAGGTCCCGGCCGGCACGCCGAGCACCGTGGCCAGCGAACCGCCGACCGACAGCAACCCCATGACGCGGCCACGACGTTCCGGCGGGAACAGACCGACCGCGACCGGCCCCATCACCACCCAGAACGATGCCTGCGCCAGCGCGGTGACCACCCGCGCCGCCAGCAGCAGCCCGTAGGAGACACTCCCCAGCGCCGACACCCAGCTGGCCGCGCACAGCAGCCCCAGGAGCCCGGTGAGCAGGTACCGGCGCGGCACCGAGCGGGTGATGCGCGCGGCCGGCAGCGACACCACGGCCACCGTCAGGCCGTATCCGGTGACCAGCGTGCCCACCTGGCCGAGCGGCACCCGCAGATCGGCCGCCATGAGCGACAGCAGCCCCACGGGAAGGTTCTCGGCGGTGTTGAAGGTGAACGCCGCCAGCATCAGTGCCGCGACGACGGCGGCCCTGCGCCGCGCCGCGGGACGTACGCCGCCCATTCAGGTGTCCTCCGGGGTGTCGGGAAACAGCCGGGCAAGCGTGCCGCAGGCGCCGTGCAGCTTCTACTGTTTCGATCCGGACCGAATCGGATCCGCCGGGAACCGCTCACGGAGGCCGCCTTGCCGCTGACCCTGCACCTGGGCGCCGACGATCTGACCCGCTGCCGGTTCGCCATCTCGCCGATGTGCCAGACCCACGAGGCCCTGCGCATGCTGCGCCGACCCGCCCGGCACGGCTACCACCGCGCCTGGCTGCGCCGTCTTCGCCGTACGCTCGCCGGGCTCGACCTGTCGCCCCTGTGGCTGTTCGTGCCCCGCGCCGGCGGCTACACCCCGGACTTCCTGGGTGCGCCTCCCGAGGAGCCGTATCCCTCCATCGACGACGAACTGGCCCGGATGCGGGCCACCGACCCGGCACTCGCCCGCGCGGAGATGGTGCGCTCGCTCGCCGGCACACCGGGCCTCGCCGAGTCACCGCAGGGCCGCGCCGCACTCGACGACCCGGCCCGGGCCGTGCACCGCCTGGCCGACCTCACCGAACTCGCCTGGCACGCCCTGATCGCTCCTGACTGGCCGCGCCACCGTGCCGTCCTGGCGGCCGACATCGCCCATCGCTCACGGCAGGCGGCGGACGGCGGCCTCGACGCGCTGCTCGCCGGCCTGCACCCCGGAATCGGCTGGGCCGGCCAGAGGCTCACCCTGCACATGTACGGCGACCACGCGGACGCCCAACGCCCCGACGGACGCGGCATCCTCCTGATGCCCAGCGTGTTCGTCTGGCCGGACGTGGTGAGCGGCTTCGCCCGGCCCTGGCAGCCCACGGTCATCTACCCGGCCCGCGGCATGGGCCGCCTGCACGTCACCCCGGCCCCGCATCCGCCCGCCGCCCTCGCCCGCCTGCTCGGTCACCGCCGCGCCGCGCTGCTGGCCGACTTGAGGGTTCCCGCCTCCACGACGGAGCTCGCCGCGCGACACGGCCTGGCTCCCTCCAGCGTGTCGTCCCACCTGGCGGCCCTGCACACGGCGGGACTGCTCGATGCCCGGCGTCAGGGCTACTACGTGCTGTACGAGCGGACGGCCCTGGGGGACCGTCTGGCGGCAGGGGCGTAGGGCGATCCTGCCGGGTTCGGCCGCAGTGGGACGGGAACCCGGTGGCCGTCCGGACCCACCCCCAGGTCAGGAGGCCGACGTGCCCGATGCGCAGCACACGCAGCAGGATCCGACGACACAGCACCCGCGCCCTGAGTTCCCGGCTCAGGACCAGCCCCATCCGGGGTGGACCGGGCCCATGGACCCGCCCCCCGACCACGGGGAGAAGACGTATCGCGGCGCCGGCCGCCTGAAGGACCGCAAGACCGTCATCACCGGCGGCGACTCCGGCATCGGGCGTGCGGTCGCGCTGGCCTTCGCACGCGAGGGCGCCGATGTGCTCTTCACCTATTTGGAGGACGAGGCGGACGACGCACGCGAGACGTCCAGGCTCGTCGAGGACGCCGGGCGCAAGGCGGTGGCCGTCGCCTGCGACATCCGGGAGGAGGACAACTGCCGGGCGCTGATCGAGCGCGCCGTCACGGAGTTCGGGCGCATCGACGTCCTGGTGAACAACGCCGCCTACCAGATGTCGCAGCCCGACGGCATCGAGGCGATCACGACCGAGCAGTTCGACCGGGTCATGCGCACCAACGTCTACGGCATGTTCTGGCTGACCAAGTTCGCCCTGCCGCACATCCCGAAGGGCGGCAGCGTCATCAACTCGACGTCGGTGCAGGCCTACAAGCCCAGTCCGCACCTGCTGGACTACGCGACGACCAAGGGCGCGATCGTGACCTTCACGCAGGGGCTGGCCCAGATGCTCGCCGAACGCGGCATCCGCGTCAACGCCGTCGCGCCGGGCCCGGTGTGGACGCCGCTGATTCCCGCGACCCTGCCCGACACGGTGGAGTTCGGCAAACAGAGCCCGCTGGGCCGCCCGGCCCAGCCCGCCGAACTGGCCCCCGCCTACGTCTACCTGGCCTCCCAGGAGGCCGGCTTCGTCACAGCGGAGATCCTCAACGCGACGGGAGGCACCCCACTGCCCTAGCCGCCCCTGTATCCGGGGCATGGGAGGCGCCTGGGCGGGAACCCGCCCGGCCGTCCGGAACAAGGGAGTGGGAAACATGCATCATGAAGCGCATAGGCCGCCGCAGCGCATGTCCGCTGTCCGGGCCCATGACGACAGCGGGTCGGTGGTGGAGCGGTGGTCGCCGGTGGTGCGCAGCGTCATGACGGTGGCAGCCGCCGTCGTGGTCATGGCCGCGCTGTGGGCGACGGCCGTGTCCCGCTGAGACGCTCCGTCAGCGAGGGTCGCTGAGTACGTCCGTCAAGGGCACCGTGCGCTGGACGAGACCGTGGGCGACCTCGGTGAGCCGGCGGCCGTTGCGGGTCGCCCAGCTCCCCAGGGCCGAGCGGGCGTCGGGCAGGGACAGGCCGCCGTACTCGGCGATCATGCCGGTGGCGATGTCGACGGTCGCCTTGGCGGCCACGGCCCTTTGGACGCTGCTGCTGACGTCGGTGGGGCGCAGCGGGTGCGGGCTCCAGTTGACGAGGGCGACCGTGGTCACATCGGCCAGTGCCTGAGCCAGGTGCAGATCGAGCGCGGACAGTCCGCCCGGGGTGGTGACAAGGAGGTTCAGCGCGCCCACCGTCTGGTGATGCACGCGCATCGGCAGCGCATGCGCGGCCCGGAACCCGTGCTCTCGGGCGTACGGTGCCACATGCGGCCAGCGGTGGGCGCTCTCGCCGAGGTCCGGAGCGTCGATACGCTCGCTCTTGCGATAGCAGTCCACACAGGGACCTTCGTCGATCTGGAGCTGGAAGAACTCCGTCAGAGCCGCCCGCTGGTCGGTGACGGCCATCAGGCGCAGCTCGCCCCGCACTCCGGCGATCATGACCCCGACCGCGTCGGCGCCCACGAGGTCCAGGCAGTTCAGAGCCAGCCGATCGAGGAGTACGACGGGGTCGACGTCGTCGGCAAGGGAGTCGGCCAGTCCCACGAGCGCCTCGGCGAGCTGCTGTTCCCGGTTCATCACCGATCGCTCTCCCGTCAGTCGTCACCAGCGTCCCGCCGGCCTGCGTCCTCGGCGCCGCCCTCGGTCTCGGACCCGAGCCGAAGCGTGCGTACGAGGATGTCATGCGCCACCTCGGTCACCGTCCGGCCCTGGGCGAAAGCCCGCGCGCGCATCCGGTCCAGAGCCTGTTCGGCGCCCAAACGCAGCTGCACCATCACCATGCCGACCGCTTGGTAGACCTCACTGTGGTCGGACTCGGAAGCCTCCATCCACGACGCTACTCCTTCTCCGACCGCTCGTTCGTCCGCGTCGTATCCGGCATGAAGGTTCACGAGGGCGAACGTGACGGCGTCCCGCGCCCACAGCGCGATCCGCAGGTCCCGCGACGACAGCGCGCCGGGCGTGTGGCGATACAGGTCGAGCGTGCCGATCGTCGCCCCGCCCAGTCCGAGCGGCAGCGAGAACACCGCCCGCACGCCCAGCTCGACGGCCTCGTGGGCGAAGACGGGCCAGCGCCCCGAGTCCGGTGCTTTCGTCAGATCGTCCGCCAGCACCGCCGCGGCACGTTCGATCGCGGACTGGCAGGGGCCGTCCCCGAGCGTGTACTGCGCCTCCGCCAGCCGGGCCGCCGTCGAGTCGCTGGCACACCAGGTGGCACGCACCGTCCGGCCGCTCGCGATCGACACGGACGCGCCGGTGACGGGCAGAAGTTCCACGCAGGCGCGGCACAGCGCCTGGGGGACGTCGTCGGGACTGAGGCCCTTGGCCGCGGCCGTCAGCGTCTCGGTGACCCGCGCGCGCTCCTCGGTCTCGGACGGCTCCCTGTCACCGCTGGCTCCGTCAACAGACATGATCCACCAGTACTCCAACCGATGGCGCCGGGAGAACCGACACTTGTGTCGTGCCGGACGAGTGCCCTTGCCCCCCTGCACAAAACGGCATGCCGCTTCAGATGTGGCCCGGGGGAGCCTCCTGCCGTGCCGAGGCCTCGAGGTTTCCGGCCAGCCGCTGGGCCTGCAGCAGGAGGGCGCCGTAGGCCGAGGCCTCCTCGGGCTCGCCCCGGACCAGGTCCGGCAGCTGCCGGCGCAGGTCGTCCATCGCCGCGCGCATCTCCCGTACGGCCTGCCGCAGAGTGTCTTCCCGGCCCTGGCCGGCTCCGCCGTCCGCGGAGAGCCGCACGATCCGGGCCGCCTGGGCCAGGAAGTCGGCGTAACCGCGGATCAGGGGCAGCCGGGACCAGTGCGCCTGCCGGTCCCGGGCGGCCGCCTCGTGCAGGGTGCGGGTGAGTTCCGTGGTGTGTACGGCGGCGTGGTCCAGTACGGCCGTCGCCTCCTCGTAGTCCTTGTTCGGCCGTGACGAGGCGAGGGTGCGGCGGCGCACGTTGCCCCACAGGCTCTCGCGGCTCCAGCCGACGGCCGACCGGCACTGCGTCACGAGGTGCTGAAGGTGCAGGGCCTGCCGATGCCACGCCTGCGTCTCGTCGACGCCCCACTGCCCGTCGACGAGACGGCCGCCCGCCGTTTCGAGGAGCCTGCCCGTCTCCTGGGCGGCCTCATGGATCGTGGCGTGCGCATTGCGCAGGTAGACGGGTGGCCGGATCAGTGCGTTGACGGTGATGCCGACCGCCGCTCCGAAGACGGCCTCGCCGATCCGGGCGGCGCACCCGGTCAGGCTGACCTGGGTGTCGGTGAGGACGAAGAGTGCGCCGGTGGCCGTGTATATCCCCTGCCGTCCGAGCCGTGACCACGAACTGAGGAGCACCACCAGGGGGAGGACGAGACCCATGGCGCCCATCCTGTTGTGCATCAGCAGCACCAGCAGCGTGGCCATGACCGTTCCCGAGGCGATCGCCGCCAGCTGCTGCAGGGCATGGGCGACGGACTGGTAGACCGTCGACTCGACGAGCAGGATCGCAACCCAGGGCGCCACGAACGCCATGGGCGCGTGCAGCCACCAGCCCACCACCGCCCAGGACGCCCAGGCGGCGAAGGCGGCCTTCAACGCCTGCGCGGCGAGGTCCCGTTCCCTGCCCGGTTGTTTCCATGCGCGTTGTACGGCCCGTGCTGCGCTCCGCATCTTCTTGGACAAGGTGAGAACGATCAAAGGACGAGGGCCAGGGCGAAGGCGAGGAAGAACGCCGCCACGAGCACGGTCACCACGAGGATCACCGCCAGCGGCGCCTTGGCCCAGCCCTTGGTCGGGTTGTGCACTTCGCGCGGACCGGCCTCGGGCAGGCTGCTCTCCGCAGGAGGCGTCTCGCCCGGGGGCACACCGCCTCCGGGTTCCAGCCCCGTCGTACGTTCGGGCTCGGGGTCAGGGTTTGTGAAAGTCATGGCATCCGAGTCCCCCTGCACTGATCGGATATCACCAAAACGGGACGATTGGGCTCTCCGTCCCCGGCCCCGCGCCCGTCGGCCGTCCCCTGCTTTGGGTGGATCCACCTGGGCACTCGTCGGATGTTCGACAGGAGGTGCTGTGACGCAGAGCGACGCTACGGCGGATGTCGCACCCGAGTCGGTCGACACGGCGCTGCTGGACGTGGTCCGGGACTGCGGGGCGTCCAGGGGCCTGCTCTACGTCCTGCCTCGCAACGGTGACGCCCTGTGGCTGGTGGCGTTGACGGGGGCTCCGCGTGAAATGGCCGTTCCGTGGACCCGGGTGGGCGTGGCGGACTCCCTTCCGGTGGCGGACGCCGTGCGGTCCGGCCGTCTGGTGTGGATCAGCGACATGGAGGACATGGCCCGCCGCTATCCGCGCACCTCACTCGTGCTGCCGTACGCCTTCGCGCTGGCGGCCGCGCCCCTCGCCGCCCGGGGTTCGGTCGTGGGCGGACTGGTGCTGCTGTGGCCCGCCGCTCATCCGCCGCGGCTCAGCGGCACGGAGCGCGCTGTCATCGATGCCGGCTGCCGGCGGCTGGGCCGCCGGCTGCACGAGGCGGCGGACCGCAACGCCCTGCCCCCGCCGGGTGAACCGCGGATCCTGCCCCACCCCTCCCGCGCCAGTGCACTGCGCGCCGAGGGCAGCGAACAGGCGGCGTTCATCGCCCGGCTGCCGGGCGGTGCCTGCGCCCTGGACGACACCGGCCGGTTCACCTTCGTCACCCCAGAGGCGGCACGCCTGCTCGGCGCCGACGCCGACACCCTGCTGGGCGCCCTGCCGTGGGAAGCGCTGCCGTGGATGGACGTCCCCGAGATCGAGGACTCCTACCGGTCGACGCTGGTGAGTGAACGGCCCACCACCTTCAGCGCAGTGCGCCCGCCGGACACCCGGCTGGTCTTCGCGCTCTACCCAGACCCGTCCGGCATCAGCGTGCGGATCACCCGCAGCGACCCCCGCGACGAACTGTCGCCGAGCCCGGCCAGCTCCCACACCGCCCCCGCCGACCCCGCCGGGACGACCGAACCCGCCGTGCGCGGACCGAGCCGGGCCGGCTCCCTGTACCACCTGATGCACATGGCCGCCACGCTCACCGAGGCCCTGGGTGTCCAGGACGTGGTGGACCAGGCCGCCGACCAGCTCATGCCCGCGCTCGGCGCCACGGCCATGGCCGTCATGGCGCCACGGGGCGGCAGACTGAGAATCCTCGGCCACCGCGGCTACGACGCCGAACTCATGGAACGCTTCGACCACATGCCGCTGAACGCCCACACGCCCGCCGTGCGCGTGATGGAGACCGGCAGTCCGCACTTCTTCCGGGGCTTCGACGAACTGAGGCGGTCGTATCCCGAAGCCGTCCACTTCGACGACAAGACGTCCTGGGCGTTTCTCCCGCTGATCGCCTCAGGGCGGGCCGTCGGCTCGCTCGTCCTCGCCTACGACCGCCCCCGGCACTTCCCGCCCACCGAGCGCGCCGTGATCACCGCGCTGGCCGGCCTCGTCGGCCAGGCCCTCGAACGGGGCCGCCTCTACGACACCCAGTTCGCCGTGGCCCATCAGCTCCAGGCCGCGCTGCTGCCCCGGCATCTGCCCTCCCTGCCCGGGCTGCGGGTCACCGCCCGCTATCGGCCGGCCGGCCACGGTGTGGAGGTGGGCGGTGACTTCTACGACCTGATCCGTCTGAACGACACCACCGTCGCGGCCGCGATCGGTGATGTCCAGGGACACGACATCGACGCGGCGGCCCTGATGGGCCAGGTCCGTACCGCCGTGCACAGCCAGGCGGCGGCCGGTGCCTCCCCGGGGGACGTGCTCGGGCGGACCAACCGTCTGCTCGTCGGCCTGGACCCCGGACGGTTCGCCAGTTGCCTCTACGCTCACCTGGATCTGGGCCGCCGCGGCCTGTGCCTGGCCAGTGCCGGCCACCCGCCTGCCGTGCTGCGCCATGCCGACGGCCACACCGAGGTCCTGAGTCCGCCTCCCGGACTGCTCCTCGGCATCGACGACCAGGCCGACTACCAGGCCGCCGAGTTCCCCCTGCACCCCGGCTGCGTCCTCGTCCTGTACACGGACGGACTCATAGAACGGCCCGGCGTCGACCTGGACGACGCCGTCCGCACGCTCGCCGAACTCATTGCACGCACCGATCCGGAAGACCCCGACGCCATGGCCGACACCCTCGTTCGTCACGCCTTTGCCCCCGCCGACGACGTGGCCCTGCTCATCGTCCACCTCAACGGGGCCACGTCCGGCCAGGCCGGGGGCGGCTGAAACCGTGTCGCCCCGGCGGCCCGGGGGTACCCGGACGTACGCACGGGCGGGGGCGGACAGATCCGCTCGTGTCCCCTGACGCCGGGAATCGTGAAGGGAGCGCCCATGGTGCACGACGCGCACGGCGCGGCCCGCGCCGACGACTCGGGCCCCACCGGCCTGCGCCTGGCCCCGGGGGAGTCCTCGCCCGCCCCGGGGCCGGACGAGGACGACCTGCCCCGTGACCGTACCCAGGCGATCCTGGAGGCGACCAAACAGGTTGCCGCCCTGCTCAAGCAGAAGGAGCACAGATTCGCCCTGGCCGGAAGCGTGGCGGCCTACGCCCACGGCGTCAGCCGAAGGCTGCAGCACGACGTCGACTTCTGCGTCCTTCGCGAGGACGCCGACACCGTGGCGGCCACGCTGCGCGAGGGCGGTCTCACCGTCCACCATGCCCCGGAGGACTGGCTGCTGAAGGCGCGCTGTCTCGGCCAGAGCGTCGACATCATCTTCGAACTGTCCGACCACCCCGTCACCCCCGAACTGCTCGCGCGTGCACGGGAGTTGCCCGTCGACTCGGTCCGTATGCCGGTGCTTTCGCCGACGGACCTGCTGGTGAGCCTCCTCAAGGCCTTCTCGGAACACCACTGCGACTTCGGGGCCGTACTGCCGATCGCCCGCTCGCTGCGGGAGAAGGTCGACTGGCAGGAGGTACGGCGAACCTGCGGCGACCGGCCCATGCCCGCAGCCTTCCTGTTCCTCCTGGAACGCCTGGATGTCATCGATGCCGAGCCGGGGCAGCGAGCCGAATCCTTTAAGGAACAGCCATGAGCGAGCACACGGCCCCGCCCTCCTCCGGCGCCCCGGCCGGCCTCGACTACCGGGTTGCCCACCTGACCGAACGTTTCGCGGAAGGGCTGCCCGGCGAACTGGGTGTACGGGCCGAACTGCGCGGCGAGGCCGTTCTGCTCACCGGCACGGTCCCCTCGGCCCGGTGCCGTGAGGACATCCTGCGCATCGCCCGCGAGGCCTTCCCGGACGTGCCGCTGCACTGCGACATCGTCACGGCGCGAACCACACCGCCCGACGACGCGGAGGACCTCGCATGACCCGGGTGGCGGCCGTCGGCGACATCCACCTGGGGGCGGAGAGCCACGGTCTGCTCCGCCCCGCGTTCGAGACGCTGCCCGAGTGCGCGGATCTTCTGCTGCTGGCCGGCGACCTCACCCGCCACGGCACACCGGAGGAGGCCTTGGTCGTCGCCAAGGAGATCGAGGACCTGGCGGTGCCGGTGGTCGCGGTCCTCGGCAACCACGACCATCACGGCGGGTGCCCGGACGCGGTGACGGCCGTGCTCGAGGAGTCCGGCGTACAGGTGCTGGAAGGGCGGTCCACCGTGGTGACCTGCGGCGACACCCGTGTCGGGATCGCGGGGACCAAGGGGTTCGGGGGCGGGTTCGCGGGCAGGTGCGCGGGAGAGTTCGGCGAGCCCGTCATGAAGGAGTTCGTCAGGTACTCCCGCCGCTGCGCGGACGGCCTGCGGGCCGGGCTCCGGGAACTGGCCCGGGCGGAGTGCGACGTGCGGATCGCACTGACCCACTTCTCACCCGTGCCCGACACGCTGGCGGGTGAGCCGCTGGAGATCTATCCGTTCCTCGGCAGCTATCTGCTGGCCGAGGCGATCGACGACGAGGGCGCCGACCTCGCCGTCCACGGACACGCCCATTCCGGCACCGAACACGGGATGACCAGCGGCGGAGTACAGGTGCGGAATGTGGCACAGCCGGTCATCGGGCGGGCGTTCCACGTCTACAACCTTCCGGCGCGAGAAGCGAACCGGTCGGCGGACCACGCGTGAGCCGCTGGGCATTCCGCAGGCGGTCGTCTCAGATGTCGCGCCGCTCCAACGGCCGTACCGCCGGGCCCTGCAGGATCTGCCCGTCGGGGGCGAAGCGGGAGCCGTGGCAGGGGCATTCCCAGGCCTGTTCCGCGCGGTTGAACGCCACGAGGCAGCCCAGGTGGGTGCAGCGGGCCGACACCGCCTGCAGCTGACCGTTCTCGTCACGGTGCACGGCGCACTGCTGCCCGCCCACCCGCACCACGGCACCGCCGCCCCGCGGAATGTCCGCCGTCGAAGGCCCCGTCGGCGCGGGCAGCCGGTCGCCGACGAAGTGGCGAGCCACCTGCGCCTGATGCTTCAGGAACGAGCCTCCCTCGCGGACCACGGAGAGCAGCCGGCGCGGATCGTAGAGGCCGGCCCAGGGGACCTCGCGGCCATTGACGAGGTCGCTGAGCAGACGGCCCGCCATGATGCCGCCGCTCAGCCCCCAGCCGCCGAACCCGGTGGCCACGTAGGTGTGACGGCTGCCCAGCCAGAGCGGTCCGACGAGCGGCACGGAGTCGGTGGCGTCATTGTCCTGCGTGGCCCAGCGGTGGCTGATCGCGAACCCCGGGAAATGGCCCACGGCCCAGGTGGAGAGCCGCGCGAACCGCTCCTCGACATCGGCGGTGCCGGGCGTGAAGTGCTCGCCGGTGACGATCAGCAGGCGTTTCCCGTCACGGTAGGGCGCGCTGCGTACGGACCGGGTGTTCTGCTCCGGAGTGATGTACATGCCGCGCGGCGCCCGGTCCTCGTCGATGGTGCCGGCGACGACCAGCTCGCGGCGCGGGGAGAGCCGGGTGAACAGCAGAGCACGGTCGAAGACCGGGTAGTGGGTGGCGACCACGACCTTGTCCGCCCGCACCGACACCCCCGCATCCGTCGCCAGGACACAGGGCTCGCCCTCCGTGAGGCCCACGACGCGTGTGTGCTCGTACACGGCGCCGCCCCGCCGACGCAGGTCCTCGGCGAGGGCCAGCAGGTATTTGCGGGGATGGAACTGGACCTGTTCCGTCACCCGGACCGCACCGGCGACCTGGAAGGGCAGCTCGGTCTCGGACACGAACTCGGCCGCCAGACCCGCCTCCCGCGCCGCTTCCGCCTCCGCCTGCAGCTTTCCCAGCAGCCGGGGCTGCTCGCCATAGGTGTAGGCCGCGGCCTCTTCCCAGTCGCAGTCGATGCCGAGTTCGTCGACGATCTCGGCGGCGTGCCGGATCGCGGCGCTCTGCGACTCCGCGTACAGGCGTGCCCCCGTCGGGCCGCGGGTGCGGCGCAGATGGTCGTAGGTCAGCGTGTGCAGTGCGGTCAGCTTGGCGGTCGTGTGCCCCGTGACCCCGGCCGCGAGGCGGCCCGCCTCCAGGACGGCCACCTTGCGTCCCTGCTGGACCAGCTCCCACGCCGTACTCAGGCCCGCCATGCCACCGCCGACCACGGCGACGTCCACAGCGACGTCACCGGACGGCGGGGGAGCGGGTTCACCGGGCGGCGCCGTCTCGAGCCAGTACGATCCGTGAACGTGCGTCTCAGCGGTCATGAACGCCGAGTTCCCGCCCCGGTGCCCCGGACACACCTGCGGGGGTCACAGCCACGAGGTGAAGCGCTCTCCGCCCCTCTTGGCACGGCACAGCAGCCGGAAGGCCTGCAACAGCGTGAAGGGCCACAGGCCGGCGAAGCACCAGATGACGACCGGATCCGAGGTGAGGATCCCCATGACGACGAGGAACAGCGAGGCGCACGCCAGCAGGGCCACCGACAACGGGAGCCAGAGCCGGGAGCCCGGCTCGCCGCGCATGCTTCGGGCGAGGCGCCGGTCGCAGCTCAGTTCCGCTTCGATACTTCGCAGGGCGAGCCGTTCGTGCGGCGACAGCACGACATCATCGGGGTCCGGATGCTCAGCCATGGCCCATCGAGTTCCCCGCACGGGCTGACTGACGCCTTTGCTGGGTACCCGGTGCCACGCGCACACGCGCAGGAGGCCGGTCGCCCGGCGCGGCCGGCCCCGGCAAGGAGCGGGCAAGGAGGCATCGATGGGCACGGTCAAGGAAGCAGTGGACGTGGAGGTTCCGCTGCACATGGCGTACAACCAGTGGACTCAGTTCGAGGAGTTCCCGAACTTCATGGAGGGCGTCGACGAGGTCAGGCAGCTCGACGACCGGCACAACCACTGGACCACCAGCATCGGCGGGGTGCGGCGCGAGTTCGACACCGAGATCGTCGACCAGCTGCCGGACGACCGGATCACCTGGCGGTCCGTCGGCGGCGACACGCAACAGAGGGGATCGGTCCGGTTCGAGCGACTGGACGACACGCACACCCGCGTGGAACTGGTGATGGAGGTCGAACCCAGCGGGGTCGCCGAGCAGAGCGCGGACGCGCTGGGCCTGATCGACCGGCGGGTGAAGGGGGACCTGCGCCGCTTCAAGGACTACGTGGAGGGCGAGGGCGGCGCCACCGGCGGCTGGCGTGGCCGCATCCGGCCCGAGGACCCCGGCACACCGCTGTGACGGTTGGCTGCCGGTCCCGCGAGGGCTCGTGATGCGTTGACGAGGGAGAGGAGCGAGGGGACATGACAGACCTGGACGCGTTCATGAGTCGGCTGAGTCCCGATATGTGTGTCGTCACGGCCGCGGCGGGCACGCAGCGGTCGGGCTGTCTGGTCTCCTTCTCCTCCCAGTGCTCGATGCGGCCGGTGCGGTTCGTGGTGTGGATCTCCAGGGCCAACCACACCTACTCGGTGGCCCGTGCCGCGGACTGCCTGGCCGTCCATCTGCTCACCCGTGAACAGCACGAGCTGGCAGCCCTGTTCGGCGGGGAGACGGGTGATCGGACCGACAAGTTCGCGCATGTGCCCTGGACGCGCGGACCCGGCGGCTCGGTCGTCCTGGAGCAGGCCGCCGCCTGGTTCGTGGGCAGCGTCGAGCAGCGTGTCGAAGGCGGCGACCACATCGGCTTCGTCCTGGCCCCCGAGGACTGGGGCAGCCGCGCGGACGGCCCCCTGCTCCGGCTCGACGACGTCCGGGACATCAGCCCCGGCCACCCCGTATGACGGCGTATCCCCCCAGGTTCACCGTCCCGTGACGGTGTCTCAGACGGCAGGGGTCAGACCCGGTCGTCCGGCATGTCCGCCGACGCGTCCTCGGGGGCCAGGTCGGGCCTCAGGCGCAGCCAGGACGGCTGGCGCAGCAGTCCCGCCCGGGTGCGGGTGCTGTAGCGGACCTCGCCCACCAGCCGGGGTACCACCCAGTGGGCCCCCGCGACCGACGGCGCGGGATCGAAGGGGCACACATCGGTCGCGGCGGCCCGCAGCAGCGCGGCGAGCTGCGACCGCTCGGCCTCGCTCCAGCCGGTGCCCACACTCCCGACGTACCGGAGGCGCCCAGCGGCCCGCTGCCCCACCAGGACGGCGCCGGGCAGCCCCGACAGCCGTCCCTTGCCGGGCAGCCAGCCGCCCACCAGGACGTCCTCGCTGCGCATGTTGCGGATCTTGATCCAGGCCCGGGAGCGCACCCCGGGCTCGTACGCCGAGTCCAGCCGCTTGCAGACCAGGCCCTCCAGACCGTGCTCACGGGTGGCCTGCAAGGCCTGTTCACCGTGCCCGACCAGGGCGGCCGGGGTGGACCAGAACGGGCCGTGGAGCCCCAGCAGCTCCAACTGCTCGCGCCGCCGGGCATAGGGGAGAGCCGTGAGGTCCTGGCCGCCCAGGTGCATCACGTCGAACAGGATGAGGTGCACGGGCGCCTTCGCTGCTTGCCGTGCCGCCCTGGCGGGTGCGTGCGCCAGCCCCATGCGGGGTTGCAGCAACTGGAAGTCGGCCCGGCCCTGTTCGTCCAGTGCCAGCACCTCCCCGTCGAGCACCGCAGGCGTCGTGCCGAGCGCCTCGCCCAGCGGTCGCAGCTCGGGATAGGCGGCGGTGATGTCCTCTCCGGACCGTGCCCGCAGCAGGATGCTGCCGTTCCCTTCGAGATAGGCCACCACGCGCTGGCCGTCCTGCTTGGTCTCGTAGGCCCAGCGGGAGTCCTGCCCGGCGGGGGGCAGGGAACCGGGGGTGGCGAGCATGGGCGGGATCAGGGGGAGCGTCACGGGGTGAGTTGTCGACGGTGTGGTCCGCCGCCATTCGCCCCGACGGCCGGGTTCCCCTGAACGGCGCTGCCGGAGGCCGGCTGCGAACGGCGCCGCCTACAGGCTGCTTGCCGGCGTCAGGAGGTCGTCGAGGCCCACCCTGCGGAAGAACTCCGCGCGGACACGGTCGGCCACGGCGGAGACGACCTCGCTGCCGTCGCGGCTCGGATCGACGTGAACACGCAACGGCCGTCTGCCGGGCGGCAGTTCGACGGTCCGCACGACGGCGTCGGCCACCTCGGTGACGTCGGCGTCCGGCGGTATCAGCCCGGACAGTCGCACGTTCACGTCGTTCATGAGCGTCTTGTAGCGGGCGTCGTAGGCGGCGGCCCGGTCGGCGTCGGCCGGTGAGCCGGCGTGGGCGAAGTGGTTCGTGCCCGAGGTGAAGGCGCCAGGTACGACGATCGAGGTGTCGATCCCGAACCGTATGAGCTCGGCGGCATAGCTCACCGCGAGGGCGTCCATGGCGGCCTTCGCCGCGAAGTACGGGGCGAGGAAGGGCGGGCACCCGCCGCGCGTGCTGGAGGAGCCGATCCACACCAGATGTCCCTGTTCCTGCGCGCGCATCCGGGGCAGGGCCGCCCGGTTGACGCGCTGGGTGCCGAGCACGTTGGTGTCGTAGACATCCGCCAACTGCTCGGGGGTGAAGGCCTCGGCCGGGCCGAGCACCATGTGCCCGGCGTTGTGGACCAGGACGTCGAGGCGGCCCTGTTCGTCGACGACGCGAGCGACGGCCGCGTCCGCGCTGTCCTGCCGGGTCACGTCCAGTTCCACGGCATGCAGGTCGACTCCGTGCTCGACCGCATGGGCGGCCAGGTCGGCGGCGGCTTGAGCGTTGCGGCTGCCGAGGGCGCGCATGCCCGCGTACACCGTGTGGCCGCGCTCGGCGAGCGCGCGGACGGTGAGGGCGCCGAAACCGCTGGAGGCGCCGGTGACGAGAATGACCTTGCTGTCACTCACGACTGTTCCTTTCCTGCTTTCGAACTCCGGGATTTCGAAGGACGGAGCGGGCCGTCAGATGATGCCGCCGTTGGCCCGCACCACCTGTCCGTTGATCCAGCGGCCCTCGGGGCCGACCAGGAAGGACACGACGCCCGCGATGTCCTGCGGCGTCCCCAGGCGTTCCAGCGGCGGCTGCGCGGCCAGACGGGCGATCGTCTCCTCGTCCTTGCCGTCGAGGAAGAGCTCGGTGGCGGTGGGCCCCGGCGCCACCGCGTTCACGGTCACGTCACGGCCGCGCAGCTCCCGGGCGAGTATCAGCGTCAGCGCCTCGACCGCCCCCTTGCTCGCGGCGTAGGCGCCGTAGCCCGGGAAGGCGAGACCCACCACCGACGTGGAGAAGTTGACGAGCGCCCCGCCCGGGCGCAGGCGGCGGACGGCCTGCTGGTCGACGACGAACGTGCCGCGGATGTTGGTGTGGTACAGGGCGTCAAGCTCACCGAGGTCGAGTTCGGCAACAGGGGAGAGGAGCATCCGTCCGGCCGCGTGCACGACCGCGTCGATGCCGCCGTAGGTGGCCTCCGCCAGGTCGAACAGGGCGGCGACCGCCGTCTCGTCGCCGACGTCCGCGCGGGCGGCGTACGCCGAGCCGCCTGCGGCCTCGATGGTCTTTACGACGTCGTCGGCCGCGTCCTTGTTGCCCGCGTATCCGACGACGACGGCGAACCCGTCGGCGGCGAGCCGCTCGGCGACCTGCCGGCCGATGCCGCGCGACCCGCCGGTCACGATCGCGACGCGCTGGTCCATGGGGGACTGAATGGGCATGGTTGCATCCTTTGCGTGTATCGCTGCTACGCACTGTTCGTATCGACGATAACACGGGTTCGTAGCGTCGGTACCGGCAATTTCGTATCGACGCTACGGATGGCGTACCGTGGACCCATGGATGCGAGGGAAAAGATCCTGGAAGCGGCCAGGGACCTGCTGGCCAAGGCGCCGGTCGCCGATGTCTCGACGCGTGCCGTGTGCGAGGCGGCCGGGGTGGGGGCGCCGATGCTCTACCGGCTGTTCGGCGACAAAGCGGGGCTGCTGGCTGCCGTGGTCGACCGGGGCTTCGAGGAATACCTCGCGTCCAAGCGGGCGGCGCGGCCCAGCGACGACCCGGTCGCCGACCTCAGGAACGGCTGGGACAACCACATGCGTTTCGCGCTGGAGCACCCCAACCTCTACCGCCTGATGTACTCGCCAGAGCTGACGGCCCCGCCCGCGGCGGCCCAGGAGGCGCACGCCCTGCTGCACGGCATCCTCGAACGCTGCGCCGCCGCAGGCCGGCTCACCGTCCCGCCCGCCCTCGCCACCCAGATGATCATGTCCGCCAATGTGGGGGCGGCCCTGTCGATGCTGACCAGGCCCGAGCAGTACCCGGACCCGCAGTTCTCCGAGCGGCTGCGCGACAGCGTGCTCGCCTCGCTGACCCGCCCGGCCGGCACGGCCGAGCCGGGAGAGCAGGACAGCGCCGTCCCGGTCGCCGCCGCCACGCTCGCGGCCCGCCTGCGGGCCGCACAGTCCCCGGTCTTCACACCGGCGGAGTCGGCTCTGCTGGAACAGTGGCTGGACAAACTCTCCGCAGGCTGAGCCCGCAGCCCGCAGCCCGTGGTGCTCAGCGCTGCGCGGGTCGCGACGCCTGTGCGAGCCCCGACTGATAGGCGATGACGACGAGTTGGGCGCGGTCGCGGGCGCCCAGCTTCGTCATCGCGCGGTGCACATGGGTGCGTACCGTCAGCGGGCTGACGAAGAGTCTCTCGCCGATCTCCTCGTTGGAGTGGCCCTCCGCCACCCAGGCCGTCACCTCCCGCTCGCGGGCGGTGAGCGCACCGAGGTCCTCGGACGCCCTCGGCGGGGCACCCTGTGCGGGGGCGGACAGGAAGCGCGTGATCAGCACGCGCGTGGCGAGCGGGGAGAGCAGTGAATCGCCCGCGGCCACGGTCCGGATGCCGTCGAGCAGCGCGTCCGCGGTCACGTCCTTGCCGAGGAACCCGCTCGCGCCGGCCTGGAGCGCCTGGGCGACGTGCGCGTCGATCTCGGAGGGGGTGAGGATCAGGACGCGCGTGCCCGACAGTTCGGGGTCGGCGCAGATCGCTGTGGTGGCGGCCAGGCCGTCGGTGCCGGGCATGCGGATGTCCATCAGGACGAGGTCGGGGCGGTGCACGCGCGCGAGGGCGACGGCCTCGGCGCCGCCGGTGGCCTCGGCGACCACCTCCATGTCGTCACAGGAGTCGATCAGGATCCGGAACGTGGCCCGCAGAAGGGCCTGGTCGTCGGCGAGCAGCACGCGGATGGTCATGGTGTCCGTTCTTGTCGTCTCATGGTCCCCGTTCCGAGGGGCACGGGGTTCTGGGCGTCAGGGAGCGGTGGGGTGCAAGGGCGGGCGGGTGATGACCTAGAAGCCGCCCTCCAGGTGGCGACCGGCCGGGAGGGTGCCGACGGACTGGGCACGCTCGCGCATGCCGATCAGTCCGAGGCTGCGTTCCGGGTCGGGGCCCGTGGTGTCCGGCCGGTGCGCGCCGGGCAAGCGGATCTCGCTGCCCGGGAGGAAGGCGGCGACCAGGAACGCAGCCGTCATGGTGTCGACGGTGCGCGCAGGTTCGCCCGCGTATCGCTGCCAAGGGATGCTCATCGCGTCTCTCCGGTCGGGTCCTGGAAGCCATGGTGGGCGATGCCGGCCGGGAACGACGGGCGAGACCGCCCGTGTCCTGCCCCGCGGGTGACCCTCTCGGAGGAAGGGCACGAGGTCAGACGCAGACGGACTCCTGTACGACGGCCTCGGCCGCGGGCGGATCGTGCAGGCCCTTGCGGGTGAGTGCCCCGCCTGCCTATGGGGTTGTTTGCGTCAGGCAGGCGTGGGTGGATTACTTGAGTCAAGCAATAGAATGAGATTTACTTGAGTTAGGCAAGTAGAACGGTAGGGTGAGTGACATGCCTCCCTCGTCCCTCAACGGCACCATCGGAGACAGGTCGGCGCTCGCTCGCGGGGCCGGACAGCATGTCCTGGTCGTCGCGGGTGAACCGGACCTCGCCGAACTGCTGTCGACCACCCTGGAGTTGGCGGGCTACCGGATCAGCCTGGCCGGCACCGGGGCGGAGGCGCTGGCGCGGGCCATGGAGCAGCGCTTCGACCTCGTCGTCCTCGATGCCACGCTGCCCGACCTGGCGGGCCTCGGACGGGAGCGCCGCCCGCCGCCCGCCCACCGCCCGCCGGTCCTGTTCCTGACCGCGTACGACTCCCTGGACCGGCTGCTGCCCGAACTCGGACTGGGGGAGAAGGACTACGTCACCAAACCGTTCCGGGTTGCCGAGGTCCTGGCCCGGATGCAGGTCCTGCTGCGCGGCCCGAACCGCGGCCCGCGCCGGGACGGTGCCTTCGCCTACCGTGACCTCGTCCTGGACGACGCCCGATGTCAGGCACGGCGCGGGATACGGGCGTTGAAGCTCACGCCCGCCGAGTACCGGCTGCTGCGCCATCTCCTCGTCAATGCGCACCGGGTGCTGTCCAAGGAGCAGATCGGCCGCTACGTCTGGGGCGACTTCCGCGGCGGCAATGCGATCGAGCAGCTTGTCTCCCGTCTGCGCCGCAAGGTGGACCGCGAGACACCGGTGCTGATCCATACCCGCAGGGGCTTCGGATACTGGCTGGGTGTGGCGGACGGGGAGGAGTGACGGGGCGGCCCGGCGGATGAGAGCAAAGGGTCGGCGGGGTCTGCGCGACCTGTGTGAGGGCAGTGGTATGTGACATGCCACTGCCCTCATGGCTTCCGTGTAGGCACTCGCTCGCTCCTGTCAACTCAATTCGTACCTAGGGAAGTTGGCAGGGATCAACACGCTGTCTCGGCACCGGCCCGCCCCCAATTCGCGATGTGATCAGGACCACGTCAGCCTCCTGTCAGGGAACTGACCGGAAGGCGTCAGCCCCCTCTGTTTGCATGTGCTCATCGAGGCCTCGACCACCTCACCCCGGCGCTCCGCCCCGATCGGAGCCCCCACCACCGAGGAGAACCATGGCCGACACACCGGCCGGACTCGCGCCCGAAGCGACGGCCGCCGTCCCGGAGTTCCCGATGCCCCGCGCGAGCCGCTGCCCCTTCGACCCGCCACCCGCCCTCAAGCACCTGCAGGAACAGGCACCGCTCACGAAGGTGCGGCTGTGGGACGGCAGTGAGCCCTGGCTCGTGACCCGTCATGCCGAGCAGCGGGCCCTTCTCGGCGACCCCCGGGTCAGCGCCGACACCGGCCGGCCGGGCTACCCGACCAAGGCCTCGCCCGAGGCGGGGGAGGGCAAGCTCAGCTTCATCATGATGGACGACCCCGAACACGCCCGGCTGCGCCGGATGGTGACGGCGCCGTTCGCCATCAAGAAGGTCGAGGCGCTGCGGCCCGCCGTACAGCGGATCGTGGACGGACTGATCGACGACATGCTGGCCGGCCCCCGACCCGTGGACTTCGTCGAGGCGTTCGCCCTCCCGATCCCCTCGCTCGTCATCTGCGAACTGCTCGGCGTGCCCTACGACGACCACGCCTTCTTCCAGGACAACACCAAGACCATGGTCCACCGCGGGGCCACCCCCGAGCAGCGCGGGCAGGCGAGCCGGGAGGTGGCCGGATACCTGGCGGCCCTCATCGGCAGGCGGCTCGCCGAACCGAAGGACGACCTGCTGTCGAGCATCGCCGGACGCATCACGGCCGGCGAGATCGACCACCAGCAGGCGACGGAGATGGCGCTCCTGCTGCTGATCGCGGGCCACGAGACCACCGCCAACATGATCGCGCTGGGCACCCTCGCCCTCCTGGAGAACCCCGGCCAACTCGCCCTGCTCCGCGAGAGCGACGACCCCAAGCTCGTCTCCTCCGCGGTCGAGGAACTGCTGCGCTATTTGCACATCACCCACCTGGGACGACGTCGTGCGGTCACCGAGGACATCGAGATCGCCGGCCAGGTCATCAAGGCGGGCGAGGGCGTCATCATGGTCAACGAGATCGCCAACCGCGACCCCGAGGTCTTCCCCGACCCGGACCGGCTCGACATCACCCGCGACGCCCGCCGGCACGTCGCCTTCGGCTTCGGCGTTCACCAGTGCCTGGGGCAGCCGCTGGCCCGGATGGAACTCCAGGTCGTCTACGGCACCCTCTACCGGCGCATCCCGACGCTGAAGCTCGCCTGCGCCCTCGAGGACGTCAGGTTCAAGAACGACGCATTCATCTACGGCGTGCACGAACTGCCCGTCACCTGGTGACGGTTCCCGCTCCGCAAAACCGCGGCGAACTCCGCGAACGAACAACAACTCATGTGAGGAAGGGGATTGACATGAAGGTGGAACTGGAAGCCGACAAGTGTGTCGCTTCGGGGCAGTGCGTGCTCGCCGCGATGGACGTCTTCGACCAGGACGAGGACGGCATCGCGATCCTGCTGGAGGACACGCCCGCGCCCGAACTCCTCGACGACGTCAAGGAGGCCGTCGCGGTCTGCCCGGCCGCCGCGATCCGGCTGGTCGTGCAGTGAAGCGGATCGCCGTCGTGGGTGCCTCGGCCGCGGGACTCGCGGCGGCCGAGACGCTCCGGCGCGAGGGTTACGACGGCACCCTCACCCTTGTGGGCGACGAGCCGCAGGCCCCCTACGACCGCCCGCCGCTGTCCAAGCAGGTGCTGGCCGCGGAGTGGGAGCCCGAGCGGCTGGCCCTGCGCCCGCCCGCCGACCTGGCCGCGCTCGGCCTGGACCTGCGCCTCGGCGTCGCCGCAAGAGGCCTCGAACTCGCGGGGCGCACGGTGCAGTTGGCCGACGGCACCGAAGTGCCGTACGACGGGCTGATCGTGGCCACCGGCGTACGTCCGCGCCGACTGCCCGGTGCCGACGCGCATGTGCTGCGCACCCTCGACGACGCACTCCTGCTGCGGGACCGGCTCGAGCCGGGGGTGCGCCTGGTCGTGGTGGGCGCCGGGTTCCTCGGCGCCGAGGCCGCCGCCGTGGCCTGGCGGCTGGGCGCCAAGGTCACCCTGCTGGAACCCGCGCCCGTGCCGCTGGCCCACGCCGTCGGCGCCGAGGTCGGCTCGATCCTCACCCGCGCGCATGCCGAGCGGGGCGTGGACCTGCGCTGCGGGGTCACCGCGAGCGAGGTGACGCAGAACGGGGTGCGGCTCGCGGACGGCGAACTCGTCGAGGGCGACGAGGTGTTGGTCGCGATCGGATCGCAGCCCAACACCGAGTGGCTGGAGGGCAGCGGCCTGGCCGTCGGTGACGGCGTGGTCTGCGACGAGTACTGCGAAGCCGCCCGGAACGTGTACGCGGCCGGTGACGTCGCCCGCTGGCACAACCCCTTGTTCGGCACCTCGATGCGGATCGAGCACCGCACCAACGCCGCCGAACAGGGCATGGCCGCCGCCCGCAACCTACTGCGCCCCGTCGCCCGCAAGCCGTTCGCCCCGGTGCCGTACTTCTGGTCCGACCAGTACGACATGAAGATCCAGGCCTACGGCTGTCTGCGCGGGCACGACGAAGTCGCCGTCGTCCACGGGGACCTGACCGAGGGCAGGTTCGTCGCCGCCTACCGCACCGGCGAGCGGGTGAGCGGTGCGCTTGCGGTGGGCATGCCGTCCAAGGCCCTCCGGCCGTGGCGGCAGGCGATCGCTGCCGGAGCCGTCTGGGGCGAGGCCGTGCGCACCGACGCGACCGTGCCGGGGGTCTGATCCTCAAGGGGCGGCGGGGCCGGTGAGGTACCGTCCTCGCTCGTCGTACGGCCAGACATTGGGCACACAGCCGTGCATGCCCTTGATCTGCTGCATCATCGCCGGGGCCGGCTGACCCGGGCCGGGACAGGTGACGTGGCCGTGTCCGAGGAAGTGGCCGACCTCGTGGTTGATGATCAGCGCGTGGTAGGCGGTGACGTCCTTGGCGTAGACGGGGGTGGCGAGCAGCCAGCGTTCCAGATTGACCATCACCTTGTGGTTGACGCTGCAGTTGTACGTGCCTTCGGTGTCCAGACCCGCCTCGGCGACGCACGTCTTGTCCACCGTCCCGGGGGTCGCGACCCGTACGACGAAGTCGGTGGTGCCGCCGGAGACCCGCTGGAACGCCGAGTGGCCGTCGGCGGTCCAGCCGCGCCGGTCGGCGAGTATGCGCTCCACCTCCTTGGCGACGGCGGCGGCGGACACGTCGATGTCCTTCTCGACCTCCACCCGGTAGCGCAGCGCCGTGCCGGTCCCGACCTCGGCGCTCCCACCGGCCGCGGTGACGAACGTGCCCGGCCCCGTGGCCGGGATCTTCGGGGCGGGCGGGTTGGAGGCGCTGTGGGACGGGCTGGGCGACGTCGTGACGGGGCGGGGTGAACGGGAGGACTCGGAGCCCGACTTCGCGTGTGCGGAGGGCCGGGGCCGGTCGTGGTGCGTGTCGGCTGACGTCCAGCCCACGGCCGCGAAACCGGTGATGCTCAGGACGGTCAGCGCGGCCAGGCCTCCCCACATCTTCGTCCTCGGGCGACGAGCGGCGGCGTGCGAGACACCGCCCCGACGACGGCGACTGGGAGAGCGAGTTGCTTTGTGCGCGGTCATGGTCGTTCAGGTTGTGATCGATATGTGATCGGATCTGGCCCGAGTGATAACGAAAAGGTAACGCCCTGTCGGCTGCGGGCACATATGATCATCCGGTAACAGAGGCCCGGAGGGCCGGGGGAGATACAGATACTGAGCCCATGCCGCGAGTTCTGCTGATCGAAGACGACCGTGCCGTGCGGGAGGGCGTCGCCCTTGCCCTGCGCCGTCAGGGGCACGAGGTCGCCTCCGCCGTGACGGGGGAGGAGGGGCTGGAGCTGGTGCGCTCCTTCCGGCCCGATGTCGTGGTGCTGGACCTGATGCTGCCTGGTATGCCCGGCCTTGACGTGTGCCGTGCGCTGCGCGCCCTCGACCAGACGCTGCCGATCATCATGGCCACCGCGCGGGGCGACGACGAGGACATCGTCGTCGGGCTGGAGGCCGGAGCCGACGACTACGTGGTCAAGCCCGTGCAGGCCCGGGTGCTGGAGGCGCGCATCCGAGCCGTGCTGCGCCGCGTGGCCGGCGCACCCGGCGAAGGCATACCCAAGCTCGACAGCTACGGGGACCTGACCGTCGACCGGGCCGGCTTCTCGGTCACCCTGAAGGGCGCGCCCGTGGCGCTCGCCGCCTCCGAACTGCGGCTGCTGATGACCCTGTCCGCCTCACCCGGCCAGGTGTTCAGTCGGCAGCAGCTCCTGGAAGCGGTCTGGGAACACAGCTACCACGCCGACGCGCGCCTGGTGGACGCCTGCGTCAAACGGCTGCGCGCCAAGATGGGCGAACCCCGCTACATCGAGACGGTGCGCGGCTTCGGCTACCGGTTCGCCTCCCTGTGACGCGTACGCCGAAGGCCCGAGGCGCGGTCGCGAAGCGCTTCAGGATGCCCCAACTGCGCGGCCTGCGCACCCGGTTGGTCGTCGCGTTCGCGCTCGTGGCGGCGCTCACCGCGGCGACCACCGGCGCCCTGAGCTTCCGCGAGGCGCGCACCGGTCTGCTCCAGCAGAGCCAGGACACGGTGATCGCGCAGCTGCGCGCCCAGGCGAACCGGCTCGCCCCCGAGGTCGTCGCGCCGCCGGACGAGGCCGAACTGCGGCGGTTCGCGGCCGCCATGGCCGCAACCGACCCCTCCGGGACCTGGCGCGTCATGGCCACCTACCGCAATCTGAGCGCGACCTCCTTCACAGGCGACCGGTTCGAGGAACTCACACCGGCTCTGCGCAAGGCGGTGGACACCCGGCCGGCCACCGTCTTCCAGCGGGTGAACAGCGGTGACCACACCGCACTCGTCGTCGGCATGTCGGTCACCTTCGCCGGAGGCGTGGGCGACTCGGGCCTGCAGGTCTTCCTGATCGTCGCGCAGACCAAGGAACAGGCGTACGTCGACGCCCTGGTCACCGCCATCGAACGGGCCACCGTGCCCGCCCTGGTGCTGGCCGTGCTGCTGGCCCTGCTCGCCGCGCGCGGGGTGCTCAGGCCGGTGCGGGCGCTGCGCGGCGCCACCCGCAGCATCGCCGAGGGGCGGCTGGACACCCGGCTCGCCGTCGACGGCTCCGACGAACTCGCCGATCTGTCGCACACGTTCAACGAGACCGCTGCCGCCCTGGAGGCGTCGGTGGCCGAACTGCGCGGCATGGAGGCCCGGGCCCGCCGGTTCGCCGCGGACGTCTCGCACGAACTGCGCACCCCGCTGGCCGCCATGTCCGCGGTCACCGACGTCCTCGACGAGGACGCCGCCCGCCTCGACCCGGACACCGCCACCGCGGTCCGGCTGATCAGTGAGGAGACCGTGAAGTTGGCCCGTCTGGTGGACGATCTGATGGAGATCTCCCGCTTCGACGCAGGCGCCGCTGCGCTGCACCTGGACGAGATCGACCTCGCCGAGTCGCTGCGGCGCACCCTCGCCGCCCGCGGCTGGACCGACCTGGTGGACACCGAACTGCCGCCGTCCGACGCACTGCGCGGGCGCGTCGACCCCCGCCGCCTCGACGTCGTCGTGGCGAACCTGGTCGGCAACGCCCTGCGGCACGGCGCCCGCCCCGTCCTGGTGCGTCTGGCCGAGGCGGGACGGCACGCGGCGGAGCGACGGGCGGTCATCGAGGTACTGGACAGCGGACCCGGCATCCCCGACACCGTGCTGCCCCATGTCTTCGAGCGCTTCTACAAGTCGGACGCCGCCCGCACCCGCACCGAGGGCAGCGGCCTGGGCCTGGCGATCACCGCCGAGAACGTCCGAGTGCACGGCGGCAGCGTGCGCGCCGCGAACCGGCCGGAGGGCGGCGCCGTCTTCACCGTCGAACTCCCGCTGCACAACGAGCAGTCGGCGCAGGGGAAGGCCGGCGGCGACGCGTGGGGACGGGGGAGCAGACCATGAGAGCCGCACGCAGATCCGCATTCCTGATGTGGCTTCCGATGCTGGGCGCGCTCACCTCCTGCGGCATTCCCACGACCGGCGTGGTGGAGGCGGGCGGACCAGCGAGCGGGGTCGCGCCGAGGCTGCAGGTCTACTTCGTGGCCGGCCGCACGCTGCGCGGTGTGGACCGCAGGCTTGCCGGGCCGGTCGATGTCGAGTCGGCCGTACGCGTGCTGTTGAAGGGGCCGACCCGGGCGGAACAGGCCGAGGGCCTGTACACGGTGCTGCCGCCCGAGGCGTCCATGATGTCCCGGGTGACGGTGACGTCCCGCGGCGGTCGCGTGACCATCCGGCTGTCCGCCGTTCCGGGAGACTCGGGCAACCTCGCCGCGGCCCAGCTCATCTGTACGACCGTCGCGGCGCAACGCGTCATCACTCCGGAGGCCGGCCCCGAGCCGGTGACCGTCACCGGCCCAGGCGGACTCGACATCCGGGGAACGGGAACACAATGTCCCGCCGGGCCGGGGGCGTAGTGCGGTCCTCGTCGTGGGGCCGCAGTACGCAGGGGAGACGCCCGCAGCCGATTACTTGAGTTACGCAACAAGATGGTAAACTGGAGCGCATGTCCACTCCACCGCTCCCCGAGATCCCCGACACCCCCGCCTCGGACGAAGTGATCGAGATCGAGCGGGCGCTCACCCGCATCACCTACCTGAGCACGCGCGCCAGGCAGCACGACCGGCTGATGGCCCTGGCCGGTGTGCCGCTGGACCGCGCGGCCGTGGCACTGCTGCGGCAGGTCGCCGATTCGGAGCCGCTGCGCCCGGGGGAGCTGGCCGCCCGGCTGGGAGTGGAGGCGTCCCACGTCACCCGCACCGTGCAGCAGCTGCAGAAGTCCGGCTATGTCACCCGCGTCCCGGACCCCGACGACCGACGCGCCCAGCGCATCGAGCTGACCGAGGCCGGGCAGCAGGCCATCGACCGCATCCGTGAGGCCGGTTCCCGGGGCATGCAGGTGGCCCTGTCCCACTGGGAGCCGGAGGAACTGCGCCAGCTGGCCACCCTCTTCCACCGCATGGTCGACGACTTCCTCGCCGCCGCCGTCGAGATGGAGACGCGGGAGCAGACGACCGCGCCGGCGGGTACCGCCTGATCCCACGCAGACCTCACCCGGAGGCCGCGCGGGGGCGCCGCCGCACGGCCTCCGAGTCCACGGCCGCAGCAGGCTCCCGCAGACCGCACAGCAGAAGCCGGCCCAGGGCGGGCAGCACGATCAGCGGGACCAGCGCGGTCCGCAGGGAGGTGGCGTCGGCCAGCGCCCCCAGGGCAGGGGCGGCCAGCCCGCCCACGCTCACCGTCAGCCCCAGGGTGACCGCGCTCGCCGTACCAGGCCGCCGCGGCAGGAAGTCCTGGCCGAGCGTGATGTGCAGCGCGAAGGGGACGTACAGGCCGGCCGAGGTGAGCGCCACGAAGAGATAGACCACCGGGCCGGGTACCAGGATCACGCCCGCGACGGCCAGGACGGTCAGCGCGTACGACCGGCGCACCACCGCGACCCGCCCGAACCGGTCGGCGAACCGGCCCCCGGCCACCGTGCCCAGCGCACCGCCCCCGTACAGCACCAACAGCGCCGCCGTTCCGGCCGCCTCCCCGCCGCCCGTCCGCTCGCGGACGTAGAGCGAGACGAAGGCACTCAGTGCGACGAAGACGATCGAGCGGCACCCGATCGCACCGGAGAGCCGCAGGAAGGAAGCCCAGCAGCAGCCGATGCGCCTGCCCACCCCCACCGACCCGCGGCTGGTCGCCGTCTGCGCGCTCGTCCACGCCCACCCCGCCGACCCGCGCACCCTCGCCGCCCTCGGCGCCGCCACCGGGGCCGGCGAACGCACCCTCAGCCGCCTCTTCCGCCGAGAGTTCGGCATGACCTTCCCGCAGTGGCGCACCCAGTCCCGGCTCTACCACGCCCTGCGCATGCTGGCCGACGGCACCCCCGTCACGACCGTCGCCCACCACTGCGGCTGGTCCTCGGCCAGCACCTTCATCGACGTCTTCCGCCGCTCCTTCGGCTACACCCCGGGCGCCCACAACCGTCGCACGCAGGACCCGACTTCCGGCCGGACCCGGCCGCCGGAACCACCCCTTCTACCCTCGGGTAACATCCGGCAGCAGGTCATCAGAGGAGGAACCGTGCCACGGTCCGAACGCTCGCCCCTGCTGCTCGCCGGCCTGCTGGCCGCCGCGGGTGTCGCCCACTTCGCCTCGCCGCGCCAGTTCGACGAGACCATCCCCCGGGCCCTGCCGGGCAGGCCCAGGACCTGGACATACGCCAGCGGCGCCGCCGAGCTGGCCCTCGCGGCGGGCATCGCGCTGCCCCGCACCCGCAAGCCCGCGGCCCTCGCCGCCGCCGCGTTCTTCGTCGGCGTGTTCCCCGCCAACGTCAAGATGGCCGTCGACTGGCGGCACCGCCCCACCCCGCAGAAGGCAGCGGCCATCGGACGGCTGCCGCTGCAGGTGCCCCTCGTGCTGTGGGCGCGCAGCGTCGCGAAGAGCGGGGAGGGCCGCTAGGTGAGCGAGCCCGTGAAGGTCGGCGACAAGATCGACGACTTCGAGCTGCCGGACGAGACCGGCACCACCCGCACCCTGTCCGAGCTGCTCGCCGACGGACCGATCGTGCTGTTCTTCTATCCCGCCGCCCTCACCCCGGGCTGCACCGCGGAGGCCTGCCACTTCCGTGACCTGGCCGCCGAGTTCGCGGCCGCCGGCGCGCGGCCCGTGGGCATCAGCGGTGACTCCGTCGAGAAGCAGCAGGAGTTCACCGGCCGCCACGGCCTCGGCATGCCGCTGCTGTCCGACGGGGACGGCACCATCCGCGAGCGGTTCGGCGTCAAGCGCGGCTTCAGCCTGGCCCCCACCAAGCGGGTCACCTTCGTCATAGCGGAGGACCGCACCGTCCTGGAGATCGTCCGCAGCGAGCTGCGGATGAACACCCACGCCGACCGGGCCCTGGCCGCCCTGCGCGACCGGCAGAAGTGACGGCAACCGAAGCGGAGGGCCCGTCCGGCCCTCCGCTTCGGTTGAAGCGGTGCGACAAAAGAACCATCCTGAACTATATGGAGCACGTCCCCGCTGCGGCGATCGTCGATGCCCGGGGCATCGTGACCGGGTGGAGCGAAGGTGCCCGGCGGCTGACGGGATACCCGGCCGAGGAGGCCGTGGGCCGCGCAGTCCAGGACCTGCTCGCCGAGGACCCGCCGCCCGGCGCCGTGGCTTCCATGGCCGGCACCGTCGTCCTCCGGCACCGTGACGGCTCCTCGGTGCCTCTCGCCCTCCGCGCATGCGCCCTGTCCGGCGGGGACGACTCACCCGACCGGTACGTGGTGACCGCCGAGCGGCCCGGCAGGCCGGAGCCGACGCTCGCCGGGCAGGCCTTCCAGCAGGCCTCCATGTCGTTGTCCGTGTTCGACACCGACCAGCGCTATCTGCGGCTCAACGACGCTTCCTGCCAGGTGATGGGCGTGCCCGCCGAGGCCCTGGTCGGCCGGTACTTCATGGACACCGTTCAGGACGTCGGGTACAACCGGGGATTTCTGCGGCATCTGGAGCTGGCCGTCGAGACGGGCAGGCCGGTCCGCTACGAGAGCTACGCGCACGCGCCGTCCTCGAACCGGGAGCACGCCTGGACCACCGAGATGTGGCCGGTCCGGGACGCCGACGGCAATGTCATCGGAACCGGCATCGCGGCCTTCGACAGCACCGAGCAGTACTGGGCCCGGGAGCGTCTGGCGCTGCTGAACGAGGCGGCGGCCTCCATCGGCACGACACTGGACGTGGTGCGCACCGCCGAGGAACTCATCGAACTGCTGGTGCCCCGCTACGCCGACTTCGCCAGCGTCGACCTCCTCGACTGGGTCCTCGGCGCCGATGAGCATCCCGAGATGCCGGGGAGAGACGTCTTGCTGCGCCGCGTCGCCCACGGCTCGGTCACCGAGGGCACGCCCGAAGCGGCCGTGCACGTGGGCGACACCGACTTCTACCCGTCGTTCTCGCCGCCCGCGAAGGCACTGGGAACCGGGCGGGCCGTCCTCAGCCACGCGGGCGAACCGGATTTCCTTCGCTGGGTCGCCGAGCGCAACGCGCGAGCCCCCGGGGGACGCCCCCACCGCAGGGGCGTGCACTCGATGCTCGCAGTACCGCTTCGGGCTCGCGGCACCACGCTCGGCGTCGCGGTCGCCGTCCGCATCGCCCATCCGGACGACTACGGCGCCGACGACGCCGTCCTCGCCGAGGAACTCGCCAGCCGCGCCGCCGTCTGCATCGACAACGCCCGCCGCTTCTGCCGCGAACGCACCACCGCACTGGCCCTGCAGAACAGCCTGCTGCCGAAAGGGCTGCCCGGACAGGCGGCGGTCGAGGTGGCCCACCGCTATCTGCCCTCCGATTCACTGGTCGGCATCGGCGGCGACTGGTTCGACGTGATCCCGCTCTCCGGCAGCCGTGTCGCCCTGGTCGTGGGCGACGTGGTGGGACACGGCATCGCCTCCTCGGCGACCATGGGCCGCCTCTGCACCGCCGTACGCACCCTCGCGGACGTGGACCTGCCGCCGGACGAACTCCTCACCCACCTCGACGACCTGGTCACGCACCTGGCGTCGGACGACACCGGCGACGAGGTCGCGGAGCTCGGCGCCACCTGCCTCTACGCCGTCTACGACCCCGTCTCGCGCCGCCTCGACCTCGCCGCAGCCGGCCATCCGCCGCCCGCCCTGCTGCTGCCCGACGGCACGGTGAGCCTCGTCCCCATGACGGCCGGACCGCCGCTCGGCGTCGGCGGACTGCCCTTCGAGTCGACGGAGCTGGAACTGCCCGAGGGATCCGTCGTCGCCCTGTACACGGACGGTCTGATCGAGGACCGCGACCGCGATGTCGACCACGCACAGGCCGAACTGTGCCGCGCGCTGGCCGCCCGCGCCGACACCCTCGACATGATGTGCGACACGATCCTCAAGGCGGTGCTGCCGGAGGAGCCGAGCGACGACGTGGCGCTGCTGCTGGCCCGTACCCGGGCGCTGGGCGAGGACCGGGTCGCCACCTGGGACATCACCCCCGATCCGGAACACGTGGCCGCGGCTCGGCAGGCGGCCACCGAGCAGCTGACCGCCTGGGGCCTGGACGAGGCCGCCTTCGTCACCGAACTGGTCGTCAGCGAACTGGTCACCAACGCGATCCGGTACGGCGCGCCCCCCGTCCAGTTGCGGCTGATCCGCGACCGCAGCCTCATCTGCGAGGTCTCCGACGGCAGTTCCACCTCACCGCATCTGCGCCGGGCCCACGCCTTCGACGAGGGCGGCCGCGGACTGCTGCTGGTCGCCCAGCTCACCCAGCGCTGGGGCAGCCGCCAGACGGGCCGGGGCAAGACCATCTGGGCCGAACAGACGCTGCCCCCGGTCTGAGAGCCCGTGTCACTGGAAGGGGCAGCCCGGGTTCGGCACGTCCTCCGAGTAGGGCGCGCCGTGCGGGAGGATGTACAGCACGTCGAGGACGAGCGGCGTGTCGCCCTCGTTGCGCCCGAGGTGGACGTCGCCCGGCCCGCCCGGCTCGCGGACGGTGGTGCCGGTCTTGTACACGCCGTCCTCGGAACAGTCCGAGTGGTAGTGGCTGAGCGTGCCCTGCCGGACGAAGCCGTAGACCGTGCCGTCGTGGTAGTGCCAGCCGGTGGCCTGCCCGGGCGGGACGGTGATCTCCCGTATGACGTAGTCGGTGTTCCCGACGGTGGTGGTGCTGATCAGCTTGGCGGTCACTCCCGGTCCGGGAGGAGTGGCGCCGGCGGAGCCACAGGTCAGGACGGTGCCGGCGACGACCGCGCCGACGACGGCGGTACGGAGCGCGTTGCGCATGCGGAAAGGCCTCCCGGGACGAGGGACGAAGATCGAGTACCGCCGTGAAGATAGAGGCCCGGGCGGCCTGGTGGGGCCGGAACGAGTCAATCCGCCCCGGAACTCCTCCAGTTGGCCATGCCCCGCGCTCTCAGATGGCCGGCCGCTCCCGCACGACGTCCTGCGGCTTCTTGTCGTCCCGCAGGCCCAGGAACCGCGGATGGCGCAGCATCCCGTCCCGCGTCCACTCGGTGAAGTCGATCTGCGCGACCAGCTCCGGCCGCACCCATCGGGCGCCCGCCTCACGCACGCGGCCCTCGAACGGCGGGCCGTCGGTGCGCAGTTCGTCGAGCCGCTCCCGCAGCGAGAGCAGGGTGGCGCGGTCGAAGCCGGTGCCGACCTTGCCCGCGTACCGCAGCTTCCCGTGTTCCTGGTAGCCGAGGAGCAACGCCCCCAGGCCGACCCGGCTGCCGGACGGTTCGGTGAACCCGCCGACGACGAACTCCTGCCCCTGGGAGCACTTGAGCTTCAGCCAGTCCGTGGACCGGCGCGGCTGGTAGTCCCCGTCGGCCCGCTTGGCGATCAGGCCTTCCCAGCCGTGGGCGCAGGAGACGGCCAGCAGGTCGGCGCCGCCCTCGTTGCGATGGGAGGTCAGCCGCAGCGGAGCGCGGTAGGTCAGGGCGCGGCGCAGCAGGGACTTACGGGTCCTGAGCGGCAGCCGGGTGAGGTCGGCTCCCTCCAGCCCGAGCAGGTCGAACACGTAGTACGTCACCGAGACTCCGCTCGCCTCGATGTCCGCTCGGCGTGTCAGGCCCATGCGCTGCTGGAGCCGGGCGAAGTCGGTGCGGCCCCGGGTGAAGGCGACGACCTCCCCGTCCACGGTGAAGTCCGTGCAGGACTGGGCGGCGAGCGCCGCCACGATCTCCGGATACGTGTCGTTGAGGCGACGCCCCGTCCGCGACAGCAGCGTGACCCGCCCGCCGTCCCGCACCGCCAGCAGACGCACGCCGTCCAGCTTCCGTTCGAAGATCCACCCGCTGTCGAAGTCCCGCCGGTCACTGAGCGTCGCGAGCATCGGCCGGGCGGCCAGCTCCACGCCCGGGCGCCCCGTGCGCAGCAGCCCCTGCTCCTTGTCGGGGAGCGAGCCCAGCAGGCCGGACACCGACGCTCACTGCTCCCCGGCGGCCGCCGCGACCTGGGCGAGCGTACGGCCGCTGCTCACCGAGCGGGCCCGCCGCGGATCCGGCGTGCCGTGCCCGTGGGCCGCTCCGCCCGCCTTCACCAGCAGCCAGGCCTCCTCGGTGTCCCCGTCCTTCCCGCCGCGGAAGCGGGTGAGGGCGTACTCGCCGTGCAGCTTCGACCCCTTGAGGCGGAAGCGGGCATGCCCGCGCTCGAGCGACTCCCCGAAGTCGACGGGCCGCCCCTTGCGGTCGTGGCTGAGGGGCTCGTAACTGCCGTGGTCCCACACGATGACGGTGCCGCCGCCGTACTCGCCCTGAGGGATCACACCCTCGAACTCCTCGTACTCCAGCGGATGGTCCTCCGTGGGTACGGCGAGCCGCTTGTCCTGCGGATCGCCGGAGGGGCCCTTCGGGATCGACCACGACTTCAGCACGTCGCCGACCTGCAACCGGAAGTCGAAGTGCATGGTGCTGGCGTCATGGATCTGCACCACGAACCGGGGCTCGGCACCCGAGGCGGCCGACCGCCCCTGCGGTTCCTTGGTCCGCCCGAAGTCGCGCTTGCCGCGATACTCCCGCAGCCGGTCCTGCTCACCCACCTCCGGCTCCTTTCGTGCGCCCTGCCTCGTGGGCCCCGGGTACCCCGCGGGCGGCTCAGAACTCCTCGTGCACCTCGGGGTCCCCGCCGAGCCGCCGGTGGGCCCGGTCGGCGATCGCGTCCAGCTGGGCGGGGTCCAGTTCGAAGCCGAACACGTCGAGGTTCGCCCGCTGCCGCCCGGGGTCGGACGACTTCGGGATGGGCACCGCGCCCAGCTGGGTGTGCCAGCGCAGGACCACCTGGCCGGGCGTCACGCCGAGGGCTTCGGCGATGCCGATGACGACGGGGTCGTCGAGCAGGCCCTTGCCGCGGCCGAGGGGCGTCCAGCTCTCGGTGCGGATGCCCTTGGCGGTGTGGAAGGCGCGCAGCTCCTCCTGCGGGAAGAACGGATGGAGTTCGATCTGGTTGACGGACGGCAGCACCCCGGTCTCCTTCTCCAGCCGCTCGATGTGCTCGACGGTGAAGTTGGAGACGCCGATGGAGCGGACCAGGCCCTCCTCGCGCAGCTTGATCATGGCCCGCCACGAGTCGACGTACTTGCCGACGCGGGGGAGCGGCCAGTGGATCAGATACAGGTCGATGTACTCCACGCCCAGCCGGCTGCGGGACTCCTCGAAAGAGGCCAGGGTCTCCTCGTAGCCGTGGTGCCGGCCCGGCAGCTTCGTCGTCACCACGACCTCCTCCCGGGGGACACCGCTGCGGGCGACGCCCCGCCCGACCCCGGTCTCGTTGCCGTAGTTGGTGGCGGAGTCGACCAGGCGGTAGCCCAGGCGGAGGGCCTCGGAGACGGCCCGTTCCGCCTCCGCGTCGGACATCGGCCAGGTGCCCAGGCCGAGAGCGGGGAGAGTCGTGCCGTCGTTGAGCGTGTGCGTGGGGACACTGATCACCGTCAGGCCTTTCCTCGACTGTGCCGTACCCCCAGCGTCACGGATAGGGTGAGCTGTGATCAACCGGACGGGTGGGGGATGAAGGCAGCGCACGGGATGGGCAGCACCGAGGACAAGGGGGCGGGGGGATCCGGACGGCCCACGTCACGCGACGTCGCCCGGCTCGCCGGTGTGTCGCACACCGCCGTTTCCTTCGTCTTCAACGGCCGCGCCGAAGGCAACCTCTCGCCCGCCACCCAGGAGCGCATCCGCCAGGCCGCCGCCCAGCTCGGCTACCGCCCCGACCCCGTCGCCCGCGGCCTGCGCCGCCGCCGTACCGCCGTGATCGGCCTGATCACCGACGAGATCGCCTCCTCGCCCTTCGCGGGCCGGCTGCTGCGCGGCGCCATGGAGACCGCCTGGGGCAGCGAGCACCTCGTGCTGACCGTCGACTCCGGCGGCGACCGCGCCAAGGAGGACGCGGCCGTCGCCGAACTCCTCGACCGCCGGGTCGACGGCATCATCTACGCCGCCATGTCGCTGCGCCGGGTCCGCGTCCCCGAGGGCCTGCACCGCACCCACTCCGTCCTCGCCAACTGCCTGCCCGAGGACGACTCCCTGCCCGCCGTCATCCCCGCCGAGCGCGCCGGGGGCCGCACGGCAGCCCGGCTGCTGCTGGAGGAAGGCCACCGCAGGGTCGCCATGATCGGCGGCTGTGACGACATCGCGTCGACGGAGCGGCTGCGCGGCTTCCGGGACGCCCTGCGCGCGGAGGGGATCACCGTGCCCAAGGAGTGGGTGGTGCGCAGCGGCGGCGAGATCTCCGGCGGGTACGAGGGGGCGCTGCGCATCCTCGACGGCGCCTCGGCCGACGGGCGCCCGACCGGCGTCTTCTGCTACAACGACCGGGTCGCGGCGGGTGTACTGCACGCCGCGACCCGCCTCGGCATCGCCGTCCCCGGCGACCTCTCGGTGGTCGGCTACGACGACCAGGAGCACATGGCAGCCTTCCTCTCCCCGCCCCTGACCACGGTCGCCCTGCCGCACCGGGCCATGGGCGAGGCGGCGGCCCGGCTGCTGCTGGACGCCATCGACACCGGCCGGACGCCACCTGCCACCGTGCGACGCCTGGCCTGCCCGGTGATCAATCGGGCGTCGCTGGGGCCAGCTCCCACCAGGTGACGGCGGTGACCGGCTGTGCCCAGGTCGCGTCGGCCGCGGGTGGACCCGCTCGGTGGCCCCTCGGGCGCCGCTCCGGCCTCCGCCGGTGACGGCTTCGGCATTCCCTGCTGTGGCCAGGTCGCGCCGGTCGCGGGGCGCAGGTGGGCCCGCTCGGTGATTACTCGGGCGTGGGTGGGCCCGATTTCCACATGGCGACGGCGTTTCTTGCTCGTGCCAGGTCGCGGGGGGCGCGGGTGGGCCCTTTCGATGATTACCGGGGCGTGGGTGACCCTGGTCTACACGTCGCGACGGCTTCCGCGTTCCCTGCTGCCCCCACGTCTGCCCCTCGCGGGGGCGCAGGTGGGCCCCTTCGGCTGTCACGCGGGTGCTGGACCGGCTTCCGCCCGGTGAGGCTTCCGCGGTCCCTGCTGCGGCCAGGTCTGCCCCTCGCGGCGGCGCAGGTGAACCCGTTCGGCTGTCACGCGGGTGCTGGACCGGCCTTCGCCCGGTGAGGCTTCCGCGTTCCTGCTGCGGCCAGGTCTGCCCCTCGCGGGGGGCGAAGGCGGACCCGCTCGGTGATCACTCGGGCGTCGGTGGGACCAGCTCCCACGCCGTGACGGTTTCCGCGTTCCTGCTGCGGCCAGGTCTGCCCCTAGCGGCGGCGCAGGTGAACCCGTTCGGCTGTCACGCGGGTGCTGGACCGGCCTTCGCCCGGTGACGGCTTCCGCCTTCCCGCTACGGTCAGGTCTGCCCCTCGCGGGGGCGCAGGTGGGCCCGTTGGGCTGTCGCGCGGGTGCTGGACCGGCTTCCGCCCGGTGAGGCTTCCGCGTTCCCTGCTGCGGTCAGGTCTGTCCCTCGCGGGGGCGCAGGTGGGCCCGTTCGGCTGTCACGCGGGTGCTGGACCGGCCTTCGCCCGGTGAGGCTTCCGCGTTCCCTGCTGCGGTCAGGTCTGTCCCTCGCGGGGGCGCGGGTGGGCCCGTTCGGCTGTCACGCGGGTGCTGGACCGGCCTTCGCCCGGTGAGGCTTCCGCGTTCCCTGCTGCGGCCAGGTCTGCCCCTCGCGGGGGCGAAGGCGGACCTGCTCGGTGATCACTCGGGCGTCGGTGGGACCAGCTCCCACCCTGTGACGGCTTCCGCGTTCCCCGCTACGACCAGCTCCCGTACATCGCCCGCGCCCAGATAGACCCGCTCGGTGACGGTGACCCGGTCGTCGACGAACAGCTCGAACAGTGAACCGTCGACGAGCACCCGCACCTGCCGTGCGGGTGCCCGCACCACGATCGGTGCCGACCCGTCGGGCCGGGCCCGCGGCCAGTCGCCGCGATCCAGCGTCACGGTGCCCTCGTCCGGGTCCAGCCGGACCGTGAGCCGCGCGCCGGACGCCGACCGCAGCAGGCCCACGGTGGTGCGCCCGTGTGCGGTGACGGTCAGGTCGTACGACGGAGGGAGCGCCACCTGGGCGGGGGCGGTGACGAACGGCTCGGCCGCGCGCAGGAGTTGCAGCTCCGGTGCCGGTGCGACCCGCAGCGCGCCGTCGGGATGGACGTCCACGACGCGTGGTGCGGTGAGCACCCCGGCCCAGCCCGCGTGCTCGACCTCGCCCTGCGCGCGGGCCTCCCAGGACCAGCCCCACATCAGGGCCCGGTCCGGCTCCTGGAGCACGGCAGGCGCGTAGAAGTCCCGCCCATGGTCGAGCCGTCCGCCGGTCCGCGCCTCGAACCGCAACTCCCCTGAGTCGTACGGCTGAAGACGGCCCGTCAGGTAGCCCGTGGCGCAGGGATCGCCGTCCCACAGCGACAGCACGAGCACCCACTCGCCGCTCGCCGTCGCGTACAGCTGCGGGCACTCCCAACCGACCGCCTTGTCGCCGAAGACGTCCGCGGCGACAGGGTCGTTGCCGTCGAGGAGCACCCCGGCGAAGCGCCAGTCGAGCAGTTCGTCGCAGTCGAAGAGCAGGACCGAAGGGGTCCCGTCCGCATGACCTGCCCCGACCAGCGCCCACCGCCTCCCGCCGTGGCGGAACACGAACGGGTCGCGGAACATCACCACGTCCAGACCGGCGGGCGGGCCGGTCACCACGGGTGTCGGCAGCGGCTTCCAGTCGGTCAGCGTCTCGTCGTCCGGCACCACCGCCCGCGCCAGACAGATGGCGCCCAGTCCGGCGTGATCGCGGTCGACGCCGGTGTACACGGCGGTCGGCACCCCGTCGTCGTCGACCACGCAGCCGGACCAGCAGCCCGCCTCGTCCGGGCCGTCGGGCGTCGGCGCGAGCGCGACCGGATGGTGCTCCCAGTGCGCGAGATCGGCGCTGGAGGCGTGACCCCAGTGGACGTTCGTGTGCACGGGCGCGTCAGGGTTGTGCTGGTAGAAGAGGTGGTAGCGGTCCCGCCAGCGGAACGGCCCGTTCGGGTCGTTGATCCAGCCTGCGGGCGGACGGACCCTGAAGCGCGGGGCGTCGGTGCTCAACGATTGACTCCTGCGGACGTGATGCCCTCGCGCAGAGGGCGCTGGCCGACGACGAACACGGCGACGGCGGGGATCATGGACAGGACGACACCGGCGAGGACCACCGAGATGGAGCCGGTGCCCAGGTTGCCCTGGAGGGAGACCAGGCCAAGCGGCAGCGTGTAGTTCTGCCCGGAGGTCTCCAGGATCAGCGGCCGGAAGAACTCGTTCCAGTGGTAGTTGAAGGCCAGCACACCGACGATGGCGAGGCCGGGAGCGGCAAGCGGCGCATACACCGACCGGAAGATCCGCCAGGGCCCGGCACCGTCCAGCATGGCAGCCTCGCCCAGGTCCTTGGGCATGCCCAGGAAGTACTGGCGCATCAGGAAGGTGCCGAACGCCGTCGGGAAGGCCGGAATGATCAGGCCGAGCAGGGTGTCGGTCAGGCCCATCGACTTCAGCACCAGAAAGACCGGCACGATGGTCACCTGCAGCGGCACCATCATCGTCGCCAGCACCAGCCCGAACAGGGGCTTCTTGAAACGGAATTCGAGACGCGCGAACGCGTAACCGGCAAGCCCCGCCGTGACCATCTGGCCGACCGCGATCAGCGCGGTCACCAGTGTCGAGTTCAGGGCGAGCAGCCACACGTCGATCTGGTCGAACACCCCGCGGTAGGCCTCGGCCGTCGGATGCGTCGGGATGATCTTCGGGGGCAGGTCGAAGGACTGGGCCGGGGTGCGCAGCGAGGTCGACACGGTCCAGATGACCGGGCCGAGGGTCAGCAGCGCACACACCGCCAGGGCGGCGATCCGGGCCCACGGCCCGAGGGAGTACCGGGCGCGGCTCAGGGACAGGGTTGCTTGGCTCATGGAGGTCACCCGGCTCACTGGTAGTGGACGAAACGCCGGCTGAGCCGGAACTGCAGAGCGGTCACCGCCATGATCAGCACGAACAGCAGCACGCCCACCGCGGACGCCTCACCGAAGCGCAGCTGCTCGAACGCGGTCTCGTAGATGACCATCACGACGGTGCGGGTGGAGTCGCCGGGCCCGCCGTTGGTCAGCACATACGGCTGCTCGAAGACCTGCAGCGCGTTGATGACACCGACCACGGTCGCCACCAGCAGCGTCGGCGACAGCAGCGGCAGCGTCACATGCAGGTGCTTGCGCAGACCGGTCGCACCGTCCAGGGAGGCCGCCTCGTGGATCTCCTTGGGGATGTTGTTCAGACCGCCGATGAACAGCAGGAACGAGAAGCCGAACTGCTGCCACACATAGACGATGATCACGGTCGCGAGCGCCGCGTGCTCCGAGGTCAGCCAGGGCACCGGCGAGATCCCGACCAGCCCGATCAGCCAGTTCACCACCCCGAAGTCCTGGTTGAACAGGTACTTCATCACCACGGAGATCGACGCGGCGGACAGCACCAGCGGGAAGAAGAACGCCGAGCGGAACACCGAGCGCAGCCACCCCGGCATCCGCCCGTTCAGGGTGAGCGCCAGCGCGAGGGCGATCAGGAGCTGCGCGGCGACCGCGAAGACCATGAACACGAGCGTGTTGAGGAAGGAGACCCGCACGGTCGAGTCGGTGAAGACCTCACGGTAGTTGGCCGTCCCCGCGAAACTCGGCGAGTCGATCACGTTCCAGTGGAACAGGCTCAGCACCACCGAGCCGACGATCGGCACGACCGTGAACACGACGATGCCGACGATCGTGGGTGCGAGGAAGAGGGCGGCGAGCAGTCGGGTGCCGCGGGTGCGCAGAGGTGAGGGCCGCGAGACGTCCACGGCCGGCGTGGCGGCCCGCGGCCGTACGGCGGGCACCTGGGTGTTCGTCATGCGTCACGCTCCATGGCCTTCTCCAGGTCGCCCTGCATCCGGCGCAGTGCGGGGCGCACCGAGCGCGGTGAGGCAAGGGCGGTGCCGGTGTGCTTGAGCAGCACCTCGGTCACCTCGGCGACCTGCGGCGGGGCCGGGATCGGCCCGGTGTCCGGGAACTTGTCGAGGGTGTCGTAGAAGACCTGCCAGTGCTTCGGGCCGGTCTCCCGGTAGCGGGCGGCGGTCAGCATCGAGCGGCGCGCCGGGGTGGTCTGGTTGGTGTCGAACAGCCGCATGAGGGTGTCCCGGCGGGCGGCGTACTTGATGAACTCCCAGGCCTCCTCTTGCCTCTTGGAGGTGCGCAGCAGCGCATAGCCCGCCGCGCCGAACTGGTGGCGCTGGGTGCGCCAGCGCGGGAAGAACTGCACGTCGAAGCCGTCCGCCTTCATCCCGGCCAGGTGCAGGCCGCCGGCCCAGAAGCCGCCCGCCGGGGTGACGCCGACCCGGCCGGTGGAGAACACGCCGACGAGGTTCTGGCCGTTGCCGCCCTCGGGGCGGGTGCACAGGCCCTCCTGGATGAGGGAGGCGAGATAGTCGTACGTCTCCTCCACGCGTCCGGCCGTGGCCTGCGGGCTCGTCCAGCGGAAGCCGCCGCCGCGGCCCTGCCGCTGGGCGGCCGGATAGAAGGAGTCCCACAGCCAGGCGCCGCCCGGCGCCTTGGACTCCGTGAGCAGGTTGGTGCCGCCCGCGAAGAGCCAGGGCACCACGCCGCCCCACAGCCGGTTGGTCCAGAAGTACGGCGTGAACTGCGAGCCGCTCGATCTCTTCATGGCCCGCAGCAGCGTGGTGAAGTCGTCGCGGGTCCAGTCGGGCGCCGGGAAGTCCGCGCCCGCCCGCTGGAGCACCTGCCGGTTCAGATACATGTCGGCCGCGTTGAACTCGACGGGCAGCTGGTAGAGGTGCCCCTCGTACATCATCGACTCCACCAGCGAGGGGTGGACGTCGGCGAAGTACTCCTTGAGTTCGGCCGCGTCCCGCTGCACCCAGCGGTCCAGCGGGACCCCGAGGCGCTGCGCGAACAGCTGTACGCCCTCCGTGGCGACGTAGACGAGGTCGGGCGCGGTGCCCGCCGCGATCTGGGTGAGGATCTTCGCGAAGAAGTCCGACCAGTCGACGGCCTGTACGGCGTTGATCCGCAGCTTGATGTCGGGGTGCACCTTCCGGAAGCCTTCGGTGAGGGTGCGGATGGCCTCCGGGCCGTAGGCGGGGCCGAGGGTGGCGACGACGAGGGAGCCGTCGTCACGGCCGGGGATGTCGGCTCCGGTGAGCCGGTCCCAGCTCGCGGCGGTGCCTGCCAGCGCGGCGGCCCCCGCTCCGTAGGCCCCGTACCGCAGCAAGGTGCGGCGGGTGACGTGCGAGTCGGTCATCCAACATGCCTAACTCGTGTTAGATCAGGGTCGATGCCCCAGATGATGGAAAGCCCGCGACGGGCCTGTCAAGATGCGTGCACCCCTTGACCTTTAACGAGTTAGGCCGCACAGTCCTGCACCACATGAGCCGCCGTTCTCCACTCGACGACGAGAGGAACGAAGAGTGATGCGTGGGATGTCCCGGAGAGCCCTGCTGGCCGGCACCACTGCCGGTGGAGCCGCCGTGCTGTTGCCTGCGGCGCGGGCCACCGCCAAACCCAAGGCGACCAAGGCGGGTTGCGCGAGCTATCGCGCCGCCTACCACTTCACGGTCCCCGACGCCTGGAAGAACGACCCCCAGCGGCCGGTCTGGATCGACGGCGAGTACCACTACTACTACCTCTACAACGCCGACTACCCGACCGGCCCCGTCGGCACGGCCTGGCGCCTGGCCACCAGCACCGACCTGGTCTCCTTCACCGACCGCGGCGTCGCCGTGCCGAAGGACACCACCTTGAACGGTGACGTCTGGTCGGGCTCGGCGGTCGTGGACACCGACAACACGGCAGGCTTCGGCGCCGGTGCGGTGATCGTCATCGCCACCATGTCGCCCGGTGGCGGGACCGACCACCAGGAGCAGTTCCTGTACTACTCCACCGACGGCGGCCGCACCTTCACCAACCACGGCACCGGCCCGGTGCTGCCCAACCCCGGCGTCGCCGACTTCCGCGATCCCAAGGTGATCCGCGACGAGGAACGCGGCCGCTGGGTGATGGCCCTCGCCGAGGGCACCAAGGTGGGCTTCTACCACTCCGCCGACCTCAAGTCCTGGACGTACGCCGGTGGGTTCGTCAAGGACGGGATCGGCACACTGGAATGTCCCGACCTGTTCCGCATCACCGCCGAGGACGGGACGGTGAAGTGGGTGCTGGGCGTCAGCGCCAACGGCAAGGGCTCGGGGCTGCCCAACACGTACGCGTACTGGACCGGCGCCTTCGACGGCAGCGCCTTCACCGCCGACACCCCCGACCCGCAATGGCTCGACCACGGCTGGGACTGGTACGGCGCCGTCACCTTCGAGAAGCGGAACACCAACGGCACGCCGGACCCCGGCGGACGCTACGCGATCGGCTGGCTGAACAACTGGGACTACGCCAACACCACGCCCACCATCGACTGTGACGGCTTCAACGGCACCGACTCGATCGTGCGCGAACTCACCCTGAAGCGGGACTCCGCCGGCACCTACTACCTCGCCTCCCGGCCGGTCGCCGCCCTCGATGCATACGTCTCCCGCACGGTGAACCTGGGCGATGTGACCGTGGACGGCACCAAGGTGCTCGACTACACGGGCATCTCCTACGAGCTCACCACGGAGATCACCTGGAACCAACTCACCGGCGCCGGGCTCCAGTTGCGCCGCTCGCCCGACGGCGGACGCCATATCGACGCCGGCATCTACAACGACTACGCCTTCCTGAACCGCCGCAACACCGTCAACCCGGACGCCTCCGGCAAGTGGCAGGAGAGCCACACCCCGTTCAGCCGTTCGGCGGGCACGGTGAAGCTGCGCATCCTCGTGGACCGGACGTCCGTGGAGATGTACGTCGACGACGGCCGGTACGTGCACTCCAGCGAGGTGTTCCCGTACCTGGTCGACACCGGTCTGGCGCTGTTCACGATCGACGGGACGGCGGTGTTCCGGAACACGGTCATACGGGAGTTCGACATGTGAGCACGACCGCCTCGCGCCGCGGAAAACCCTGTGGAGCCATCGCGGCCGGACGCGCAGACTGGACGAGGCAGGAAGGAGGACGACATGCCGACGGCCGAAACCGTCGCCCTCGTCGACGCACTGGGCAGTGAGCCACGGCGACCGGGTGCCTTTCGTGAACTCCTGCGGCGCGGGGCGGAGGCCGTGCCCGACATCCGCCGAGGCCTGAGGCACCCGCTTCCCCGGGTGCGGGAGGAATGCTGCAGGCTGCTGGACCAACTGCTGGTGCCCGAGGCGCTGGACGAGCTGACCGCCATGCTCGACGACCCGGACGCCCGGGTACGGGTGGCGGCGCTCCACGCCCTGTCCTGCGACCGCTGCAAGCCGGACGCGGACGCCTGCCGCCCCCACCGTGCCGCGCTCCAGCCGCGCGCGATCCAGCTCCTGCACCACGACCCGCACCCCCACGTCAGGGCCATGGCCACGGAACTCGTCGGACTGTGGGTGCACAGCTCCCCGCAAGCAGCAGCCGCCCTGGCCCGCGCCCACGACGAGGACCCCTCACCGGCGGTGCGCAAGAAGGCGGGCTGGTACGCGCCGGGCGGCACCGTCCATCGCCGGACGGTGCCGAAGACTGCGCGTATGTCCCGGGCTTGATCGGCAGGCGGTCTCATACGTCCGGCAGTTGGGGGCGGGTCGGCCTCGCTGGGCGAGTCGGGTGACGTCTTGGCGGGGGCCGTGGCGCATGCGGAGGAGCGGGATGGGGGCGCAGGGTGGCCGTCGTATGGGAGGGCGGGGTGGTGTGCGTCCGGCGGTGCCGTCCATCGCCGGACGGCGCCGAAGCCCGCGCGTAGGTCGGGCCGGATCGGCAGGCGGTTTCACACTTCCGGCAGTTGGGGGCCGGGTCGGTCTCCTCGGGCGGGTCGGGTGGCGTCTCGGTAGCGGCCCCGGCGCGTCCCGAGGTGCGGGATGGGGGCGGAGGGGGTTGTCGCGTTGGACGGTGGGTTGGTGCGGGTGATCGCCGGACGGCGCCGAGGCCCGCACGTATTTTGCGGGCCTGCTCGCTAGAGCCTCGAACGTCCCGCAGTTGGTGGCCGGGTCGGGTGGCGTCTCGGCAGCGGCCCCGGCGCGTCCCGAGGTGCGGGATGGGGGTGGAGGGGGTTGTCGCGTGGGACGGTGGGTTGGTGCGGGTGATCGCCGGACGGTGCCGAAGCCCGCACGTATCTTGCGGGCCTGCTCGCTAGAGCCTCGAACGTCCCGCGGTTGGTGGCCGGGTCGGTCTCCTCGGGCGGGTCGGGTGGCGTCTCGGCAGCGGCCCCGGCGCATGCGGAGGAGTGGGATCGGGGCGCAGGGTGGCTGTCGCATTGAAGGCGGATGCTACGCGCCCGGCGGTGCCGTCCATCGCCGGACGGCGCCGAAGACTGCGCGTATGTCCCGGGCTTGATCGGCATGAGGTTTCACACGTCCGGCAGTCGGGCCGGGTCGGCGTCACCGGCGAGGAGGGCCTCATCTCCCAGCGCGCCCCCCGAGCCAGTGGAGGAGCGGGACCGGGCGCAGGACGTTCGTCGTAGTCCCTGCGAAGATCGGATACGGCGACCGGCCGAGCGGAGCCGGTCCGGGTGATGGCGGAGTGCGCATGACGAGTGAGCGGGATGCGGTGGCGGGTGTCGAACGGACCGCGGGTATTGAGGTGACACCGGTTGCCGGGCACATCGGGGCCGAGATCGCGGGCGTCGACCTGGCCGGTGACCTGGACGAGGCCGTGGTCGCCGCGATCCGGGCGGCGGTGCTGCGCTGGAAGGTGGTGTTCTTCCGCGGGCAGCGGCTGGACCACGCCGGGCACGTGGGGTTTGCGCGCCGGTTCGGAGAGCCCGTCGTGCTGCGCAAGCGGGGCGGCGCCTCGCCGCCGGACTTCCCCGAGGTGGAGACCACCGCCGACCGGCTGGAACTGGGCGGGAAGTTCGGCATGGAGCACGAGGAGTGGCTGCAGCGCCGCCGGCACACCCTGCTGCGCGGCTGGCACTGCGACCACGGCGCCCGCATCGACCCGCCGGCCGCGACGATCCTGCGCGCGGAGACCGTCCCGCCGTACGGAGGCGACACGACGTGGTCGAACCTGGCGGCCGCGTACGCCGGACTGTCCGGACCGGTACGGGAGTTCGTGGACGGGCTGCGGGCCGAGCACCGGCTGGGCGTCGGCTACCAGCCGAGGCCCGGCGACGACGCCTATCTGCGCCACCTGCTGGACCATCAGGTCGCTTCCGTGCATCCACTCGTGCGGGTCCACCCGGAGACGGGGGAGCGGGTGCTGTTCGTCAACGGCTACTACCTTGAGCAGATCACTGACGTCTCCCGCCCGGAGAGCCGGGCGCTGCTTGACATGCTGCTGGAGCAGGCGGTGCGGCCCGAGTACACGGTGCGGTTCCGCTGGGAGCCGGGCAGCGTGGCCTTCTGGGACAACCGGGCCACCATCCACCTCGCTCCCAGCGACAACGCCCACCTGGGCTTCCCCCGGATCATGCACCGGGTGATGCTCACGGGGGATGTCCCCGTCGGCGTGGACGGCAAGCCGTCGCAGCCGCTCGTCGGGACCGAACCCGGCCGCTGGTGACGCAGGGCCTCAGGCGGCGGGCTGCCAGCCGAGCGCCGGCCCGAGCCGCGTGGCCATGTCGGTGAGGATCTGCACATAGTCCTCGTGCTCGAAGGTGAACGGCAGCGCGAACGCCACCTCGTCCACCTCGCGGAACGCCGCATGGGCGTGGAGGCGTTCGGCGATCTCCTCGGAGCTGCCGACGATGTCCGGCGCGAACATCAGTCGGGCCGGGCCCTGCGGCGAGGCCGTGCGAGGGGTGCGCTTGGCCGCGAACTCCTCGTATTTCGCGCGCTGTTCGGGCGAGGCGGAGTCGGTGGGGATGACGACCAGGCCCTGTGAGACGCGGGCGTCGTCGCCGTCGGGGTGATGGGCTCGGAAGGCCCGGATGTGGGACAGCTGGATCTCCGCGAAGTCCGGGTCCGCCTCCCCGCCCCCTCCCTGCGGGCTCTCCGCCTTGACGACACTGCTGGTGAGGAAGTTCATGCCCTGCTCACCGGCCCAGCGCGCCGAACTCAGGCTCCCGCCGCCGTACCAGAGACGCCGGCCAAGACCGGGGGAGTGCGGCTGCACCCGGTCCGAGAACACCTCGAACCCCTCGACCCCGCTGAAGTCCGTGGCGCTCTTGCCGCGCACGAAGTCCAGCAGCCGCCGCACCCGCTCGTAGGAGAAGTCCTCGGCCTCCGCCGTGTCCGGATACAACGCCTCCTTGACCTGGTCGTAGTGCATCGGCGGGCCGACGCTCACGCCGGGGTTGATGCGGCCCCCGGACAGGATGTCGACCGTCGCCAGGTCCTCGGCCAGCCGCAACGGGTTCTCCCAGCCCAGCGGGATGACCGCGGTGCCGAGCTCGATACGGCTGGTGCGCTGCGAGGCCGCCGCCATGACGGCGACGGGGGACGAGATGCCGTACTGGAGATGCCGGTGGCGCAACCACGCGCTGTCGAAGCCGAGCCGCTCGCCCAGCTCGATGATCTCCAGCGTGGACTCGTGGCCGCGCCGCGGATCCGCCTCGTCGAACAGGCCGATGGTCAGGAAACCGAGCTTGCGCAGGGGGCGTGAGGTCGGCGGCACGGGCTCCTCCATGGTTGTTTGATGTATCAAGTATTACGGCTGTGCCAACCAGGCGGGCATGGGAACTGTTCCCCGTGCGCGGGTCAAGATCAGGTCATCTCAGGTCAGCGGAATCGTGACCTCGTCCTCCAAGGGAGGTTCGATCTCCTGCGCGCGGTTGCCGGTGGCCGCGTAGCAGCGCAGGTGGATCGCCTCCGGGGTGACGTCCAGACGCAGGAACTGCTTGAAGAACGGCGGGCTGTACGTCGCCGAGCTCGGCGAGAACAGCTGTGTGTAGATCTTGCGCACCGGGAGGCGGAAACGCGACGTGCGGTCGGGGCGGCCGCCGGCGCCGAGCAGACTGGCCACGATGCGGATACGGCGGGTGACGCGAACCTCTCCGCCCGGCGTACGGGTCGGCGGTATGCCGAGCCGCTCGGCGATCACGGCCATCGCCTCGTCCTCGGTGAGGGTGAAGAAGCGGCGCAGGTGCAGCCGCCGCCCGTAGAGCCTGCTGTAGAAGGCGAGGGAATCACCGCGCAGCGGATAGCAGCGGAAGTCCCTCTCGGTGACGCCCGCGATGCCGATACGGGGGATGGTGTGCGTGGCGTGCATGAACGCCCCGCCGCCGCCGGAGACGACGTACTGGATGGTTCGGCCGTCCACCTGGACCGGGTAGCGCTGGTAGTTGTGGATGTCGCCGCCGATCGCCGCCACATAGTGGTGGTCGGGGTCGCGGACGATGTCGTCGACGGTGCCGTGGCCGCCCTCGATGGTGCAGGGGTGGTGTTCTCCGTCGACGTACAGGGGCGATCCGGTGATGAGGATCTTGGGGCGGGGGCCCTGGGAGACCTCGCGCAGCCACGCGCCCTGTTCGGCGTCGATCGTGCCGAGCAGGCCGGTGTCGATGCCTATGATCCGCAGGGGTCCGGCGTCGATGGCCCAGTACGGGCCCGGCTGGACGGCCTGCTGGGCCTGCGCGGAGCGCAACTGGCGTGCCTCGTCCAGGTGTTGACCGTCAGTGGGGCGCGGCCGGTGCCACAGGAGCGAGCGCACCCAGGCCCGGCTCAGGGGGCGCGGTGCCGGCTCGGGGGCGAGGGGCGGGGCGTCCCCGCAGAAGACGCGCATGAAGGCGCCCAGGTCCTCGTACCAGTCGTGGTTGCCGGGTATCGCGTAGATCGGCGCCTGATAGTCCCGGTAGGGGCGGAAGAACTTCGTGGCGTAGTCGTCCGCGCTGCCCACCGGGTAGATCACGTCGCTGGCGACGACGGCGAAGTCCGTGCCCTGACCGATCTTCAGGAACCCTGGTACGACGGCGTACTGGGGATCGTCGCCCTCGCCGGTGTCACCGATGACCATGAAGGAGAACCGGTCCGCATCCGTGCGCCGGATTACCTTGTCGGCGGGCGCACCGGCCGCCTCGCGCTGTGCCACCCATCTGCTGCGCGTACGGCCCGTGGGGTCCCCGAACCAGGAGGCCACTACGCCATTGCGGGCGGACCACAGCGTCTTGGGATTGAGCCAGGAGAGCTTCTCGACGTGCTGCGGCATCAGCCGCTTGTAGTCACCGCGTTCTGTGGTGCCCCAGCCGGCGCCCTGGGCGGTATCGCGTGAAGAGTCAGACACCGGTGAACCGTAACAACGGTCAAGTGGCGGACGGGAAGAGGGTCTCGGCCTTCGGCGCGCCGGACCGGGCATGCCTGCGGGCGTCTGGGCCGCGCGCGGCACGGGACGGCGCTTTGCGGTAACCCGCCGGGGAACTACGGCAGTCGGACCGCCGAAGCTGCCAAGGAGCCGGCCTGTGGACGGCCTGTCATCCGACCCGGCGTTCGGTGCGCCTCGAACCGCCGTCGCGGGTGCCGCCCGGCGCACCCGGCTTGGCCCTGCCGTCTCCGCCGCCGCGGCACCCGGCGGCAGTTCACCACTCGCGGCTGGGCGGCGGTGCCCACTGGGGCGCGGGCGGGGCGGCGGTCCCGTACTGATCCTGCCGGGGCCGTGCAGGAGCGGCCCGCCCGCCGTACGGGTCGATGCTGTGCTGGGGTGCGGGCTCTGCAGCCTTGTCGGCGACGGAGGTTCGCCGCGCTGGGGCCGACCTGTTCCACTCGCCGTCGCCCAGTACCAGAAGCGGGTCGAACATGACCACCACACCGGCCAGCAGCAGGAAGACGGTCGGCCCCAGGAGCATGGGCAGCAGTAAGGAGGTGGGCGAATCGCCCGTCCAAGCCCCGCTTCTGTCGCCGTGGACATGGACGCTGACGGCGGCCATGGCCGTGTAGTGCATGCCGGAGACCGCAACCCCCATGACCAGACTGGCCCCGAGACTCGTCATGAAGCCCCGGACAGTGACAGCCGCCCACAGTGCGGCTGTCGCGGCGACGATCGCGACGGCGACGGACAGGGCGACGGTGAGCGGGTCGTACCGGACGTCCCCGTTCACCTCCACCGCCGCCATGCCGAGGTAGTGCATCGCGGCCACGCCGAGACCGGTGACCACGCCCGCGACACCCAGCGTGACCTTGCCGGCACCCCGATAGCCGACGATGAACACGCCGATGCCGACCACGACGATCGACACGGCCAGGCTCAGCAGCGTCAGCCCGGTGTCATAACGGATCCCGGTCTCCTCGACCTTGAATCCGAGCATGGCGATGAAGTGCATCGTCCAGATCCCACAGCCGATCGAGGCGGCCCCGAGCGCCAGCCAACCCGGCTTCCAGGACCCCTCGTTCAGCAGGGACCGCACGATGCACCGCAGTCCCAGCGCCCCTCCCAGGCAGGCCATCAGATAGGCCGCCACCGGGGTCACCGCACCATAGCGGAACCCGTCAATCGTGCCCTGCATCTGCCAACTCCCCCCAGAGCCCTGGCAATTTGTGGAGCCAGGTCTACGGGTAAGAGCCGCGTAAATGCAAGGGCTTACCATTGGTAACTGAATAACTCTCAACTATCAGGGGTTGACCCCGGTCGCAAAGGGGCGAGTTCCAGCCAGCCGTCGACGCCTTCGGGCCATGCACGGCTTGCGACCGTCACCTCCAGGGCGCGTACCCGGCGCCCACGCGCGCCGGACTCCGCGGAAGTCGCCGTCCTGCGTGCCACCAGAGCCCGCTCGACCCCCTTGCGGCCGCCCGAAGCGCTGAACCACGAGTTACCACCATGTTATCGAACACCCAAGCGCACCCCAGGCGTTGGGTGGCCGGAAGCCAAGGGGTGGCAAGGATTCAGTGAGGTCATTGATTCTTCACTTTGTATTTCTACCCGCATAGACCCGGTGGTGCTGTCATGCACACACCCGCCCGGAATCCCGGGCCCATCGCGGGAGAACCCCCATGCGTGCCATGCGCCGCCTCACCGCCACCACGGCATCCCTCACCCTCTCCGTCGCCGGCCTCATCATCGGCACGGGCTCGGCCGCACACGCGGCCGACTGCTCGCAGTCCTACCTGCCGCTGCCGGACCCGACCTGCCAGCCCGGCGCCTACAACCCGGACGTCACCCAGTCCACGATCGACTCGACGATTTGTGTGTCCGGCTGGACCGCCACCGTGCGCCCCTCCAGCTCGTACACCAACGCCCTGAAGGTCAAGCAGATAGCGGAGTACGGCTACTCCGACACCAGTACGGCGGACTACGAGGAGGACCACCTCGTCCCGCTCGAGCTCGGCGGCGCTCCCAAGGACGCGCAGAACCTGTGGCCGGAGCCGCGCTACGGCGACGAGACCGCCGCCAGCAAGGACTCGGTGGAGACCAAGCTCAAGAAGGCCGTCTGTGCCGGCACGGTCACCCTCGACGACGCGCGCAGCGCCATCGCCAGTGACTGGACCACCGCCCTGTCCTCCCTCGGCCTCAGCTGACCCTTCGGCGGCACCACCCGGCGGTCTGCCCGCATCCCCAGCGGGCAGACCGCCTGGTCGTACAGGGCCGTACAGAGTCGCACGCGTCAAACAGAGGGATAACCCTCGAATGACCGGAACCCTGCTGACATGGACCGGTCAAGACTGTCATCCTCCTCCCCAACCGCCGCGCCCACCCCCCACGTTCTCACCACGCAGTGACGATCCCGCACAGCTCGGCTCGTCCCGGTCAGTACACCCGTCTGCCCGGTCTGTCACCGGCCGCCCCACGCGGCCGCAGCAGTAGGAGAACGAGTGAGACGCATCCCCCGCAAGCGGACAGCGGTCGCAGCCCTGGTCTCCACCGCGGCCTGCCTCGCCGTCGGCATCCAGTCGGTCCCGGCGAACGCGAAGCCCGCCGCCCCCCATCCCAGCCCCCTCCGCGCCGGGGGACTGGAGGCAAAGCTGACCCCGGCGCAGCGCAGCGCACTCATCAGGAGCGCCAAGCAGAAGGCGACCGCGACCGCCCGCACGATCGGCCTCGGCGCCAAGGAGAAACTGGTCGTCAGGGACGTCGTCAAGGACAACGACGGCACCCTGCACACCCGCTACGAGCGGACCTACGCCGGTCTCCCCGTCCTCGGCGGCGACCTCGTCGTGCACACCCCGCCGGCCTCCCTGGCCGCCGGGACGGTGAGCACGACCTTCAACAACAGGCACACCATCAAGGTCGCCTCCACCACAGCGAGCTTCACCAAGGCGGCCGCGCAGACCAAGGCCCTCAAGGCGGCCAGGTCCCTCGACGCCCGGCGGCCCACCGCCGACAGCGCCCGCAAGGTCATCTGGGCGGGCACCGGCACCCCGAAGCTCGCCTGGGAGACGGTGGTCGGCGGCTTCCAGGACGACGGCACGCCCAGCCAGCTGCACGTCATCACCGACGCCACCACCGGCAAGGAGCTCTACCGCTACCAGGGCATCAAGACGGGCACCGGCAACACCCAGTACAGCGGCACGGTCACCCTGAACACCACGCTGTCGGGATCGACGTACCAGCTGTACGACACCACCCGCGGCGGCCACAAGACGTACAGCCTCAACAACGGCACCTCGGGCACCGGCACCCTGATGACCGACTCCGACGACGTCTGGGGAACCGGTTCGGGGTCCGACACGCAGACGGCGGGCGCGGACGCGGCCTACGGTGCGCAGGAGACCTGGGACTTCTACAAGAACACCTTCGGCCGCAGCGGCATCAAGAACGACGGCGTCGCCGCCTACTCCCGCGTCCACTACAGCACGGCGTACGTGAACGCGTTCTGGGACGACAGTTGCTTCTGCATGACCTACGGTGACGGCTCCGGCGGCACCCACGCCCTGACCTCGCTGGACGTGGCCGGCCATGAGATGAGCCACGGCGTCACGTCCAACACGGCAGGGCTCGATTACACCGGTGAGTCCGGCGGCCTCAACGAGGCGACCTCGGACATCTTCGGCACCGGCGTGGAGTTCTACGCCAACAACGCCTCCGACCCCGGCGACTACCTCATCGGCGAGAAGATCGACATCAACGGCAACGGCACGCCGCTGCGTTACATGGACAAGCCGAGCAAGGACGGCTCCTCGGCGGACAGTTGGTACTCCGGCGTCGGCAACCTCGACGTGCACTACTCCTCCGGCCCCGCGAACCACATGTTCTACCTGCTGTCCGAGGGCAGCGGCACGAAGACCATCAACGGCGTCACCTACGACAGCCCGACCTCCGACGGCGTCGCCGTCACCGGCATCGGACGGGCCGCGGCCCTGCAGATCTGGTACAAGGCGCTGACGACGTACATGACGTCCAGCACCGACTACGCCGGAGCCCGCACCGCCGCCCTCAATGCGGCCGCCGCGCTGTACGGAACCGGCTCCACCCAGTACGCCGGTGTCGGCAACGCCTTCGCCGGCATCAACGTCGGCAGCCACATCACCCCGCCCTCCTCGGGCGTCACGGTCACCAATCCGGGCAGCCAGTCCTCCACCGTCGGCACGGCGGTGAGCCTGCAGATCTCGGCCGGCAGCACCAACAGCGGCGCGCTGACCTACGCCGCGACCGGACTGCCCACGGGTCTGTCGATCAACAGCTCCACCGGCGTGATCTCCGGGACCCCGACGACGGCCGGCACCTACAGCACCACCGTCACGGTGACCGATTCGACCGGCGCCACCGGCACCGCCTCCTTCACCTGGAGCGTCAGCTCAAGCGGAGGCGGCGGCTGCACCTCGGCCCAACTCCTCGGCAACCAGGGCTTCGAGTCGGGCAACACCACCTGGACCGCCACCAGCGGCGTCATCACCAACGACAGCGGTGAGTCGGCCCACGGCGGCTCGTACTACGCCTGGCTGGACGGTTACGGCTCCACCCACACCGACACGCTGTCCCAGTCGGTGACCATCCCGAGCGGCTGCAAGGCCACGCTCACCTTCTATCTGCACATCGACACCTCGGAGACCACCAGCAGCGTCGCCTACGACAAGCTGACGGTCACCGCCGGATCGAAGACCCTGGCGACGTACTCGAACCTCAACGCCGCCTCCGGGTACACGCAGAAGTCCTTCGACCTGTCGTCGCTGGCGGGCTCGACCGTCACCCTGAAGTTCAGCGGTGTCGAGGACTCCTCGCTCCAGACCAGCTTCGTCGTCGACGACACCGCGCTGACGACCGGCTGATCCCGCCCACGGATCCGGGCCTCACCCTCGTCCGCCGCGGGGTGAGGCCCTTCGTCGTCAGTTGAACGGGTCAAGGGTCAGGTCCGCCTGCTGGGGGCTGCCGTCGTGGACGAGCGACTCGTGGTTGCCGACATCGTCGAAGGCGAACGCGTAGGCCTTGCCGTCGGCCATCTGCGCGTGGATCGCGCGGGCGTACTGGTTGGTCACCGAGTCCTGGTAGAAGTTCACCGAGGACGTGTCGGGCTGGTTGGGGTCGACCAGCAGAGTGGAGCGGTTGAAGCCGGCGCACAGGGTGCGTGAAATGGGGCCGCGTACCTGGTCGTTGGGTGCGTCGAGCAGTTTGTGGCAGCCGAAGACGCTGTCCGCGTCCGGTTTCTGGAAGGTCGTGACCACGGTGCCGGAGCCGTCGGTGAAGTTCATGACGCCGCCCGAGACCCTGCCGTAGTACTTGGTGTTCGGCTGGTCGCCGAACGGTGTCACGGTGAGGGTCGCCGATGTGTACTTCTGCCAGACGCGGTTGATGTAGTCGTCCATCACGGACGCCGGCAGCGCGCCGGACTCCAGTCCGTGTCCTGGTGCCAGCGCCCGCAGCACCGTCCCGTCGGAGCGGGTCTGGATCAGCCCGGCCCAGCCGCCGGGCTTCCCGCGCAGATCGTTCAGGACGCCGTTGTAGCCGCCCGGCTTGAGGTGTCCGGTGGTGGTCGTGCTCCCGCCCGCCCCCTGCACGCCCACCGCGTAGGGCGCGGAGAACATGTCGACCTGTGTGCTGTTCAGCCACAGGCCGGAGTCGTTGAGTGTGTACTCGGACCAGTTGAACAGCATGTCGTGGTTGGGGTCGCTCGGATTCTGCACGGCGGGCTGCACGAGACCGCCGGTGGTCAGCTTGAACACCAGCTTCTGCCCGTAGGAGAAGTAGATGCGTCCCGAGAACTTGGGGATCCGGATCGTCTTCGACTGGCCGGAGGCCGGTCCCGCGATCGACGCGTCCGGCGCGGGTGTCGGCGGATTGCCGCCGGCCGGCCAGGCGTGGAAGGTGCCGTTCGCGTCCGCCCAGCCCTGCTGTCCCGTCGAGAGCAGGGTGCCGATCGTGTAGACGTAGACCGCGTCACCGCGGCCGGAGTTGTTGGTCACCTGCAACGGGATCGTGTCGGGCACCGCCGCCTTGGCGGACGAGGGTGCCTGGATCGCGATCACCGCGGCGACGAGTGCGGCTGCGGCTGTGGGGGCCGTCAGACGACGAGTGAGCTTGTGGTGCACGCTCCACCTCCGTGTGTGGGGTCACTCGAGGGGATGGGCCGAATTGGTCCGGACCTGTTGTGAGAGCGCTCTCAAACTGGCACCGGAGTTGCATGCATGTCAATAAGGGTGACGTGAGGGAAAGAAAAGGCGCCCGCGGGATGAACCCGCGGGCGCCTGCGGCAACTTGTCAGAACGTCCGCTGAAGAAGGTCGAGGAGCGCTTCCCAGTGACGCTCGGCGGCCTCCTTGTTGTACGAGGAGGTGTCGGCCTGCGTGTACCCGTGCTGCGCGCCCGGGTAGACCTCGCAGCGGTGCCGGACACCTGCCGCGGTGAGCGCGTCCTCCAGGCGCTGGATCTGCTCCGGGGGAAGCGACGGATCGTTGTCGGCGTGCCCGAAGTACACCTCGGCGGTGATGTGCTCGACCACGGAGTGCGGGCTGTCCGGCGCCTCCGTCGCCAGCTGACCGCCGTGGAACCCGGCCGCGGCGGCGACCCGGTCCGGGTAGGTGCCGGCGGTGATCAGGGACAGCCGCGCCCCCATGCAGTAGCCGGTCAGTGCGACCGGGCCGTCGGCGACGAGGGGCGATTCGGCCATCCACTGCAGATACCCGGCCGCATCGCGCTTCGCCAGGTCAGGGGTGACGGACATGACCAGCGGGCCGACCTTGCCCCAGATCTCCGGGCGGGCGGCCGGGTCGATGAACTCGGGCAACTCGACGACGGGCGTGCGGCCGTGCCGGTAGAAAACGTTGGGCACCAGCACCGTGTAACCGGCCTCGGCGAGCCGGTCGGCCATCGACTTCAGGTGGGGGCGGATCCCGAACGCGTCCATGTAGAGCAGGACGCCGGGCCGGGCACTGCCGTCGGCCGCGTGCGCCACATAGGCGTCCGCGACGCCGTCCGCGGTGGGGATGTCAACGGTGGTTCCTTGTACGGAGGTCATGGGGGCTGCCTCTCTGCGCGCTCGGCGCCGACCAACTCATGCGGCCCGACGGGCCGGTCGCGGTCATCGTTGCACGTGCCACCCAATCCGACGAAAGGGCCCCCGGCCTGGGGAGACGCTGGAGTTCACTCGAACCGCGAGGTGTCCCCGGCTCCCCGCCGTACGATCTCCGCCTCGCCGCCCGAGAAGTCGATGACCGTCGTCGGCTCGGTGCCGCAGTCCCCGGAGTCGACCACCCCGTCCAGCACATGGTCGAGACGGTCCTTGATCTCCCAGCCCTGGGTCATCGGCTCCTCCTCGTCCGGCAGGAGCAGCGTGCTGGACAGCAGCGGCTCGCCGAGCTCGGTGAGCAGGGCCTGGGTGACGACGTGGTCGGGGATGCGCACACCGACCGTCTTCTTCTTCGGGTGCTGCAGCATCCGCGGCACCTCCTTCGTCGCCGGCAGGATGAAGGTGTAACTGCCGGGCGTCGACGCCTTGATGGCGCGGAACACGTCGTTGTCGACCCGTACGAACTGGCCGAGCTGCGAGAAGTCCTGGCACACGAGGGTGAAGTGGTGCCGGTCGTCCAGGCGGCGGATGGTCCGGATCCGCTCGATGCCGTCACGGCTGCCCAGCCGGCAGCCCAGCGCGTAGCAGGAGTCCGTCGGATACGCGATGAGCGCATCCGCGCGGATGCTGTCGGCGACCTGGGCGATGGTGCGCGGCTGGGGGTTTTCGGGGTGCACGTCGAAGTACTTCGCCATTCGCCGAGCTTATGCCGTGCCGACCTTGGCGACGAACGCGGCGACGTTCGCCACGGTGCGCCGGATCTTCTCCTCCAGGGTGATCGTCTCGTGCAGCCGCGCCCCGACGCCCGCGTCCCGCTTGCCCCGCACATACAGCGAGCAGGCGAGGTCGCTGCAGATATAGGCGCCGATCGAGTTGCCCTGCTGCCCGGCCTTGCCCGCCTTGGGCGCGACCATCAGGGAAACGCCGCCGGAGTGGGTGGTCAGGCACATCGAGCACATGCTGCGCCGTGCGTGGCCCACGGTGGCGCCGGCGCCGCGCAGTGCGACGGCTCTGGGCCTGCCGTCGCTCCACTCGGTGACGAGGTAGGCGCGGTCGGGTGCCTGGGGGTCGCGCCAGCCGAGGAAGTCCAGGTCGCCCCAGGGTCGCTCGGCCAGGTCGCGGGGCACGGACAGACGCTTGGCCTCGCCCTTGGTGCAGTTCAGGAAGGCGGCGCGGATCTCTTGCTCGGTCAGCGGTTCCATAACCCCACGCTAATTTGCCTAAATGCTTTAGGCAAATGCATAATCGGCTCGGGGACTGAGTCTGGCGAGAGAGGAGGGCGGCCATGGTGCGCGTCGGGCTGACCACGGAACGTGTGGTGCGGGCAGGAGCGGAGCTGGCGGACGAGGTCGGCTTCGACCAGGTGACCGTCTCCGAGCTGGCCCGCCGCTTCGACGTCAAGGTGGCGAGCCTGTACTCGCATGTGACCAGCTCCCAGGACCTCAAGACGCGGATCGCCCTGTTCGCCCTGGAGGAGCTCGCCGACCGGGCCGCCGACGCCCTCGCGGGCCGCGCCGGCAAGGACGCCCTGATCGCCTTCGCCAACGCCTACCGCGACTACGGCAGGGAACACCCCGGCCGCGCGGCCGCGGCCCGGCTACGGCTGGACCCCGAGACCGCGGCTGCCAGTGCGGGCGTCCGGCACGCCCGGATGACACGCGCGATCCTGCGCGGCTACGACCTGACGGAACCGGACCAGACGCATGCCGTACGGCTGCTTGGCAGCGTCTTCCACGGCTACTCGAGTCTGGAGACGGCGGGCGGCTTCAGCCACAGCGCCCCCGACTCGCAGGAGAGCTGGACGCGGATCCTCGATGCCCTCGATGCCCTCCTGCGCAACTGGCCCACCGCCCCGACCCTTTGATCGACAGGCTGAGGACATGCCCACCGAGCACGACTGGATCACCACGCCCGTCACCGCCGAGCTGCTGCGCGGCGCCCTCGACATCGAGCGCACCGAGCACGGCGTGCTGCCGCACCGGCTGCCCGCTTGGGCCCGCGCCCAGTGCACCGATCCGCAGCTGGCCAGCGCCGAGTCCCAGCCCACGGGCGTACGGCTGGCGTTCCGCACCCGCGCGACGGCCGTCGAACTCGACGCCCTGCCCACCAAACGCGACTACGTCGGCGCCCCGCCCCGTCCCGACGGCGTCTACGACCTCCTCGTCGACGGCCGCCCGGCCGGCCGGGGCAGTATCGCCGAGGGCAACACCGTGACCATCGACATGGTCGCCGGCACGGCCGAACTGCGGCCCGGCTCCGTGGGCACGCTCCGCTTCCCCGACCTGCCGGACGGGGAGAAGGACGTCGAGATCTGGCTCCCGCACAACGAGACCACCGAACTGGTGGCCCTGCGCACCGACGCCCCCGTGGAGCCCAGCCCGCCCAGCGGCCGCAAGGTGTGGCTGCACCACGGCAGTTCGATCAGCCACGGCTCCGACGCCGCGAGCCCCACCACCACATGGCCCGCATTCGCCGCCTCCCTGGGCGGCGTCGACCTGATCAACCTGGGTCTGGGCGGCAGCGCCCTGCTCGACCCGTTCACCGCACGCACCCTGCGCGACACCCCGGCCGACCTGATCAGCGTCAAGATCGGCATCAACCTGGTCAACACCGACCTGATGCGCCTGCGCGCCTTCACCCCCGCCGTCCACGGCTTCCTCGACACCATCCGCGAAGGACACCCCACGACACCGCTGCTGGTCGTCTCGCCCATCCTGTGCCCGATACACGAGGACACTCCCGGCCCCACCGTCCTGGACTTCACTTCCCTGAGCGACGGTCAACTGCACTTCCAGGCCATGGGCGATCCCGGGGAACGAGCGAGCGGGAAACTGGCCCTCGGCGTCATCCGGGACGAGCTGGCCCGTATCGTGACCCAGCGGGCGGTCGAGGACCCGAACCTCAAATACCTTGACGGCCGCGAGCTCTACGGCGAGTCGGACCACGACGAACTGCCCCTGCCCGACCAGCTCCACCCGGACGCCGACACCCACCTCCGCATCGGTGAACGCTTCGCCTCGCTGGCCTTCGCTCCGGGCGGCGCCTTCGCAGGCCACATCGCCTGAAAGGCCCTCTCCCGTCGCACGCACCCGTAGGCACGCAACCACCGGGCACCCGTGAGGTAACGTCCCCGACCGAAACGCCGAGGTCGATGCGATGGACGAGGAGAAGGCCGAGATGGCAGGCCGAAAGGACGGGGCCCGCCCTGACGAGGTGACGGGCGCCGACGGCGGGCCGACGTGGGCGCAGGAACTGCTCGACCACCTGCGCCCCACGGGCCGGGACATCCGCAGGGTCGTCGCCTGGCTCGCCGACGCGGTGCAGGGGACGGCCTGGCTGCAGGACGGCACCGGTCGGCTCCTCGCCGGAACGCCGACACCGCTGGACGAGAACCTCCTCGCGGACCTCGTCTCCGGCCGGATCGCCTCCGCGGCCTGGGACGACACCGGACGTCATCTGCGGCTCGTCCGGGTGGAGCAGCCGCAGCCCGCCCCCGTCGGCGTACTCGCCGTGTGCCGTCCGGCCCCCTTCGACCGCCGGGCCTCCGAGATCGTGACCCACACCGCCCAGGTGGTCGAACTCCTGCTCAGGGCACGGGAGTCGACCACCGCCGGACGCCGCCTCCAACGCGCCACCTCCGATCTGCGCCTGGCGATCCTGCAACTGCTGATGGTCGAGGACACCGTCTCCGCCCGCCGCGTCGCCGCAGGTCTGTGGCCCGGCCTGCTCGACACCGACACCGCCTGCGTCTACGTCCTCGAGGGCTGTGCCGAGGACCGCGACCGGCTCGCCGAGGAATGCCTGACCGCGACGGAGGAGCAGGTGCTGGTCGTGCGCTGTCCCGCCGTCGATGCGCACGTCATCGTCGTCGCTCCCGACGACACGGCCGCCGGGGAACTGCGCTCCCTGATCGGCCGCTGGCCGGGCACCTTCCTGGGCGGCAGCGCCCCGCAGAACCTCGCCCGCACCGCCACCGCCTACGGACAGGCCGTGAGTGCGCTCGCCGTCGCCCGCTTCCGGTCCGACAAGCAGGCCGTGTACGCCGAACGCACCCACCCCGAGCGCCTCATGGACCCCGCGCAGCTGCACGGCTGGACGACCCATGTGCTGCGTCCGCTGGACACCCTGGCGCACCACACCCGCGCCGAACTCCTCGCCACCACCCGGCTGGGCCTGGAGTTCACCGCCGTCAACGCCGCCAAGGTGCTCGGCGTCAGCCGCAACACCGTGCGCGCCCGCATGGAACGCGTCGAGGCACTGCTGCAGACGGACTTCTCCGATCTCGCCGCCCGCGCCGTCGTGCACCTCGCGCTCAACACCTGGATCGGCCTCGCGACGGAACACCACGAGACCGGCCCCGCCGCAACGGGGCACCCCCGGCTCGGCGAGCTGCTGTCCGGGCCCGCCCTGCGCGCCTGGGCGAGCGACCTGCTGGCACGTCTCGATGCCGACGCCCGTGATCTGCGGCGTACCCTGCGCACCTGGATCGCCGCCGGGGGCAACGCCGAACGCGCCGCGCAGATCCTGGGCGTGCACGCGCAGACGGTACGGGAGCATGTGCGCAGCGCGGAACCCGTCCTCGAACGCCAACTGCTCGCCGCCGGCAGCGACCTCTACGAGGTCGTCCTCGCTCATCTGGCCCTCGGCGACCTCGACCATCCCGACGTGCGCCGGGCGAACCGGGACCATCCGGACTCACCTGTGCACGGGTGAGCCGTGCGGACACCGCAGCGGGCATCGACGCGGTTCACAACGGATCCACCCGGCACGTAAGTTCGACGAACCGCGGGGGCACGACCGGAACGGGGGACCGGTCGGGCCCCCTTGCGTTTCTCCGCGCGCAGCCGCACCGGCACTTCCTGCCGGCCGTACGGCACCTGCCGCAACTCGCCCTCGCGGCCCCTTCACCCGGGTGCACCGACGCACCGATGCGCACCGATCCCGAACGAGCGGCGAACCGAACCGGCAGCGAAGCGTTCCCCTGCCCGCATCTCGTCGGTACGCCGCCCCGGGCGAGGTCGCGCCTCGGACGCGCGATTCGATCGTCACAGCAACAGATTCCGCATCTCACTCTTGATGAGTCAAGGATTTCCGTCGTACGCTCCACATATTCCGTCGTTCTCAGAGTTCGGGGATCCCATGGACCGCGCCCGTTTGCAGGACCTGCTCGCCCGTGAGATGGAGCAGGCCGCCCATCGCTGTCCGCGTTCGAAAGACGCCTATGCACAGGCCGACCACCTCTTCGGGCGAGTGCCGATGACCTGGATGAACAAGGCGGCGGGCGCCTTCCCCCGCTACCTGGCCACCGCCCGCGGCGCCCGCGTCACGGACATCGACGGGCACGAGTACGTCGACTTCTGCCTCGGTGACACCGGAGCGATGGCCGGTCACTCCCCGGCGGTCGTGGCCGATGCGGTCCAGCGGCGGTTCGCCGACCTGGGCGGGGCCACGGCAATGCTGCCCACCGAGGACGCCGAATGGGTCGGTGCCGAGCTGACCCGCCGCTTCGGCCTCGCCCGCTGGAGCTTCTCGCTGACGGCGACCGACGCCAACCGGTGGGCGATCCGGCTCGCCCGCGCCGTCACCGGCCGCCCCAAGATCCTGGTGAACAGTTACAGCTACCACGGCACCGTCGACGAGTCGCTCATCGTCGTCGGCCCCGACGGCAGGGGAGCGGCCCGCCCCGGAAACGTCGGCGCCCCCTGCGACGTCACGCTGACCAGTCGCGTCGCGGAATTCAACGACCTGGAACAACTGGAGCGCGAACTCGCCCATGGTGATGTCGCCGCCGTCCTGATGGAACCCGCCCTCACCAACATCGGCATCGTGCTGCCCGAACCCGGCTACCTGGAGGGCGTCCGGGCGCTGACCCGCCGCCACGGCACCCTGCTGATCAACGACGAGACCCACACCTTCTCGGCCGGCCCGGGCGGCTGCACCGCCGCCTGGGACCTGGAGCCCGACCTGCTCACCATCGGCAAGGCGATCGGCGGCGGCATCCCGGCCGGCGCGTACGGCCTGTCCGCCGAGCTCGCTGACCGTCTCCTCGACCGCGCCGACCTCGACCTGGTCGACATGGGCGGCGTCGGAGGCACCCTGGCCGGCAACGCCCTGTCGGTCGCCGCCATGCGCGCCACACTGGAACACGTCCTGACCGAGGACGCGTTTGCCCGTATGACCAAACTGTCCGAACGCTTCGAAGCGGGGGTACGCGCGGGCATCGACGCCCACGCGCTGCCCTGGTCGGTCAGCCGGCTCGGCGCCCGCACCGAATACCGCTTCGCCTCGCCTGCACCCCGTACCGGCACCGAGTCCGCGGCCGCCACCGACCCCGAACTGGAGGACTTCCTCCACCTCTACCTGGCCAACCGGGGCATCCTGCTGACCCCCTTCCACAACATGGCGCTGATGTGCCCGGACACCACCGACCAGGACGTCGACCTGCACACTGAGGTCTTCGCCGCCGCCCTGGCCGACCTGGCCGGCTGAGCGGCACCGACGGGACCGGGCAAGCAGAGCCGGAACAAGGAGAGCGACGCACGTGGACGACATCGACCGGGCCATCCTGCGCGAACTGCAGACCGACGGGCGCATCGCCTACGCCGACCTCGGCCCCAAGGTCGGCCTCTCGGCCTCCGCGGCCCGCCAGCGCCTGCAGCGGCTGCTGGACACCAAGGCCGTGCAGGTCGTCGGCGTCACCGACCCGATGTCCATGGGCGGGCAGGCCATGGCCCTGCTCGGCATCGGCGTCGACGGCGACCCGCGCGCGGTCGCCGACGAACTGGCCGCTCGCTCGGAGGTCGTCTACGCGGTGCTGACCTCCGGCGGCTTCGACCTGTTCGCCGAGGTGGTCGCGGCGGGCCCGCGCGAACTGCTGGACTTCGTCAACGACGTCGTACGGCCGATCGAAGGGATCCGGCAGATCCAGTCGTTCCCGTACTTCGGCATCCATACGCACCGTTTCCTGTGGGACGTCGGCTGATTGCCTGGTGCGGGACGGGTACTCGGACAGCTCCGGAAGGACTACCGCTGGAGGAGGCCCGCATGACCAGCAGCACGGAGACCGGCGGCGTGACCGGTACGCCGGACAAGGACTACAACCTCATCTGGTACGTGGAGGCGTGCCTGAGCAACGCCCTGCGCCTGGAGACCTACATCCAGGACGCGGAGCGCGAGAAGGACACCGAGGTGGCCGACCTGTTCCGCAAGGCCCAGGCGGACAGCCGCAAGGGCGCGGAAATCGGCAAGGGGCTGCTGCGCGGACGCCTGAACGGCGGCTGACACCGGCTTCCCGACCTCAGGCCCGGCCCCCGTGCACGCCACGGGCGGCCGGGCCTTCCGCATGCCCAACTCCCGTTCGATACCCAGCGTTTACAGAGTTCGGGTCGACGGGCCGAACAGAGTTGCTACAGTGCTACTCGCCGGTAGCAAGTCGTACGGGGCACGGGGAGCCGGCGTGTCGCCACTCCCCGGACGGATGGTCGAGTCGCGCAGTCCGGCAAGGGGGCCGGGCCGCTCGCGGCTGCTGTGCACACGTCTCGCGCAGCCCTCGAACTCCAGTTCCCCGCCCGCCGATTCAGACAGGTGAGACTCTTCCCATGGCCCGTTCCCTGGTCGACTTACTGACCGAGCACGCCACGCAACAGCCCGACCGGACCGCATACCGCTACCTCGTCTCCGGCGACTGCGACGGAGAGATCCAGGAGATCACCTACGCCCGGCTCGCCCGCCGCTGCCGGGCCGTCGCGGCCTGGCTGCAGGAGCGCGGGCTGACCGGTTCCCGCGCCATGCTGCTGCACCCGCCCGGCCTGGGGTTCATCGCCGACTACCTGGGCTGCCTCGCCGCCGGTGTGGTCGCCGTGCCCGGCGTGCCCCCGCAGGGCCGGGCGGACAACCATCGCGCCCTGACCCGTATGAGGCGTCTGCTGGCGGACGCGGACGTCAAGGTGATCCTCGGCGGCCGTGACGTGGTCACCGCCCTGGCCGGCATGGCGGAGCACCTTCCCGAGCTGGCCGACATCACCTGCCTCACCACCGAGGACATCCCCGACGAGGCCGCCGACGCCTGGCGCGCCCCCGACCTCACCCCCGACTCGGTCGCCTTCCTCCAGTACACCTCCGGCTCCACCTCCGCCCCCAAGGGTGTGGCCGTCACCCACGGCAACCTGCTCGACAACGAGCGGATCATCACCGAACGGATGGGCCACACCCCGCAGGTCATCGAGGAGTACGACCGCGAACTGGTCGTCAGCTGGCTGCCCGTGTACCACGACATGGGTCTCATCGGACCGGTCCTGAACACCGTCTACCTCGGCCTCACCACCACCCTCTTCTCCCCGCTGCACTTCCTGCAGCAGCCCGACCGCTGGCTGAAGGCCATCAGCCGCTACCGCCCGCACACCAGCGGCGGACCCAACTTCGCCTACGAACTGAGCCTGAAGCACGCCACCGACGAACTCGTCGACGGCCTCGACCTGAGTTCGTGGAAGGTCGCCTTCAACGGCGCCGAACCGATACGCGCCGCCACCCTGCGCCGCTTCACCGAGACCTTCGCCCCCGCGGGCTTCAGCCGCAAGGCCTTCTACCCCTGCTACGGCCTCGCCGAGGCGACCGTGATGGTCACCGGCGCCTCCGTGGATGCCCCGCCCACTCTCCTCTGGGCCCAGGACCTCGGGCCGCACGCCGGCGAGGCGGATGCGGCCGCGGTCGGCTGTGGCCGTCCCGGCCCCGGCCTCACGGTGACGATCGCGGACCCGGAACAGGGCACGGAACTCCCCGAGGGGCATGTCGGCGAGATCTGGGTGAGCGGAGCCAGCGTCGCCAAGGGCTACTGGCGCAACGCCCTGGCCACCCGCGAGACCTTCCGCGCCACCCTGCCCGGCCGCGAAGGCCGCTTCCTGCGCACCGGTGACCTCGGATTCCTGCGCGACGGCGAACTCTTCGTCACCGGCCGCCTCAAGGACCTGATCGTCATCGACGGACGCAACCACTACCCGCAGGACCTGGAGCTGTCGGCCGAGATGTGCCACCCGGCACTGCGCCCCGGCTGCACCGCCGCCTTCTCCGTCCCCGCAGACGACGGAGCCGAAGGGGAGCAGGTCGTCCTCGTCGCCGAGGTGGCCCCGGACGCCGCGGGCGACTCGGAGAAGATCACCGACCTGATCCGCAGCGCGCTCGGCGAGGCCCACGGCCTGTCCGTGCGCGAGGTCGTCCTGGTGCACCCGGGCACCATCCCCAAGACCTCCAGCGGGAAGATCCAGCGCCACGCGACCCGGACGGCCCACCTGTCCGGCTCCCTCTCGTCGGTCACCGCACCCGCCGCGCGCTGACACCACGCGCCTGCCCGCGCCGCCCAGCGGCACAACTCCCGTACAACGCCCGTCCGGCCACCGGCGGCTCCGTCATGCCCCCACGCGGCCGTATCGCTCGTACGGAAAAACACACCGAGCCCGAGTTCACGAGGACACCTGCCCCGATGCCTGCCAACGAGTCCGCGAAGCGGCCCGCCGAGCCGTCCCTCACCACACCGCAGAGCGTGCGGACCTGGCTGATCTCCGCGGTCGCCGAGACGGCCGGGCTCGACCCGCTGACCGTCGACCCGCACCGGCCGATCGCGGAATTCGGCCTGGGATCACGCCAGTTGGTGACGCTGGCGGCACAGCTGTCCGAACGGATCGGTCGGAGCCTGAGCCCGTCGCTGATCTTCGACCACCCGACCGTCGCGGCGCTGGCCGAGGCGGTGCTCGGTGACGCTCCCGACGCGACGGGGACGGCCGGCCCCCTGCGGTCCGACCGGTCCCCACGGACGGACGACGACATCGCGATCATCTCCATGGCGTGCCGCTTCCCGGGCGGCGCGGACGACCCGGAGGCGCTGTGGCAGCTGCTGGCCTCGGGTGAGGACGTCCTCACCGAAGTACCGCCCGGCCGTTGGAACAGGCAGGGGCTGTACGACTCCGACCCGGAGGCCACCGGCACGGCGTATTCGCTGCGCGGCGGCTACCTGACCGGCATCGACCGTTTCGACGCGGCCTTCTTCGGCATCTCCCCGCGCGAGGCAGCGGCCATGGACCCTCAGCAGCGGCTGCTGCTGCAGACCGCCTGGGAGACCGTCGAAGGCGCCGGAATCGTGCCGGACACGCTGAACGGCAGCTCGACCGGGGTCTACGTCGGCCTGTACGACAGCGGCTACCTCGCCTCCGCCTCACTGGGGCAGCTCGACGGCCACGTCGGCACGGGCTCGGCGTCCAGTGTCGCCTCCGGACGCATCGCCTACTCCCTCGGTCTGCAGGGACCGGCGGTCACCGTCGACACCGCCTGCTCGTCCTCGCTCGTCGCCCTGCATCTGGCGGCGCGGGCGCTGGCGGGAGGCGAGTGCGACCTGGCGCTCGCGGGTGGTGCCTCGCTGCTGGTGACGCCCCGGGCGCATGTCGAGTTCAGCAGGCTGCGCGGGCTGTCGCCGTCCGGGCGGTGCAGTCCGTTCTCCGCGGATGCGGACGGGGTGGTGTGGTCCGAGGGCTGCGGGCTGGTGCTGCTCAAGCGGCTCGCGGACGCACGCCGCGACGGCGACCGCATCCTTGCCGTGATCAAGGGATCCGCGATCAACCAGGACGGGCGCAGCCAGGGACTGAGCGCCCCGAACGGTCCGGCGCAGGAGCGTGTGCTGCGCGCGGCCCTGGACGCGGCCGGACTGCAGCCCGGCGACCTGGACCACGTCGAGACCCACGGCACCGGCACACCCCTGGGCGACCCCATCGAAGTCCGGGCGCTGGCCGCCGTCTTCGGCCCCGACCGCCCCGCGGACCGGCCCCTCGGCATCGGCTCGCTCAAGTCCAACATCGGTCACGCGCAGGCCGCGGCGGGCATCGGCGGCATCATCAAGACCGTGCTGGCCCTCCAGCACGGCGTCCTGCCTGCGACACTGCACGCCGCCACTCCGACCGGGCACGTCGACTGGGCGGACAGCGGCCTGAGCCTCGTCACCAGCCCCCGGGCGTGGCCCCGCGACGAGGAGCGGGTGCGGCGGGCCGGGGTGAGCGCGTTCGGGATCAGCGGGACGAACGCGCATGTGGTCCTGGAGGAGGCGCCTCAGGACCCCGGCCGGCCCGGCGCCGACGAGCCGACGGGGCAGACCCTCTTCCCGGTCTCCGCCCGCAGCCCCGAGGCCCTGCGTGGACAGGCGGAACGCCTCCGGCAGGCGCTCGCCCGGCAACCGCGGCTGCCGTTGTCCGCCGTCGCGTCGACACTCACCCATCACCGCACCCACTTCGAGCATCGGGCCGTCCTCCAGGCCGCCGGCCACGACGAACTGCTCGACGCCCTGCGCGGACTTGCGGCGGCAGAACCGGACCCAGACCTGACAATCGGCCCCCAACAGGCGCTGACAAGCGGAAAATTGGCCTTCGTCTTCCCCGGCCAGGGGGCCCAGTGGGCGGGTATGGCCCGTGATCTGCTCGACAGCGACCCGGTGTTCGCCGACGAGCTCGACCGCTGCGACGCTGCCCTGCGCCCGTTCACCACCTGGTCGGTCACGGCGGTCCTGCGGGGCGATGCCGCCGCGCCCTCGCCCGCGCGCGTGGATGTCGTCCAGCCGGTCCTGTTCGCCGTGATGGTGTCCCTGGCCGCCGTGTGGCGGGCGCGCGGCATACGGCCGGACGCGGTGATCGGGCACAGCCAGGGAGAGGTCGCCGCGGCCTGTGTCGCGGGGGCGCTCAGTCTCAACGACGCCGCCGCCGTGGTCGCGCTGCGCAGCCAGGTCCTGACCGAGCTGTCCGGCACCGGAACGATGGCGGTCGTCGCCCTCCCGTACACCGAGGTCGAGTCCCTCCTGGCCGCACTGGACGGCCGGGTGTCGGTCGCCGCCGTGAACAGCGGCCGCTCCACGGTGATCGCCGGCGACGCCGCACCAGTCGAGACCCTCCTCGCCGACCTCGACCGGCGGCAGGTGTTCGCCCGCCGTCTCGACGTCGACTACGCCTCCCACACGGCCCACGTGGACCCGGTCCGCGCGTCGATCCTCGACGAACTCGACGGCGTCACCACCTGTCCGACGTCCGTCGCCTGGTACTCGACGGTCACCGGCGAACCGGTCACCGAAGAGCTGGAGGCCGGCTACTGGTACAGCAACCTGCGCGAACCGGTCCGCTTCGGGCCGACCGTGCAGCGGATGGCGGCCGACGGTTACCGCTGCTTCGTCGAACTGAGTCCCCACCCCTCCCTGCTCACCGCCGTCACCACCGTCGGCGAGGAAGACGGCCACGACCTGGTCGCCGTCGGGTCGCTGCGCCGCGACGAACCCGGCCCCGCCTGCCTGGACCGCGCGACCGCCGAACTCCACGTCCAAGGCCGCCCGATCGACTGGCGGCGCCTCGTGCCCGACAGGGGTGCCGCCGACCTGCCGACGTACGCCTGGGACGCACAGCGCCACTGGACCGAACCCGACACCACCGCGAACGGACCCGCCCTCTTCGACCGCGCCCCCCACCCGGTCCTCGGCATCCAGTTGCAGTCGGCCGACGCAACCCGCTGGACCTTCCGCAACGAATGGTCCCCGGCCACCGCCGCTTGGCTGCCGGACCACACCGTGTTCGGACAGACGGTGGTGTCCGGCACCACCCTCATGGAGCTGTGCCGCGCCGCGCTCGCCGTAGCCCGACCCGATGCCCGCGACGATCTCGCCGACCTGCTGCTGCTCGCGCCCCTGACGCTGCCCGTTTCCGGCACGGTCGAGGTGTCGGTGGAGGTGGACACCTCCGCCCCCGTGCCGGAGATCACCGTGCACAGCCGCCCACGCGGCCAGGAGACGGCCGGCTGGACCCTGCACGCGACCGCGTCGGCGGCCGGACCCGGCCCCGAGGAGCCGAGCACGCCTGCGCCCGTGTGGCCGCAGGCGGCCGATGAGGTCTGGGGCGAGGACACGTACGAGCGGCTCGCCGCGCTCGGGCTCGGCTACGGCCCGGCCTTCCGAGGCGTGCGGTCGGTCGTCGCGACCGGCGAGGACGAACTGCTGGCGCGGCTCGCCCTGCCATCCGGGACCGGGGATGCGGCCGAGGCGTATCCGCTTCATCCGGCGCTCCTGGATGCCGCGTTGCAGGCGGCCGCCGCCTTCGACACGTCCGCGGGCCGGGCGCTGCTGCCCGTGGCGGTGGGCCGCTGCGTCCTCCCTCCGGGCGGGGCCGGCGAATTGACCGCGGTGGTGCGGCGTACCGGTGGCTCCGGGACGGACCTCGTCCTGGACGTGGCGCTGTGGGACGCGGACGGCATCCCGGCAGGCCGCCTGGAAGGCGTACGGCTACGGGCCGCCGACCCGTCGGACCTGCGCGCGGGCTCGGAGCACGCCCGGCACCTGTACGAAGTGGCGTGGACGGCACTGCCCGCAGCGCCCGCCGCAGGCGAGCGGGCGGCCTGGACGGTGATCGGTGACCACTCGGACCCGGACGTCGAGGCGATCGTACGCGGCCTCATGGCGGCGGGAGTCGAGGTGCGCGAGTCGGGTGCCGACACCGTCGTACGGCTGTGGCCGCGCCCGGCAGTGGACGCCGAACAGGCGGCCGTGGCAGGCGAGTTGGCGGCTCAGGCCCTTATGGAAGTGCAGGAGCTCATCGCCCTCGCGCCAGGCGAGGCGCCCGCGCGGACCCTCTGGGTGACCCGTGGTGCGGTCGCGACCGGCGACGCCGACACTGTGCCGGGTCTGGCGCAGTCGGTGCTGTGGGGCTTGGCCCGCAGCACCCGCAGCGAGCACCCCGATCTCGGACTGACTCTGCTCGACCTCGACCTCGACGGCGACCTCGACAGCGCTCACGCCGCGACCGCGATGGTCGCTGCCATCACGTATGCCGAGGAACCGGAAATCGCCTTGCGAAACTGCGAGTTGCTGGCCCCGCGACTGGTGCGCGCCCGCCCGGCCGACGTGCTGCGGATCCCGGCCGGGGACTGCTACCAGCTGACCGGCATTCCGGCCGAGGTCACCCTGCGCCCGGCGGTGCGTCAGGCGCTCGGGCCCGCCCAGGTGCGGATCGAGGTGCACGCCCTGGGCCTGCATTCCCCACACATCTCCTGCGCCGGTGTGCTCGCCGAGGTCGGCCCCGAGGTCGAGGGCCTGGCGTGCGGTACGCGGGTCGTCGTCCTCGCCGAGGCCACGCCCGGGTCCGAGCTGGTCGCGGACGCGCGGCTGGTCGCCGTGGTTCCGGAGGAGCTGTCGTTCACGGCCGCCGTCGCCGTGTCACCCGCGGCCGGGGGTGAGCGGTTGGCCGAGGCCCTGCGTGCTGCCGTCCATGCACCCGGGCACCCCCAGGTCTTCCCGGTCACCGCCGCGCGCGAGGCGGTACGCCGCCGAGAGGTGTCCGGGCGCTCCGTCATCCTCGACCTCGTCGGCCGACCAGCTCTCGTGCCCACCGACGGCACGGTGCTGATCACCGGCGGCCTGGGCGCCGTCGGCCGGCAGATAGCCCACCTGCTGGCCGAACACGGAGTTCCGCGGCTGCTGCTGGCCTCACGTCAGGGGACAGCCGACCCGCGCGCCGCCGAGGTCGTCGAGGAGCTGGCCGCACTCGGTGTCGACGTCGAGGTGGCCGCCTGTGATGTCGCGGACGCGACCGCCGTGGCCGATGTGCTCGCCGGCGTCGGCGACGCGTTGCCGCTGCGCGGTGTGGTGCACTGCGCCGGAGTCCTGGCCGACGGCGTGATCGCCGAGCTGACTCCCGAACGACTCGCGCAGGTGCTGCGCCCCAAGGTCGACGGCGCAGCCCATCTGCACCAGCTGACCGCCGAGCTGCCGCTGGAGCTGTTCCTGCTGATCTCGTCGGCCGCCGGCGTCGTCGGCAACGCCGGGCAGGCCAACTACGCGGCCGCCAACGTCTTCCTCGACCAACTGGCCCACCACCGCAGGGCGCTGGGCCTGCCCGCCGTCTCGATCTCCTTCGGCGCCTGGGCCGGCGAGGGCCTTGCCGCCGAACACGCCGACCTGGAGCGGATGGCCCGCCTGGGCCACCACGCCCTCACCCCCGAGCAGGGCCGCGCCCTCGCGGAGCTCTCCCTGCGCCGCGGCACGCAGCACCTGCTCGCCTGGCACCTGGACCTGCCCCGCCTGCGCGACAACGCGGCGGCCACCGGCGCGCTGTGGACCTCCCTGCTGTCCTCGCCGCGCCCCGACCGGCAGGCAGGCCGGGGACTGGCAGACCGTCTGGCCCGGCTGCCGGAGACCGAACGCGCCGCCCGGGTCCGGGAGCTGGTGTGCGAGGAGGCCGCCCGCGCCCTGGGCCTGCCCTCGCCCCGGTCGGTCCGCCCCGACCAGCCGCTGCGCGACCTGGGCATGGACTCCGTGACGGCCGTCGACCTGCGCAACCGGCTCGGCAGCCGCATCGGGGTCCGGCTGCCCGCCACCCTGCTCTTCGACCACCCCACTCCCGCCCGCCTCGCCGATCACCTGCTCGGCACCGTGCTCGCAGCGGACGGCGGCAGGCTGCGCCCCAGTGTGCCGGACGGGCCGCAGGCCCGCACGACGGCGGCCGCGTCCGACGAACTCGTGGCCGTCATCGCGACGGCCTGCCGCCTGCCGGGGGCGGTCGGCTCCCCGCAGGAGCTGTGGCGGCTGGTCGCGGAGGGCCGTGACGCGGTGGGCCCGTTCCCCGCCGGGCGCTGGGACGTGGAGGCGCTCTACGACCCCGACCCGGAGGCGCCGGGCAAGTCGTACGCCCGCGAAGGCGGCTTCCTCGACGACATCGACTCCTTCGACGCGGCGTTCTTCGGCATCACACCGAAGGAGGCCGAGGCCATGGACCCGCAGCAGCGGCTGCTGCTGGAGACGGCCTGGGAGTCCGTGGAACGCGCCGGGATCGTGCCCGCCGAACTGGCGGGCAGCACCACCGGCGTGTACGTCGGCATGTTCGCCGGGGACTATCTGGCCGGGGCGCGGCTCGACCAGCTGGACGGTTACGTCGGCACCGGCTCGGCCCTGAGCGTGGCCTCGGGCCGGCTCGCCTACACGCTCGGGCTGAACGGCCCGGCCCTGACCGTGGACACGGCCTGCTCGTCCTCCCTGGTGGCGGTGCACCTGGCGGCGCAGGCGCTGCGCTCCGGCGAGTGCGACCTGGCCCTGGCGGGCGGGGTGACGCTCATGGTCACCCCGCAGACCTTCGTGGAATTCAGCCGGCTGCGCGGTCTGTCCCCGACCGGCCGGTGCCGGTCCTTCTCGGATGCAGCCGACGGCGCGGTCTGGGCCGAGGGCGCCGGAATGGTCGTACTGAAGCGGCTGAGCGACGCCCGCCGCGACGGGGACGAGGTGCTGGCCGTACTGCGCGGGACCGCGGTGAACCAGGACGGCCGCAGCCAGGGGCTGTCCGCACCGAACGGTCCGGCGCAGGAACAGGTGATCCGGCGGGCCCTGGAGCTGTCCGGACTCGCCCCGGCCGACATCGACTACGTGGAGGCCCACGGGACCGGCACCACACTCGGCGACCCCATCGAGGCGAACGCCCTCGCGGAGGTCTTCGGTGCCTCGCGCCCCGCCGGTCGGCCGCTGTACCTGGGTTCGCTCAAGTCCAACATCGGCCATGCGCAGGCGGCTTCGGGCGTGGCCGGGCTGATCAAGGTGATCCAGTCGCTGCGGCACGGGCTGCTGCCCCGCACACTGCATGCCGACACCCCCAGCCGCCATGTGGACTGGGCCGACAGCGGGCTGCATGTACTGCGGGAGGCGGTGGCCTGGCCGGCGGGCGAACGGCCGCGGCGCGCCGGAGTGAGCGCCTTCGGTATCAGCGGAACCAACGCCCATGTGATCGTGGAGGAGGCGCCGCCGGTCGACCCGCCCGCTGCGCGGGGCGAACCCGCGCCGTCCAAGTGGCTGTTCGTGCTGTCGGCGCGCACGGACGACGCGGTGCGTGGGCAGGCCGCACGGCTCGCCGAGCACCTGAGCGGTGACACGGCGCTGCCGGACGTGGCCCACACTTTGGCCAGGCACCGCAGCCACTTCGAGCGGCGCACGGCGCTGGTGGCAGGTGACCGGGACGAACTGCTGGCAGAACTGAAGGAGTTGGCCGGTGGGCGACGGCCCGTGGCGGCGCGTCGTGAGGAGCTGTCCGGCAAGGTGGCCTTCGTCTTCGCCGGGCACGGCGGCCAATGGCCCGGTATGGGCGTGCAGTTGGTGGCCGACTCGGATGCCTTCCGCGAGGAGTTGGCCCGCGTGGACGAGGCGGTCCGCCGGCACGCCGGCTGGTCGGTCCTCGACGTCCTGCGCGCCCCGGAGGAGCTCGCCCCACTCGGCCGGACCGAGTACCTGCAGCCGACCCTGTTCGCCGTCAATGCGGCCCTGGCCGCCGCCTGGCGCGCGCTCGGTGTCGCCCCGGACGCCGTGGTCGGGCACAGCCTGGGCGAGATCACCGCCGCCTACAGCGCGGGCGCCCTGACACTCGGGGACGCCGTGGCGGTGGTGTGCGGGCGCGCCCAGACGGCCGTACCGCTGGTCGGCAAGGGCGGCATGCTCGCCCTGGAGCTCTCGCGCACCCGGGCGGAGGAGCTGCTGGAGCCGTATGCTGGGCGGCTGTTCGTCGCGGCGGTCAACAGCGGGCAGTCCACGGCCGTGTCCGGCGACGCGGACGCGCTGAGCGACCTGCTCGGCCAGTGCCAGGAGCTGCAGATCCCGGCGCGGCGGCTGTCCACCCCCTTCGCCTCGCACACCCCCCTGATGGCAGCGCTGCGCGACGAGCTGCTCGACCGCATCGGCACCGTCCGGGGCACGCCGACCGCGACGCCGCTGTACTCGACCGTCACGGCACAGTCCGTGCCGGGAGACCGGCTGGATGCCGGTTACTGGTACCGCAACCTCAGTGAGCCGGTCCGCTTCGGGGACACGATCCGGCGGATGCTGGACGACGGGTACCGGTACTTCGTCGAGCTCAGCCCGCACCCCTCGCTCGGCTCCGCCATCGAGTCGGTCGCCGCAGAGGCCGGATTCGACGCCGTGAGCGTCGCGTCCCTCCGCCGCGAGGAGGGCACTCTCGAGGACCTGCTGCACAGGGTGGGGGAGTTGTACACGGCCGGGCACATCCCCGACTGGCAGGCCCTCTTCCCGGCCGGCCGTCGCGTCGACCTGCCCACCTACGCATTCGCCCGCGAACGCCACTGGCGTACACCGGCCTCCTCGACGGGCGGCCTCTCACCGCTGCTCGGCACGCACATCGAGGCCAGCGACGAGGCGGACCGCCACATCTTCCAGACCGAGATCGACCTGCGCGACCACCGCTTCGCCTATCTCACCGACCACCGCGTCACCGGCGAGGTCTGGCTGCCCGCCGCGGCCTTCCTGGACATGGCGCTTGAGGCCGCATCGGCCGTGCAGGGCGGCGGCGAAGTGGCCCTGGCCGACGTCCGGTTCGACCAGCCGCTGCGTCTGGACGCCCAGCGGCCGGTGCGGCTGCAACTGGTCCTGCGGCCCGCCGAGGACGGCGCGCGTCACTTCACCATCGCCTCGGCCGCGGCCTCCGCGCGCTGGGAACGGCATGTCACCGGGCGCGTCACGCCGGTGAGCGGCGAACGAGCCCCGAACGAGCGCGAAGCACCGGCTGCCGTGCGCGAACAGTGCGGCCAGGAGGCCGACCTGCCCGCCGTTCACGCCCAACTCGCCACCCTCGGCATCGAATACGGGCCGGCCTTCCGAGGTCTGGAGCAGGGCTGTTCCGGGGAATCCGCCGCGTGGGGAAAGCTTGCACCGCGGCCCGCCGCCGGTCATCTGCTGCACCCGGCCGTCCTCGACGCCGCCTTCCACACGGCCGCCCTGCCGCGCGACACACCCGCAGGCCGGGCCTTCGTCCCCGCCGGAGCCGGACGGCTGCACTTCACCGGACGCAGGACGACCCCCGTATGGACGACGTGCCGACTGCGCTCCGTGGACGGCGACAGAGCAACCCTCGACCTGCGACTGTACGACGAGGACGAGCAGCTCCTCCTCGCGGTCGAGGAGTTCGAGCTCGCCGCGCTCTCCCCCCTGGACGGCGCACTGTTCGAGACCCGCTGGCAGCCGCGCCGGCCTGCAAAGCAGGCGCCCACCCAGGGCAGTTGGCTGATACTGGCGGACGAGACGGGCGTCGCCGCCGAACTCGCCGACCGGCTCGACGCTGCTTCGGTGCCCCATGTGATCGCCCACAGGGGCAGGGCGTACGACGTCCAGGGCCGCGGCCGGTACGTGCTCGACCCGGCCGATCCGCAGCACCTGGGCCGTCTGCTCGACGACGCCTTCGCGGACGCGGCACCCGAGCGCATCGTGCAGCTCTCCGCGCTCGACGCCCCGGCGATCGGCGATGCGCGCACCGCGCGGGAGGCGGCGCGGCTGTGCTGTCTGAGCACCCTGCATCTGGTACGGACGCTCACCGACCGGGCGCAGGGCCCGGCGCCCCGCCTGTTCACGGTCGTCCGCGGCAGCCAGGCCGCCGGCGACAGCACCCAGGTGACCCGTCCTGAACAGGCACTGGCCTGGGGCTTCGGGCTGGCCCTCGCCCAGGAGCACCCGGAGCTGAGGACCACCCTGATCGACTTGCCGCCCACCGACGGCGTGGACGCCCTGTGGACACAACTGCGGTACGCCGACGACGAACGCCTCCTCGCGCTGCGCGGCGCGGACCGCCTGGTGCCGCGTCTGGCCCGCACCCGTCCGGACGACGGCGCCCGCGACGGCGCCAGCCCGGACGGCGTCCACCTGATCACCGGCGGTCTGGGCGGCCTCGGCCGCGTCGTCGCCGAGCGGCTGGCACGGCGCGGCGCCCGCAAGCTGGCCCTGCTGGGCCGCAGCGCGCCGACCCCGCAAGCGGCGGCCTGGATCCAGGGCCTGGAAGAGCGTGGCGTCACCGTGCACGTCGTCCGCGCCGACGTGGCCGACCGCTCCGGTCTGACGGCCGCCCTGGACGCCGTACGACGGGAAGCCGGAGCGATCACCACGGTCGTCCACACCGCGGGCGTCCTGGACGACGCCACGGTGGCGAATCTGAGCGACGAACGCGTCCTGGACGTCCTGGCCCCGAAGGTGCTGGGCACCACCCTGCTCACCGAACTCGTCCCCGAGGCCGAGAACCTCGTCCTGTTCGCCTCCGCGGCCGGCCTGCTCGGCTCGGCCGGGCAGAGCCCCTATTCGGCGGCCAACGCCTTCCTCGACGCCTGGGCCCACCACCTCTCCCTCGCCGGGAGACGCGCGCTCAGCCTGGACTGGGGCGCGTGGACCGGCGTCGGCATGGTCGCCGCCGACGCCACCCGGGCCGTGGAAACCAGCCGCTCGGGCCTCGTCGCCTTCACTCCCGCCGAGGGAGGCGAAATGTTCGACCGGGTCCTGGCCACCGAACGCCGCCAACTCGCCCCCCTCGCCCTGGACTGGGAACTGCTCGCCCTCGACCCCGACGCCGGACGCACCCGCCCCCTCCTCGCCGACCTGGCCACGGTCCCCACGGGTCCGCAAGGCTCCGACGACCTGGTCCAGCAGGTGTTCGCGGCCACGACGCACGAACAGCGCACCGAACGGCTCGAGGCATATGTGCGTGCCAGGGTCGGCCAGGTCTCCGGCGGCGCCGTCGATGCCCTGGCCACCACGGCCCTGAAAGAACTGGGCCTGGACTCCCTCATGCTGGTGCGGCTGCGCAACGCCTTCGCCCGCGAGCTGGGCGTCGAACTCCCGTCCACGGCAGTCTTCTCGGCCACCGACATCCGAGGCCTCGCCCAGGCCCTGGCCGCAGCCCTGCCCGAACGCGGCACAGCGGCGCCCCAGACCGAAGCGGCCACCGAAGTGCCGGAGAGCGAACTACGCCCGGCCACCCGCGACGTCGTCCGCCTGCTGCGCAGCGCCCGCCCGGACATGCCGGCCGCGGCCCATGCCGTCGGCCTCGCCGTACGGCTCACCACCGCGACCACCCGTGCCACGCTGACCGGCATCCTCACCCGCCTGGCCGCCCGGCACGCGGCCCTGCGCACCGCGATCGTCACGGGGAGCGAGGGAGGCAGGCAACTGCGGGTGGAGCGGGAGCCCGCCCAGCCGCTGCTGCGCTGGACGGCCGTACCCGCAGCCGAGGAACTCGACGCCGCCGACCGGCTGCGCCGGCTGCTGGAGCCGCCGTTCGACCTCGCACAGCCGCCGCTGTGGCGGTTCGAACTCCTCGACGGCGGTGAGCGCGGCCAGATCCTGCTGTACGGCGCCCACCACGCGGTCAGCGACCTGCAGTCCCTGCTGCTGGTGGCCGCCGAGACCGACACCGAGCTGTCCGGCACCCTCCTCACGGGCACGGTCACCAACCGCGACCTGGACCTGCTGATCGAGGCGCAGCAGCCGGCGGAGGGCCCAGGAACCGGTGCGGCCGAGTGGCGCGAGGCCTTCCACGGCAGCGAGCGCCTCGACCTGACGCTCACTCACCCGCGTCCGGCCGCACGCTCCTACCGGGCCGGCAGCGTGAGCGTGGCGATGCCCGACGGCCTCATGGAACGGGTGTCGGCGGCCGCGAGCAGCCTCGCCGTCACACCCGCCGCCTTCTGCCTGGGCACCCTGACCGTGCTGCTGGCCAGGCTGCGGGAACGGGAACGCTTCGTCCTCGCCGTGCCGGTCGACACCCGTATCCACGCCGACGCGTTCGACGCGGTGGGCTTCTTCGGCGTACCGGTGCCCTTCCCCGCCGAAGCGAGGGCGCAGGAGCGGATCGAGGACGTGCTGCGCCGCACCGACAGCCGCCTGGAGAAGATCCTCACGAAGGGCGCGATGTTCTCGGACGTCCTGCCGGTGCTGGCCAGACAGGGCCTGTACCGGGCCGACGCGCCGCTGGTGGAGGTGTACTTCAACTACGTCCGGGCCGCGGGCACCCTCACCGGCCTGGACGTGCTGCCGGCGGGGACCGGCTACTCCGACCTCGACCTCATGATCACCGTGACGCCGGAGGCCGGCCGGATCCGGCTCGACCACAACCTCGACATCCTCGACACGGCCACGACCGCCGGGCTGGGGGAGGAGCTGGTGCGGCTGCTCGCGCAGACGGCCGAGGACGCCTCGCAGCCCGTGGGTACGACGCCTGCCCTCGGCGAAGAGGCCCCCGCGGCGTCCGCTCCGCGCCCTGCACTCGCCCTCGCCGCCACCTTCGCCCTCGGCCACCTGCCCTCCATGTGCGAGGCGGCCCTCAACGACAGCGTGCCGGACGGCACGGCGACGACCATTGCGGAAGCCCCCTACCACCACGTGCTGTCGAGCCTGCGGGATCCTTCCGGCGTCTTCGCCGACCCGGCGACGGCAGTGGGCGTGGTGCTGCTGCGCGCGGCGGACCTCGAGCGGTTCGGGCCGGTGGACGACGCGCTGCTCGCCGAGCTGCGCACCGCCTACCCCGCCGCCCTGCGGGCCTTTGCCGAGCGCACCCGTAAGCCGGTGATCGTCGGCTTCCTGCCCGCCGCACACACCCCGGAGCGGTTGCAGCGCTGGGAGCGGGAACTCGCCGCCGAGCTGGCCGAGTTGCCCGCAACAGCCGTACTCGGTCCCGACGAGTGGACCAGCCTGCACTCCGTCGATGAGCGCTTCGACGAACGCACCGATCGCCTGGCCCACCTCCCCTTCACCCCTCAGTTCCAGGCGGCCGTCGCCCTGCGCCTCGCCGGCGTCGTGCAGGCCGTGCGCCGCCCCGCTCCGAAGGTGATCGCGGTGGACGGCGACGAGACCCTGTGGGGCGGGGTGGCCGGGGAGATCGGCCCCGGGGCGGTGGACCTGACCGGCCCCCGGGCGCTCCTGGCACGCAGGTTGCTCCAGTGGCGTGCGGCCGGCGCGCTGCTGGTGCTGGTCAGCAACAACGACGAGGACACCGTACGGGCCGTCCTGGACCGCCCGGACAGCCTGCTGAAGACGGAACACTTCAGCGTGCTCTCCGCCGCCTGGGGCCCCAAGCCGGACCGCCTCGCCGAGGCGGCGCACACGCTCAACCTCGGCCTGGACAGCTTCCTGTTCCTCGACGACAACCCGGCCGAGATCGCCAAGGTCCGTTCGGCGCAGCCCCAGGTGCTCTCGGTCACCTGCCCGCCGACCCCCGAACTCGAGGCGTTCCTGGGGCGGTTGTGGCCGCTGGTGCCTTCCGCGGCGACGGCCGAGGACGCGCTGCGCGCCCGCTTCTACGAACAGGAACGGGAGCGGGACGCCGCCCGCGAGCAGGCCGGCTTCGAGGAGTTCCTGGCCGGGCTGCAACTGGAGGTCGACATCAGGCCCCTGACCGCCACGGACGTCCCGCGGGCCGAGCAACTGGTGCGCCGCACCAACCAGTTCACCCTCCACCCGCGCTCCGACGACGGCCTCGACGTCGCCCGCTGGCGCGAGCACGGCGAGGTGTGGACCGCGGCGGCCCGGGACCGGTTCGGCGACTACGGCCAGATCGCCCTCCTCGCCCTGCGGGCGGACGGCGACCTGCTCGACGTACCGGCCTGGCTGATGAGCTGCCGCGCCCTCGGCCGGGGCGTCGAGGAACGCCTGCTGCAGTGGCTGGCCGACCGCGCCGGGGAACTCGGCTGCACCAAGGTCCGGCTGACCGCGCAGCGCACCGAACGCAACGCACCGGCGCGCCGGCTGCTGGCCGCCCTGGGCGGGGGAGCGCAGGACGACCAGCGCCTGGAGTGCGTGGTCACCCCCGAACACCTGCGGGCGTTCCGCTCCTGGCAGCAGTGACCGGTGACGAAGCAGACATCAAGAGGAGAGGAACCGCGGAAATGGTTGCTGACATGGTGAAGGGCACTCATGCGTGAGACGAACGAGGACGCGTCGGCGTACGCAGGTCGGCGGGCGACGGCGGAGTCGATCGAGCGCGGCGGAGGCGGACTCAGCGTGAGCGACCTGCTGGCAAGGGTCGTGCCGGCTGCCGTGCCCGCGCACTCCGCCACGGCCGCGGACGGGGCACCCGACACGGATCCGTCCCCGGATGTCGACGTGCTGGCCGCGGTCATCGCCGCGGCGGCGGGCCGTCATCTGCCCGAGGGCCATCTCGCGCCCGACGCCGACTTCTTCGACGCCGGCGGCAGCTCCGTGAACGCGGTGGAACTCGTGGCGGAGCTGGAGGAGGAACTGGGCATCGAGGTCGATCTGGACGAGGTGTTCGCCGACGCCCGCCCCAGCAGCCTCGCCCGCCGCTGGGCAGGTATCCCCGGAATCAGGGCCGTCGCCCCCACGGTCAGCACCGCGGGACACTCGACGGCCGGGACGACCACTGCGCTGCCCGTCCCTTCCCCGCGCACCCCACCGCTCCCGGTCCCACGGCCGGCCGAGCCTGTCCACGCGCCGCACACCACCGCCCGGCGTGAAGACCTCGACCAGATCCTGGCCGACCTCGCCCTTGCCGACCGGCTGCCGTTCATCGCCGCTCCCGAGCCGCTGCCGCCCCGCCGGATCCTGCTCACCGGCGCGACAGGCTTCCTCGGCAGCCATATGCTCCTGGACCTGCTGCGCCACAGCGACGCCCATGTGTACTGCCTGGTCCGCGCCGCCGACGAGGAAGCGGCCCGGACCCGGCTCGGTGAGGCCCTGCGCAGCTACCGGCTGCCCTGGTCGACGGAGGTCCGCCGCCGTATCACCGTGCTGCCCGGCGACATCCGCCACCCGCACCTGGGCCTGAGCGAGGAACGGTGGAACGAGCTCGCGCACGAACTGGACGGCATCGTCGGCGTCGCCGCGGCCGTGGACTTCCTGCGCGGCTACCAGTCACTGCGCGCAAGCAACGTCCTCGGCACCCTCGCCCTGGCCGAACTGGCGGCCGCCGGCCGACCCAAACCGCTGCACCACATCTCCTCCATCGCCGTCTTCAACGAGGTCGGCATCACCTCCATGGGCGAGGACGACCCCCTGGCCCACGCCGACCGCCTCATCGCGGGCTACGACCAGACCAAATGGGCCGCGGAAGTAGCGCTGCGCCGCGCCCGCGACCACGGCCTGATCGTCACCGCGCTGCGCCCGGGCGGCATCGGCGGCCACACCAGGACCGGCGCCTACAACCCCCAGGACCTCTCCAGCGGCCTCGTCTCGGCCTTCGGCCGCTTCCGTACCGTGCCCGCCTTCCGCTATCTCAACGTCGCCCCGGTGGACTGGGTCAGCCGGGTCGCCGTCGGCGTCATCTGCGAACCCGACGCCTGGGGCTTCGACTACAACCTGACCGGCGTGCCCAACACCCTCGACGACGTCGTACAGGACATGGCCCTCGGCGGCATGCACGTGCGCGTCAAGGACTGGGACGACTGGCGCACCGACGCCCTGGCCCGCCTGGAGGCGGAACCGATACCCGAACTGACCTTCCTGTCCCGGGTGTTGCAGAGCCCCAGCGCCCTCAAGCTGTGCGAGGCGACGCTCAAGGGACCGGCGGCCACCGGAGAACGCACCGCCCACCTCGTCGAGGCTCTCGGCCTGCCCCCGGCCACCCGCTACGACGCCCGCGCACAGCTCAAGACCTTCGAGCGGCTGGCGGGCGACGGTCTGGCCCGGCTGCCGCACAAGGACGACCAGCCCTACCTCTGGTTCACCGAGACCACCGAGGGCCAGGTGGGCCCGGTCGCAGCCGCCGCCGACACGCCCTGCTCGATGGCCCTCACGCTCTCCATCGCGAGCATGCACCAGCTGGTCACCGAGCGCCGCATCGACGTACGCGGACAGCTCACCTGCCCGGCCGTCCACCCCGGCCCGCTCACCGTGGAACGCGGCGACGTGTGGATCCGCCCCGATGAAGGCATCCCCGAACACCACGGCCTGACCCACCAACTCCTGCGCTACCGGCTGCTGTTGCGCGACCCGGACGGCGGCAGCTGGTGGCTGGAGGGCCGCAAGCACGCACGCGCCCGCCGCGACCTCTGGCGCCAGACCCGCGCCCTGACCGTCGAGATCGGACGCGAGGGCGAACCCGCCCTCCTGGCGGGCGAGTTGGTCGTACCCGCGGACAGCTACGTACGCGACCAGATCGACGGCATCCAGGTCGACCCCCGTCTCACCGGCCGGGAGCAGCGCGCCGCCAAGCTGACCTGGCTCGCCTGGTTCGGCCTCCAGATGGGCCGCGGCCTGCTCGGACCCTTCACCCGGGCCGCCGCCGACCTCCTCGACCTGCGCCGCACCCCGCACCCCACGGAGCACAACCGATGATCTTCAAGGCCACGAAACCCACCACCAGGCCGGCCCTCCGCAAGGTCAGAACCACCCCCACCCTGCGCCCCCTGCACCACCGTCTCGACCCGCGGAGCGTCGAGGAGATCGACTTCCACGCCCGGGACGGCGTCCGCCTCGGCCTGACCCGTATCGACACCGGCGAACCGGACCGCCCCGCAGTGCTGCTGCTGCACGGACACACGGCCTCCGCCGACATGTTCCTGCTGCCCGAGATCCGCAACCTCGTCGACGTCCTGCTCGACGACGGCTACGAGCCCTGGCTGCTGGACTGGCGCGGCAGCTGCCGCCTGCCCTACAACGCCACCGGCCGGAAATACACGTACGACGACGTCGCCCTGTACGACATCCCCGCCGCCGTCTCCCACATCCGCGCCCGCATCGGCGAGGAGCGCCCGCTGTTCGCCGTGGCCCACTGCATCGGCGCCCTCACCCTGTCCCTGAGCATGACGGCGGGCCTGGTACCGGGCCTGGCGGGCGTGGTCGCGCAGGGCGTGTTCCTCACCCCGAAACTCGCCGGCCGCACCTCGCTGCGCATGTCGCTGGCCGCAGAACTGCTGAAGTCCCGCCTCGACCACATCCCCGTCGACTTCCGCACGGTGGGCCTGCGGTCCAGGTACACGCCGCTGTTCGCACTGGCCTCCCGCAAGGCCGACTGCCCCGACCCCACCTGCCAGATCCTGCACCACTCGGCCTGGGGCACCGGTGCCTCGCTCTTCGTCCACGAGCACCTGACCGCGACCACCCACAACCGGCTGGCCGACCTCCTCGGCCCGGCACCCCTGTGGATCCTGCCGCACCTGCGCCGCATCGAACTGGCCCGCACCGTGGTCCGCTGGCACGACACCGACCACCGCTACGCGGCCCTGCCCCCCAACGCCCTGGACGCGGCCGGCCGCATCGACACCCCGCTGCTGCTCCTGGCGGGCAGCGACAACGGCCTGTGGCTGGACTCCCAGCAGCTGTGCCGCGACGTCCTGGCCCGCCGCCACCCGCACCTGGACGTGACCTACACGGAGATCCCCGGCTACGGCCACCTGGACACCTTCATCGGCCGGGGCGCCGCCCTCGACGTCTTCGGGCACATCCTCGACTTCCTCGGCGAACGCCGGTGACGAGGGCCCCGCCGACCGCTAACGTACTCGCCAGTAACTGCACTGTTCTCCAGGAGGCACGATGCCGCAGCTCGAAGTCGACGGCGCAGCGCTGACGTACGACGACGAGGGCCCCCGCGACGGCGACGGCGTGCCCCTGGTGTTCATCCACGGCTGGACGGCCGACCGCCACCGCTGGGACCACCAGATGGCGCACTTCGCCGAGAAGCGCCGGGTGATCCGCCTCGATCTGCGCGGCCACGGCGACAGCAGCGGCGCGGGGGTGCCCACGGTCGCGGAACTGGCCGACGACGTCCTCGCCCTGCTCGACCACCTGGACGTCGAGCGGGCCGTGCTCGTGGGGCACTCGATGGGCGGCATGATCGCGCAGACCATCACCCTCGACCACCCTGAGCGCGTCGAGCGCCTCGTGCTGGTCGGCTCCATCGCCCGCATGACCTACAGCCGCGGCCGGGGCCTGCTGATGGCGGCCTCGACGCTCGTCCCCTACAAGCTGTTCGTCGCCACCAACATCCAGCGCGCCTTCGCCCCCGGCTACCCCCGGGAGGAGGTCCGCGCCCACATCAAGGCGTCCGCCGCCACCCCGCGCGAGGTCGTTATGACGCTCTACGGCGCCATGCGCGCCTTCGACGTCCTGGACCGGGTCGGGGAGATCCGCGTACCCACCCTGCTGATCCACGGCTACTACGACATCCAGCTGCCTGTGCGGCAGATGCTGCGCATGGCCAAGGCCTACCCGGACGCCGAGGTCCGCATCATCGACGCCGGCCACGAACTGCCGCTGGAGAAACCGGCGGAGCTGACCACCGCCCTCGAGCGGTTCCTCGCCCGCGGGTGAGGTGATCAGCGGGCCAGCCGGGCCCGGACCCCGCCGACCGCGGCGGCGGGCCGGGCCGTGGCCCGCACGGACCGGCGTACCAGATGGGCATCGCGCCGCAGATCATGGGCGGCATGACGGCCACGCCACGCCAGCGAGGGAGCACCTGCCGTGTCGTCGGCCGCGATCAGCAGACCGCCGAGCATCGACAGGTTCTTGAAGAAGTGGATGCGCTGCTGGGCGCGCTCCTCAGGGTCGTCCGCCTCCCAGAAGCGGTGACCCGCAAGCGTCGTCGGCACCAGCGTGGCCGCGATGGCCAGCGCGGCCGGCCGCGGCAGTCGGCCGCTCGCCAGCAGCAGACCCGCCACCACCTGTACGGCCCCGTTGAGCCGTACGACCTGCTCGGTGCGGTCCGGCAGGGCGTCGACCCGCTCGGTGACCGGCTGGACGACGGGCTCGGCCACCGGAGCGACCTCCTCGGGAGCGCGCAGCGTGTTCAGACCACCGGAGACGAACATGGAGGCGAGCATGGGGCGGCCGACCATACGCAGAAGACTCATGACCTGCTCCAAGGGGTGGGCGCGTGCAGAGACCCACCGGGTTCCCGCGCCTTTGTGGTCGATGCCACGTCACCGGACCGGATGCGGGCATGTCCCTGTCCGAGCCGGCGAGCTACCGTTTTTCCCAACCCCTTGCTCGCTCCCCACGCAGTACGGACGGCTCCCGCAGTGCTCGCAGACCTCTCCCCGCTCATCGCGGCGACCGCCCAGTGGCTGACCTGTGCCTACCCCTCGGGTGGCGGCGCACTGGCCTCGGCCCTGTGCGAGGTCCAGGCCCGCCAGGCCGTGACGGTCGCGGCCTGGCTGCGCTACCCCACCCCGGTGGACGCGGCCCTCGTCGGCATGGCGGGCCCCGGAGGATCTGCCCGGCTCGACTGGATCGCCGGCGCTGACGACCCGGGCGACCACGACACGGACGCCCACGCCTGGCGCACCTGGGTCGACGAGGTGGTGGCCAGCTGGGCGGCCTGTCTGCTGAGCGACCCGGAACTGGCCGGCCGTGCGGTGGCCGCTCTCGCCGAGGGCAGCCATACGGCCCAAACGCCCGCCGCGTTCCGGCGCCTGGTGGCCCCCGACGAGAGCGACCGGCGGGCAGCGGCCCTGCTGCGCCACCCCGACCTGCTCGCCCCCGTGACCGCGCTCCATCAGGACCAGCTGATGACCCTGCTCAAGCCGGGACAGCCCGCCTGAGAGCAGGCGGTCCAGGTGGCGGGCGGTCTCGTCACTCGTGCTTGCCGCGTCCGCTCAGCGCATCACGCATCCGGTCGACCAGCCCGGCCCCCGGCGCCAGCAGCTTGTTGGCCGGAGGCGTGTCGGGTGCGGAGGGGTGCGGCCGGGTCGGCGCCAGCTTCTTGGCCTGGCGGACCTTGTCTCCCAGCTCGTCGAGGGCCTCCGCCGAGCATGCCGTGCGCAGCTGCGGGAAGAGGTTCTCCTCCTCGTCGGCGATGTGCGCGCGCACCTCGCTCATCAGCCTCCCCACGAGACGGTCGAACTCGGCGTCGCCCGCATCGCAGCTCTCCAGATCCTTCATGATCTGCTCGGCCCCGGCGTGGTCCTCGATCTCCCGGTCCGCCATGGTGTCCCCGTTGACGAGGTGTTCCCGCACCGCCGGGTACAGGTACTCCTCCTCGGCCACCGAGTGCCGGACCAGTTCCATCGTGGCCTGGTCGGCGTACACCTTCCGAGTCTTGTCACCGGACGGCAGCGCCTCGATCCGGCCGAAGAGCTCCTCGACCTCCCGGTGATCGGTCATCAGCTCGTCGATGACGTTTCCACCGTGTCCCATCCTGTTCACCTCCAGCCAAGAAGCGGCGGCTCCCCGTCCGGATCCGCCGGAGCCCCCGAGTGCCCCGTCCCGCAGCGGGTTAACGGTGTGGGAGGCCGACTTGTTGGAACCCGCACAGAGACACACACGTACCTGGAAACCTCGGGAGGCCGGTGTGGCAGACGCGGTGGACGAGGCGCTCGGACGGGTGATCAGGGAGGTGGACGACCGCGCGGAGCGGCTGTGGGAGGTCGCCCTGGCCCTGCACGCCGACCCCGAGTACGGATTCGAGGAACACCGGGCGGTGCGGCTGCTGAGCCGCGAGCTCGAACGTGAGGGGTTCACGGTGCAGCGGGAGCTCGCCGGACTGCCCACCGCCTTCGCCGCGCGGGCCGGAACCGTGCGCCGGCCGGCGGTGGCCCTCCTCCTGGAGTACGACGCCCTGCCCGGGCTGGGGCATGCCTGCGGCCACAACCTGATCGCAGCGGCCGGCCTCGGCGCCGCACTCGCGGCACGGGCCGTACTGGGGGACGGTGCAGGGGCCGTTTGGGCCGTGGGTACGCCCGCGGAGGAGGGCGGCGGCGGCAAGGTCACCGAGACCGAGGCGGGCGTCTTCGACGACGTCGACGCCGCCCTGATGTTCCATCCCGGCGTCCACAACTGGCAGTGGGCGCCCCTGACCGCCCAGACGCAGTACCGCATCGGCTTCCACGGCCGCGCCGCCCATCCCACCGGGAACCCCACCGAGGGCATCGACGCCCTCGCGGCCCTCATCCAGCTGTTCAACGCCCTCGCAGCGATCGGCCCGCGCCTGCCGCAGGGGTCGCACGTCCAGGGCATCATCACCGACGGCGGCCTGGCGACGAATATCGTCCCCGAGTACGCGGAAGGCCTGTTCGGGCTGCGCGCCGCGACGACCGCCGCGCTGGAGGATCTCGCGGGCGAGGTGCTGACCTGCGCCCAGGGCGTGGCCCGCGCCATGGGCACGACGGTCACCTTCGGACGGGCCACACCGCGCTACGAGCACTTCCGCGACAGCGCGCCCCTGTCTCAACGGTTCGCCCAACACCTGGCCCGTGCCGGCATCGACCTCACACCACCGGCGCCCGGCGTCTTCCTGGGCTCCTCGGACATCGGCAACGTCAGCGGACGCGTCCCCGCGATCCACCCCTTCGTCGCGATCATGGACCCGGAGGGCTCCGACCACACCCCCGAATTCGCCACCGCGGCAGCCTCCGACCGCGCCCGCCGCGTACTGCTCGCCGCGACGGAGGCCCTGGCCTGCACAGCGGTGGAACTCCTGCTGTCGCCCGAACTACGCGAACAGGCCTGGCGCGAGCACGGGGGCAGTGTCGCGGCCGTGGCCCAACGCTGACGCGCCCAGGACGCCCCGTCGCCGATCTGTGCTGGGCGCCGCCCGTCATCCCGCGAGGGCATTGAGACGGTCCGCCCGTCTTGGACCGGCGGGCATGTGCTGTTCGATCTCTGGGGGACTGGGCGGGGTGCGGCGTGGGCGATGCCCGGACCTTGCGCGCCTCCTGAAGACGGGAAACGCCGGAAACCCCGCGGGCCACGTTCTGTGTCGCCCGTCATCCCGGCAGGGTGTTGAGGCGGTCCGCCTGTCTGGACCGGCGGGCATGTGCTGCTCGATCTCCGGGGCCAGGCCGGGTATGGCCTGGACGATGCCCGGATCCTGCAGCGCTTCCTGAGCGCCGGGAAGTCGTCGGGTGTTCGGTGCCGCCCGTCATTGCGGCGCGGGCGATGCCCGGATCCTGCAGCGCCTCCTGACCGTCTGGAAGGACATGAACGGCGGCCCCGCTCTGCCAGAGCGCAGGGTGTCCGCATCGTGCTGGGCCAGCAAGGCGAGTGCTCTGGCCCGGCTCCAGTCCGATTGCAGTAGGGCCTCTCGCAGGGGCGGCCGTCTCCGCCAGGCGATGACGTGTGGAGGCGGTGGTCTGCCGGTAGGCCCGCGCGAGGCTGTCCTGCGTCGCGGAGTCGAGTGGGATGAACGCTCCAGCGGTTCGCACACCTTTCCGTACGGCGGCGCACCCCGCGCGCTCAGGGCGTGAGCAGCCGGTCCTGTTCCACCGGGGGCGTGCCGCCGTGCCAGGGCAGGGCCTTGCCGAAGCGCACCAACTCGCCGTAGAGCGCCGGATCGACGGGCTCGGCGAAGACCAGGTCGAGCACGGCTCGGGCGGCCCGGGCGGGCGACTGGGCGCGGCTGTAGTCGCTGAACCAGGGGCGAGAGGTGGCGGTGTCGACCATCCCGGGGCACACGGAGGCGATCAGGGTGCCGGTGGCGAGGTCGCGCTCGCGGCGCTCGGCGGCCACCGCGCGGACGGCGGCGACCTGGGCGACCTTGGAGGGCACGTTCAGCCAGCGGGGCCAGCCCGCCTCCTCGGCGGTCTTGTCGTGGATCCGGCTGCGCCAGGACTCGACGGCGGACTCCACCTGGTCGAGGCTCGCGCCGTCGAACAGATGGTGCAGCCGCGGGTCGAGGTGGCCGAGGGTGCCCAGGCTGCTGGCCACCACCAGCAGACGGCCGCCCGGGCGCAGGATCGGTCCGAAGGAGCGCAGGATCGCGTGGGTGGCGGTGTTGGAGACGTCGATGAACTCGTCGGCCCGCGCCGCCTGCGACTCCTCCGGCAGCACACGCGCGACCGCATTGGAGATCACGACGTCGACACCGCCGTAACGGGCGCGCAGGTCCTCGGCGAGTGCCGTGACGGCGCCGGTGTCGCTGACGTCCAGGACCCGGCCCTGAACCCGGCTGCGGGTGCCGGGCAGTTGCGCCACCGCGTCGGCGGCGTCCGCCACGCGCCGCTGGTCGCGGCCGGTGAGCAGCACCAGGTCGTCCGGGCTCATCCGGGCCGCCAGCCCCTCGGTCAGTGCGCGGCCCAGCCCTTGGTTGGCGCCGGTGACGAGAGCGATTCGCGAAGCATTCATGCCCCCACGCTAAGAACGCCAGGCTCCATGAGTCCAACGAAAGTTGGGCACAGTTAGTATGCGTAATCGTCATGGACTTCACGGATGTGTCGCTGACCGCGCTGCGTGTCCTGCGCGCGGTGGCCGAACAGGGCACCTTCACCGCGGCCGCCGCGACGCTGGGCTACACCCAGTCGGCGGTGTCCCGGCAGATCGCCGCGATCGAACGGGCGGCAGGTGCGGAGCTGCTGGAACGGCGGCGCGACGGAGTACGCCTGACCGCGGCAGGGCGCGTCGTGATGCGCCGTGCGACGACCGTGCTCGACGAGATCGATGCGACCGCGCGCGAATTGTCCGGCCTGCCCGAGCAGTCCGGCACGGTCCGCCTGGGCTGGTTCCCCAGCGCGGGAGCCGTCCTGCTCCCCACGGCCCTGGCCATGTTGCGCCGCACTGACCCGGGCCTCGACGTCGTCAGCCGGGAAGGCACCACCCCGACGCTGGTACGCGCCCTGCGCGCCGGCACCCTGGACCTCGCGCTCCTGGCCTCGATGCCACCGTTCCGCCCGCCGGACACCGACTCGCCCCCGCTCGCCCTGCAGACGCTCAGCGAACGTGCCCTGCATCTCGCCGTGCCCGCCGACCACCCCCTGGCCCGCGGCGACTTCGTCGATGTCGCCGACCTGCGCGGGCAGCGCTGGATCGGGAGCACAGGCTCAGGTCAGGACCGGCTGATGGGGGTGTGGCCCGGCCTCGACGAGCGACCCGAGATCGCTCACACCGCCCGCGACTGGCTGGCCAAGCTCCACCTCGTCGTCGCCGGCTGCGGCCTCACCACCGTGCCCGCGACACTCGCCCCCGCCGCGCCGCCAGGCGTACGCATCCTCCCGGTCCGCGGCGGCCCCCAGGAACAACGGCGCCTGCTCCTCGCCCGCCTCCCGCACCCACCCACGGAACCGGTCATACGTGTGGCAGCCGCCCTACGGGCCGCAGCCCTCAACGCCCCCGGCGCCCACAGCTGACACAGCATCGGGCCCGCGTAGCGCGCGGACCCGATGCTCGAAACCGTGATGCAGCCGGCGCTAGGCGCGGGGCCGCTCGAAGGTGAGGAGCAGGCCCTCGACCGCGCCGGGGCCGATACGCCCCTTGACGTCGGCGGAGGTGATCGCCTTGAGGCCCCAGCCGTCCTCGGCGTGCTTGTTGAGAACCTTCTCCAGCTTGTCGCTGTCCAGCGCGTCACCGATCAGCGACTCCCGGAAACTGACGACCTTGTACTCGTAGCTGTAGCCATTGCTCATGCCTGCGTGCCCTCCGGTGTGTTGTCGCACTGCCCAGGGCCAGCCAATCATGCTGCGAGGCCGAACACACTGGCGGCAGGACCTCTCCGAGCATGGTTTCGCCGAGAGCCTCGACTGGCGGCCCGTCCGGTTCGCGCAGCAGGTCTCCTTCCACCAGGGGCATGAGCCGTCCGATCGCGATCGGCACGACATGACTCAACTCCGCCGGGTCTTCGGGACCGCCACCCACTTCTGAGCCGGAAGAAGGAGGCATGGTCCAGCGACCATTCCCTCTGACAGGATCGGAGCCATGCCGATCGATCCGCTCCTGGCCAGAGCCCGCCGACTCTGGGAGGACCTGGCCGCAGTGCCGGTCCCCTTCCCGCCGATCGGCGATGTCAACGTGGCCGTCTCCCCGGAATCCGGGATGTGCCCGGCGGGCTGGGTCGGCGTAGTGGCCCTGGGCGGATCGGCGATCGTGACCGCGCCCGACGACAGCGCCGCTGCGATCGTTCGTGACGCATTGCGGGACCTTCCGGTGCAGGCCGTCGTGGACGCGGATTCAGTCCGTACGGTGCTGCCCGTGAGCAGAGTGCTCGGTCCGGCGGTGTTGGCGTACCTGTCCCCGGAGCGCTTCCGAACGGTGCACCACGATGTGCCGACAGTAGATCAACTACCGCCCAACGAACGGGAGTTGAGGAAGCTGGAAGAGATGGCAGGACCCGAGGACGCCGATGAGGCCGGTCTGGACGAGATCACCTCGGCCGCGTTCGTGGTCCGTGAACGCGGGCAGGTGGTCGCCGCCGCCGGATACCGAACCTGGCCGGGCAGAACCGCCCACATCTGCGTACTGACCGCACCACAGGCGCGAGGGCGCGGACTTGCCCGGGTGACGGGCTCCGCAACGGTCGCCCACGCCCTTGCCGCTGGGCTGCTGCCGCAATGGCGCGCCCGGCGTCCGGCCTCCCGACGCGTGGCGGCCGCACTGGGCTTTGCAGAACTGGGCGCACAACTCAGCGTCGAAATGGCCCGGCACCCCCGCCCTCGACCGTGAACCTCCACGCGCGGGAGGCGGGTGCGCATCACGCGAAGGATGCGCACCCGCCCGTGGGGACAGTTGCCGTCAGCAGCAGCGGCTGTGCGGGTGCTCCTCGCGGTGGCGGGCGCGAAGAACCTGATATTCGCGGCGGGTGGGCACCGGAGCGAACGGGTGGTGGCGTCGATGCCGCTCGCAGTAGCGGTCGTACTCCGCCTCCCCGGTCAGCTCGCGCAGATACCAGCGCACTCTCCGCGCCCAGCCCCGAGCGTTCATGAGCCCGCCCCCACCAGGGCCTCGCCGGCCTGCTCGGGCCGGTCGATACGGGACTCGACGTACGGCGATTCCGTCGTCGGCAGCGGATGCGGCGACCGTACGGCACGGACGCACACCACCGCCGCGTTGACGATCACCACGGCGACCAGCAGCAGGAACAGGGCGATGAGGACGCCGTCGACGGTGGAGTTCGTCACCACGGTGTGCATGTCGCCGAGGCTCTTGGCGGGCGGCAGGACCTGGCCGGCGTCGATGGCGTCGACGTAGCGCGCCCGCTGGGCGAAGAAGCCGACCTTGGGGTCGTCGGAGAAGATCTTCTGCCAGCCGGCGGTGAAGGTGACCGCGACCACCCAGGCCAGGGGGACGGCGGTGACCCAGGCCCAGCGCAGCCGCCCGGACTTGATCAGGACCGTGGTGCACACGGTGAGGGCGACGGCGGCGAGGAGCTGGTTGGCGATGCCGAAGAGCGGGAAGAGCTGGTTGATTCCGCCGAGCGGATCCGTCGCCCCGGTGTAGAGGAAGTAGCCCCAGGCGGCGACGACCAGACCGCTGCACAGCCAGATGCCCGGCTTCCAGTTGACCCGGCCGAGCGGCTTGAAGACGTTGCCCAGCATGTCCTGGAGCATGAAGCGGCCCACTCGGGTGCCGGCGTCGACGGTGGTGAGGATGAACAGCGCCTCGAACATGATCGCGAAGTGGTACCAGAAGGCCTTCAGCGCCGTGCCGCCGAAGACGCCGGAGAAGATCTCCGACATGCCGACGGCGAGGGTCGGTGCACCGCCGGAGCGGGCGATCAGGGTCTGTTCCTCGACGGCCCCGGCGGCGTGGGTCAGCTGGTCGGGGGTGATGGTGAAGCCGAGGCCCGCCACCGCGTGCGAGGCGGACTCGGCCGTCGTGCCCAGCAGGCCGGCCGGTGCGTTCATCGCGTAGTACAGGCCCGGCTCCAGGGTCGCCGCGGCGATCAGCGCCATGATCGCCACGAACGACTCCATCAGCATCGCGCCGTAGCCGATCATCCGGACCTGGGACTCCTTCTCGATCAGCTTGGGAGTCGTGCCGGAGGAGACCAGAGCGTGGAAGCCGGACAGTGCCCCGCACGCGATGGTGATGAAGAGGAAGGGGAACAGCGCCCCGGCGAACACGGGCCCGGCGCCGGTCGAGGCGAACTTGCTGACCGCGTCGGCCCGCAGCACAGGCGCGGCCACCACGACGCCCACGGCGAGCAGCGCGATGGTGCCGATCTTCATGAAGGTGGAGAGGTAGTCGCGCGGCGCGAGCAGCATCCACACCGGCAGCACGGAGGCGACGAAGCCGTATCCGACCAGGCAGAACACGAGCGTCGTCGGGCTGAGGGTGAAGACGTCGGCGAGCGAGGAGTTCTGGATCCAGCTGCCGCCTGCGATCGCGAGCAGCAGCAGGGCCACCCCGACGAGGCTGGCTTCGACGACCCGGCCGGGCCGGATGCGATGCATCCAGACACCCATGAACAGGGCGATGGGGATGGTCATCGCCACGGAGAAGGTGCCCCAGGGGGAGTGGGCGAGCGCGTTGACGACCACGAGTGCCAGTACACCCAGCAGGATGATCATGATGGCGAAGACGGCGATCAGGGCCGCGGCCCCGCCGGCCCGGCCGATCTCGTCACGGGCCATCTGCCCGAGCGACTTGCCGTCGCGCCGCATGGACAGGAACAGCACCACCATGTCCTGCACGGCTCCGGCGAAGATCACCCCGGCCACGATCCACAGCGTGCCGGGCAGATACCCCATCTGTGCCGCAAGGACCGGCCCCACCAGTGGTCCGGCGCCGGCGATGGCGGCGAAGTGGTGGCCGAGCAGCACCCGCCGGTCGGTGGGGTGGAAGTCGACGCCGTCCTCCAGGCGCTCGGCCGGAGTGGCCCGGCGGTCGTCCGGCTGCAGGACGCGGCGGGCGATGAAGCGCGAGTAGAAGCGGTAGGCGATGGCGTACGAGCCGAGCGCGGCGACGGCCAGCCAGACCGCGGAGATCTTCTCGCCGCGGGCCAGCGCGAGGACGCCCCAGGCGACCGCCCCCAGCAGCGAGACGGTGGCCCACAGCAGGAGCGACCGCGGTGACATGCGGGAGCGGCCCGGACGTGGCGGCACCGGGAGACCGGTTCCGGGCATGGCGGATGGGGGCATGGCGGCTCCTCACCTCAAGGGCGATCAAAAGGGTGATCAAAGGGCGATCGAGTGGCAGAAAAAGCTGTTCGGATCAGGGACCGTGGCGATCGCGCCTGGTCAGCGCATAGGCGACGAGCAGGCAAAGACCGCACCCCGGCACCCAGGCGAGCTGGTACCAGTAGAAGAACGGCGTCCCGGCAAGGCGCGGGCCCGCACCGGCGTACCAGGGGATCCACAACAGACCCGCGGCGGGTGCGAGGAGCAGTACGGCGATCGCGACGCGCCGTAGCCGGTGATGACCGGTCCGTGCCATGACCTGCGCTCCTTTCCCCGTCGCTGTCGGTCTGTGCAAGAGTTGCCCACCCCCCGGAAGTGGTTGACAGCGAATGTCAGGGAGATTTCCCGCCGGTTTTCTGTCATCGGAACGGGCCGCGTGCGCAACTCTCCGGCAAGGGCTCAGGCACACCAAGGACGGTGACCCATGGCGGACGGTGCCATGACCGCGACGTTCCTCGCCGTGATCGGCGGGGCGTCGCTGCTCGCCTTCACCGCACGGCGCCTGCCCCCCACCGACCGGCTGCCGTCCCTGGAGGGCTGGGCGCTGGCCGACCGCGGCCTCGGCCCGGTGTGGACCTGGCTGCTGCTGGGCGGCACGATCTTCACCGCGTACACCTTCACCGCCGTACCAGGACTCGCCTACGGCAACGGGGCGCCCGCCTTCTTCGCGGTGCCGTACACGGTGATCGTCTGCCCGCTCGCCTTCGTCCTGCTGAGCCGCCTGTGGACGGTGGCCCGCCGGCACGGGTACATCACCACCGCGGACTTCGTGCGCGGCCGCTACGGGTCCCCGCCGCTGGCGCTGGTGGTCGCGCTGACCGGCATCCTCGCCACGATGCCGTATCTGGCCCTCCAACTGCTCGGCATACGGGCGGTGTTGACGGCCGGGGGAGTGTATCCGCGGGGCGTGACCGGTGACCTGGTGATGGTGGCGCTGTTCGCGGGGCTGGCGGTGGCCACCTACCGGCACGGGCTGCGGGCACCCACGGTCATCTCGGCGCTCAAGGCCGGTGCTGTCTTCGTGTCGGTCACCGCCGTGTGCTGGCTGGTCCTGGAGCGGCTAGGCGGTCCCGGCGCGGTCTTCGACGGCGCCGCGCGTCGCCTGGGCGGCACCGACGCGGCCCACTCCGCCCTGCTGCTCTCACCCCAGCAACAGCCCGCCTACGCCACCCTCGCCCTGGGCTCCGCGCTGGCCCTGCTGATGTACCCGCACGTCCTGACGGCCGGGTTCGCCGCCGACGGTCCCCGCACCCTGCGCAAGGTCTCCGTGGCGCTGCCCGCCTGGACCGGGCTGCTCGCCCTCTTCGGCTTCCTCGGCATCGCCGCCCTCGCGGCGGGCGTGCGGGCTCCGAAGGGCGGCGCCGAGGCCGCCGTGCCGATGCTCGTGGACCGGCTGATGCCGGCGCCGCTGGCCGGGCTCGTGTTCGCCGCGATCACCGTAGGGGCGCTGGTCCCCGCCGCCGTGATGTCGATCGCCGCCGCGACCAGCTTCGTACGCAATGTGTACGTCGAGTACGTCAACCCGACGGCCACACCCAAGCGGCAGGTACGCATCGCCCGGGCGGTCTCGCTCACCGCGAAGGTCGGCGCGGTGGCCTTCGTGTTCGGGCTGCGCGACCAGGACGCGATCAATCTGCAACTGCTCGGCGGGGTGTGGATCCTGCAGATCTTCCCCGCGGTGGCCATCGGCCTGTTCACCGGCCGCCTGCATCCGCGCGCCCTGCTGGCCGGCTGGGCCGTGGGCATGGCGGCCGGCACCTGCCTGGTGGTGCGGGAGGGCTTCTCGTCCGTCGTGCCCCTCGGCTTCGGCGATCGGCCGCTGCAGATCTACGCAGGCCTCGCGGCACTCCTGCTCAACCTGGTCGTCGCCGTGGCCGGCACCGCGGCCCTCGAACGCCTCGGCGTCCCGCGCGGCGCCGACGCCACCCACCTGCCGTCCCGCCTGACCGTCAGGCGGCGCCCCGAGACGGGAGCGAACAACCCGTGAGACGCAGACAGCACCCCCGCGTGACGGTGCCGCAGGCCACGGCGGCCGCGGTCACCGAGCCGCGCATCCCGCAGCCCCCGGCCGCACCGCCCGGCGCCGCTGCCCTCACGCCCCCACCGCGGGACCCGGCCGACCTGGAGCGCGAGGCCGCCCTTGCCCGTCTGTTCGAGGTGCACTACGCATCGATGCTGCGCCTTGCCGTGCTCCTGGGCGCCGACGACCCGGAGAACGTGGTCGCGGAGGCGTACTACCAGATCTACCGCAAGTGGCGCCGATTGCGGGAACCCGGGGCGGCGGAGGCCTATCTGCGCTCCACGGTGTGCAATCTGACCCGGATGCGGATACGTCATCTGCAGGTCGTCCGCAAGCACGTCGAAGGGCCGCCGAGCGAACTGGTCGCCTCCGCGGAGAGCACCGCCCTGCTCCACGACGACCAGCGCGCCCTGATCGACGCACTGCAGCAACTGCCCGCACGGCAGCGCGAGGCACTCGTCCTGCGCCACTGGCTCGGACTGAAGGAGAGCGAGATAGCCGCCGCCATGGGCATCTCCTGCGGTTCGGTCAAGACACACACCGCGCGCGGCATCGCCGCGCTGAGCCAGGTGATGGAGGCCCGGCGATGAACGACACCTCACCGGACCGCACGGAACAGGAGCTGCGCGAGGCCCTTCAGGCCCTGGCCGGCGGTGTGCAGGCCGCCCCCGACGCCTACCGCACGGCCCGCGGCGACTGGCTGCGCCGCGAGCGGCGCCGCCGCCTCGTGCTGGCCGCCCTCATCGCTGTGGTCTTCACCCTCGCCACCCTGATCGGCCTGTGGGTCCTCAACCAGACACCGACCCATCCCGGCGTGATCTTCTCCGGCACGGGCGGTTCCCATGCTCTGGGCGACACGGCACTGGATCACATCAAAAGTCATCGATTCACCTGATAGTGAAGGAAGGGTGCATAGCGCTAAACTCCCGCAACCTACAACGTGGGGAGGGCCCGGGCATGCGGCGGTGGGCCGAGTTCGTTCTGCGACATCGCAAGGCGGTTGTGGGGTTCTGGGGACTGGTGCTCGTCGCCGGCATCCTCCTGGCCGGCCGGACGACGAACCGGCTGACGATCGACTTCTCCCTGCCCGGACAGCCCGGCACGGTGACGGCCCACCGCATCGAGCGCGCCTTCGGCAGCGGCGGTGACACGAACCCCTACCTGGTCGCGGTCACCCTCCCCGCGGGGCAGACGGTCACCGGTCACGAGAAGGACGTCGGGCGGGCGTTCACGGCCGCCGGCACAGCCGTCCCCGGCCTACGGGTGATCGACGAGGCGAACACCGGGGACAAGGCGTTCCGGACGAAGGACGACCGCACGGCCTACGCCCTGGTGTTCTACCGGTTCAACCCGTCCCCCAAGCAGAGGCTGCTGACCGATCCGATCCGGTCGGCGGCGCAGCACGCCGTGCCGGCGGGGTCCGCGGTCGGCGTGACGGGGGAGGACGTGCTGGCCTCCGGTGGCAACAACGGCGGCGGGCCGGGTGTCCTCGGGGAGACACTTCTCGGCGCCGTCGGCGCTCTGGCCGTACTCGCCTTCGTGTTCGCGTCCTTCCTGGCCCTGCTGCCGCTGGTGGTGGCCGCGGTGTCGATCCTCGCGACCTTCGTGATGCTGCTGCCGCTCACCTATGCGACCGATGTGTCGTTCATCGTGCAGTTCCTGGTCGCCCTCATCGGTCTGGGCGTGGCGATCGACTACTCGCTGTTGTTCGTCACCCGCTGGCGCGAGGAGCGCGACCATGGCCGGGACAACCACGACGCGGTCGTCGTCGCGATGGAACGCGCCGGGCACGCCGTGCTGTTCAGCGGCGTGACCGTCGCGATCGGCCTGCTGGCGCTGGTGGTCCTGCCGGTGCCGTTCATGCGGAGCATGGGGTACGGCGGAGCCCTCATCCCCCTGGCGAGCGTGCTGACGACGCTCACACTCACCCCGGCGATCCTGGGCGGCATCGGCCCCAAGGTCGACTGGCCGAAGATCCGGCACGAGAACCGGGCCAGCCGCTTCTGGAGCCGGTGGACCACTGCCGTCGTGCGACGCCGCTGGATCGCCGCCGCCACCGCGCTGGCCGCACTCTTCGCACTCACCGGAGTCTTCCTCGGCATCAAGATCGGCCTCGCCTCCTCCGAGTCACTGGCCAAGAGCGGCCCGGCCTACGAGACCCTGCAGACCCTGGAGCGCGGCGGTGTGCCGACCGGCGCCCTGACCCCCATGGAGGTCCTGGTCCGCACCGACCAGGCCCGCACGGCGGCCGCCAAGCTCGCCGGCGTCGACGGTGTCAGCAGCGTGTTCGTGCCGTCCGGACCGGCCGGCAACCGCGCCGGGCAGAGCATCGTCGTGGTCGTCCCCGACCACGAGACCGTGAACTCCAAGAGCGTCGGCGTGGTCAAACGGGTCAAGACCGCCGCGGACGGCCTGCCCGGCGTCCTCGGCGTCGCCGGCATCGGCGCGGCACAGATCGACTTCATGCACGCCGTGTACGGCAACTTCCCGCTGATGCTCACCATCATCGCGCTGCTGACGTACGTCCTGCTGGTGCGCGCCTTCCGCTCCCTGCTGCTGCCGCTCAAGGCGGTCCTGCTGAACCTGATCTCCCTCGCGGCGACCCTCGGCCTGATGGTGATCTTCTGGCAGGACGGTCACGGCTCCGACGCGGTCTTCGGCATCGCCGCCACCGGTGCGATCACCTTCTGGATCCCGCTGATGGTCTTCGCATTCCTGTTCGGACTGTCCATGGACTACGAGGTGTTCATTCTGTCCCGCATCCGAGAGGAGTACGACACCGGCCGCTCCACCGACGCCGCCGTGATCGAGGGCCTCGGCCGCACCGGTCGGCTGGTCACCAGCGCCGCCCTGATCCTCTTCCTCGCCTTCGCCGCGCTCGCCTCCGGCCCCGGCACCGATCTGAAGACGCTGGCCACCGGCCTCGGCATCGGCATCCTGCTGGATGCGACCATCGTGCGGATGTTGCTGGTTCCGTCGCTGGTTTCGCTGTTCGGCCCGTGGAACTGGCAGCTGCCGGGCTGGGCGGCCCGTCTGCTGCGGGTGGCGCCGTCGCATCCGCACCCGGAGACGGTGACGCCCGTGGCGCAGCAGCGCACGGGCTGAACCCCCGGCGAGCAGACGGTCGCCGCGCCGCGGATCCCTCAGGTGTGCAGGTCGGCGGCCTGCTCGTCACTGCACGCCTCGGCCTTCGCGGCGGGCCACTGCGCCAACGAGATCATCCCCATCACCCGGCGGATCAGATAGAAGGCCAGAGGCAGTTCGGCGAACGCGGCCAGGGCCGCCGACAGCCAGATCTCCGGGGTGCCGAAGGCGAGGGACACGTCGAACCACGCGTCGCAGACCAGCAGCAGCGCCGTGGCGAGCGCCGCCACGATCACGGCGCGGTGCCGCAGCCACCCGAGAAGCGCGGTGGACGCCATCGCGACCACGAGCAGGACGTCGAACCCCACCCAGGTGACGCGCCAGTGATGGACCTGGTACCCGGAGGGCAGCGTCGCCGCCAGCAAGACGGTCCAGGGGACGAGAGCGACGGCGCAGACGGTCAGCAGTTCCAGGGTGTGCCGCCGGTGCCGGCGTATCCGGTCGAGCAGATCGCCGTCCGGAGTCGGTGCGGCGGCCCGTATGAGGTTGCCGGTCTGCGTGTCGCTCATGCCGCCCGTTCCGTTCTCGCCTGTTCCTGGGTGACGCCGGTCGGGGCCGCTGTGGCAGGCGTCCAGTGGTGGAACAGCAGTACCGCCGGATTAATGCCCGCCGCGAGGACGGCGGGGGCTGGTCGCGGAAGGGGAGCGCACTGCTGCCCATGTCATGTCGTGACGTTCGCGCTGCTGTGTGACGCGTCTTCGTCGACGTGCGGCGTGACGGCGCCTCCTCCAGCGGCGCGGTCCATCTGGCGCCATTCGGGCCGCAGTCCCGTGAGGTTCGTCGTCAGGAAGTACACGGTCCCGCAGGCCAGCAGTACCGGCACGAGTCCCACGGAGGCCACCGCCGCCCCCGCGAGCAGTCCGCCGAGAGGGATTCCGGCCCAGGCCAGCGAGTCACCGAGCGCGTTGACCCGCCCCAGCATCCGGCGCGGCACCCTTTCGAAGAGGACGGCCCCCAGCACCGGGTTGAGGAAGCCCGACCCGAACCCACTGACGGCGAAGACGGCCAGCACCGCCCCAAGGGGGCATCGACGGCGAGGATCAGGAATCTCGGCGCCCCGGCCAGCAGAAACCCCGCGAAGAACACCGCCCTGCGGGGCAGCCGGTGGGCGGCCACCGCAGCGATCAGGCTTCCCGCGACCGCCGCCGCTCCAAGAACTCTTTGCGGTCTCCCGCCAGGCTTGACGGCCGGTCCAGCGCTCGATATGTACATGCCAGAGGATTGGTATGGACCAACTCTGCCGCTTCGAGCGCCACCAGGCGCCCACCCCCCAGTGGAGGCAGCACATGCGAAGACCATCGGTACTTCTCACCCTGTTCACCGGGCTGCTCCTCCTGATCCTGGCCCCACCCGCCTCCGCCGCGGGCGCACCCGACGCCGCCTTCTCCAAGACGTCGACGTGGGACGGCGGTTACCAGGGCGCATACACCATCACGAACGCCGGCAGCACCACCCTGTCCGGCTGGAGCGTCGAGTTCGACCTGCCCTCCGGCACCACCGTCGGCTCGTACTGGGACGCCCTGCTCACTCAGAGCGGCAGCCACTACACCTTCAAGAACCGTGAGTACAACGGCACCCTGGCGCCGGGCGCGTCCGCTTCCTTCGGATGGGTGTCCAACGGCACCGGCACGCCCACCGGCTGCAAGCTCAACGGCGCTTCCTGCACGGGTGGTTCGAGCACCGACACCACACCGCCCAGTGTCCCGGCCGCAGTGACCGTGGGCTCCGCGACCGTCTCCTCCCTGACCGTGCGCTGGAGCGCCGCCACCGACGACTCGGGATCCGTCGCCGGATACGAGATCTCGCGCGACGGCGGCACGCCCGTCAGCGTGACCGGCACCTCCTACACGGCCACCGGCCTGCAGGCCGCCACGACCTACGCCTTCCGCGTGCGGGCCCGCGACGCGGCGGGGAACGTGTCCGCCTACTCCGCGGCCGTCAGCGGCACGACCTCCGCCGGCGGCCAGCCGCCGAGCGGCGGCCTGTTCACCGCCCCGTACATCGACATGGGGGCGTGGCCCACGCCGAGCATGCCCGACATGGCCTCGGCGAGCGGCGTGAAGAACTACACGATGGCCTTCATCACCGCCTCCGGCTGCAAGGCGATGTGGTTCAACGCCTACGATCCGCGCGACGGCTGGGCCAAGGACCAGATCGACGCCGTCCGGGCCGCCGGGGGAGACGTCAAGGTGTCCTTCGGCGGCGCCAGCGGAATCGAACTGGCCCAGGCCTGCGGCTCGGTGGACGCGCTGTACGCCGAGTACAACGCGGTGGTGAGCGCCTACAGCCTGAAGTACGTCGACTTCGACATCGAGGGCGCGGCCACCGCGGACCCGGCCTCCGTCGCCCGCCGCTCCCAGGCCCTGGCGCGCCTGCAACAGGCCCACCCGGGCCTGCGGATCTCACTGACGCTGCCCGTCCTTCCGGAGGGGCTGACCTCGGACGGCCTGAACGTGGTGCAGTCGGCGCGCGATGCCGGAGTCGACCTGGACGTGGTGAACGTCATGGCCATGGACTACTACCGCAGCGTCGACTACGGCGACGCCGCCGTCCAGGCCGCACAGAGCACCTTCACCCAACTGAAGTCGCTCTACCCGAGCAGGACCGACGCCCAGATCTGGGCGATGGTCGGAGTGACACCGATGCTCGGACAGAACGACGACGGCCACCTCTACGACCAGGCCGACGCCCGCCAGCTGGTCTCCTTCGCCCAGGGCAAGCACCTGGGCGAACTCGCCTTCTGGGAGGCCACCCGGGACCGCAACGCCTGCACGGGCGCCCTCTACCAGTGCACCAACATCACCCAGTCCCCCTACGAGTTCGCGAAGATCTTCGCCGCCTACACCGGCTGAAGCTGCGTCCGCGCCCGCCCCGCGGGCGGGCGCGGGCAACGGTGCCATGACGTAGATCACGTCAGGCTACGGCTCGATCTTGGAATGCGCGGCCTCCTGCCGCTGCTGCACTGTTGATGGGCTTGCCCTGTTTGGGGGTGCGCAGGGCAATGGTGCTCGACGCGGCCGGCCGTGGGATCTGGACGACCTCGGCGGTTCTCCGCTCCCTCGTCCCCGCACTGCTTGCGTTGAAAGGTTCACCCGCACCATGCCTCTGGCTCTGCTGGCCCTGGCTGTCGTCGCCTTCGGCATCGGCACCACCGAATTCGCCACGATGGGGCTGCTGCCCCAGATCGCCGACGGCGTCGGTGTGTCGGTGCCCCACGCCGGCAACCTCGTGTCGGCGTACGCGCTCGGTGTCGTCGTCGGTGCCCCGGTGCTGACCGGCATCGGTGCGCGCATACCGCACAAACGGCTCCTGCTGCTCCTGTCGGGGCTGTTCGTGGTCGGCAACATCGCCTCTGCGCTCGCCCCCGACTTCGGTCTGCTGTTCGCCGCGCGTTTCCTGGCCGGGCTGCCGCACGGAGCCCTGTTCGGCGTCGGCGCGGTCGTCGCCTCCCGGCTGGTCGCCCCCGAGCGAGCCGCCCGCGCCGTCTCCAGGATGTTTCTCGGACTGACCGTCGCCAACATCGTCGGCGTGCCGGCCGGCACCGCCCTCGGTCAGCAGTTCGGCTGGCGGTCCGCCTACGGCGCCGTCGCCGTCATCGGCCTCGTCGCCCTCGCCGCGCTGGCCCTCTTCGTCCCCCACCAGCCCCGAGGCAGCCAGTCCGGCATCCGGCACGAGCTGCGGGCCATGGGCAACCGGCAGGTCGCGATCGGCCTGGGCACCGCCGTGGTGGGATTCGGCGGGTTCTTCGCCGTCTACAGCTACCTGGTGCCGATGCTGACGCACCTCACGGGCATCTCCGACTCGTCGACCACCCTGGTCCTCGCGCTGTACGGCGTCGGCATGACGCTCGGCACCCTCATCGCAGGTCCCCTCACGGACCGCGCCCTGCGCCCGACGCTCTACGGGGGCCTTGCCCTGCTCGCCGCAGCGCTGGTGACCTTCTACTTCACCGTCCACAGCACCGTCCCGGCCCTGGCGACGATCACCTTCATCGGTGCGATGGGCGCCTTCGTCACCACGCCCGTCCAGATGCTCCTCATGGCCAAGGCGAAGAACGCCCCCACGATGGCCGCGGCCTCCAACCACTCCGCCTTCAACCTGGCCAACGCGGGCGGCGCCTGGCTCGGCGGACTGGCCATCTCGGCAGGCTGGGGCTGGGCGTCCCCCAACCTCGTCGGCGCAGCCCTCGCGGTGGCCGGCCTCGGCCTCGCTTTCACGGGCGGCCTCATGGACCGTGGCGGCCGACGCTCCGAGGTGATCACTTCCTCCGCCGCCGAAGCCGCGACGGAAACGGAACACGCCGCGGCGGCCCGCAACGGTGAGCCGTAAGCAACTCCCAGGGGCCGTCCTGGCGTGGTTGTGGGGGAGGGCGGGCGCGAAGGAGGCGGATGTGCAGTTCACCGAGGTGACCGGCCCGGCCGCGGTGCGATCGGCCGTGATCAGATCGGGGGAAGGCTCGCCTGGTACCCACGCCCTGGTCGCGTCGTACGAGCGGCTGGACGGTCATGAACGCCTGGGACTGGTCGTGCAGGACATCGACTTCGAGGCGCTCGGACGGCCCGTGGTGTGCCCCGGCATGAGCGGTGCGCAATTCCGGAAGGGTTCCGGCGGCTGCCCCTATGGTGGGCATGGTGGTGCCGGCCATGACAGCAGGCATGCGGCTGCTGGGGACGCGTCGCCGGCTCGCCCGGCACCTCGCGGTGGAGGACCTGATGAGCGAGGGCGAGGAGGCCGTGGCGGACTTCTGGCCGGGCCTGGACGACCTGGTTCTCCGGCGCCGCGACCGCTCGCCGGCCCAGGCCCTGTTCGACTTCGACCGGGGCTACGCGGGACGAACCGGCCCGTTCACCATCGCCGTCGTCTACGGCGCCGCGCCCATGCGCGTCGCCTCCGAGACCCTGACCGGCATCGGCTACCACGCCGCGGACGCCCAGTGGATCACCGTGTTCACCCTGGACCCATGATCCCGGTTCGCGGTGGGTGTGGGCCGGCTTGAGCGGGCGCGGTGGGGATACCCGGCGAGTATGACCAAGCTGCATCTTCCAGGCCGGAAACACCAGCACGGCACCGACGAGGCCCCGGCGTCCCGGACGCCGGTGCCGTCTCCGGAGGAGGCAGGACCGGACCGGGAGGTCGAACGGGCTGCTCCGGCCTCACCGACGAAGCTGCCGAAGGGGGCCTGGGCCGCCGTGCTCAAAGGCAGCCTGAAGGAGTTCAAGGACGACGAGCTGGCGGACCGGGCCGCGGCGCTGACCTACTACGGCGTGCTGTCCTTGTTCCCGGCTCTCCTGGTACTGGTTTCCCTGCTGGGGATCACCGGCAAGTCGGCCACCGACAAGGTTCTGAGCAACCTCAGGCAGCTGGCCCCCGGCTCGGCACGCGACATCATCACGCGGGCCGTCGAACAACTGCAGAACAACGCCGGGACCGGCTCGGTGATGGCCCTGGTCGGCATCGTGCTGGCGGTGTGGTCGGCATCCGGGTACGTGGCCGCCTTCATCCGTGCTGCGAATGCCGTCTACGAAATGCCGGAGGGCCGTCCGGTGTGGAAGGTCCTGCCGGTGCGTGTCGGGGTGACCGTGGTGCTCATGGTGCTGGCGGTGATGAGCGCGCTGATCGTGGTCTTCACCGGTGGGCTGGCCCGCCAGACGGGGCAGGCGCTCGGGATCGGGGACACCGCGCTGACGGTGTGGTCGATCGCCAAGTGGCCCGTTCTGGTGTTGCTGGTCACCGTCATGATCGCGATCCTGTACTGGGCCACCCCGAACGCCAAGGTCAAGGGCTTCCGGTGGATCACGCCGGGCAGCCTGCTGGCCCTGGTGATCTGGCTGGCAGCCTCCGCCGGATTTGCCTTCTACGTCGCCAACTTCGCCTCGTACAACAAGACCTACGGCACCATGGCCGGCGTCATCGTCTTCCTCGTCTGGTTGTGGATCAGCAACCTCGCCATCCTCCTTGGCCTGGAGTTCGACGCCGAGAGCGTGCGGCAGCGGGCCATCGCCGGCGGCCTTCCGCCCGAGGCCGAGCCCTACACGCAGCCGCGCGACACCCGGGCCTGGGACGAGGAGGACATGCGCCGCCTGGGGGACGTCTGACCAGTCAGCGCGCGAGGCGGTGCTTCCTGCCGCCCCGGCGGAAACGCACGGCGCCGTACGTGAGGTCCGCGACCAGCACGACGGCACCGATGATCAGCAGATAGAACAGACCGTGCGCGGCGAATCCGATGATGCCCAGAACGAGGGCCACGAGGACGAGGAACAGAAACAGACTCATCGGCGCTCCAGTGGCGTCATCGCCTTCTCGGCGGCGGCTCAGCGACGGGCCAGACGGCGTTCGCCGCCTGCTCCCGGTGCATAGTCAAGTTCGTAGTGCGCGAAGACCTCCGGCTCGTCCGTGGCAGGCAGCTCGCCGTCGGTGTCGATCGCGGGAGCCTTCTTCACCACGTCCTTGGGATGAGTGATCTTGAGATAGCCCGGCCCGACGGTCGCACCGGAGAGCGGCACGAAGACCAGGCGCCGACGGGTGGGAAGACCCACGGCCACCGTCGCGAAGAAGGGCTGGTCGGTCGCGGTGTCGACGTAGACCGCCTCCAGGGTGCCGATCTTGTGGCCGCGGGGGTCGACCACGCCGTGACCACGCCACTCACGAATGTCGCCTGCCTCGAACATCATGGACCTCCACCTGAGGTGTACCCCTCATCGTGTCCCTGATGTCCCCGCCGACAGCCGCGGCGTGGTCAGTGCCGTTCCGGATCGAATTCCAGTACCTGTGTGAGCCGGATGTTGTTGCCCGAGGGGTCGCGGAAGGACGTGTCGATTCCGTACGGCTGCACCGTCGGCGGGTCGTTGAACTCGACCCCTCGGGCGGACAGCTCGTCATAGGCGGCCTTGCAGTCGTCGGTCTCCAGGAACAGCGTGCCGCCCGCACCCTTGGCCACCAGATCGGACAGCTGGGCACTGCTCGCCTCATCCAGCATCGGCTGCCCCGGTACGGGCATCAGCACCAGCGCCGGGCCGTCACCGCCGGGCGGAGCGACACACAACCAGCGGAAGCTCCACGCCTCCATGGTCACTTCCGCCCTGACCTCCCAGCCGAGCTTGGTGGTGTAGAAGTCAAGCGCCTCGTCCTGATCGTGCACCCAGAACTGAGCATTGGCTATCTTGATCGTGGCCATGGCCGCTCCTTGGTCGATTGCCTGGGAACGACGCTAGGCAGTCGGCGATGTCGTGTCTTCTCGAAACGTGCGGTGCTGCGGCCGTGCATAGGCCATCGCCACACAGCGGGGGATGCGCACATGCCGCGCGGCGGGCGGATGAGCCGCCCGGTAGGCCTGCGGGGTCGTCCCGTACATCCGGCGGAAACTCGTCGTGAACGAGCCGATGCTCTGCGCGCCGACGGCGACGCCGACCGCGGCCACCGTCCAGTCGGTCGCAAGCAGCAGCGCGGCGGCCCGTTCGAGGCGGCGCGTCAGCAGATACTGGTGCGGCGACTCGCCGAACGCGGCCTTGAAGCAGCGGCTGAAGTGGGAGGGCGACAGTGCGGCGGCCGCTGCCATGTCGGCGACGCTGAGCGGCTCGCTGTAGCGGGCGTCCGCGAGATCCTTGGCACGGAGCAGATGACGACCGATCGGGACGTGGACCACACACCTATTGTGCGGTCAGCGGTAGGTAGCTGCGGGAGAAGGTTGCCGAGGCACCGGTCACTTCATAGTGCGCATCGATCTCGGAGGTCGGCCGTGCGCTGACCCGTGACCGCACGAGCTGCGTCGAGGAACGCCGGCCGATTGTCCTCCAAGGAGCCACGCACGCTTCGTGGGATTCGTCCCGCTCGGCCGGCCTGCTGAACGCCGCGCGTTCCGCCTCGGCCCCCACTTCAACGAACCGTTCCAGCAGCGCCAGCCGTTCCGCCCGCCGGGCCTGCGACAACCTGACCTGGCGGTCATCGTGCCACACCGTCGATCTATGAGATCGATCAAGCTGTGGCTCCTACGACTTCAGCAAGCCAGCCATTGTTCGGCGTGTCGGAGTCGGTGGCGCGCATCAGCCCACCGTTGTGAGGACTTGGCCCGTGGGGCGGGTGCCGTCGTAGGCGTAGATGTGCACCTTGGCAGCGGCGCCGGACTGCGCCGGGACGAGGGAGAGGGCGACGATGCGGCCGTCGCCGTCCTTCGCCACCTTGCGGACGCGCACCGAGGAAGCCGGAGAGACAACGACCGTACGGCCGTGGGAGCAGTCCGAGGAGACGGAGACGACGCGCGGCGGCGGACCGCTCGCGTCCCGGGTGGTCGTGGCGGGGAGCCGGTCGCCGGCCGGAGCGGAGGGCATTCCGCGGGTGGAGGTGGTGAGCCGGGTCGTGCCAATGCCCTCGGCACCGCTCCAGAAGGTGACCCCGCACAGCTTCAGCGGGGGCGCGCCGCTGCGGACGTCCGACGGCGAGCAGCCGGTCGCTCCCACGACCAGGACGGCAAGGAGGGCCGGAACGATGGCGAGCCATGCGCCGCAGGCCCGGGGCAGGCGGGGACGGCGTCGGCGGTGCGGAGGTCGGGACATAGACGTCACCTCATACGCGTAGGGTGCCGAGCCGGGCGTCGGCCTTGTCCGGCTCAGCCGGTGCGGTTGCCGCTGAAGTTGATGGTGCAGTCGCTCATCTGATGCGGATGTCGGAGGTCGGGGTGGAACCCGGAACTGAAGTCGGAGTCGCTTTCCGCGCCCCTGCTGAGACGGCGGAGACGCCGAAATCGTTCAGCGGCGGTGGAGCCGGAAGTGCCGGAACCGTCTGGGTGATCGAGCCGCGGTCGTCGCGGCTCATACCCCAAGGGCGTGAACTGGACGCGGTTCGGTGAACCGGACGCCCAAAGCACATCCACGAGGAGCGCTGCTTGTAGCAAGCCAGAGTGTCGATGTCCGCCATCTGGCGCAGTCGCGCATGATCAGGGGCCGGACCTGGAGCGGAGGCGGAGTTGAGCGTCATGGGTGTGTGGGTCATCGGGGCGCTGCCTGACCAAAAGACAAAAGAGTTGCTTCAAGCAGCGGTTCAGGCCTCGCCGCCGACACCGATGCCGGCGCACGCTGATGTGGCCGGCGAACTGGCTTGGTGGCGGAGCACGGCACCGGAGTCTCTGTTCAGCGGGTCCAAGACGTCTGCCGGCAGTTGGGTCGCTCACGACGACGCCTTCCGGCTGAGCACACTTTTCGACAACTGCTATGACGACTCCGATGCGGTGGAGGCGCTGCGCGACGCTGTTGTGGACCGGTTCCCGCCCAAGGGAGACGAAGGTCTGTTCACCGCTGTGGCGCGCAAAGCCAGCCCCTTCTCGGCCCTGGCCTACGCGCTCGGCCCCGATGCGGTGCTGCAACTACCGGGCTGGTTCGGGGACTTCCTCCTGTACGCCGAGGAGGTCCGCGCCCAGCTTCCTGCGGCCGAGGAGGCCCTTGCCCTGACCGGAGCCCGGCGGCGTGGGGCAGTCGAGCGGATCCACCGGTGGATGACCGGTCTGGGAGACGATCCCGACCACGACGCCGAGGAGCTCCTGGACGGCCCCCTGCGCGTTCTCCGCCATGCTGTCCGCACCGGGCAGGGCGCGGCTGGCCTTGTCCGCTGGTACTGACGGTATGGAACTACTTCCGACGTTGTCCCGGCCCGCCTGCCCGAAAGGTCGCCGGTACTCCCACGGCGGGTGGGCTCCCGCCGCACTTCCGCAGGTGGGAGACATCTATGGCACAAGCAGGGGCATTGGCACGGCGTCGGACCGGCGTCATGGGGGTTCTGGTCGGAGCGACGGTGGCCGCGGCGGTGTCGTGGGCGTGGCCCCCTGCTTGGTTCCGCACCCCAGTGCGGCCCGTGCCCAAGGTGCTGCACAGCTTCGCCCTCGAGTTGCCCCAGGGCGCGCATCACATCGCGTCCAAGGATTACCGCGCAGACCGGGGCGACGAAGCGTCGATTCGCTTCACCGTCACCCGGCAGGAACTGGCGCAGTTCATGTCAACGCTGCGGACCGGGACAGTGTCCGGTCCATCGTCTGCGGAGCCAGATGAACAGCGCGGCGCCGGTGGCCGTACGGAGGTGGAGGCAGCGCGCTACGAGGGGTTCAGGCCACGAGCAGGCGCAGGCCCAGCTCTGCGGCGGCGAGGGCGATGAGGTCCCGGTTGCGTTCGGCCCACCGGCCCGAGGAAAGGTCGTCGCGGAGGCTGTCCACCGCCCGCTGCTCGGCCTGCGGCCCGACTCTGGTCCACACCGATACCGCGCGGCGCACACTTTTTTCCAGGTACGCCTCTGGTCGGCGCCAGTGGGCCTCGAAGAAGCCGTCGGCGCAGTCCCAAGGGATGAGCACCGGCTCCGCGCGGCCCCCGATCGCGCGGGTCATGTCGGCCAGTGAAGGCCAGCCGACGAGAAGGTCAGCGAACTCAGGCAGATAGTCGCGGGTGAGCCAGAACCGCTGAAGCGAGCCCGTCGTACCGGCGTCGTACGTGAATACCACCACGCGGCGGGCCACCCGCCGCATCTCGCGCAGCCCAGCAACCGGGTCCGGCCAGTGATGAACGGTGCTGACCGCCATCGCTGCGTCGAAGGACTGGTCAGCGAACGGCAGGCACTCCGCACTGGCGGCCACGCATGGCGCCGAACCCGCGGGACGCTGCGCCCGCATCACCGCCGACGGTTCCACGGCCGTGACCTCGCGGTCCAGGGGCTCGTAGGAGCCGGTGCCGGCCCCGACGTTCAGTATCGTCCGGGCGTCCCCGAGTGCTTCCCAGATCCGCGCGGCGATCCGCGGCTCGGTGCGTCGCTTCGCTGGGTAAGCGGACCCGATGGCTTCGTACAATTGCGCGCCGAACACTTTCAGTTGATCCTCCGGCGTCGTTTTGATCCCCAGGACTCGTGCCTCCAGTTCCTTGTCGATGGCCGTCACCATGGCGGCAGCGCGGTCGCGCTGTTCCTGCAGCAGGCCGCGCAGCCGGCGCAGGTGCGCGACCGCGTCGGTGGCCGGGTCGTCAACCAGCTCCGCGATCGCGTGCAACCCGAATCCCAGCCGCCGGTAGCCGAGCACCTCCCGCAGCCGCTCCACGTCGCCCGCCGAGTAGGCCCAGTACCCGGCCGAGGTCCGCGCGGACGGTCGCACGAGGCCGATCTCGTCGTAGTGATGCAGCGTGCGGACGCTCACGCCGGCCAGCTCGGCCACGCGTCCCACGGTCAGGTGTTCCTCCACGCCACCGACAATGCGGCATGACGCCACGTGAGGGTCAAGCCCATCGCTCCCGGTATGCGCGTGGCTCCATCGCCACGCCGACCAGTAGTACTGTCCGCGCAACGTCGCGCGCGCCCGCATCCCCTGCGAGAAGGGCATCCGCTGGTGGAGGGCGTCCCCTCTCCGCTGAACGGCTTCAGGTGCTCAGGCCGAGGGCTGCACGACGACCTGCTCGCCCTCTCCGTCCGGTGCCTCGAAGTTGGTCAGGTAGCGGCTGAACAGCGTCTCGTCCACTGTGACGGAGTTGGGGCCTTCCTCGCCGTTCCGTGCTTCAAGGCGACGTTCCAGGGTCGCTCGATCGGCCTTGAGGTGGATCAGTTCCCATCGGCCGCCGTGCTTCTCGATCAACACCTTGTAATCATCACGTGCGGCGCGACTCCAGAAGCTGTAGTCCACCACCACATCGCGCCCGGCCAGCATCAGCTCGACCAGTTCCTGACGCTGCTCGCGGCGGACCTCTTCCTTGAGCTGGTCGAACGCCTCCGCTTCCAGCACCAGGCCGGCGTCACGCTGCCCGAGTCGCTGCCAGACCACCTCATCGATCGACAGGCGAACGTAACCGCGTCGCACCAGATCCATCGCGTAGGTGGTCTTGCCCGCTCCCGGAAGACCACACATCAGTACCACCGTGCTCAATCGCTGCGTCACGGAGCCCTGGTCACCGTGCTCCACCTGCGAAAACTCGCGACCACGGACCTCCTGGGCCAGCTCTTCAACACCACCGTCATGACCATCAGCCGCGCAGTGAAAGACATCCGCCTGCTCCTGGAAGCCCATGGTGTTCATCTCCCCGACTCAACAGCCCGTTTCCGCACAGGAAGGCATCGCCAGGTTCCTCGCCCCGGACAAGACCAAGGTCAAACCGACATGTTGATTCCCGGCGAGCCCTAAGTCGGCGGCGGTACAGCTGGCGGTCGCCGAATCGGCCGTCTCCTTTCTGACGGCCGTCGGCGTCAGCCGCGAAGGCCAGCAGACCGTGCCGGGCCGATATCTGGGCCCGGGTGCTGCCAACCTCGGCCCGGTTACTGCGCTTCCTCAGATTGAGCCTCTTCCTGCTGCTGTGATGAGGTGGTGTCGGGGGCGACGTAGTAGACGGAGCTGCCCTGCTTGGTGCGCTGGGCCTGGCCCCTGGCGACGAGGTTTTCCAGGGTGGTGCGCACCACGGTGTTCTTGATCCCGCGCTCGGGGTGGGCCTGGTCGAGGGCAGCGGCGACCTCGGCCGTGGAGCGCGGTTCGCTCTGCCCGGCGAGGTGTTGGCGGATCAGCTCGACCAGCGAGGGCTGTGTCGTTGGCGTATCCGCGACCGGGGCCTTACTGGCCGACTTTCGCGTTCGTGCGCGGCTGGGGGCAGCGCTGGATTTCTTGGCGCGGGCGGTACCACTGGACCGCGTGGCAGCCTTTTTGCGCGGAGCGGGCACGGTGGCTTGTTCGGGCGCGGTGGCAGGCTTGTCGGGGCGGAGAGTGATGCCGAGTGCCTGCTGCATGTTCGTCAGCACGGTGTGGTCGTGCTGCAGGGTGGTCAACTGCTCCTGCAGCGCGGCGATTTCTCCGCTGATGCGTTCCTGCTCTTTGAGGTTGCGCTCGAGGTCGCTGGTGACCTGGGCGGCGTATTGCGAGGTCAGTTCCGTCGATGTGGTTGTGTTCTCGGGCATGATGGCGACCTTTCCTTGACGTCGCGGCCGAACGGGCTGCGGCGGCCACAGCGAGCCCAGGGGAGTGACCCCTGCGTGCTGCACGACGACATGGGCGGCACCGCAGCACAGGGCGTGGCGTGTAGAGATAGTACGGACAGGGGGAGCAGATTGTTCCGCACAGCATCCGCCTATCTGGCCGAACTGTTGGTCGCAGAAGGCGGTTGCCTCGACCGAGGCAACCTCGGTCAGTCGTCCGAGTGGTGTACCAGGGACGCCGGATGTTGACCGTGGGACTTGTTCCGCCGGGTCGCGGCAACGGCACTGCGCCACAGCAGCGCGCCGCCGATTGCGGTCAGAGCGACCACTGCGAGAGGCGGACGCCGATGGTGAGGACGCGCTGCAGTGAGGTCGCGGCCGCGTATCCCGCTCCCGCTTCGGCTATCGCCCACACGCAGGCCGCGCCGACGCTGTAGGGCGCGATACGCCGGTAGGACAGGTGGGTGGCGCCCTCATCGACCGCTATCTCGCCACCACCCAGCGGGAGGCCACCGCTGCCCGTGTCTGCCTGGACCGGCTCCCCCAGGAATGCGACGTGAAGGCCCTGCTCGACCGGGGTGACACGATCATGGCCGGGGCACCGTCAAGGCCCACCTGAGCCGCATCCTGACCGCGCTGGAGGTCACCAACCGGGTCCAGGCCGCAATCGTGGCCCGTGACGGGTGCAGACACGATGGGCTTTGCCCTCGCACCGGGTGTCAGGCAGACGGCCCTTTGGGTTGGCGCCGGCCCGGTGGCGGGGGATCTTGGGGGATCGGATGGAGCGGGTCGTCGATGAGCCCGCGCACACGGTGCAGCTCAGCGAAGTGATCCACAGCCATCTCATCGGCCGCCTCGGTGAGTGCTCTCAGCGCAGGAACGAGCCCGGCGCGCGCCTCTGCGGGCAGTCGTTGCACCAAGGCGCGGATCTCGGTGCGCCGGTGTGTGAGCACCCGGTCGACGACGTCGCGCCCGGCATCGGTGAGACACAGGCTGATCTCACGCCGACTGTCCGGATTGGGTTTGCGGTCGAGGAGGCCGGCGGCTTCCAGGCGTTCTGCCATGCGCAGGGCAGTGGACGGGTTGACGCCCAGCGTCGATGCCAGGGCAACGAGCTTGAGCGGCCCGTGGGAGTCCAGCACCACCAGCGCACGCAGTTGGGGGAGCGTCAGAGAGTCGTCCGTGTGCGCCAGGGAGCGGGCCGAGATCGCGATCAGCAGCCTGGACGCCGCCATGATGGCGAGGGTCACCTCCTCGGCCTGCTGGTCGAGTTCCGCTCGCAAGGGCGGTTCGCCGGGGGGCTTTCGCTGCTCGGATTCCCGCGCGGCCATTGTGTTCGTTCCACCTCTCCGTCCAGCAATCAGGTGGTGGGGTGCCGTCGCTCGTTGTGCCAGGCGATGGCGCTGCGGATCTGCGCCTCGTGCAGACCTGTTCGGCAGGCGAGTTGTACGAGGGTGAGAACCGGCGGACCAGTGGTGAGGACGCGGGTGATCTTCGCGACCCAGAGCTCTTCTTCCACGAAGGGGCGACTCCGGTACATCTGTTGGAGGATTTCGAAGTGGTCGTCGTTGCATGCGGTGATGAGACGAAGCCCGTCGAACCAGTCATGGGACGGATGCACCGAAGAAGAATCCGGAGCATGACCGCGCACCGCCTGGTCGTCGGGGAATGTCGTGCCGCACAGATCGCACAACTCCAGGCGTGACGCCAGGGGCTGCCGGCTGTGTTTCCTCCGTTTCCACATCGGCACCCTCCAACACGACGGCCGTTTCTCATGTGCTGCTGCGACAAGACGACTGCGGGGTCGTCTCACGGGTGGGCCGGTCCACGCCCGGGAGCGAGGGCCGGCCGACTGGTGGTCAGGAACGGCCGCGCGCCATGGCCATGGCCGTCGTCATGAGACCGAGTACCACGGCGACAGCGCCCGTGGCGGTGTTGCTGGCGATTGTGCCCGTGGTCGTCGTGGCGTGCTGGATCACCCAGGGCGCGATGATGGCCCAGGCTCCGATGGCGGCCGCGGCCCAGCCCATGCCGAAGGTCCGCTCGAAGACCGAGCCGAAGCCCAGGGCCAGGACCGCCAGTGCGATCCCGGTGACGAGGTTGCTGACGGCCAGCGGGTTGCCGTTGAACCCGATCACCCACGGTGAGATCGCGAGGTACAGACCGGTCAGCAGCGTGAGGCCCTCTGTCGCCTGCGCGGACGGCTGGGCCGAGATCTCCGCAGCCCTGAGCCGCATGGCCTGGATATCGGGATGTTCCTCTATGCGCGAGTGCATGGCCACGTCGGCCACCTTCTCCCATTTCCCTTGTCGGATTCCTTGTCTTTCGCGTATCCCCCCGGCAGGGGAGTCAACCATTGGATAGTGCAAATATTTAGGTTTGTCTGGTCAGCCCGCGAGCAGGCCACGCCGGAGAACGGCGCAGGTTCGCTCGAGCAGCCGGGACACGTGCATCTGTGAGATGCCGACGACTTCCGCGACTTGCTTCTGTGTCAGGGAGTTGAGGAAGTACAGCCTCAGAATGGATCGCTCGCGGGCCGGAAGCTTCGCGATGAGAGCCCGCAGGGCCACGAGGTCCGTGACGCGCTCCAGTCGGGGATCGTCGCCTCCCAGCATCTCCGCCAAGGACAGGCCCTGCTCGGGACCTCGCAATGCGTCCATGGACACGGTGTTGCGCGCCTGGTCGGCCCGCAGCGCGAGACGTACTTCGGACTCGTCGATCCCGGTGGCGCGGTGCAGCTCCCGGACGGTTCCGCCGTCGGCCTGCCCGGACCGGCTCATCTCCTCCTGGGCCAACCGTATGCGGTGGTGCTTCTCCTGCATGCGGCGGGGCACGTGCACCTGCCAGGTGTGATCGCGCAGGTGCCGCTTCAGTTCCCCGTCGATGGTGGGCACGGCATAGGCCAGGAAGGCGTGGCCGCGTCCCGGGTCGAACCGGTCCACGGCCTTGACCAGTCCTACGCAGGCCACCTGGTAGAGGTCCTCGCGGTTCTCCAGGGGTGCTCCGTAACGCCGGGCGAGGCGCCTGGCGACCGGGAGGAACGCCCTGATGACGGCCTCGCGCCGGGCTTCGCGTTCCGGTCCCGGCGGGCAGGCCTTCATCCGGCGCACCTGTTCGTCCCCGTCCCCGGGTGACCGGCCGCCCGGGGACGGCACTGACCGGAGCGCGGGGGTGGGGGGATTCGTGGTGACGTCCATGAGCCGCACGCGCCTTTCGGGGCTTGCTCGTGGTGGCTGAGCCGAGGGGCTCGGTCTTCGTGCGGTGCCCGAGTGCCCCTCTACGTTTGCCTTATGCAAAAGTTTCGGCGCGATGGCCCGGCGGGCCCGGACCAGGGTTTACGGCGGGGGTGGCCCGGCAACCCCAAGGGCCCACCGTTCCTACTCCGCTTCAGGAGAACACCATGACCAAAGTCGCCGACTACGTGCTCCAGCGCCTGTCCGAGTGGGGTGTGGGGCGGGTGTACGGCTATCCGGGTGACGGGATCAACGGGCTGCTGGGGGCCTTCGACCGGGCGGACGGTCAGCCGGAGTTCATCCAGGTCCGCCATGAGGAGATGGCCGCGTTCATGGCCTGTGCGCATGCCAAGTTCACCGGCGAGGTGGGCTGCTGCACGGCGACGTCGGGCCCCGGGGCCATTCATCTCCTCAACGGGCTGTACGACGCCAAGCTGGACCACCAGCCCGTGGTCGCGGTGGTGGGACAGCAGAAACGGCTGAGCCTGGGATCGCACTACCAGCAGGAGGTCCATCTGGACCGGCTGTTCGCGGATGTCTCGGAGTTCTGCGAGATGGTCGTGCACCCCGGACAGGCACGGCATGTGATCGACCGCGCGTTCAAGACGGCGCTGACCACCCGCGGAGTGGCCACGGTGATCATTCCGGACGATGTGCAGGAGGAGGACGCCCAGCCCTCGCCGCCGAAGATGCACGGCTCGGTCTTCTCCAGTGTCGGCTGGAGCCGGCCCCGGCTGCTGCCCGACCCGGACGAACTGCGCAAGGCCGCGGACATCCTCAATGCCGGAAGCAAGGTCGCCATGCTCGTCGGCCAGGGCGCCGCGCACGCCGAGAGCGAGGTCGTCGAGGTGGCCGAGCTGCTGGGAGCAGGCGTGGCGAAGGCGCTGCTGGGCCGGGAGGTCCTGCCCGACGACCTGCCGTTCGTGACCGGCCCGATCGGTCTGCTGGGCAGCAAGGCCAGCGACAACATGATCCAGGGCTGCGACACCCTCTTCATGATCGGCAGCAGCTTCCCCTACTCCGAGTGGCTGCCCGACGAGGGGCAGGCGAAGGGGGTGGAGATCGACATTGACGGACGCATGATCGGCATCCGGTACCCGATGGACGCCCACCTCGTCGGTGACTCCAGGGAAACCCTCAAGGCGTTGATCCCGATGCTGCAGCGCAAGGACGACCGGAAGTGGCGCGAGAAGATCGAGAAGGACGTCCGCGAGTGGAACGACCTGTGTGACCGGTGGGCCGGCGAGCACTTCGGCAACACCATCAACCCCCAGGCCGTGGCGGCCGAGTTGTCCCCACGGCTGCCGGACGGCTGCATCCTGACTGCCGACTCCGGCTCGGGAACGAACTGGTGGGCGCGGCATCTGAAGCTGCGTACCGGCATGCAGGCGTCGCTGTCGGGGACCCTGGCCACGATGGGCCCGGGCACCCCGTATGCGATCGCGGCCCGCTTCGCCTACCCGGACCGCCCGGTCATCGCCTTCGTCGGGGACGGCGCGTTCCAGATGAACGGCATGAACGAGATGATCACCATCAAGCGGTATCTGGACCGGCTGTCGGGGCCCGCTCCGTTCATCTTCTGCGTGTTCAACAACCATGACCTCAACCAGGTCACCTGGGAGCAGCGCGCCATGGCCGGCGACCCGAAATACCCCGGCTCGCAGGAGATCCCGGACGTCCCCTACGCCGCGTACGCCCAGCTGCTCGGACTGAAGGGGATCGTGTGCGACAGCCCGAAGAAGATCGGGAAGGCGTGGGAGGAGGCCTTGGACTCCGACGTGCCGGTGGTGCTGGAGTTCAAGGTGGACCCGGAGATCGCCCCGATCCCGCCGCACATCATGAAATCCCAGGCCAAGAAGGCCGCCAAGGCGGCCGTGCACGATCCGGAGAGGACCGGCATCGCCGTCAAGGGCGCCCGCCAGAAGCTCACCGAGCTCGCCGAACACCTCCCCGGCCGGGGCGAGAAGTGACCCGCACACGACGGGCCGGCGGGGCGGGCCGTCCCGAGGTGGTGGTGGTCACCGGTGCAAGCGCCGGCGTGGGTCGCGCCACGGCCAGAGCCTTCGCCGCCCGCGGGGCGGCCGTGGCCCTGCTCGCGCGCGGCCAGGAGGGCCTGGAGCACGCCGCCCAGGAGGTGCGGGCCGCCGGCGGGCGGGCCCTTCCGCTGGCCGTCGACGTCGCCGACGCCCAGGCCGTGGAGGACGCCGCCCAGCGCGTGGAGAACGAACTCGGGCCGATCGACGTGTGGGTCAACGCCGCCTTCACCACGATCTTCGCGCCCGTGGTGGAGATCCGCCCGGAGGAGCTGAAGCGGGCCACGGAAGTGACGTACTTCGGCTTCGTGCACGGCACCCAGGCCGCGCTGCGGCGCATGCTGCCGCGCGACCGGGGCGTCATCGTGCAGGTCGGCTCGGCCCTCGCCTACCGCAGTGTGCCGCTGCAGGCGGTGTACTGCGGTGCCAAGCACGCCATCCAGGGATTCACCGACGCCCTGCGCTGCGAGCTGATGCACGACCGCAGCCGGGTGCGGGTGACCAGCGTCCACCTGCCCGGACTGAACACGCCCCAGTTCAGCTGGGTGCTGACCCGGCTGCCGCGGCACCCGCAACCGGTACCTCCGGTCTATCAGCCCGAGGTCGCCGCCGAAGGCATCCTGTACGCGGCCGATCACCCCGCCCGGCGCGAGTACTGGGTGGGCGGATCGACCGTCGCCACCCTGCTCGGGCAGAAGGTCGCCGCCGGCCTGCTGGACCGGTACCTGGCCCGCACCGCCTACGACTCCCAGCAGACCGACGATCCCCTCGACCCGTCACGGCCGGCGAACCTGTGGAAACCGGCCGACGACGCGCACGGTGCCGACCACGGCACGCACGGCGTCTTCGACGACCAGGCGCACACCCGCAGCCCTCAACTGTGGCTGTCGCGTCACCGCCGGCCCCTCGCGGCGGCGGTGGCCACGGGCACGGCCGGAGCGGTCGGCGCTGTGCTCGCCGCAAGCGTGCGCCGCACCTCTCACGGGGACGGGCTCGAAGCATCCTTGAGGCGGACGGCGCACTCCAGCAGCAGAGCGTGGACGAAGGCCTGGGGGAGGTTGCCGCGCAGCTGGCGCTGACGCACGTCGTACTCCTCCGCGAACAGCCCGGACGGCCCGCAGGCCGCCCGGGTGCGTTCGAACCAGCGCAGGGCACCGGCCCGGCCGCCGAGGTGGTCGGTGGCCAGGGCCATGGTGAACCCGCACAGCAGGAAGGCTCCCTCCACCTCGCCGAGCGGTGACCCGGGGTGGTCGAAGCGGTAGAGGTAGCCGTCCTCGGCCAGCTGCTCCTCGATGAAGGCGCGGGTGATCGCATTGCTGGGATCGTCGGCGCTCGGGACACCACGGGCCAGCGGCACCAGCAGGGCGGCTTCGGGCCCGTCGTCGTCGGCGGCCCGCCGCCAGCGTCCGTCGCCGCGCAGACAGCGTCGACGGGTCTCGGCGTAGACCACGTCGGCGATCTCCGAGCAGCGGCGACCCGCCCCGCCCGGGAACACCTCGGCGATGCGCCGCAGGCCGCACACCACACTGAGCCGCGAGTGGGTCCACCACCGCTCCTCCAGCTCCCACAGCCCCGCGTCGGGCCGCTGCCAGTTGCGCTCCACGGCGTCCACCGCCACGCGCGCGGCCCGCTCCGCCTCCCGGGTGAGCCGGTCGTGGCGGGCGGCGGCGGCGAACAGCTGGAGCGCCTCACCGAAGGTGTCGAGCTGGAACTGGGCGGCCGCCTGGTTGCCGATCCGGTCACTGCCGCCCGGGTAGCCGGGCAGCGGCAGGGAACGCTCGTCCGGCACCGGCCCGCCGTCGACGGTGTAGGCGGGATGGACCCGCTCACCGTCGTCGAGGACGCGTTCGGCGGTGAACCGCACGGCGCTGTCGAGCAGATCGTGCGGCCCGTGCGCGGCGACCGCGAGGCCGGCGTAGCACTGGTCGCGCAGCCAGGCGAAGCGGTAGTCGTAGCTGCGACCGGTGTTGGCCCGCTCCGGCAGGCTCGTGGTGGCGGCGGCGACCATGCCGCCCGCGGCGCTGGTCAGGCCCCGCAGCACGGCGTAGGCATGCCGGGCATCCCGCGGCGCCGCGAGATCGGAGCAGTCCGGCACGGCTTGTTTCCACGCCCTTTCGGTCGCCTCCCACAGTTCCCGGGGGTGCAGCAGGGGCGCGTCTTGTGTGGTCCCGAGCTCCAGTACGATGTCGTGCTCCTCGCCCCTGTGCAGGACGAACTCGCCGCGCAGCGGGGCTTCAGGCCCCCACGTCGACCGGTGGGCTCCCAGGAGCCGCAGCCGCAGTCCTCTGCCCTCGGCCGTCCACACCTCGCCCTCCAGGCGGGGGTGGCGCATCCGCTCCGCGCCGAAACCGGGACGTGCGTCGAGCGTCAACCGCAGCCGTGCCTCGCCCTCTTCGACCCGCATACGGCGCAGCAACACCAGGCGACCGGGGGACGTAGGCATCGCCAACGCGTCACGGCACTCGATCACGGCATCCCGGGTCAACCAGCGACTCACCCTGATGAGGGTCCCGTCCTCGTAGTAGCCGCCCCACACCCGCCATCGGTCCACGGGCTCGACCGCGAAGTATCCACTGCCTCCGATCAGCGAGGAGAACACCGCCTCGCTGTGCCAGCGCGGTGCACACAACCAGACGATCCTGCCCTCCGGGTCGACCACCGCGCCCCGCTCACCGTCGGCGAGGACCGCATAGCCTCGCAGGGCCCACGGAGGGCAGACGCCGTCCGGCAGAGCCTCGGGCATGTCGGATCTGTCCATCATGGCCCTGGGAATATCCCGTCCGGGCCGACAGGAAACCGGAATCCGCCCCGTCCGTCACCACGAAGCCGACGGCGATGACGAAGTCGGCGAGGGCCGCCGTCCGCCACCGTGCGCTGGTCAGGGCCAGGCCGGCCATGCTGACGGCGTGCAGCGCATCCGTCGCGGCGGCCCAGACGGGCGGCAGGACGCCGCGAGCGCTGAGCAGACCCTGCCCGACATGGCGGGCACCCAACACCCGGACGGCTGCACTGCCGGCCCGGTCCGGCCCGGTCCCGGGCAGGTGCCGCAGCACCGCATCCGGGAAGATCAGCAGCACGGTGCCCCAGCCGAGGCGCACGACGGTCGCGGCCCTCATCGCTCATCCCTCCTCATGGGCCATCCTCGTGACGGCATCCACACATGGCTGTGCCGGGTCGCGGCGGTGAGCAGCGGGGCGATCGCCAGGACCAGGGCCAGCCCGGTCAGCAAGCCGTACAGCGGAGGCCCGGGGCGGGCGATGCCCGAGGCGATCAGAAGTGCGGGGGCAGCCGCCGGGGCATGGTGGGCGTCGAGGACATGAAGCAGGAACAGCGTCAGCCCCACGGCCAGGGCCTGAGCGCCGATCTGCCGTGCGGTGTCGTGGTGCTGGTCGGCGACGGAGGGGTGGTCCCACAGGCCGAACACGGCCAGGCAGCCCAGGCCGACGGCCACCGCAAGGACATGGCCGGACACGGCATTGCGCCATCGCGCGCCCACCGAGCCCGGGTGCGCCAGGAGCACATACGCCGTCGGTCCCAGGGTCGCGGTGAGGGCCACCCAGCCGGCGAGACGGCCGATCGCACCCACACCGGCGAGCAGCAGGGCGGACAGGACGAAGAGGCGGAAGCCCCCGACGAGCCGCTCGCTTGCGATGCGGCGACGACCCTGCCCTGTCAGCGTCGGCTTGACGTCCTCGGCAACCATGGTCGTTCCCTCCGTTCGGCTTTCGTCGACCTCTCCGCCCGCTGGTCAGGACGCGGGATAGGCGATCGTCGACAGCAAGGCGTTGGCGGCTTGCCTGCTGTCCAGACGTGTGTGCTGGACGACGACCGGCACGTCGCTCACGAGGACCGACGCGTAGTCCGCCCCTACGCTGAGGGAGCCGTCGTCCGCGAGTTCGCCGAAGCGCTGGTGCAGCGTGCGTCGGGCCGGCACCGTGACGGCGTAGGGCCCGGCGGGTTCGCGGTCCGGGAAGAACAGGGTGATCTCCACATGCGCGTCCTGGTCGCCGGTGTTGAGGATGCATGCCGTCTCATGGCTGGCCATCGATTCGGGGCCGGTGCTGGATTGCGGGATGAACCCCTCAGCGATGGCCCAGACATGGCGCCCGATGTGCTCCACAGTGCCTACCTCCTTCGGCTGGGAAAGAAAAACGGCTTCCCCGGGATGTCAGGGATGGCGGGGGTGTCGGGGGTGTTCGGTGGCGGCCGAGGAAGTCCCGCAGCGCCTCTCGCCCGGTGGGTGCGTCCGGCGACGGCGTGGCCGAGTCGGTCACCGGGCCTCACGTGGCGGAGCCGCGCAGCACAGGGCGCGAGGGGAGATCTGCTCCGGCTGGGGCGTCCTCGCCCCCCTCGCGGGGATGAAGAGGGTGCCGCGGCGGCGGTCCCGGTCGCTTCGATCCTCGTATCCCGGTGCCGGGGCCGTCGTGTCGGTGGCGGCTGCCTGTTCCGTTCGCGGCGAGGTGTCGTACGGCGGCGACGGTGTGCTGGTGAGGGCGGTGCGGGGCGGTGGCTGGTCCGATGCGCCCTGGGCGCCGGCACGCATTCGTCGAGGGCCTCGCGCAATCGCGCGAAGCAGTGCGCCAGGATGCGCGAGATCTGCATCTGGGACACGCCGACGGCATCGGCGATCTGCTGCTGCGTCCGATCCTCGTAGAAGCGCAGGTACAGAATGTGGCGTTCTCGCTCCGGCAGCCGCTTCAGGGCGGTGGCCAGCGCGAGGGTGTCGACGGCGAGACCCAGCGCGCTGTCCTCGGACCCGATCAGGGAGATGAGGGGAGAGCCGCCCCCGTTGTCCGTTTCGGCGTCGAGGTACCGCGGGCTGCACTCGCGTACCGCACGCAGCGTCGAGATGACGAGGGGCAGTCCCAGGCCGGTGTGTTCGGCGACCTGCTCCGCGGAGGGCCGCTGCCCGCCGTGCCGCTGTTCGAGTTCCTCGACGGCCTGGAAGACCTGGCTGCGTGCCTCCTGGATGGGCCTGGGCAGCCGCATCAGCATGGTCCGGTCGCGCAGGTGCCGTTTGATCTCGCCGACGATGGTGGGCATCGCGTAGGACAGGAAGGCGTGCCCCAGGGTGGGGTCGTATCCGTCGACGGCTTTGATCAGCCCGAGGCAGGCCACCTGGACCAGGTCGTCGAAGTCCTCCCCGCCGGCGCGGAACCGGCGCGCCGCCCGGCGGGCCACGGGCAGTAGCAGCTGGATGACCCTGTCTCTCAGCGCGGCGCGCCTGGGCCCTCGCGGGAGCGCCGCGAGGTCGCGCATCAGTGCGTCGATGCGCTCCGAGGACCAGTCGACAGCCCTGGCAGGGGAGTGCTCCGGGCGCGTGGAGGTGGCTGGGGAAAACATGGGCCTTTACCAAGTCGCCGGTCGTGGGGGATGGGGTATGCCGGTGGGGGCTGCGCCTACCGGGCCGTGGGCCGTCGCAGGCGCACGTACGAAAACGTGGATACAGCCAAGATGACCACCGCCCTGTGCGAGCCGCTCCGTTCGTGTCGGTCCCTGAAGTCACCCGGTCGTACCGCCGTGAAACCAGCGATCACGTCACCTACGACGAGCAGCAGACAGGTGAGGGCGTAGCGCCCCGCCGACGTCGGCACCGACCGCCTCGGCGCGCGCCGCATGCTTCAAAAGCCGGGCCTCGGGGGACTCACGCTTGCGCACCGGGCCCAGCGGAGGGAAGCGACGTATGAATCAACGGCATGTCTTCGGCCAGGTCTTCACCCTGGAGACGGCCATCGCCTCCTTCGTCTTCGTGACGATCCTCGTCCTGCTGCTCGTCGCCGTGGTGCGCCGCCGCGCCCGCCCGGGCACGGAACCCTCGCAGCGGACCGAGCGTCCGCGTCTGGAGTCGTACTACCTCGGTGCACTCGGCGCCATCGCGGTCTTCCTCGTCGTCTTCACCGCTCTGGCCAACCAGCGTCAGCAGCAGTCCGATCACCACCTGCCCACCACGCACGTGGACGTGACCGCCTTCCAGTGGTGCTGGAGCTTCGGCTACCCGGACTCGCCGGGCGGCAGGACGGCGGTGTCCGGCACCTGCCGTCACGGCGACCTGCCCACCCTCGTGGTGCCGACCGGGCGGAACATCAAGGTGCGGCTCACCTCGAAGGACGTCATCCACTCGATGTGGATCCCCGCGCTGCGCTACAAGATGGACGTCTTCCCCAACCACCACAACAGCTTCACCCTGGCCTTCGACCGCGAGGGCCGCTGGCGGGGCCGGTGCGCGGAGTTCTGTGGGCTGCGCCATCGCACCATGGACTTCTGGATCAAGGCCGTGTCCCCCGACGAATTCCGGAAGTGGGTCCAGAGCCACGCGGCGGGCGCCACCGGAGCGGCCGCATGACGACCGAACTGGAGATGAGTGGTAAAGCCGCCGGATCGCCCCGCCCGGGCGGCTGGTTCGGCTGGATGACCTCCACCGACCACAAACGCATCGGCCTGCTCATCATCGGCACCTCACTGGTGCTGCTCTTCCTCATGGGCGTGCTCGCGCTGCTGATGCGCGGTCAGCTGGCCCAGCCGGACGAGCAGTTCCTCCCCGCACAGACCTACAACCAGCTGTTCACCATCCACGGCTCCGGCATGATCTACATGGTCATGACACCGTTCGCGCTCGGCCTGGGCGTCTACCTGGTGCCGCTGCAGATCGGGGCGCCCGCCATCGCGATGCCGCGCACCACGCTGCTGGGCTACTGGCTGTATGTGATGGGCGCGGTGACCATGCTGGCCGGGTTCGCCACTCCGCTGGGCGCGCACGCCGACGGCTGGTTCTCCTATCCGCCCATGGCCGACAGCGAGCACTCGCCGTCGGTGGGATCGGACCTGTGGATCGTCGGGGTCTTCCTCGCCGCCGTCGGCGTCATCCTCATCGGCTGGAGCGTGCTGTGGACGGTGCTGCGCAAGCGCACCCACGGCATGACCATGCTGCGGATGCCGGTGTTCTCCTGGTCCATGGTGGCGACCTGCCTGATGGTGGTCGGCGCCTTCCCGGCGCTGCTCGCGGCGCTGACCATGCTGGCCGTGGGGCGGGTGGACCCGTCCGTGTTCGCGTCCAACGTGTGGAACATCGGCTACCAGCACATCTTCTGGTTCTACGGCCACCCGGTCGTCTACGTGATGTTCTTCCCGTACCTGGCCGCCGTGGGCGAGGTCCTCGCGGTCTTCTCCGGGCGGCGCTTCTTCGGCTACAAGGGCACGGTCCTGGCGCTGTTGGCGTTCGCGGCCCTGTCGATGAGCGTGTGGGGCCACCACATGTTCGCCACCGGGCAGGCCGCCAACAACTACTACTCCCTGACCTCGATCGCCCTGCTGATGCCGGCCGGGATCGAGTACTTCGCACTCATCGGGACCGTGTTGGGCGGCCGGCTGGTCTTCCGCACGCCGATGCTGTTCGCGCTCGCCTTCATCCCGCAGTTCCTCATCGGCGGGCTCACCGGAATCATGGTCGGCACCCCGGTGATCGACTACCACGTCACCGACAGCTACTTCATCGTCGCCCACCTGCACTACGTGCTCTTCGCAGGCAGCGCCTTCGGGCTGTTCGCGGCCGTGTACTACTGGTTCCCGAAGGCCACCGGGGTCCTGCTGCGCGAGGGGCTGGGCAAAGTCCACTTCTGGCTGCTGGTGGTGGGCACCAACCTGACCTTCCTGCCCATGTTCGGCCTCGGCTATCTCGGCATGCCGAGGCGCGTCTCCAGCTACTCCACGGTGGACGGCTTCGGCCTGCTCAACCTGCTCTCCAGCTGCGGAGCCGCCGTACTGGCCGCGGGCATGCTGGTCTTCCTGTTCAACATCCTGGAGTCCCTGCGCAGCAAACGACCCGCAGGCGACGACCCCTGGCACGGCCACACCCTGGAATGGGCCACCTCCTCCCCGCCGCCAGAACTCAACTTCACCCCCGAGCACCCGCTGCCGCCGATCACCAGCAACGCGCCCCTGCTGGACCGGCACAAGCAGGCACGTCCCGCGAACGCATCGGCCGCCCGCGCAGAGGAGACCCGGAAGTGATCAAGAGATATCCGGGCTGGGCCGTGATGGCCGGCTGGGGACTGGCCAACGGCGTCCTCGCAGCCGTCCTCGCCATCTACCACGAAGCACTGACCGCGGTCCTGCTGTACGTCGGCGCCGTGATCCTGATCGAGGCCGCCGCGCTGGCCGTCCTCATCTCCTCCCGGCGGGGGACGAGGGAACAGACGAACTACCGGGTGCCCTACGCGGGCGGTGCCGCCGTCCTGCCGGCGGCGGTCGGCCTGACCCTGGCCGCGCTCAGTCTCGCCTACGGGCCCTGGATGCTGTCCTTGGCGGTCCCGCTGCTCGCGGTCGCGGCCGCCGTGGCGATCCACCGGGGAGCGTGGAGGCGATCGCGGTGAACGGCATGCACCAGTACGGCATGGACGCGGAGGTCGCCGCGATGGCGGTCTCCGGGCTGCTGGTGTCGGCGGTGGTGCCCGCGGCGATCCACGCCACCCGGCACCGTGCGGTGTGGAGCAGGCTCTCAGTGCCGGCCGCCGCTGCCCTCCCGGGATTCGCCGCACTGCACGCGGTGATCGCTCTCGCCGGGCAGCGCGGAGATTCTCTCGTGACGCATGTTCTGCTGGAGATGCTGCTGCTGGGCGGAGCGGTGCTGTTCTGGCTGCCCGTCCTCGGCGAGCGGCACCGGCTGAGCGATCCGGCCCGCTCGGTCTATCTCTACCTGGCGATGCCGCTGCTGGACCTGCCGGGGGTGGCCATGGTGGCGCTGGGCCATGTGGCCGGCGGCCTGGCGATGATCACCGCCATGCTGCCGATCGGGCTGGCCGCCCTGAGGATCACCTGGCGCTGGGTCACGACGGAGGAACGCCTGGCCCAGGCGCAACTCCCCGGCGAGTGACGCCGACCTGACGGTGATCGCGCAGGCCGCCCCGGCACCACACCGGAACAACGGCTCTTCACCGGACGAGCAGGCACCCGTACAAGAAGCCCTGCAGCCGGGTGGGGAGCTACTCGCCTTCTTGTTCCTCGGCCTGGGCGGGATCGGCGGTCACGGCCGCAACGTAACGGCGCCCCTCGTCCGTCAGCGGGACCTCGACCCGCCTGGCGAAGTACCAGCGGCTAAGCGCCCGCCGCAGCCAGCGTCCCACCGGCTGGTACCAGTGGCCGACGTGCTCGAGGGGCAGCGGCGTGTCCCGGACGATCAGCCTGGTCGCCTCCTCGCGGGACATCCGAGTGTGGCCCCGCAGATAGGCCCCGGCGGTGGTCTGCCGCACCTGCTCCGTCACCCCGCCCTGCTCGACGCGGGCCCGGTCCAGCGCCTGCAGGCCCAGGCACAGACGCTTCGTGGCCCAGAACCCGAGGACGGGCAGGACGACGACGCAGACCCGGAAGGTCCAGGTGATCAGTTCCAGCGGGATCTGGAACACCTTGGCCAGCACGTCCTGGCCGCCGGCCGCCAGCAGGACGGCGTACCAGAGGATGCCGGCCACCCCGAGGCCGGTGCGGGTGGGCTGGTGCCGCGGACGGTCGCAGAGGTGGTACTCCTTGCCCCCGCCGGTCACCCAGCGCTCGAAGAACGGGTAGAGGTACAGCACGGCGAACAGGGTCAGCGGCAGCACCACGCCGGGCAGGAACACGTCCCAGATGACGGTGTGTCCGGCGAAGTCCGTCTCCATGGCCGGCGTCAGACGCAGTGCACCCTCCAGGAAGCCCACGTACCAGTCCGGTTGGGCGTCGAGGGAGGACTGGTCGGCCCGGTAGGGGCCGAAGTCCCAGATGGGGTTGATCTGCATCACCGCGGAGAGCACGGCCAGCAGCCCGAACAGGATGAAGAACAGGCCGAGCGACTTCGTCGTGTACTGCGGGTAGAGCGGCTTGCCGACGACGTTGCGGTTCGTGTGCCCGGGGCCGGCCCACTGGGTGTGCTTGAGGTAGACCACGAGACCGAGATGCACCGCGATCAAAGCGATGAGCAGCCCGGGAATCAGCAGGATGTGGGCCGCGTACATCCGCGGGACGATCTCGTGTCCCGGGTACTGGCCGCCGAAGACGAAGAAGCTCAGATAGGTGCCCACGATCGGGATCGACAGCACGATGCCCTGGGCCGTGCGCAGTCCGGTGCCGGACAGCAGGTCGTCGGGCAGGGAGTAGCCGCAGAAGCCCTCCAGCAGCGACAGCATGAAGAGGGTGACCCCGATGGTCCAGTTGATCTCACGAGGACGCCGGAACGCTCCGGTGAAGAAGATCCGCAGCATGTGCACGGCGATGGCGGCGACGAAGACCAGGGCCGCCCAGTGGTGCATCTGACGGACCAGCAGCCCGCCCCGCACGTCGAAGCTGATGTGCAGCACCGACGTGTACGCCTCCGAGGCCGGAACGCCCTGCAGCGGTGTGTAGGAGCCGGTATAGGGCTGCTCCGTCATGACCGGGTGGAAGAAGAACGTCAGGAACGTGCCGGTGAGGACCAGGACGACAAAGCTGTACAGGGCGATCTCGCCCAGCAGGAAGGACCAGTGGTCGGGGAAGGCCTTGCGCAGGAACGTCTTGGCCGCCTCCGACACCGGCAGGCGCCGGTCCACGGCCGCCAACAGGCGTTCGCCGCGGGTGGGCTTGGGTTCCGGATGCAGCAGCTTCCGCAGGAGCGACAAGGACAGTTCACCTCCGGATGGCCCGCGCGGCCGGGCCGGTCCCGCCGGAAAGGGGGCTGAGGCCAGGGGCGGCCGCGACGGGAGTCCCCGGGCGCGCCGGGCTTGAAACGGCGGTCTTCGGCGGGCGGCATCGCGGCGCATGGCCGCAGCTCGCATCGGGGTGGACGATTGGGTACGCAGCCTCGGCCGGCGGCCGGATGGCGGTTCCGGCGAGGTTGACGCCGCGCTGTAGTCCCGGGGGCGGCGATGTTCATCCGGCCGGCCCCGGGGGCGTCGGCCGACCGAATGACTTTTGCATAGGCCAAACAAAAACGGGGGACCCTCGGCGGTGTCCACAGCCCGCAGCCGACCGCCCGAGGCTTCACATGTCGCCCCTCAGCAGTCCCCTCGCTCCGGTGGCGCGGGTGAGCAACGACGCGCGCCTGTCCTCCCAGCTGATCGACGACCTCGTCGCCGGCATCAGTCGGCTGCCACCCGGCCCGGAACGGGACGCTGCCCGCGAGGGCGTGATCCGCCGGCTCCTTCCGCTGGCACGCCGCATCGCCGCCAAGTACCGCACCTCCGGTGGCGAGGACCAGGACGATCTCGTCCAGGTGGCCTGCCTCGGACTGATCAAGGCTGTGGACGGCTACGACCCCGAGCGCGGACACGCCTTCCTGTCCTACGCGCTCCCCACCGTCACGGGGGAGCTGAAACGGCACCTGCGCGACAGGACGGCACTGGTGCGGCTGCCGCGTTCGCTTCAGGAAGCCCGGCTCCGAGTGGTCCACGCCCAAAGGGAACTGGAGCAGCGGCTCGCAGGACGCGCGCCCACTCCGGCGGAGATCGCGGAAGTCTCCGGTCTGTCCCCCGAGGCGGTCGTCGACGCTCTGCAGTCGGACACGGCGGCGTACCCCCGTTCTCTCGACGCGCCGCCGCCGGGAGCGGGCGACTCCTGGCCCGACCCCGCCGAGGTGACCGGGGACTGCGATCCTGCCCTGGAGTTCGCGGCGGACCGGGTGACGCTGATGCGAGCCCTGCAGCGGCTCCCCGTCAGGGAGCGACGCATCCTGTTCCTGCGTTTCTTCCACGATCAGCCCCAGCAACAGATCGCCACGGCTGTGGGCCTCTCGCAGATGCACGTGTCCCGCCTCCTGGCCCGCTGCCTCGCCCGTCTGCGGGAGGAGCTCGAGGGCGGTGCAGCGGCTGCCGAGGCCGACTCTCCCGCGCATACCGACCCGCGCACCGCAGAGCGGCCGACGGACCAGCCGAGGCACACGAACAGCACGGACCAGGCACGCCGTGTCCCGGGTCAGGCACCCGCCCACGGGGACCAGCACCACGCCTGCGCCGCAGCGGCCACCCCGCACACCGACCAGGCCTCCACCGAAACGGTCACGCCGCCCGGCCGCCGCCACGACGGTCCTCACAGGTGGCCGGCCCGCCGCGCCGCAGGCCGCCGATTCACCGGCCCGTGGGGCGCCGTTGGGGCCGTACGGCCCGTGGACGGCCTGTGGGCACGGCCGGTGCGGAACCTGCGGCGGCCGCCACCGGGTGTGCGGCTTCGATGCCGTGGACGGCCGCAGGGACGATCGCGCCGTTTACGAGGTCGAGCCGTGGGTCACCCACTGGTGACGACAGAGGGCATGTTCAAGGGAGCGCGTCATGACGCTGATGGCCGACTTCGTTCTGCAGCGCGTGTCCGAGTGGGGCGCGAGCGGGATGTACGGCAGTCCGGGGGCGGGGAACAGGACCGGCACAGGCGTCCAGGGCGCCCGCCGGAAGCGCACTGAGCTTGCCGAACACCTCCCCGGACGGCACTCGTGAGCGGCGGCACGGCGGCGGGAAGGCCGAAGCTGGACACCTGCCGTATCGACGGCGTGGATGTCCACGCCTTCGAGGTGCCCACCGACGGCCCGGACGGCAAGGAGCAGGACGGCACCCTGGAGTGGGACTCCACGACCATGGTCCTCGTCCAGGTGCATGCCGCGGGCGCGACCGGTGTCGGATACACCTACGGGGACGTGTCGGTCGCCTCCTTCGTGGACTCCAAGCTCAGCTCTGTGATCGAAGGGCAGGACGTCACCTCGCCCCCCGCGCTGTGGCACCGCATGGCCGCACAGATCCGCAACGCGGGACGCCCCGGCGTCGGCGCCATGGCGTTGTCCGCCGTCGACGTGGCCCTGTGGGATCTCAAGGCCAGACTGCTGGGCCTGCCGCTGATCCATCTGCTGCCGGCCTACCACGACCGGGTGCCGGTGTACGGCAGCGGCGGCTTCACCAACTACGCGCTCGACCGGCTCACCGAGCAGCTGTCCGGATGGGTCGCCCAGGACATCCCCCGCGTCAAGCTCAAGACCTCGCGCCAACCCGAGCGCGATGCCGAGCGGCTGACCGCCGTACGGAAGGCGATCGGCGACGAGCCGGAGATCTTCACCGACGCCAACGGCGCGCTCGCCCGCAAGGAGGCCCTGTACTGGGCGCGCAGGTTCCATGACGAGTGGGATGTGCGGTGGTTCGAGGAACCCGTCAGCTCCGCCGACCTGGAAGGCCTGCGCATGCTGCGCGAGCGCGGCCCGGAGCGCCTGGAGATCGCGGCGGGCGAATACGCCTTCACCGCGCGCGACTTCGTGAACCTCCTGGAACCTCCCGCCGTGGACTGCCTCCAGGCCGATGTGACCCGGTGCGGCGGCATCACCGGCGTACTGGAGACCGCCGGTCTGTCGGCGACCCGGGACATCGACCTGTCCGCGCACTGCGCCCCGGCGATCTCGGCGCACGCCTTCTGCGCGGTGCGCCGGATGCGGCACCTGGAGTACTTCCACGATCATGTGCGGCTCGAACAGCTGGTGTTCGACGGCACCCTGTCACCCGTCGGCGGCGCACTCCGCCCCGACACCGGCCGTCCGGGGCTCGGACTCGAGGTCAAGTGGGCCGACGTAGAGCCCCACCGCGTGTACGGACAGCGACCCGCCTGACCAGGCTCGCAAAGGAGAGTGGAGACCCGATGGCGAACGCAAAGCGCCGGGCGACGCGTGACATCCCGGCCAAGACCCACCCCGAGATCGCGGGGCCTCCGCGCGCGAGGCAGCGGCTCGACGTCGGAAAGCTCGAACGGGCCCTGCGCAAGGCCGTGGACGGCGAGGTCCGCTTCGACGCGGGTTCGCTGGGCCTGTACGCACAGGACGCGTCCAACTTCCGTCAGGTGCCCATCGGCGTCGTCGTCCCCCGCACGCTCGACGACGTCGTCGCCGTACACAAGATCTGCCACCGCTTCGGCGCGCCGGTCCTCAACCGCGGCGGCGGGACGAGCCTTTCCGGCGAGACGGTCAACGAGGCCGTCGTCATCGACCACTCCAAGTACCTGACCCGCATCGGGGACATCGACCCCGACCGTCGCCTGGCCACCTGCGAGCCGGGCGTCATCAACGAGGAACTCAACCGCCACACCGGCAAGCACAACCTGGTCTTCGGACCCGACCCCTCCACCCACTCCCGCTGCCTGATCGGCGGCAACATCGGCAACAACTCCTGTGGCATCCACTCGGTGCAGTCACAGCTGTACGGGCCGGGCCCGCGCACCAGCGACAACGTGCACGCCCTGGAAGTCGTCACCTACGACGGCGCCCGCTTCTGGGTCGGGGTGAACGAGGAGGAGCAGCTCGACGACATCATCGCCGAGGGCGGCCGAAAGGGCGAGATCTACGCCGCCCTGCGCGACCTGCGGGACAAGTACGCCGACACCATCCGGGCCGGCTTCCACTCCGCGGAACAGGTGCCGCGCCGCGTCTCCGGCTACAACCTCGACGAACTCCTGCCCGAACGGGGCTTCAACGTCGCCCGTGCCCTGGTCGGCACCGAGAGCACCTGCGCCACCGCCCTGCAGGCCGTCCTCATGCTCACCCCCGCCCTGCTGCAGCGCACCACCGTGGTGGTCGAGTACGCCGATCTCGCCGAGGCCGCCGAGGACTGCATGGAGATCGTCGAGCGGTTCAGGCCGATCGGTCTGGAGGCGCTGGACGACGAGCTCATCCGCGACCAGCAGCTGCAGAACATGAACGTGGAGGACATCCAGGAACTGCCGCACCCGGAGGGCGGGGCCTGGCTCGTCGTGCAGTTCGGCGCCGACACCACCGAGGAGTCCGTCGCGCAGGCGCAGAGCTTCGTGCGCTGGCTCACCGACGACCGGGGCTACGCGCCCGACCGTGTCCGCACCGCCAAGAGCAAGCAGGAGGGCGGCACCAGCGAACACCTGTGGGCGATCCGGGAGAGCGGCCTCGGCTCGACCGCCTTCCCGCCCGACGGCAAGGACCACTGGCCCGGCTGGGAGGACTCCGCCGTACCGCCCGACCGGATCGGCGAGTACGTACGCAAGCTGCGCAAGGTCATGGAGCGGCACGGCATCACCGGCGCGATGTACGGCCACTTCGGCCAGGGCTGCATCCACAGCCGGCTCAGCTTCGACCTGCGCACCGCCGCCGGCCTGGCCACCTACCGGGCCTTCATGGAGGACGCCGCCGATCTCGCCGTGTCACTGGGCGGCTCGGTCTCCGGCGAGCACGGCGACGGCCAGCAGCGCGGGGAGCTGTTGGAGAAGCAGTACGGGCCCGAACTCGTCCAGGCGATGCGGGAGTTCAAGGCGATTTGGGACCCGCAGGGCAAGATGAACCCCGGCAAGGTCGTCGACCCGTACCGCATGGACGAGAACCTCAAGCTGGGCACCGACTACAACCCGCCGCGGTACCGCACCAAGTTCGCCTACGAGGAGGACGGCGGGGACTTCGCACACGCCACCCTGCGCTGTGTCGGCATCGGCAAGTGCCGGGTGCCGCAGGCCGAGACGACAATGTGCCCCAGCTACCAGGTGACCCGCGAGGAGAAACACACCACCCGCGGCCGGGCCCGTCTGCTGTTCGAGATGCTCCAGGGCGACGTCATCACCGACGGATGGCAGTCCGAGGAGGTCAAGGACGCCCTCGACCTCTGTCTGGCCTGCAAGGGCTGCACCAACGACTGCCCCGTCAACGTCGACATGCCCACCTACAAGGCGGAGTTCCTGCACCACCACTACAAGTCGCTGCGCCGCTGGCGCCCCCGCTACGCCTACGCCTTCGGGTTCATCGACCAGGCCGCCCGGATCGCCTCCCGCGTCCCCGAACTCGTCAACTTCGCCACCCACACACCGGGCCTGGCCCGGATCGCGAAGCTCGTCGCGGGCATCGACCGCCGACGCCCCCTCCCACGCTTCGCGCCCATGACCCTGCGGGAGTGGTTCGCCCGGCGCGGCGGCACGACCAACCCCGCGGGCCGGCCCGTCGTGCTGTTCCCGGACACCTTCAACAACCACTTCCACACCGGCGTCGGCGTGGCCTGCGTCGAGGCCATCGAGGCGGCCGGCTGGCAGGTCATCATGCCTGAGCAGCACATCTGCTGCGGACGGCCGCTGTACGACTACGGCTTCCTCGACGCCGCCGAACGCTATCTGCACCGGGTCCTGGACATCCTGCGCCCCCACGTGCGGGCCGGCACACCGATCGTCGGCATGGAACCGAGCTGCCTGGCCGTCTTCAAGGACGAACTGCCCAAGCTGATGCCGCACGACAACGACGCGAAACGGCTGACGCAGAACGCCTACCACTTCCCCGAGTTCTTCCAGACCTTCGACATCAAGCCCCCCGCGCTGGACGGCAAGGCACTCCTGTGGGGCCACTGCCACCAGCGAGCCACCGGCGGCATGAGCCCGGAGCAGGAACTGCTGGAGAAGATGGGTCTGGAAGTGCAGAACCTCCAGGGCGGCTGCTGCGGTCTGGCCGGCTCCTGGGGCTTCGAATCCGGCAAGTACGAGATCTCCCTGGAGTGCGGAGAGCAGGCACTGCTGCCCGCCGTGCGCGACGCGGAGGACGACTGCCTCGTCGTCGCGGACGGTTTCTCCTGCAAGACACAGATCAAGCACGCGAAGACCGGACGGCAGGCGCTGCATGTCGCCGAGGTGATGAAGCTGGCCCGGGAGAAGGGCCGCGAGTCCGTCACCCGGAAGCCCGAAGGTGGCGTGTCTTCTCTCCCCAAACCGCCGCTGCGGGAGCGGGCAGTGCGGGTCTCGGCCGCCGCGGCACTCGTGGCCGCGGTGACCGGTCTCGGTGTTCGGGCCGCCCGCCGCTAGGGGCGGGTCGGAAGCGGGCCAAGGGACGTGTGGCGGTGGCCATGGTCCAGAGCTAAGAGCACCGGCCAGGAGTGTCCCGAGCCTGCTTCGAGGTGGCCGGACGCCACGAGTTCGGGGCCGAGCACCGCTGGACGCTTCCGAACTCGCCGGCCACGTCCGGTCCACCTCGTTCCTACCGCCCTCGACTGCCTGGACGGCCCCTGGACACGAGCTTGGGCAGCACACGAGAACTGCAGAAGCCGAGCGTTTCATGGACCTGGGCAGCGCGGGCCTCCACCAAGTTGGCAGGGGCCCGCGGCCCCACAAGGCCTACCGTCGGATGACGGCCTGGCGGCCCGGTCTCACTTCAGGTGCCGTTCGAAGAACTGGGCCACGCCTTCGCCCGCGAACTGCGGGACGCCGGTGTGCCCGCCCATATTGGCGTGCAGGGACTTCTCTTGGGAGCCGAAGGCGTCGAACAGGTCCAGGGCCGCCTGTCGGTCGTTCCCTTCGTCGTCCCACTGCAGAAGCACGTGCAGCGGAATGGTGACCCGGCGGGCCTCCTCGAACAAGGCGCGCGGCACGAAACTCCCGGCGAAGAAACCGGCGGCCAAGATCCGCGGCTCGACCACCGCAAGGCGCACCCCGATGGAGATCACTCCCCCCGAGTATCCGACCGGACCGCCGACCTCTGGCAGCGACAGGAGGGCGTCCAGGGTGGCCTGCCATTCCGGGACCGCCCTGTCGACGAGCGGGAGGATCAGGGCGTCGATGATCTGGTCGCTGACCGGCTCGCCGGCTTCCATGGCCCGGCGCAGGTCGGCGCGTGCCTGCTCGAGGGCGGCCCAACGGGGCCGGTCACCGCTCCCGGGGAGCTCGATGGTGGCCGCGGCGAAGCCGTCCGCCGTGCAGCGCCGGGCCCGCGCCACCAGTCGGGGGTACATCCTGCGCTGCCCGCCGGGGTGGCCGAGCAGGATCAGCGGTGTGGGTGCGGAGGCGGATGCGGGCGTCCACAGGATGCCGGGGATCTCGCCGAGGGTGAATTCGCGTTCCACGACACCGTCGTCGAGGTGTTGTTCGGAAGTGAAGTGAAGGGTCATGGTCGTGCCTTTCGGGAGTGCGCTTCAACGGCGCTCCCGGACGACCTATCGCCCGACCGTGACCCGCAAGGAGAGCACCCATGTCGATTCGTTCACGGGTACCACCTCCTCGTTCTCTCGCACGGCCAACGCGAAAGTAGCAGGGGGCGCCGTGGTCCGCCAAACGGTTTTCTTGCGCAGCACCGTGCTTCCGACGGTCAGAAATGACGCTCCGTCAGCTCATTGCTCGACTCCTCCGGGAACAGCGCGGCCAAAGCCGGGTCATGAGCCGGGCGTCGGCCCCGCCGCTCCGTAGCGAAGACCGTCGAGGAGGAGGTCGAGGAGGCGGCCGGCCCGTTCGCGTTGGTCGGGAGCGCTGGTGATCAGTGCGACGCCGGCCAGGCTGAAGCCGACGTCGAAGGGGTCGATGTCCGGGCGCAGGAGACCGGTGTCGGCGCCGGCGCGCAGCAGGGTGCCGAGCGCGGTGCCGAGCTTGTCGAGGGTCTCGGCGAAGGGGTCGGCGCCGGATGCGACCGCGGCCCGCAGGGCGTCCGCCATGCCCTGCTTGGCCGTCAGGTAGTCGATGAAGTCGTCCATCCACAGCCGCATCGCCCGGTCGGGCGGGTTCTCGGCGAGCAGCTTCGCGGCGCTGTCGCAGACACGGGCCAGCTCGTTGCGGTACGTCGCCTCGATGAGCGCCTCGCGTGTGGGGAAGTGGCGGTAGAGGGTGGCCGAGCCGACCCCCGCGGCCTTGGCGATGGTGTCGATCGCGACGTCCGGGCCCTTCTCGGAGAAGGCGCGCACGGCCGCTTCGAGGATGCGCTCCCGGTTGCGGCGGGCGTCGGCGCGCAACACGCTCGGCTTGCTGGTCAAGGCTGCTCCCTTCCTCGGGGACCAGTCTAGCTGGACAACCGGGGAGTTCCCCGCTTACCGTTGCAGATAACTGGGGAACTCCCCGGTTACGGGTGTCGGCCCGTCGTGCGCCCAGGCAAGGAAGAGCCTCATGACCTCCCCGAAGACAGTTCTGATCACCGGTACGTCCTCCGGCATCGGCCTGGCCGCCGCCGTCGGCACCGCCCGGGCGGGCTGGACGACCATCGCCACCATGCGCGACACCGGCAAGGCCGATGCCCTCCTCAAGGCCGCCGCCGAGGCGGGTGTCGCGGACCGGATCCGGATCAAGCGCCTGGACGTGACGGACTCCGCCGGCATCACCGCCTGCCTGGACGAGGTCGTCGCCGAGCACGGTCGCCTGGACGCGCTGGTCAACAACGCCGGCGCCGCCCAGGTCGGCACCATCGAGCAGAGCAGCCTCGACGACGTCCGCGCGGCCATGGAGGTCAACTTCTTCGGTGTGGTGGCGGTGACCCGGGCCGCCCTGCCGCACCTGCGTGCCTCGAAGGGCCGGCTGATCACCGTCACCAGCGTCGGCGGCGTCGTCGGCCAGCCCTTCAACGAGGCGTACTGCGCGGCCAAGTTCGCCGTCGAGGGCTTCATGCAGTCCCTCGCGCCGGTCGCCGCCACCGTCGGCGTCGATGTCACCGTGGTCGAGCCGGGCGCGGTGGCTAGCGAGTTCGTCGCCAATCTCGGCGTGGACGTCCCGACGCTGCTCGCCACCGCCGGTCCCTACAGCCAGGCGCTCGAGGCCTACCTCACCCGCACCCGGCAGTCGTTCGGCAACGCCCAGACCCCGGCCGAGGCAGCCGCCCCGATCGTCGACGCCCTGACCGCCGCCCGCCCGCCCTTCCGCATCCAGACCTCGCAGTGGGCCCGCGACTTCGTCGCCACCACCCTCGCCGACCTCGACGGCTCCGCCGTCCAGGCCCTCACCACCACCTGGGTGCGCTGACCGCCCGCCCCGCCTCCGGGGTGCCCAGCCGTACCCGGCCCGGGCCGAAGACCGGAGCGCACCGGACGCACCACCGACCAGTCACACACCGCGGGACGACCTGCCACAGCAAGGAAGATCACCATGGAACTCCGCACCCTCGGCAGCCAGGGCCTGACCGTCTCCGCCGAAGGACTCGGCTGCATGGGCATGAGCGCCTTCTACGGCAGCACCGACGAGGCCGAGTCCCTCGCCACCATCGACCGCGCGCTGGAACTGGGCGTGACCCTGCTGGACACCGCCGAGGGCTATGGCCCGTTCCTCAACGAACAGCTCCTCGGCAAGGCCCTCGCCGGCCGCCGCGAGCAGGCCGTCGTCGCCACCAAGACGGGCATCGAGTTCACCGACGACGGCACACGCGTCGGCCACAACGGGCGCCCCGAGTACATCCGGCGTTCCCTGGACCGCTCCCTGCGCCACCTGGACACCGATTACGTCGACCTCTACTACCTGCACAGGGTCGACCCGCAGGTGCCGATCGAGGAGACCGTCGGCGCCATGGGCGACATGGTGACCGCCGGCAAGGTCCGCTACATCGGTCTGTCCGAGGTCGCCCCGCAGACCATCCGCCGCGCGCACTCCGTCCACCCGATCACGGCGGTACAGACCGAGTACTCGCTGTTCGAACGGGGCATCGAGGAGGACGGGGTCATGGCCACCCTGAACGAGCTGGGGATCGGCCTGGTCGCCTACTCGCCGCTCGGGCGCGGGTTCCTCTCCGGTGCGATCGCCAGTCCGGACGACTTCGCCGCGGACGACTTCCGCCGGACCGACCCGCGCTTCCAGGGCGAGAACTTCGCCCGCAACCTGGCTGTGGTCGACGAGGTCCGCCGGATCGCCGCCGCCAAGCAGGTCTCGCCGTCACAGCTGGCTCTCGCCTGGGTGTTGCACCAGGGCGCGGTCGCCATCCCCGGCACCAAGCGCCGCCGCTATCTGGAGGAGAACGTCGCCGCCACCGCTGTGACGATCAACGACGAGGACTTGGCCGCCATCGAAGCCGCCGCCCCACACGGCATCGTCTCCGGCGACCGCTACGCCCCCGAGCTGATGCGGAACCTCAACGGCTGACCCCTAGGTTGACGCCCCTTTACGCCCTTTGGCGGGCGAGATCTGCTGGTCGGCCCGGCGAAACGCATGCCGGCCCAGGAACGCAGCTTCCGGGACAGCCACCCTGACGCCTGCCCGAATCCCTTTTATCCGGAGCCTGTCGGACTCCTGTCGTGGGCGGGTACCGACAACGGTGCCCACGTGTGCTGGCTCACCGACGGGCAACCGGACGAGTGGACGGTCGTCTGCTGGAATCCGCGAGGTTCGTACTACGACGCGCATCCCGTGGCTGCGACGACGGCGGCCTTCGATGGACAGCGGCGCACTGCGGCGAACCATCCGTATCAGCTGGCGTCGGGGCGCATCGCGGCCGTGGTGACCGCGGCGACGGTGAGAGGGTCGGTGAGCGGGCGGCCGAGTAGCTGGGCGAGGTCGGGGCTGGTGGTGCTGAGGAAACCGTGGCGGACGCTGGTCGCGATCGAGGCGAGCATCGGCGGCTGAAACGGCAGTAGTGCCCCGTTGGCGAGGAGTTGGGCCCGGTACTCCCCGAGCCCGATGGTCCGGTGCGCGACTCCGAGGGATTCGGCGATGTCGGCGGCGCTGATCGGTTCGCCGACCAGGTCGTAGGTCTTGCCAGCGTGCGGAATCGGATTGCTGGCTACGACGGCTGCGGCCGCGGCCAGGTCCGCCCGCGCCACAGCGGCCAGCTCGCCGTCCGCGAACGCTGATTCCACACCGTCAGCAGTCCAGGTCAGGAGCGCCCCGAAGAGTTCGGCGTACAGCCCGTTGCGCAGGATCGTCCACCCAAGTCCACTGACCTTGATCAGCTGCTCGGTTGCCCGATGGGCGAGCGCGAAGCCGAGGTGGTCACCGTCGCCGGTCAGGCTGGTGTAGACGACGTGGTTCACGCCATCGCGCACCGCAGCGTCCACAGCTGCCTGGTGCCGAGTGATGACCTGGTCGTCCTCGGCGTACCCCGCCGAGACGAGGACCAGCGTAGAAACGCCGGTGAGGTCGAGGCTCGCGGGGTCGTCGAAGTCGAGTCGCCGCTGCCCTTCTGCGGGCGATCGAGTGCCACCCAGGGCGGGCATGTGACGCTCTGTCAACTCTCGGAGAGTGAGAGAGGCGAGCTGTCCGTTCGCTCCGGTCACCATGATCATTGTGGCTTTGTCTCCTGCCGTGGTTCTCTTCAGTGAGCTTCTTCGAGTTGGCCACCGATCGGGTGATGGGCCGTGAAGCGCAACGAGCGAGGCCCCCGAGCTGTTGATCGAGGTGTCTGACGTCTCAATCACGTTGCTCGGGGGCCTCGTTGGTCATCCATCCTGCCGCACTCGACCTTCCGCAGGCACTCGTGGAGTGGGTCACCATGCTGATCGTCACCCGTGAGGGCGACCGACGCTGCAAACTCCGCCCGTCCCAGCGCGCGATGGTGGCACTGGTGTACCTGCGCGAACACACCACTCTCGCGAAGATCGCCGCTGGATTCGGGATCAGCGAGTCCACCGCCCACGCCTACACCAGAGCGGTCGTCGACCTGCTCGCCGAACGTGCACCGGGCCTGTTGAAGACGCTGCGCGAGCACGAACCCGACTTCGTCCTGCTCGACGGCACCCTCACCGAGTGCGACCGGGTCGGCGACGGCCGGGCCGACTACTCCCACAAACACCGGCGCCACGGTGTGAACGTGCAGGTGGTCACCGACCCGGGCGGCCGGCTGCTGTGGCTCTCGCCCGCTCTGCCGGGCCGCACCCATGACCTGACCGCCGCCCGCACCCACCGGATCATCCGGATCTGCGAACGCCAGGGCGTTCCCATCCTGGCGGATCTTGCCTACCAGGGCGGTGGCTCCTGGCTGACCACGGGCGTCAAACGCAGGCCCCTGCAGGAACTCACCCCCACCGAGAAGACCGTCAACCGGGCCCTGGCCGCGGCACGGGCACCGGTCGAACGAGGCGTCGCCCGCCTGAAGTCCTGGCGGATCTTCCGCAGAGCCCGCTGCAGTCCGAACCGCATGACGTCAATCGCCAAAGCCGTCCTCACCCTGGAGCGGCAACGCTGAAGAAGCTCAGTAACTACGCTGAGATCTTCAACCGGCCCGGCTCGTCCCACAAGGAGGCAATTTCGTGTCAGTGACGCACACCGAGGTAACCGCTGGACCCGCTGAACTCGAACCCTGCGGACGGCAGGAGCACCCCGACTGCGGGATCCGCGACGTCCTCGACCGGGTCGGTGACAAGTGGTCGGTCCTCGTCATCGTCGAGCTCGCCGGTGGCCCGCGGCGCTTCCGGCAACTACAGCGCGCCATCGATGGGATCTCTCAGCGCATGCTGACGCTTACGGTGCGCCGGCTGGAGCGAGACGGTCTGGTCCTTCGGACCGTGTATCCGACCGTGCCGGCCCAGGTCGATTACAGGCTCACTGAGACGGGCGCAAGCCTGACCCACCTCGTCAAGGCACTCGCCGACTGGTCACTCGAACACCGGGCCCACATCGCTCGCGCCCGCGAGTCCTACGACAGCGAGCACCCCGACAATGAGATCCGCTGATCGGCGAAACGTCATCAACCTCCTGACCCGCAATACCCAGTGCGTTGACCTCGAACGTCCGCCTGGTGAAGGAGGCGAAGACCAACGTGCTACGCAGCAGGGCACACCGAACGCGAACCTCGCGTACGCCCCTTGGGCGGGTCGTGGGTCCGAGCGGAGCTATCGACCTGGCCAGGTGGACCGCCAGGTGGCCGGGAGGCCGCTGATCGCCGGCGGCCGTCCCGTACGGCATCCACGATGTGGCGACGGTGCTGGGGTCGGTCCTTCGGCGCGTCGGTCGGGACCGTGCCGGTGGTGTCAGGCCGCCACAGGCACTCAGCCCGCGCTGCTCCTCATGAGTGATCGTCAAGACCTGCGAAGGGGATTGTCGCCCCGCCTTGCGTCGCGGTCGCGCCGAGGGGGAGTTTCGCCACTGCGCAGGCCGTGGCTGCCTCAGGCGAAGTCTGCGGCGGTGATGCCGTCGGGATGTCCGGACGGCCACTCCACCAGCTCGATCCGGTAACCGTCCGGGTCCGTGAGCCACGACGTCTTCGGGCCGTGAGGGCCCCCCGGGTACTGGAGGGGCTCGGGACTCAGACCGGCTTCGGTCAGCGTTTCCAGTGTGGTGGCGAGCCTCTCCACCTGGATCGCGAGGTGGTCAAAACCGCTGCCCACGTCGACCGGTCCGGCGCCGGGGCGGTAAACCAGTTCGAGCGAGGCTGCCGGTTCGTCGGGGAACTTGAGGAGCACGAGGCGAGCCCCGTCGCCGACCTCTACCCCGCCCAGTTCGGCGTAGCCCAAGGCGCTGTAGAAACCGAGCGAGCGGTTCAGGTCAGTGACGCGGTAGGAGACGAAGAGCGTCTTCACGCCGCCTCCTCGGGGCGATGCACCCGGTAGCGGAGATGCGTCACGTCTTGGTCCTCGTGCCGTCGGACGAGGTCGAGTTCGATGTGATCGCCACCCAGGTGATCGAACAGCCGTCGGCCTTCCCCGAGGAGGACCGGAACCAGGTGAATCTCCATCTCGTCCATCTGCCCGGCTCGGAGAAGTGCCTGTGCCGCACCCGCCCCGTGGACCATGACCGGCCGGTCCCCTGCGGCCGCCCGAGCCTGACGGGCGCAGTCCTCGACATCGGTGACGAAACGCGCGCAGCCCGGTGGCACGTCCCCGTCGTCCACCTGGTGGGTGAGTACGAAGATCGGCACGCCGTCGTGGTGGTCGCCCTGCCAGCGTCCGGCGAGTTCGAAGGTCCGACGGCCGGAGATCACCGCGCCGGTCGCCAGCGCCTCGCGGTAGACCTGGCCGCTCGGACCGTCGGAGTGCCGGTTGTCGAGCCAGTTGAAGAGTCGTCCACCGTCGCGTCCGAGCTCCTGTCCTGGCCGATCGTCCGGGCCGACGATATAACCGTCGAGCGACATCGACATGTACAGCCGAACGGGGCTGTTCATCCTGGCCTCCCTCTCTCCTCCATCGGGATCCGGCGTTTCCTGATGCCCCGGTGGGGGGTGAGTGTCAGAAGGAAGACTTCAGGCAACCGGGAAACTCATCGGCCCGACCCGCCGGCCTCCAGCCGGGCTGAAGGGGGCTTCAAGACCCTGGCCAGTGCGACAGCGGCGCTGCCAGCGTCCCGGGTGACCTTGCCCTTGGTGCATGGTCCTGGTCCTCGGCGTTGTACGTCTCCTACGGGGCGTCTTCGCGCCGGGCCCAGCACCTGCCCAGCGCCTTTGGTGTAGCCGTCGTCCGTCGCCATCAGTTCCTTGGTGCCGCCAGTGCGCACGCGGTGTCCTGGCCCCCGTGTGGCATCTGTACTTCAGGGCCGGAAGATCCGGTCCAGGTGGTAGTGGAGGACGGCCGTGGCGGATTCGGGGTCGCGCTGGCCCACCAGGACGCTGGTGCCGAGCCCCGCGGACATGGCCAGCAAGCCAACGGCTTCGGCATGGGTGTCAGTGCCCGCCCGGAGAAGTCCGGCGTCCGCCGCCTGCTGCAGCAGCTCGGTGAGGGTGATTTCGGCGGCGTCCGGATCCTTGATGAAGGGCTGGGCCGCGAGGGCCTCGTCGGTCACCGACAGCACGGCGTACGAGGTGTAGAGGTGATGGAACAGGCGGCTCTCTTCATCGACCGGCAGGGCCGCCGTCAGCAGCGCCTCGATCACCGCCCGCGGCCCGGGGTCGTCACCGGCGGCGCGGACCTGGGCGGTCACCCTTTCCCCGAACCTGTGGGCCAGATGCCGCAGTCCGAACAGGAGCAGCTTCTCCTTGGACTCGAAGTAGTACTGCACCAGCCGTAGTGAGACGCCCGCCTCGGCCGCCACGTCCCGCATACCCACAGCGTGCAGTCCTTGTCGTCCGGCGGCCCGGACGAGGGCCTGCGCGATCTCGGTGCGCCGTTCTGCGTGATCCACGCGCTTGGGCATGCTTCGACTCTCCGTTCCTCGGATCGCGTCTCCGATTTTGATGATACAGCCGTACCATGTTTATGGTACGTTTGTATCACTAAGATCGACTGCCCAGGAGGTGGCCGTGCCCGAGCCCACACCAGCCCGTCCCCAGCCCGATGTCGGCCGCTTTGTCAGCGACGCCTGGCGTGCCCGCTACTTCGCAGCCTGCGACGCGGTCTACGCGCTGGGTGTGCCCGCGTCCGCTGAGCGAGACGTGGAGACGTCCTTCGGGACCACGCACGTCTACCGCTACGACCCCGAGGACCCGGTCGCCCGCGAGCGCACCCCCGTCGTCCTCATCCACGGAGCCGGCTCCTGCTCCGCCATGTGGTACCCGAACACTCCTGCCCTCAGCGCCGAAAGACCCGTCTACGCCATCGACACCCCGGGCGACCCGGGCCGCAGCGTGCAGCGCGCGCCCATCCATGAGCCCGAGCGCGCCGCGCAGTGGCTGGAAGAGACGCTCGCCGGCCTCGGGCTCGACCGTGTGCACCTCCTCGGCTCGTCGTACGGCGGATGGCTCGTCCTGAACCAGGCATACCGCGCGCCCGAACGCCTCGCCTCGGTCACACTGCTCGACCCCGGAGGCCTGGAGAAGGTGGGACTGCGCTTCTTCGTGTGGATCTTCGCCAGCCTGTTCGCCACCTTCGCCCCCAAGGCGCTGCGGCCACGGCTCGCTTCCTGGCTGGAACAACCCGTCCTCGTCGTCCCGGAACTGCGCACCATGATCCGTGCCGGAGTTCGCGCCTACCGCATCCGCCGGCCCGTGCCGCAACCCCTCACCGACGCCGAACTGGGAGCCATTCGCACGCCGTTGTACCTGGTGCTCGGCAGGCGCAGCCTCCTGGTGCACCCCGACCGGCAGGTCGAACGCGTGCCCCGGCTGATCCCCGGCGCACGGGCCGAGATCATCTCCCGGACCGGCCACGGCCCGCAGATCGACCACGCGGAGCTGACCAACCGGAAGATCCTCGGCTTCATGGATGCCACCGACGTCGGCCTGCCGACAGCGCGCTAAGTACACCGCCCGGCGGGTAACGAGCGAACCCAGAGACGGACCGCGGCTACCGTCACGGGGCCGTGAAAGTCGTAAGCCCGCTTGTCGAAGCAGGTTTCTGGCGGTGGGTCCGCCGGCAGCGGCGCTCAGGAATGGTGCACCCCGACCGGCAGGTCGAATGCGTGCCCCGGTTGATCCCCATTCCGCCCAGGACCGAGACCAAATGTGGGCCGTCGCCTCCACTGGCCGGGCGTGACCAACAGTGCCAGAGGCCGCAGCCCGCCTTCACCAGCTCACAGCTGTCGCGTAAGTGCTGCCCCGTCAGGCGAATGGTTCGACGTGTGACACTGTCGCCATGCGATGGGGTGCTTTCGGGCGTGGGAGGCGGGCTCCGCTTGCCGTTGCGGTGGGGTCCCTGGGGGTGGCATCGGTGGGAGGCTGCTCGCTGGCCGGCGAGATCTCGGACGCCGGCCGGATCGATGCCGCGCCCGTGCGGGTCCACGGTGTCGTCGACCGCGTGGTGCAGGTCAAAGGCGGCAGCGATATCCGGGTGTCCTACCAGGTTGACGGTGAGCGGTTCGCCACCGAGGACCTCCCGCTGGGACAAGGGGCCGGGTTGACCGATCCCGCGGTCGGCACAGTGGTTTGCCTTGAAGCCGCCGCGGAGCACCCGGAGACGGTGCGGCTGTGCGGGCAGAAGTATCCAGGCGGCGACAACATGATTCCCACAGAAGGCCTGGTGGTGTTGGCGGGCGCAACAGGCGCCCTGATGTCCGCCGGTTGGATCGTGGCGGTCGCCCGGCAGGAGAAGCGTGAACGGGAAAGATCATTGCGGGGCAGCGTTTAGGTGGATCATTGTGCTCAGCCCGCCGCGTGAATGACCGAGGGCTTCATCCGGCGGTGTTGGACGGGCTGGGTGTACTCACCGGGTTTCCGTGGTGCCTGCTTGCGAGCACTGCGGCGCGCAGGTGGGCGCGGCACACGGTGGAATCCACACTCGCCATGAACCAGCCGACCCGGACCACCGTCACCTGCACCCTGCCCGAGCCGGCCGCGCACACCCTCGCCCTGACCCCCACCGCATCGCGCTCTTCGATGTCCTAGGCCTGCGACGCGCTCGGGTTCGCGCGCTCACTCTGGCCAGCGGGTGTCGGTGGGGGACTGGTTGTGGCGTGGTGCTGTGACGTGCAGGTCGCGCCAATGACTCGTCCGCGTTGAACGCCGACGTCTGGACTGCCGAGGGGCGGCGGGAACAGCCGGTCCGGTCGGCACGGTTGTATCGCCGAGGGGCCGGAGCTGCTGGGGTGGGGAACGCGGAGGCCGCATGGTCGTCCGCCCCACTGGGATCCGGGCCTCAAGATCGCGGCACGCCTGCCGCGCTGCTTGGACCAAGACGTATTTCTGCTGAAGGAGTGTTTCATGACTGACCGGCGCTTGACGCTCATGGCAGTACACGCCCACCCCGACGACGAGGCCACCGGAACCGGAGGGGTTCTTGCGCGGTATGCGGCGGAAGGCATCCGCACGGTTCTGGTGACGTGTACCGACGGCGGTTGCGGTGACGGACCGGGAGGCGTCAAGCCGGGCGAGCCCGGGCACGATCCTGCGGCAGTCGCTTTGATGCGTCGTCAAGAACTCGAGGAGAGCTGTGATGTGCTGAAGGTCAGCGATCTGGAGATGCTGGGCTATGCCGACTCCGGGATGATGGGCTGGCCGAGCAACGACGCGCCTGGCTCCTTCTGGCGGACACCCGTGCAGGAAGCCGCGGCCCGCCTTGCGGAACTCATGCGGCATTACGAGCCTGATGTGGTCGTCACCTATGACGAGAACGGCTTCTATGGCCACCCCGACCACATCCAGGCCCACCGCATCACCATGGCGGCGCTGGAGATGACCGAGCTGACACCGAAGGTGTACTGGACCACAGCGCCCCGCTCGATGATGCAGCGGTTCGGCGAGATCATGCGCGAGTTCGGCGAGGGCATGCCGGAGCCCGATCCTGCCGAGGCCGCCGCGCTGGCCGAGATCGGCCTCCCCGACGACGAAATCACCACGTGGGTCGACACGACCGGGTTCAGCGGCCAGAAGTTCGACGCGTTGGCCGCGCACGCCAGTCAGGGCGAGAACATCTTCTTCCTCAAGATGGGCAAGGAGAGGTTCGGCGCGCTGATGGGCATGGAGACCTTCGTACGTGTCCAGGACGCCACCGGCGCGGTGGTACCGGAGAACGATCTCTTCGCCGGACTGCGCTGATCTGCCCGTCCGACCGGCCGGGACAGCGCATTGATCGGCCTGGCGTGATCGAGCGGGTCACACATCCGGCGGCTGGTCCGCCCGAGTTCCGCTCCGGCAGCCCGCGTCCAAGCCCCGGCTACGGACTGGTCCGGCTGTGGCGGATCAAGAGCGGCCCGGCTTGGTGATGACGACCGCCGTCAGGCCCCCGCGCTGGGGCCTGACGGCGAGTGACGTCAGGCGGAACTGCCGGCGTCGTCGAAGTCGGTGGAGGACGACAGCTCGGCCCATGCCGGCATGTCGCGCTCGAAGGCGTCGCGTCCGGCCTCGACGAGCCGAAGCGCGTCGGTGCCGAGGAGCAGTCGCGCCGGCGGCTGCTCGGCCGCCACGATGCGTAGCACCGCGGCGGCGGCCTGGTCCGGGTCGCCCGGCTGGTGCCCGCTGTCGTGGATGCGCCGGGCGCGCAGCGGCTCGAACAGCTCGTCGGAGTCGGCGATCACACGAGGGGGGCGGATCATCGAGCCGTCGGCCCAGTCGGTCCTGAAACCGCCCGGCTCAACGGGGGTGACATGGATGAAGCGGCGTTTGCCGAGACTTGTGCTCGCCGCGCCAGGACTCGATCTGCTCGATGACCCATGCCTGGAGTCGCGTTCGGACTCCGGTGCGTACCCGACGGCCAGTCTTGTAGTCCCGCATTACCGTGTAGCCGCCAGCGACTTACTCATGCGCTGGCGCATGCGCGAGAGATACCCATCTCAGCGGCGGCGTGGGCAATGAGATGTGTCTGGTACCGCTTCACGAGTCGCCTACGGCCCTCGACGCTCAGAGGCGAATTCGCGTGAGGCACTCGTCGTCCGCTCGAAGTCTGGTGACGGCAGGCGCGACGCCTGTCGTGCGCGCCTGCCACATTGCGGCCTTTCACTCCTGCGGTGCGACGCGGATACGGTTCCCGTCAGGATCGGCTGCAAGGAAGGTGAGCCCGAACCCCGCATCATGAGGCTCGCGCAGGATCGTGACCCCCTTGGACTTCCACTGCTCAAAGGTCACGTTGAGTTCCTCTGGTCCACCGCCGATGGCCAGGCAAACCTCACTGGTGCGCGGGACGTCCGGTGACAGATCCTCGAACTGGCCAGACCACAGACCGAGGTCAGCGCCTGGCCCGAGGTCGAAAGTGACGTACCCCGAAGTCTCGAACGAGGGGCTCATACCGAGGAGGTCGCCGTAGAAACGAGCTGCGGCGGGAGCGTTGTTCACGTAGACGATGGACACGACGGATGCGGGCATGGTGGTTCCTTCTCACAGGTCGTAGGTACGCCCGCCAGCCTGACCGGGAAATGTGCCGCATCGTGTCGCAATTCCTGAAAAAATTTGGGGTGTGACCCCAGACCGCTTCTTCACCCTGATGCTGCTCCTCACATCGAGGGATGCCGTGACCACACAGGAACTCGCCTCAGCGCTCGGGGTGTCCCTTCGAACCATCACCCGAGATCTGAACTGGCTCCGCGACGCCGGTCTGCCGGTGACCGCACACCGGGGTCGCCTGGGAGGCGTGACCATGCTGCCCGGATACGGATTCGACCTCACGCGACTCACTCCGGGCGAGCGTGATCACCTGTCGCTCATTGGGCTGGATGAGAAGCAACGTGCGGAGCTGAACGCATCGGTCGAAAGCCAGCGGGCGCTCTCCAAGATCGCCGCTACCCAGCCACGTCGAGATCATGAGCTCCTGCCACTCACCGACGTAGTGCACGTGGACAGCCGTCCCTGGCGCCAGGCACGAGCTGTCGGCACGACTCCGGCTTCGCTGATCGGTGCGGTGCGACGAGGTCGCCGGCTACGGGTCGAGTACGACAGCCCGCGCGAGTCATGCCCACGCGAGCTGGTCGTGGATCCCTACGGGCTGTTCGCCAAGGCTGGCATCTGGTACCTCGTAGCCGACTGTGCCCGAGTGCCACGGATGTACCGACTCGAACGGATCACGACGTGGAAAGAAGTCGACCAGCCACGACGGATCCGCGAGAGTCAGACCCTGGCCACCGTCGCTGCAGCGCTCATTGATCAGTGGGAGCACAACCACGCGATAGAGGTCAGCGCCACCATCGACCAGACCCAGATCGAGCGAGCGCAACGGATCTTTGGCCTACGACTCATCTGGGACGACCATGAAGAATCCGCCACCGGCCGCAAGGTAACAATCCGCTTCCAGTACCTGGAGGACGTGCGAGCGCTACTGCCGTTCGGGAGCGCCATCACTGTGCACGGCCCCACCGAAGCCAGGGCTCACCTTCGCGTCCTCGCCACCAATCTTGCCCACCACTATGCGCCGTCACCAACGTCCTGACCCGCGACAACTAGGCCCTGTCCGGCAGACCTTGGTTGATGGTCGCCAGCAGGCGTGTGACCAGGGGATTATGGTCACTCTCGCGCCAGGCGACGGCCACTCGTGTACGGTCGGTGCCGGGTTCGATCCTGCGGAAGGCCACGCCTTTGAGGCGGATGCGTCGGATGCTCGCCGGGGCCAGAGAGACGCCCAGACCGGTTTCCACGAGGGCGCACACGGTTTGCCACTCCACCGCGTGCTGGACTACCTGCGGTGTGAACCCTGCTGCGGTGCACAGGCCGATGATCTGGTCGTGCAGTGTCGGGCCGACTGTGCGGGGCAGCAGCACGAAGGGCGAGTCCGCCAACTGCGCAAGCCGTACGGTCCGTTGGGTGGCCAGAGGATGGGTGGACGGCAGCACGGCCACGAAGGGCTCGCTGAGTACCGTTCTGAAGCCGAGCTCTGTCGCGTCGGTGGGCGGTTCGCGCAGTAGACCGATGTCGATGGTCTTGCCGATCAGGGCGGCGATCTGCGGAGCGGTGGTCATCTCGCGGATGTCCAGGTGCACGCCGGGAAACTGGTGACGGAAGGTGCGCAGTAGGCCAGGCAGGATCGTCAGTGCGAGGGAGGCGGCGAAGCCGATCCGCAGACGGCCGACCTCGCCGCTGCCGACGGCCCGGGCTGCGGCCAGGCCGTCCGCGAGGTCGGTCAGCGCCCGCCGGGCGGCGGGCAGCAGTTCGCTGCCGGCTGGGGTGAGGGTGACAGGCCCTGGGGCGCGGGTGAACAGCGCGTGGCCGACCTTGTCCTCCAGGCGGCGGATCTGCTGGCTCAGCGGCGGCTGGGCGATGCCCAGACGGGCGGCCGCGTGGCCGAAGTGGAGTTCCTCTGCGAGCACGACGAAGGCGTGCAGCTGCGGTAGGGGGAGTTCGGGGCGCTCCATACGCCTAGAGATATCAGACCATGCATGCGGCCGTATTAGACGTATCAGTGCTGGTCATTTAGCGTTCGGGGCATGACAGAGCGACGCGCGGTCCTCAGCGGCTCGTCCTTTGAGGAGAAGATCGGCTACGCCCGTGCCGTAGTCGATGGCGACTGGGTGCATGTGTCCGGGACGACCGGGTTCGACTACGCCACCATGACGATCTCCGACGACGTGGTGGAGCAGGCCGAGCAGTGCCTGCGCAACATCGAGGCCGCGCTGGCCGAGGCGAATTGCACCTTCGCTGACGTGGTGCGCGTGCGCTACCTACTGTCCAGCCGCGAAGACTTCGAACCCTGCTGGCCGGTCCTGCGCCGCTGCTTCGGCGAGGTTCGGCCGGCTGCCACGATGCTCGTGTGCGGTCTCGCCGACCCGCGGATGAAGATCGAAATAGAGGTGTATGCGCGGCGGCGCATCCAGGCCCACGTTGGTGCCATGAGAGATCAGCCGGAAGCGCCTGTCGTGCCCGTCGAGGCGTATGAACCCCCGTATTACATGGCTGTCTTCACCACGGTGCGCACCCAGGACCAGAGTGACTACAGCGAGACCAGCGCCCGCCTGGAAGACCTGGTGAAGGACGTCCCCGGGTACCTGGGGATGGACCACGCGCAGACTCCGGGCGGGCTTGGTATCACCGTCAGCTACTTCCGTGACGCCGACGCCCTCACCCGGTGGCGGACCAATGTCGAGCACCGCGCCGCGCAGCAGCGCGGGCGAGCGCAGTGGTACCAGAGCTACACGCTGCATGTGGGGAAAGTGGAACGGAGTAACGGGTTCGCGCGAGCGGAGCTTCCGCAGAGCCCGGCAGCAGGCTTCCAAGGAACCGCGGACGAGGCGGGCGTTGGCAGTGCCATCGCAGAGTGATCAACGGGATTCTGTTCCGGCAGCGGACCGGTAGGGCGGTTCCAGTACAGCCCACTCATCATCCGAAAGGTGACCCCTTGCCCAGAGCCTGGTGAGGTGGTTGGTGTCGAGGCTGGCCGCCTCTGGACGGTGGGAAGCAATCATGATCGGCTTGGGACCTGACCTCTTTGATACGCCATGTCACTGTCGATGCCGCCGACCCGTTCGTTCTTGCGGGCTTTTGGGCCCAGGTTCTGGACGGCTCGCTGGGTGACGACGACTTTCCCGGGGATCCGGAAGCCGTGGTCACGACTGCTGCAGCCACCTTGCTGTTCGTCAGGGTCGATGACCGCAAGTCGGTGAAGAACCGCGTTCATCTGGATCTCCAACCCCAGGACCGCACCCGGGACGAGGAGGTCGAGCGCCTGCTCTCGCTCGGCGCCACACTTCAGGGGGACCACCGACGGCCCGACGGCACCGGGTGGGTGACGCTGCATGACCCCGAGGGCAACGAATTCTGTGTGGAACTCAGCGCGGCGGAGCTGGCGAACGGTTGATCTCCGATGGCGGCCACCGCGTGAACCGCGCTCGCGACGGCCGGTCCGGTGGCCGCTCTTCTCCGGAATCACGTGCTGGATACGCGCCGCCGTAAATACCTGCGATCTTGCTGCTGCCGTACACCTTGTGGGCCGCGACGGTGAGCAGTCGCTTTCTGGGGCCTCCTGGTGGCAGCCGTGGCACTGGATAATGTCCACAACTGGCTCGAACCGGGGGCAATCCGCGCGCTGCCCCGTGGTGATAACCCACGACAGTGGGCGGCATTTCCCGTCCGCACTCAGATAGAGCGTTGTGGTCAGCCCACCGCAGGAACGGCCCAAAGCCTCGCCTGCCACACCGCCTCCCTCAGGCAGGGGCGCACGCGCATGCCCACGCCCGGGACTGACCCTGGAACGACCCCTTATTGAGGCGTTGGGCGGTACGGCAGCGCACTGGTGAGCGCGGACCCACGTGGAGCCGGCGGCGATGCTGCTGGTGCGCGTCTGGGCCGGATGCGGTCGTGGTGGTCTGTCGGCTGGGGTGTGGATCGGCGGCAGTCACGTCGTCCGGAGTGGTCTGGCTCCTCAAAGAGGATTCCTTGTCCGCTTCTCGGGCGCGCGTGTCGTGGTGCGTGATGCCTTTGACCGCCCTGGGCGTTGGGTCCGCGACCTGGCCTCATCGCCAGGGCCCCAGGGAGTCAGCAAACCCTTAACGTTTCCGGGCCTGTTCGAGGTTCGTCCGGTGGGGGCCGGACAGCCAGTGCGCGTGTGGTCCCAGGCGCGGGTCGAGGGGTTCGTTTCCTTGCCGGAGCGCGTCGACGTAGGCGTGGTCGGCCGCGAGGCGGGCCGCCACCTCGGGTCCTTCGGCAATCGTGCCGTGGCCTGGGATCATGACGTCGGCGTGGGCGGCGGCCTCATCCAGCCGGTCGAGTGCCGTCTCGTAGGCGGTCACCTGTCCGTCTTGGCGGACGTCGAGGAGCGGGATGAGCACGTCGGAGAGCATGTCGCCGGCGAGCAGGACGCCCCGATCGGCGAGGAGGACGGCCGCGTGGCCGATTGCGTGCGCCTGATGCTCGATGATCTGGCCCGGGACGGGGGCGCTGGCGGCGGGCAGCGGGGTGACGAGCGCGACCAGGTCGAGGGGGATGCCGGAGGCGCTCTGCGCCGCCATGGCCTGGGCCCGTTCACGGGCTTGGCCGGCAACGCGGGCGGCGGCCGGGGTGGCGTAGCGGGGCACGTCGCCGAAGCGGGGATGCCACAGCAGGTGGTCCCAGTGGGGATGGGTGCAAAACCCGGCGATCACCGGGATGCCGAGCCGCTCCACATCGTCGGCGAGCTGGTTCAGCTCCGAGCCGTGGATGCCGGGATCGATCAGGACCAGTCCGTCCTGTGCGCGTACGACGACGGAATTGGCCCAGACCCACTCGCTCTGCCGGACCCAGACGCCGTCGGCCACCTCATGCAGCGTGCCCATCTCCACTCCTATCGGCTGGTTACGGTGCTGAGACTGCGCCCCGCTGCCAAACTCATCGCTTTCCGGCCGCCCGGGCGCGATGTCGCGGATGAGGCGGAAGACGTTGCCTCGCGCGGTGCCACCGCGGCCAGGCCGCACTTGCCTCTTCGGGGACGGTATGTGACGTAACGCCACATGTATCGTCACTTGGGGGTGGCGGGAGCACGGCCGAGCCCTCGGGACACGCGCAGTCCGCTTCCCCCATCCGAAAGCGGGTGCAGATCCCCTGGGGCGATCTGCACCCATGTCGATCTTCACAGTGTGAGAGGTGTCGACGTCTTTGTGCAGGACCCCGATAGGATGCGGCGCTCAATTCAACCGTGATCAAGCATGGAGGGGGCACGGGATGCTATTGACGTGCCGGATTTGTCGGCAGCGTGGAGTTGCCTTTGACGGAATCAAAGGGCTGTGTCCTGTCTGTCAGCAGAAGAGCGACGAGGCGAAGCCGCCTCAGCGTCGCGGGCGCAACGACAAGGCGGCGTTGCTGGTCCAGTCCAAGGTGAGTCCCGGGCGGGTCTCGCTGTCGGGCCCACTGCTTGTGGTGCTGGCTGCGGCCGCGGTTGCCATCGGCAGCGAGGCGGTGCGGTTTTTCGCCGAGCGCACGCGGGCCCATGAATGGGCCTTGGCCGCCGCTCACCGTGGCTATGACCAGCAGGCCGTGCACAACGCACTCCAGACGATCAACACCACGAACATGCTGCGCTTCGTCGCTGTCATGGCAGTTTTGTATGCCTACCAGCGGTGGGTGCGTGCCGGCCACGCGAACGCCATGTCACGTACCGACATCGGGCTGGGATGGCTCAGAGCCCTGCCCGGCGGCCGCGGAGTCGTCTGGACCTACGGCGCGTGGTTCCTGTCGGTCTTCGCCGCGTTCTACGTCTCGTTCGTGGTCAACTCCGACCTCCGAACGCCCGGCGATTACGAGACCGCGGCGGACGTCGACGCCGGCTACAGCCTGATCCGCATAGTCCTGGCGGTCCTGTTGAGCGTGTTCGTCGTGCAGTTGACCCTTGGGCTGAACAAGCTGCTGGCCACGCCGCAGACGACGGACGTGGCCGACCGGCCGTTCGAACTGCAGACCAGCGACGAGGAGTAACGCGCCACGCCTGGCCGCTGCGCCCCGGGGGAGCGCAGCCCGCAGTGTTCCGATGAACCGGAAAGGTGCAGATCCCTGAAGGGATCTGCACCCAGGAAATACTCGCTCCCGGCCGCGCTTCGCCGGTAAACGCCTCCGGTCATCCCGTTGCACGGCTGCAAGTTGGACGCCAACGCTTGGGCCGTCACCGCTGGACCAGCGAATTCACTATGAGACAGCTGATAGGACGTCGTCTCCATTGGCTCCATGTCTGGCTGACCTGCTTCGCACTCGTACGCACGAGGGCGAAGCAGCGCCTCGCCTCGTTCGCATACCGTCATGCGGAGGGGAAGCCGTCAGACGAAGTAGGACAGGTTCACGAAGAAGGCGATGTAGGCGATGGTAAGGATCGTCACGAATATGGCGAACCACCAGAAGTGCACCTGACGCCACGGCACCTTGGCGCCGGGGAAGCGGCTGCGGAACTGGGGCCAGGTCAGCATTCCCAGTTGCCTGACCGGTGCCTGAGCCGGTGGGGCGGTCAACCGCCCGAACAGGCGCCGCAACGGCTCCTCTTCCCACAAGCGGGTGTCGAGAACCAAGGGCGCGTCGTCCACCGACGTGATCACCAGGCGGTCCTTGTGGCCGTCCACGGGTATCCGAACGTAGTGCAGGCCGGTGACGTCGGACTCCAGAGTGAGCAGCACGAGCCGCCCCCACCGGTCACGGACGCTCAGCACACCGTCTTCCAGGGCGACGGCAGCTTTCGCCCGCCGCAGTGCCAGCCCTCCGGCGAACCACACCAGAGGGACAACCACTGCCAGTATGGCGACGATCATGCCCGGCCAGCCCGCCCCGGGCGAACTGCCGCGTCCATTGGCCAGCCGGAGCCCGAGGCGTATCGTCCCCAGGCCGATGGGCACCGCTCCGCCGAGCAACGGAGCCTTGTAGACCCTGTTGTCGGCTCTGACCTTGATCGGCGCATACGAAGAATCCGTCATCTCAGCTGACATCGGCCGATCGTGGCATTGCGAACAGCTCGTCTGTTCGGATTTGACCAGAGCTATAGCATCCGTCGGCCCGTTGCACTCCTTTGAACGTTGCGAACAGTGAGGAGAGTGCTGCGGCGATCCGGGAGGTTCGAGCGTCGCGCCCGGATCCTGGACGCCACTGTCGAAGCATTTCGCGCAATGGGGCTTCCGCGCCTCCTCGCTCGCCCGGCTCGCCAAGGGCTCGTCCAGGTCCTACCGGCACAGCAATGAGCAGGACGCCGAACGCCTCTTCTCCATCGAACCGCCAACGGTCGTAGGCCCCTTCGACTCCCTGATCGACCTCACCCGGTACAACAGCCAACAGCCCGGCCGCGCCGGGATGTTCAACGTCCTGGCCACCGAGGCGGGGGAGCGGGGACCACGCAGCCCACGCGTACTTCATGAGCCACTACCGCATGGCCATCGACAAGAACGCAGGGTGTCGCGGGCCGCGGTATCGTGCGGCGAACTCGAGCCGGACACCGACTGCGAAAGTCTCGCCCCGAGATCGCCGCCACCATGGACGGTCTGCAACTGCAGTGGGCGCTCGCCCCCGAGACGTACGACATGACCGGCCGCCTGAGCAGCTACCTCGACCGCCTGCTGTGCTCCCTCAACTCTCGCGGCTGGAGGTCGCGGATGCCGTCGGTCGTTGGACTGCTGGAACAGCATGAGCTTGCTGCTCACCGAGGCGTGGACGAGCTGCGCGAGGACGCCGACCGCGTCCAGGCCGAGTTGGACACGGTCGAGCAGGAGTGGCCGAGAGATAACGCCGAACTCGCTCCGGACGATTCACAGCATTCCCGAACCGGTGAGCGACACAATCACATGGCGCTATAACCGAGTTGATCCTCCAGCAGCACGAGCACGTCAACTGCGGCAACAGGGTCTCCCGGTTCTCGATCGGCTTCGCAACCCCGAGCTACCAAGAGGCCCTGTTCTCATGCTCGCAGCAGTTGCGATCACCTGATCGAGACTCCCGTTGGACGCGCACCCCTCAAGGTCGGAACGACAACAACTCTTCATCCGCACAGCTCGAAACAGGAGGACATCGCGGCCCGGAAGGGAGGGCGTCCACCCTGGCGCCGCCACTGAGTGCTTACGGCCGTTCGAGAAATGCGAGGGCTTGCGCCACGAACTGCTCGTGGAACTGGAAGATGCCGCCATGGCCCGCGTCGGGGTAGATCACCAGCTCGGCGTTCGGCAGTCGTCGCGCCAGATCGGCCGAGTTCGATGTCGGCACCATCCTGTCGCTGTCGCCGTTGGCGACGAGCACGGGATGGTGGACGCGGGACAGATCGTGGGGCTGCTCCAGGCCCCAGCTGTGGATGGCCTTGAGCTGGGCGCCGTACGCGGTGAGGGAGATCGCCTTGTCCCGGCCTTCAGTGCGCTCCTTCAGACGGGCCAGAAATTCTTTTCCGGCCCCACGCCCGTTGGCGGTGCGTGTGAAGAACAGGAACTGCTTCGGGTCCTGAAGGGTGAACAACGCCCGGAGGGTATCGAGATGCGACACCCGTGTCACGTTCTTGATGCCTTCACCGCCCGCCGGACCGGTACCGGTCAGGATCAGCCTGCGGACGAGTTGCGGATCGGTCTGAACGATCACCTGGGCGATCATGCCGCCCATCGAGAAGCTGAGGATGTCGACGCGCTCGAGTCCGAGCGCCCGGATGAAGGTGACGGTGTCCTGCGCCATCTCCTGAATGGTCTTCGGCGTCGATCCGGTGGTGGCGCCGACACCCCTGTTGTCGAACGTGATGACCCGGTGCCTGGCGGCGATGCCGTCCACGACCCGAGGGTCCCAGTTGTCCAGGACCGCAGCGAGGTGGGTGATGAAGACCACCGGGACGCCGGTCCTGGGGCCGAGGTCGCGGTAGGCGAAGGTCACTCCGCCGGCGGTGACGGTGCGGGTCGATGCGTTCTTGTACGAGGTCACCACTTCGCCTCTACATGTTGTGCGTCGTTCACGGCTGTGTCCTTCGGTTCGGGGAGCTGCGCACAGGTCCATTAGGTCTCTTCGCCGCGGCTGCAGGCTGCTGGTCGACGGTCGGCAGTTGACATTCGAAGGAGCCGCGTCCCTGCGGGGCAGGGCCTTTCAGCCTCACGTCGATGATTAAAGTATGACCGTAATTTAATTAAGCGCAAGCCGACGAAACGAACTAGACGACACCAACGCCGGCATCAGGGAGGGCCCCGGCGCATCGCTCGGCTCTGCACATCGCCGGGCGGACCCCGTCACCCCCAGGTCGGCGTCTTGAGAAGAGGCGGGGTGTCGTATGTACCGGTGAACGGCCGGGGTGTCCTCGCGCTGCGAAAGAGGCACTTGACGAACGGGGTGAAGATCCGTCGCCGACTTAGGCGCTGTTTGATGGGGAGTCTGGATAGCGGCCGAGGCCACGGGTCTCCGCCAGCAGTGTGAAAGCCTGACCTGATGAGTGCTGACTTCGTCGACTGGCCGTCGATCGCGGCCGACGACTTCCCCTTCCCTCAGGCAGTACCGACAACTCTGCTTGCCGACAAGCTGTCGGTCATGCTGCTCTCGCCCGACCCTGAGATCCGCGACGACTACGCTTACACCGCAGCCGCCCGCTGGATCAGGGAAGGACATCTCGACGACGTTCTCGAGGCGCTCGGCGACACCGCCGCCAGCCGATTCATCCACCCCGAGGTACAAGTTCGGACCTTTGCACCGCTGATCCTCTGCTGCGTTCTGATGCGTGGACACACTGTCCCCGGCCTCCTGCCCAAGCAGGCTGCGGAGCGCTGGTATGCCGAGTTCGTGGCCTGGTATCCGGTAGAGCAGGACACCCGCGGCTGGGACGACTCCCTTGGCTGGCTGCATGCCGTCGCACACGGGGCCGACGCTGCTGCCGCGTTCGCGAAGGCCCTGCCCGACCGCCGCACGGAACTACTTGAACTCTGTGCCCGCAGGATGACGGCCGCGCAGAGCGACTATCGATACGCGCAGCTGGAGGACGCGAGGCTTGCGCGGGCGCTCCTGCGTATCCTCCAGGCCCCCGGCCTGAACCTCGAGCAGGCCACCGGCTGGCTGACCGTGGTTGCGGAGGCCCTGGACGGAGGAGGCCCCGGGCCCGTCCCGGTCTGGGCGTTCAACACCTTTGCCACCCTCCAGTCCCTTTACCTGCACCTGGCTCGAGGCCTCGTGGACGAAGGCATCCCGCCGCATGCCGAAGCGGTTGCCGCGCGTACCGCCGATCTCCTTCGCCTGCCCTGCTACTGGCTCGCCTGATACGGCAGCTCCGGCATCAACGCGGGCCGTTTCTCCTGCTGCGCGTAGCCTTCGCCGTGGTTTCACCTGGTCAGTCGGCGGTAGCTGATGAGGGTGGCGGCTATGCCGACGAAGGCGAGGAAGTGCTGGGCCTTGCGTTCGTAGCGTCGGTGCAGGCGGCGGCATCCGGCGAGCCAGGAGACCGTTCGTTCGACGACCCAGCGGTGGCGGCCCAGTCGGGTGGAGGACTCGATGCCCTTGCGTGCGATGCGGTGCCGGATGCTGCGCTTGCGCAGCCATCGGCGTAGATGGTCGTAGTCGTAGCCCTTGTCGGCGTGGAGCTTGGCCGGCCGCCGTCGGCGCGGCCCGCGACCGGGAGCAGATGGGCGGGATCCCCCGCACCAGCGGTTCCAGGCCGAGGCTGTCGTGCGTATTGGCGCCGGAGATACCCAGGGACAGGGGCAGTCCATTCCGGTCGGTGATCAGGTGGATCTTCGATCCCGGCTTGCCGCGGTCGGTCGGATTCGGTCCGGTCAGTGGCCCCCTTTTTTGCCGCCCGGACCCTGACGGAGTCCATGGCGCACCGCGACCAGTCCAGCTCGCCCCGGGCACCGAGCTCGTCGAGGATGACGCGGTGCAGCCGGGCCCAGACCCGCTTCCGGCTCCACTGGGCGAAGCGCCGGTACACCGTCGGCCAGGCGGGCCCGAACACCGGCGGCAGATCGTCGCCAGGTACAACCCAATGTGGCCACGAAGATGGCCGCGGCTAGCATTCGCGGTCACCGGCCCGCCGTCGTCCACCGCCCTGCGGGCGTTGACCTGTATAGGGAGCCACCCGCCGGAACAGCGTCCACAACTGGTCCGGCACCAACCGCTCCCCAGATCTGTCATGTACGGATCAACGAGTGATCACGCCATCAGAAACGACGTCTAAGGACAGCGACAAGCCGGTCGACGTGGCCGTCGTCGACCATCTGGCGGGGCTCCCAATGGAAGAGATCCTCGCCTTCGAACACCGTTTGTCCTGTCTGCGCGACGCGGTCTACCGCTGGGACGTATGGGCGGCCGCCTACCTCCTCGGCAGGGGCTGCTCCGATGACCGGTTCAGCGACTTCACGGCAGGTCTGGTGGCACTCGGACGTGAGTGGTACGAATGGGCAGTTGTCTGTCCTGACGCGCTCGCCGAACATCCTGCCGTGCGTATCGCGGCGGCCGACGGAGACCAGGACGTCATCTTCGACGAAGACTTCAACTTCGTATCGTCAAGGGCGTATGCGCGACTGACCCGTGACTCGGACGCTATTGGGGAAGCCTGGGACGTCCATACCGAGGCTCACGCCACGACCGAGGAGGATGGCGAGGGCATGGGCGAGTCGTTCGACTTTGGAGATGCCCAACAGTTGCGCCGACGGCTCCGCGGCTGGCTGCGCTCTATCTCGGTCCTGTACCCGACTGACACACGGAGGGGCCCGCAGATTTCGAATCCTCCGCGTGAGGGGCGCCGCGTCGGCCGGTGGCTCGTAGCCCCAGCCGATGGCCGATCACGGGCACCCGGAGCCGCCGATCATCAGGAGTTTTGCGCCCACCACGAACATCAAGGCTGGTCCGAGGGCCCGTGGGGTCCGCCGTCGGATGGGTCCTGACGGCCCGCCGGTGGTGAGTGAAGACGCCCGATGATTCGGGCGTCCCGTGATCGGCAACGAGTTCGTCAGATCGGTGCCTACTCGCAGGCCGCGTAGTGGTCGGTCGGCGCACCGGCGCCGACGCAGTGGAGGTCGACGAGGGGCGTGCCGTTCGAGAGGATCAGGGCCTGCTGAGGGGCGTTGACGGTGACCGTGGATGACGAGAAGCCGTCTCCACCGCTGATGACCGTGTTCGTGTCGGCGGAGGCAACTCCTGCACTACCGCAGAAAGCGCTGAGGGCGATTGCCGTGATGACTGCGAACTTCCTGGACAACTCGGTTCCTTCCTGAATTCAAGCATGTGCATGCTTGCGTCCCGGGCGGATACAGATACACATCCCGGGTCCGGTCTCCTCCACGATGGCTGGTCTGCGGTGTGTGCGCGCGAGGAACACCGCCAAACAGTGGACTCGGCAACGCGCGGTGAGGCCCGCGATCACTCGCCGGCGGAACTTCGGCTTGACCGTGAAGGCCACTGCACTCAACGCGTTCCGAGGGGCACCCCTCCCGAGGCCGATCCACGGACCGTCTTGAGTATTGTTCCGTCCGCTCAGGGAATCCTTGAGGCCATGAGGCTGGCCAGCCGACGACGGGTGGCTCGACGCCGTAGCGAGGCGAAGGCTGAGAGTTCGCGGCGCATTGCCATGAGGCACAGTTCCCACTCCGCCTCGTTGTCATACGCGTAGGTCGGCGATCCGGCGACCTCTTCGTCGCTGGCGATGACGGGGGACTTCCAGGCGTCTGAACGGTACGGACCGACCTGCCTTCTCGTACGGTTGAGTAGATGCTTGTACGACTCGGCGACGACAGGTGAGTCCAGGCTGAGGACCGTCTCGTGGTAGCGGCGGCGTGCGGCGTCGGCGCTGAGTCGCTCGGATATACGGGCGCGTGTTGCCGCATCGGGTCCTTCGCGCCGCTGTATGAGGTACGGGGTCTGTTCGTACTCACGCATTGCCTCCAAGGCCGACGCGAAGAGGTCGGCCCGGCGCTCCCGTCGCCTCTGGTGCTGGTTCACCCAATATCCGGTGAGGGCAACCAGTGCGGTGACTACTCCAGTCAACAATGCGATCATTTGAGTGGCGTTCATGACCGTATCGACCTTCGCTGTTTTCGTGGGGTGCGGTGAGGCCGTGAGGCGGGGCGAGTTTGACAGAGTCGGCCGCGGTTGCGGCCGCATGAGAGAAGCATCGGCGGTGTTGTAGCCGACGTCCAGAAGGAGGGCTCGTCGATGCTTCCGGCTTTGACCGTACCGCCTTTTCTGTTTGCCGTGTTGGAGAAGCTGAAAGGTCTGGCAGGGAGCCCAGCCACTGGGCGAGGGCAGGCCGCAGCGACGGACGCTGGACCCATGACCTGCGTGTTATCGAATCCGCGTCATCGGCCGGGAGTTGACCTACGACGCTGGTGGAGAGCCGTCGGTGTCGGCGGCAGGCGTTACCGTGTCCTACGTGCAGAGGTTCACGATCACTGTGACCCCTGCCTGATGACTTAGGTTCTTCACCTCACCGCGGAGGGCCTGCGCGGACGGCTGGGCCCCAAGCCAGGCGAACCCCCTTTGGCGACCGCTGAAACCTACGCGGCCAAGTTCACCCGCATCACACGCGAGCACCGGCACCCCAACAGCACTCCTCGAGACCGAGATACGCGACTTCCGCGCCGGCGCCACCGAACTCGCCCACGACATCACCGCCCGACTCATCTTCGGCCTCAACGACGAATGGGCCCGAGACCACCGCCTCGAACACATCGAAGACGACAACCCGCCCTACGCCCGGCGCCTTTGGGCCTTCCTCGCCCGCCGCGCCATCCCCCCGTACGAGGCCACGGCCGTCCCCGCACTCACCCTCCTCGCCGCAGCTGCCTGGTGACAGGACGACATCCCCACCGCCCGCTACGCCCTCAGGCAGGCCCTGACCCTCGACCCCCACGACCAACTCGCCGAAGCCCTCCACGAAGCCGTCAATCGCGGAGTGGACGCCACCAGCCTCCTCCCCATTGCCCGCAACGCGAAGGCCGAGCGATTGGAACGGACACAGATGGGAACGGACACAGATCAACGGCCCTCGCACGAACTGAGGGAAAAGCAGCGGCGGCCACGATTCCCCCAGGCCGCCGCGTCCTAGCGTGCAGATACTGCCGACATACCCAAAGTGCATCTCCGAACCCGCCGCCGGGGGCCTGGCCGCGGCTTGCCGGTTTCGGGATTCCACAGAAGGACCCGGCCGTCAGGCCCACTGCTGGCAGAAGCCAGCAGCCGGACACCTTCGACATCGCGACGCACACCGAGTACATGCCGTAGAGATGCCACAAGATGTCGACGGTCTACGACAGCCGACACCGCTACGCCTGGGACACGGAGGCGATGTCGGTGTCCAGCTGTCCGACGAGTACCTGATCGTGGGCTTCGTCGGCGATCTTCCTGGCCTGTGCGAACCGGCGCAGCGCCGCGACGGTCGCGCCGCCGGCGGATTCGACCCGGCCGAGTCCTTGCAGTGCCCTGGCCTCGCCCCGGCGGTCGCGTAGTTCATGAGTCAGTTCCTGGCTCCTGCCGAAGGACCGTGCTGCCGCGCCCAAGTCGCCGTTGTCGAGCTCGGCCTGCGCGAGACCGCGCCAGGCGTATGCTTCGGCCCGTCGATCCCCGAGTCGCTGGAACTCCGCCAGTGCGCGCTGGAACAGCGGGATGGCCTCGTCGAGACGTCCCTGGCCGCCGCGGACGACCGCCAGACTGCGCAGTGCCTGAGCGGTGAGCCGACGGTCCCCGGCACTCTCCAGCTGCTCGGCCGCGGCGGTCAGCCGCTGCGCGGCGACGTCCCATGTGCCCCGGTTGCGGTAAATGATGCCTTGCGCCAGCATGACGGCGGCCATGCCGTGCTGGTCACCGGACGCCTCATACCCGGCCAGCGCCTCCTCGTAGACGGCCAACGCCTGATCGGGTAGACCCAGGTCGCGATGGAGTGCCCCGGTGTCAAACAGCGTGATCGACTCTGCCCAGCGGTTCCCCGAGCGGCGGGCTGCGGTCAGAGCCAGTTTCACCGCCACGTCCCAGTCGTCCCAGATGGCGAGCATTTCATAGAACGGTGCGGCGATGTGGGTGAGTTCCCACGCCGCGTCCCAAAGCTGCCGTTCGTGTGCGAACCGCACGCAGGCCCCGAGGTTGTGCCGCTCGGCGATGAACCATGCCACCGGGTCACGGAGCAGTTCGTCGCGGTGCTGGGCCTCGACCTCATGGCGCGGATGTGTACTGGTCTTGCGCACCTCGCCCGGCTGGAATCGGTCCTCCGCTTCGGCGGCGAGCGCGAGGTAGGCGCCCAGGAGCCGGTCGACCGCGGCGTCGGCTTCGGGTTCGGGTTGTTCGCGCGCCAGTGCGCGCAGTAGGTCGTGGAAGCGGTAGCGGACGACGCCGGTCTCGTCGGGGTCGATGGCGTCGAGCAGTTGGGCGGACACCAGCGCGTCGAGGAGGCGCTCGGCGTCGCGCAGCCCAACGTCCATGAGTGCGGCCAGCGGCCAGGTCGCGAAGTCGGATCCGGGGAAAAGCCCGAGCAAGCGGAACGCCCGCTGCTGCTCGTACGGTAGGCCCTGATAGCTGATCATGAATGTGGAGCGGACATCGAGATCTCCGATCTCTAAGTGGTCGAGCCGGTGGCGCTCGTCTTCCAGGCGGCCTGCGAGGGCAGTGAGACTGAGGTCCGGCCGCTCGGCAAGGCGTGCCCCTGCGATGCGTATGGCCAGCGGCAGGTGACCGCACAGCGCCACCAGCCGCCGTGCGTCCTGCGGGTTGTCCGCCACCCGTTTCGGACCCGTGATCTGACCCAGCAACTCGACCGACTCGCCGGGTTCCAGGAGGTCGAGGACGATCGAGTGGGCCCCCTCGATGCTGCTCAGCGAGGCACGGCTGGTGACGACCACTGCCGAGCCCGGCCCGCCGGGCAGAAGCGGCCGGACTTGTCTGGGCCCGTTGGCGTTGTCCAGGACGATGAGCAGTCGGCGTCCGGCGGTCAGGGTGCGAAACATCTGTTCGCGGTCATGCTGGGCCTCGGGGATCGCGCGCGGCTCGGCCCCCAGCGACCGGAGGAAGGTGCCCAGCACCTCGGCCGGTTCCGCAGGCGTGGCGTCGTACCCGCGCAGACTCGCGAACAGCTGCCCGTCGGGGAAGTCGGCTGCCACGCGCTGTGCGGCGTGTACCGCGAGCGTCGTCTTGCCCAGGCCTCCCCTGCCGGAGATGGCGACGAGCGGCCCGGAGATTCGACCCTTCTTGCGCAACAACTGGCCCAGCTCGGCCAGTTCAGGCCCACGGCCTGTGAAGTCGGATATGTCGCGGGGAAGTTCCCTGGGTACCAGATGTCGTGGCGCCGGTGGCCGCACGACGCTGTCTGCCTGAAACCACGCGAGTGCTCCGCCGAGCAGCGCGGCCACCCCGGCGAACCCGAACTGCATTGGCCCGACATCGCCGAGCACCTGCCACCCGGAGGCGACCGCGGCGAATGATCCGGTGGCGCTCGCCACTGCCCAAAGTCGCCGCGCCACCCGTGAATTCACATCGCGCATAGTAACCGAGGGAATGACCCAGCCCGGACCCCGTCCACCGCCGACTGCTCCGCCTCGGGCCGTACCACCGCGAACTCGGCGGCGCCGCCCCGTACCGGACCTCGTACCGCTACACCGACGGCGGCCTGCGCTCCACGGAGACCAGCCACGCCTCCACCGGCGACACCACCGGGACGCACTGCTGCGGCGACAACGCTCACCCGCACGGCCTGACCGCCACCACCACGGCCACTTCATGCACGTGTGTGATCGGGACGTACGCCTACGACGCGACCGCCAACACCACGGCCGCCCGAACGGCACCCACACCCAGAGCCTTGCCTGGAGCCCCGAAGGCCAACTCGGCCCCCTCACTGCGAAGTCCGGCTCCGGCGCCATGAAGAGCACCACCGGCCACCTCTGCGACGCCGACGGCACTGTCCTGATCCGCCGCAACACCCGCGGAGACACTGTCCTCTACCTCGCCGACGGCACGGAGGTACACCTCGACACCTCCACCTCGACCGCCAAGTACGGGGCCCAGCGGTACTACAACGCCAGCGGCCAGGTCAACGCTTTGTGCACCAACAAGACCGGCGCCGAGACCCTCTCCTGGCTCGCGTCCGACCAGCACGGCACCAGCAGCATGGCCTCGACGCCACCAGTCAGGCGGTCACCAGGCGATACAGCACCCCCTTCGGCACCTGTCACACCGACGGCGCCGGCATCTGGCCCGACGACAAGCCATTCTCGACGGGCTTCTAGTAACTCGGATGCGCAGGAGACGCTCGGGGAGAGTCGTGTGCCCTCGGATCAGAAGCTGCTCAGGGCAGGAAGACGTCGGCCGGATTCGGAAGATCACGGATGGTCCTCAACGGACTCATGATCCGGCGGCCGCGGTCGACCGCATCGGGACGGTCAGGACATCGTCCACTGTTGGCTGGTGGCGCCGGTGCCGGTCAGCTGGACGATGGCGGCACCCGCGGCGGTGGAGGAGGAGTCCACACCGATCTGCAGTGCGCTGCCCATGTTGACGAGCATGAACTTGGTGCCGGTGAGGCTGCCGACGAGGTCGGCGGCGAACTGCTGGTTGGCGCCGCCGTTGCAGGTCCACTGCTGCAGTTGGACGTTTTCCGCGGTGGACTTGCTCGGGACGTCCAGACACAGGCCGCTCTTGACGCTGACGAGCGTGTAGACGTTGTCAGCCACCCGGTTCAGCGTCCACTTCTGGTTGTCGCCACCGTTGGACTGCCACTGGATGACCTTGGCGCCGCTGGTCGTGGAGCCGCTCGCAACGTCCATCAGCATCGAGCTGCCCGCGTTGGTGAGCGTGTGCACCCCGTTGGTGGGCACGCCGGAGTTGGGGGTCCAGGTGCCGGCGCCGGTGTCGAGCGACCAGCTCGGGTACTGGCCGACGTTGACCACCGTGCCGCGGATGGTCATCGGCAGCCAGATCAGCTGTGAGTTGCCGAGATCGCCAGGGTTCCACCGGTCGCCGGCGTAGATGTAGGTACTGCCGGAACTGCCCTGCACGGTGATGATGTTCGCTGTCTGGCTGTTGTACGTGTGGGTGCCCGGTGCCGCGAAGTTGCGCATCGGCGCCCATGGGCCGCTCAGCGACGTCGCGGTGGTGTAGACGTTGTCGTTGGTGTTCCAGCCGGTCAGGTGCGAGGCGAGCAGATAGTAGACGCCGTTGGCTTTCACCATGGCGGGCGCCTCGTAGCTGTTGGCCGAACCGCCGCTGCCCAGCAGGGCCACGCCGCTGTCCACGGAGAGGTAGTCGGCGGAGAGCTTGTAGATGTGCAGACCGTTGTTGCGGTCCTCGCTCAGCAGGTAGCCGGTGCCGTCGGTGTCCTGGAACAGGCCGATGTCACGGCTCAGGTTGCCCAACGGGCGGAAGCTGCCCCGGTAGCTGTAGGGCCCGCAGGGGGTGCTGCTGGTCGCCACACCGACCCTCGCGTCGGAGTAGTTCATGCTGTCGATGTGCATGTACATCACGTACGTGCTGGTCGACGCGTTGTAGATGACCTTCGGCCGCTCCACGATCCGGCTCGGGCCCAGGTCGCCACTGGCCTGCTTGGCCAGGGCCACCCCCTGGTGGGTCCAGTTCGAGAGGTCGGTCGAGGTGTAGCAGGGGATGTCCTGGAAGGACGTGTCGGACGAGGTCTCCCCGGTCTTGTCCTCGCCGAAGCCGTACCAGGTGCTGCCGACCTTGATGATGCCCAGGCCGTGCAGCTGGAGCGTGTTGCCGTTCTGGTCGGTCCTGGTGGTGCCCAGGGTGAACGAGACGGAGGCGGCGTTTGCGGGCGCGGCGGGCAGCAGCAGTGCCGTGAGGCCTCCGAGCAGGGTGAGGAAGACTCCGGCGACTGCCCGCCACCGGCTGCGCGAGGGTCTGGGGTGGGCTGCTCGATTCGGCATGCTCTGCCTCTCCTTCGAGGTCCTGACATGACGTCGTCCGCATGGCGAAACTGCCTGGCGGCGCGTTGGGCGGGGGAGTTGGGGCCGCGAAGAACGGCGAACGCGGCCAACATGGGGGAGCGGCTGGGCCGTTCAGTGGGAAATGAGAGCTTCCTGTTCGGTTCGGTGTCAAGGTGTGCGATCGATTTTGTTCGTTCAAGACGGATACGGCCGGTCGAGGCGAGGGGTGCGATGATCAGTCGACTCCGTCTCGGTGCGCACATCAGCGCCCACGTTGCCCTATCCGTCGGGAACCTGACGCCTGGTAAAGGTGCGCCTCGCGCTGTTGACCTACCCGGAGTACTGCCGTAGAACTGCCCGATGTTGGTGGGAAACCGTTGGTTACTGTGCGGTTGTGTTGAGGTCGGTCTCCCGCTCCAACGAACGCCGGTCACCCCACGGAGAGGCGTACTGTCATGCAGCTACCAGCACGTTCGGTGTCCCGCCGAGGACTGCTCAAGGGCGCGGCGGTCGCCGCCGGCACGGCCGCGGCCGGCATCGGTGCGGCGGGCACGGCCGCGGCGGCGGACACCTCGGTCACCGCGACGGCACCCGACGGCAGCACCACGATCACGATGTCCCTGACCGGCGGTGCCCTGAGCTGGTCGGCCAGGCGCAGAGGCGCGTCCGTCGTCGACACCTCGGCCCTCGGCCTGAAGCTGAGCGACGGGACGATGCTCGGCCGCAGTGGCACGCTCATCACCAACTACCAGCACTGGACTGTCAACAACACCTGGACCCCGGTCTACGGCCGCAACGCGGCCGTCCACGACTGGTACCAGGAGATGCGCTGGAACCTCCAGGACGCCGCCACCCTGATCAACTTCAGTGTCCAGCTGCGTGCCTACCCCAGCGGTGTCGCCTTCCGGTACGTGCTGCTCGACAAGGGCACCGCCACGATCGCCGACGAGCTGACGACGTTCGTCTTCCCCGACAGCACACTCGTCTACAGCTACCGGGACGAGGACCCGTACAACCCCGTCGCCCCAGGCTCGATCCCGTCCACCGGGACCTCCGGTACCGACACCGGCCCGCTGACCGACCTGCCGCTGACCGCGACGTATGCGAGTGGCGGGCTGATCGCCTGTGTCTGCGAGTCGTCCCGGGTCAACTACCCCCGGCTGATGCTGAGTTCGGTGTCCGGGCAGCCGAACACGCTGGCCGCCTACCTGATGGAGCACACCGCCCGGGGAAGCGGGACGGTCCAGACGACATCCACGGTGACCACTCCGTTCGCCACCCCCTGGCGCGCGGTGGTGACCGGCTCCACCCACGCCGAACTGGTCGACAACGCCGAGCTGGTGCTCAACCTCGCCCCCGCGGGCGCGCTGGCCGACACCTCGTGGATCAAGCCCGGCAAGGTCTTCCGCTGCCAACTCACCACCGCCGACGGCATGGCGGGCGTCGACTTCGCGGCCGCCCGCGGGCTGCAGTACATCGAGTACGACTCCGGCTGGTACGGGCCGGAGCACACGACGACCGACGCCACCAAGCCCATCGCCGCGATCGACCTGCCGTCGGTGATCTCCCACGCCACGAGCAAGGGCATCGGCGTCATCCTCTACGTCAATCCCCTCGCCGTACCCGACGCGGACTCGCTGTTCGCCCTGTACCGCAGCTGGGGCATCGCCGGCGTCAAGCTGGGCTTCATCAACGACGGCACACAGGCCATGACCAACCAGATCATCGCCTGGGCCAGGACGGCGGCGAAGTACAAGCTGCTGCTCGACACGCACGACGACGTGCGGCCGTTCGGCTACGAGCGGACGTACCCCAACTGGATCAGCCTGGAGGGTGTGCGGGGCAACGAGCACTTCCCGACCGCCTCGCACAATGTCACCCTGCCGTTCGCCCGGAACGTCGGCGGGCCGATGGACTACACCATCTGCTACGGCCAGTCGCGGGACCAGACCACCAACGCCCACCAGATGGCGATGGCCGCGGTCTTCTACCAACCGCTGAACTTCCTCTACTGGTACGACTCACCGTCGAAGTACTCCAACACCGCCAACTGGCCAGGCCTGCCGTGGTTCGACGCCATCCCCACCACCTGGGACGAGAGCCGCACCCTCGGCGGCGCGATCGGCCAGTACGTCGCGGTAGCCCGCCGCAAGGGCACCACCTGGTACCTGGGCGCCATGACCAACGAGTCGGCCCGGACGCTGTCGCTCCCGCTGTCCTTCCTCGGCAGCGGCAACTGGACGGCGACGGTCTACGCCGACGGCACGCCCGGCACCTCCGCCTACCAGACCCCAGTCGTGGTGAGCAGCCGGACCGTCACCTCGGTGACCGTGCTCCCCGTGACCATGGCCCCCTCCGGCGGCCAGGCGGTGGTGCTGAAGCCGAGCTGACGCCGGTCCGGGCCCGCCAGTGAGCATGAGGATGCCGGCGCTCTCCGTTGGGGGCGTCGGCATCCCTGTCGCTGCGGGGCAGTGCGTCATGCCGGAACGACGACCAGGTGGGGTCGACGAGCCCGGCGATCTGGCGGAGGGTTGCGTCTGCGGCGAACTGACTGTCGCCGTCGTTGCAGGTCGGCACTGCCAGTGTCTCGTCGGCCACCAGTTTGCCGACGCCGGACTGAGCCTGTTTCTTCGCCCGCTGGCTCGAGCCCGCCCTCTGCGGCGCGGGTCAGCGCTGTGATTCGGATTCCGCCGTGGACAATCTCTCCGGTGCCGTGCCGTCGGTGACGCTGAGGTCCTGGATTCCTATGACGGACAGCAGTTCCAGCTGCTCGGCTCCCCGGCTTCCGGGCGGCGCGGTGAACCACAGCAGACGTTGGCGTCCGTCCTCGCTGAGGAGGTTGTAGCAGTCGAGTTCGATGACGCCGAGCGTGGGGTGAACGATCTTCTTGTGGTCCATGCGGCGCACCGCGACGTCGTGGGTGTCCCAAAGGGCTGCGAACTCCTGGCTGCGGCGGCGTAGCGCGGCAACCATCTTCGTGACCTCCGCGTCTCGTCCGCGTCGGGCGGCTGCTGCCTGGAGGTCGGCCACGAACACCCGGGAGTGGTGCGGATGGTCCTCGACCGGGTACCTCTCGCGGGTTTGCGGGTCGGTGAACCAGCGGTACACGAAGCTCGCTCCCGGGCCGCGGTGTGCGGGGGACTTGCCGAGGAGGTTTTGGGCCAGGTCGTTTTCCACCAGGGTTTCGTGCAGGTCGGTGATGACGCGCGCGGGGGTGTTGGACAGCCGGTCCAGGAGTCCGAGGAGCGCGGGCTGCACGTGTGCCGAAGGTCCGTGTGCAGGCGGGGGGACCGGCCGTTCGGCCAGGTGGAACAGATGGTCGCGCTCGTCGCCGTTCAGGCGCAGGGCTCGGGCGAGGGCGGCCAGGGTCTGGGGCGAGGGCTGTACGCCGTTCTTCGCGCTGCCTCGTTCCAACTCGGTGTAGTAGTCTGCCGACAGCCCCGCCAGCTGAGCGACTTCCTCACGGCGCAGTCCGGGGACGCGCCGGCGAGGGCCATGGGGGAGACCGACATCGGCGGGGCGGATGCGGTCGCGGCGTGTCCTGAGGAAGACGCCGAGTTCTGGAAGGTTCACCCCTTCATGGTCGCTCGCGCGCCAGGCCGTAGCCAGGGGGTGGCATCCCCTGGGTGGACGCAGCCCTGGCTAGGGGTGGAAGACCGGCCGATCGTTGGGGACGCCGCAGTGCGACGGCGAGACCGCGGCCCGACCCGCATCCACCACAGGAGTCAGTAATGCCCATCCCACTTCCCTTGACGGCCTCGGTGTGCCGGCCCGGCCCTCCGCCTCACCCCGCGGCGCGATCGTCACTGGGGGCTCGCGTGGCATCGGCCGCCAGCCCGTCAGCCGGCCGGCCGCCGACGGGTACGGCGTCGTGGTCGACTGTGCAGGCACCGGATCTTCGCCGAGCGCGGCCGGCCGGACGGGGTCAGTCACAACGCCGGACACATGGTCCTGGGCGATGCCGAGACGTTCACCGCCGAGCAGTTCGCGGACCTGCCCGACGTGAACGTCCTGCGTACCCCTTGCGTCAACCGCGCTGCCCCGCCCAAGTCGCGTGAGCAGGGCCCGCGGTTGCTGGTGCGGGTCGGCGGCTCCAGCGCCCGCGGCAGCTGATCGTGGTGCCCGGTGCGTTTCACCACCGGCACCAGACACTTCGCCAACTCAGGCGCCCCTCACCGACGCCGACCGTACGGAAGCCCACGACCAGCGTCACCGACTCCCGATGTGCCATCCGGGCAGGCGCCTGGCCGTGCTCATGTCTTCGGACATGCCGAAGCCGCCGACGCCGTCGCGCGCCGGCGAAGTCGCTTCCGCGGTCGCCGACCGCATGCGCGCCGACTTCTTCCTCCGAATTGGACCAAACAGCCTGCTCACTGCAGGAAGTTCCCTGTAACGCCACCTGAGAAAAGGAACAACCAGCCATGCCTTTCGCGAATTTCAAGGTCCCCGAGAAGACCCTCACCCCCAGGCAGAAGGAGCTGATCGTCGTCCGTACCACCGAGCTGTACGTCGAGATCTACGGCGAGCGTGCCCGCGAGAACACCATGGTTCTGGTCGAAGAGGTCGCCGACGGCGGCTGGGGTATCTCCGGCAGCGTACTGACCCTCGCCATGCTCGGTGAGGCGATACCGACCGACACCAGCGGCTCCTGACCACACCCCCGGCGGCTATTCGCCAAGACAGCACCGTGAAACCCAGGGCCGCCGATCGCACCCGGCGGCCCTGGGCCGGTCCTATGCAGCGCAAACGGGTAAGGCAGGACCGGCGTGTGACGGGCGGCCGGATCCTCCGGCCCCGGGTGCGGCGCGGACCCGGCCGGCGACGTCACGGAAGGCGGGCATACCGAGGTCCACGACGGTGGACGGGCGGGCCTGTTCGGCATCGAGTTGGGCGAGTTCGTCCTGGGCTATGGCGACGCTGACTTCACGCCCTTCCCGTGCACCTTGGAGGTTGGGCCATCCCCAGGGCTCTGATCTGCAGCTCTTTGCAGCCGGTACTGTGACTGCGCATGACCGACACCGAGATCGAGATCACCGAAGACCTGGTGCGTGACCTGCTGCAGGAGCAGCATCCAGACCTGGCAGGGCTGGCCATCCGGGAGGTGGCGGGCGGCTGGGGCAATCAAATGTGGCGCCTCGGGGATGACTTGGCGGTTCGCATGCAGCGCATGGACCCCACTCCGGAGCTCCAGCTGAAAGAGCGGCGATGGCTACCCGTGCTGGCCCCGCGATTGCCGCTCCCGGTGCCGGTCCCGGTGCGGTTCGGCGAACCGTGCGAGCGCTTTCCCAAGCATTGGACCGTGATGACGTGGGTTCCCGGCCAGCCGCTTGACCACGGCTCGATCAGCCGCGGCCACCACGCGGCCGACACGCTGGCGGGCTTCCTCCGGGCGCTCCATGTGGAGGCGCCCGCGGAGGCGCCGACCTCCGGGCACTTCGGTGCCCATCCCAGGAACTGCACCGACGGCTTCGAGGACTTCTTCCGGGCCGTTGTGCCTGAACACATCGCTGCTGACGTCCGGGCCGTCTGGGACGACGCCGTTACGGCCGACGCGTGGGAGGGGCCGCCGGTGTGGGTGCACGGCGACCTCCATCCCGCGAATGTCGTCGTCTCGGACGGAACCCTCTCGGGCATCGTCGACTTCGGTGCCCTGGTCACCGGCGACCCGGCGTGGGACCTCGCCGCCGCATGGGTGCTGCTGCCCGCGGGCATGGCCTCACGGTTCTTCGACGTGTACGGACATGCAGACGAGGCGGCGATCCGGCGCGCCCGCGGGCTGGCCGCGATGAAGAGCCTCTTCCTGATGCTCATGGGGGACAACGGGGATCGGGGCCTCCCCGGCGGAAAGCCGCACTGGGGACCCGCAGGCCGGGCGGCACTTGGTCGTGTTCTGCAGGGCGTGTGAGGCACGATTCTGTAAACCTGTTCTCGATCGTGGGTGAGAGCGATGCCGGCAGCCCACCTTCGGCGTTGGCCGGCCCCGTCGATGCCAGCGCATCGGTCAGCAGTTTGCGGATCGCTGTCGGTGTGAAAGCGCGGCGCTCGCAGCTACTCCGGCGCTGGAACAGCAGCGGCATCGGCGGGTTTGGGACGACCTCGCCGGTGGCCGGGAGCCAGTACTGGCTGATGCTGTGGTGCGTGAATTCCAGGACCCCGTCGCTGCTGGGCATCGGTACTGCAGGCTCGGTGTCTCCTGGCGCCTGGAGCAGGCCGGTGGCTTCACGGCGTCGGCCGGTGGTGCTGACCAAGATGGGAACGACGGGCAGCCGCTCGCGGTTGAAGGCGGTCCGGTGGCGCGGCGTGTCTCCCATTGAGGACGCCGTGCGGCAAGGATGACGGGTCATGACGATCGTGTTCCGGGTCCCCGCCGGTGGTGCCGAGCGGGTGGGGTTCGCCTACTCGCCGACGATGGAAGCCGTACTGAGTCTCCATGTGCTGGTGGAGCCCAAGCACCACCCCGTCCAGCACGGCTGGGTGCGTGCGATGCGCAGGCTGTCCCCGGCGCTGAAGCGGGAGATCGAGGCTTTCTCCTACGCGGTGCGCTCGTACTTCCCCGAGTTCCTCTTTCCGCAGCCGACCGGCCAACTGGCGGACTTCGAAGACGAACTGGCAGGCCTGCGCGGGGCGGATCCGGAGCTGGTCCGCCTGGAGTTCGCCGTCCCCCTGCTCACGCCCTGGCCGGGCGGTGGCGAGGGCAGAGATCCGCAGCTGCTTGACGAACCGGAGGTGCGTGGCCTGTTGCGGGAGCGAGTCGCCAGGGAAAGCGACGAAGCGATGGCCGCGATGCTCCTCGATGACCCCGGCGCGCTGCTCGAACGGTTCCTGAGCATGCTGGAGCGTTACTGGCGGGAGGCCTTCGAGCAGGAATGGGCACGGCTCGAACCCGAACTCGCCGCCGGCGTCAGTGAGGCCGGACGCCAGATCGAGGAACGCGGCCTCTACGGGATGCTCCGCGGGCTGTGGCCGGAAGTGCGCAGCGATCCGCGCGCTGAACGCTTCTGGCTGGAGCGGCCGCACGACCACGAGGTCGCCATCGGCCCGGACGACACCCTCGTCCTCGCCCCCAGCGCCTATGTCTGGCCGCACGTACGCGTCAACTGCGACGGTCCGTGGCCACTCGGGCTCGTCTTCCCCGTCTCCTCGATCGTCCGCGAAGCCCGCCCGAGGATTCCGCCGACCAGACTCGTCGGAACGCTCCGCGCGCTCGCCGACGACACCCGGCTGCGCGCCCTGCGACTGCTCGCCGAACGCCCGCGCAGCACGCAGGAGTTGGCCCCGCTCGTCGGCGTCAGCGAGGCCGCCCTGTCCAAGCACCTGCGGGTGCTGGCGGAGGCGGGCCTGCTGGAGCGCCGCCGCGAGGGCTATTACGTCCTGTACCGGCTCGCGCCCGGACAGGTGGCGGGCCTCACCCCCAGCCTGGAAACCTTCCTGCACGGCGACAGTGAGAGTGACTGATTAGCCATCTGCCTAATAACTGGATCAGAGCCCCGAAGGGAGCCGACAGTGGCGGCATGTCACTGCTGAGGGACCGCAACTTCCTGCTTCTCTTCGCCGGCCAGGGCGTCTCACGCTTCGGCGACGGCCTGTACACCGCCGCGACCGCGTGGCTGGCCTGGTCACTGACGAAGGACCCCGCCGCCGTCGCCATGGTGAGCGTCTCCGCGTTCGCGCCCGCGTTCGTGGCCACCTTCGTTGCCGCCTCGTATGCCGACCGCTGCGACCGCCGGAAGCTGATGATCGCCACCGACCTGGCCCGGCTCGCCGTGGTGGCCGTGGCTTTCGTCCTGCTCTCTCTCAACCTGCTGAACCTGGCCCTGCTCGTTGCGACCACGGCACTGCTGGCGCTGATCGGCGCACCATTCGCCCCGGCCCGCAACGCCATCGTCACGCAGATCGTGCCGGACGACCGCCTCCAGCAGGCCAACGGGCTGCTGCAAGTCGCCTTCCGCGCCGCCTTCTTCGTCGGACCGCTCATGCTCGCGCCGTTGCTGGCCTTCGGCTCCCTCCAGTCGGCGCTGGCGGTCAACGGACTGACCTTCCTGGGCTCGGCGGCCGCCGTGGCTGCCATCCATGTCACTCGCCCCGCCCCGACCACCGGTCAGACCGGGCTGTGGTCCGATCTCGGCGCCGGGCTCAGGGCAGTGCGGGCTGCCCCCGACGTTCTCGTGGTCATCGTGACCTTCGTGCTCGCCCTCGCCCTGACCAACGGCTTCCTGACCGTCGGGCTGGTCGCGGTCGTGGGACAGGGCGGCCAGTACGGCCTGCTGCTCGGCGTCGCCGGGGTCGCCGAAGTGGTGGGCGCCCTGTTCCTGGCCGGACTGCGCATCCGCAGGCTCGCACTGGCGGCGGTGCTGGCGTGGGCCCTGCTCGGGATCTTCCGGGCCCCGCTGGGAACAGTCACCTCCCATGCTGTGGCGGCGGTTCTCCTGACCGCCACGGGGCTGGCCTCGGCCCTCACGGACATCCCCTTGATCGCACTGGTGCAGCAGCGCATACCGAGCCACCATCTGGCGAAGGCGCTCGGCCTGTGGGAGGCAGGGGTGGCAGGAGCCCTTGCGGTCTCCCCCTTTGTCGCCTCGACCGCCATCACCCTCACCGGAGCCGCGGACGCCTTCCTGCTCTCGGGTGCCGCCGTTGTCGTCCTGGCCGTGACCGCCGCGCTCACCCTCGCATGCGTCGGCCCACGGCAGCCGGGTCAGGAGCCATTCGTCATGGCGGACGGCACGGCCAGCGTTGCGGGGCCGGAAGAGACAGCGGTGAGCACGGCCAAGCCGGAGTGACTGCGCGGATCACCGCTGTGCGGCACGTCAGCTCAGGACGCTGTTGACGCAGCCTGACACCGAGCAAGAACCCCATTCATACGTGCACGCGGTGCGCTGGCCGGCGACCTCCGCGCCCCTCCAGCCTGCTGCCGCCCCCATCGAGGCGTCGAGGGAGGAACTGGAGGGGCTCTCGCTTGGATGGGCACCATGACCCGCGACGACCTTGAGCGTGCGGCGTTCCAGGACCAGTGCACGGAGGCGATCGCGCAGATCATCGAGGCCAAGCGGGCGTGGCGGCCACCCTTCCGACTACGTGCTCAGTGTGTCTGTCCCCACCGCAAGCGAGCCGTTTGCGGACGCAGTCGAGCAGTTGAGGGACGAGAGCCCGCATCTTGGAGGGTGTCGTCACGGTCGGTTCAGCACGACCGAGTTGACCGGCGTCAGGTTGTAGACGCCGAACTCGTTCAGCCCGATGGTGACTGTGCAGTCGGCGCCGTTGTAGCCGTTGCACAACTGGGCGGTGGCGTTGGCGCTGCCGTACTGGTTGTTGAGCACATAGTGGTAGCCGAACTGGTTGCTCAGATTGTGGGCGCCGTAGCTGTAGAAGATGTTCGTCGGTGAGCTTGTGTGGATGTCTGCCCCTTCGGGGTAGATGCACACCGCCCCGCCCGGGCAGCCGTACACGGTCCTGTCGTTGGCGTGCGCCGAGCCGGTGCCCGCTGCTGCTATCGCGGCCGTGGCGAGCGCGAGCGCGGCGGCGCCGCGTGTGATCCTGCGCATCGTGGTGTCCCTCCGTCCGGGCCGACTTCCGTCGACCGTCACCACCGGTACTCGGCGCATGCCGGACCGGTCCCTCTGCGACGCGCGCCGGGCTCTGTCCTGCACCAACGTGCTGGCGTACCCGGCACTCCAGCAGATCCACCATCCCCATGTGCCGGGTCGCGACCTGCCGTCGTCGCACCAACCCTCCGACGGGTACGCCCCCTCGTCCATGAATTCGATCCTGTTCAAAGCGCTGTCGCTGCGCCTGGGCCTCAACGTGATCGCGCCCCGGTGATCTGCGAGTTGAGGCACTGGTGAGCCGGTCGCGACCCCGTGTGTCTTCGGGCATGCGCGATCCAGGCGAGCGACCACGTTCGGGAGACTCCGACCCTGAGCGCGACCACCCGTAGGAGGCCGTGCCGGCGAACACACACTGCCAGGTATGAACTCTCGCCCATCCCGCTGTCAGTGGCGTGTGCGACAGTCGGGAGGTGATCGACAGTGAGCGAGGCTTCTTGGAAGGCCTGGACGACGTGGATTGGGCCGAGCTGGGGCACGCGTACGGGAGAGCGCAGGACTTACCTGGACAACTCACCGCGTTGTGCGGCCAGGACGAGGCCGCCCGTGAGAGCGCCTTGACGTCCTTGTTCGGCAACATCTTTCACCAGGGCACGCGATACTCCGCCTCACCGTACGCGGTGCCCTTCCTGGCCCGTATCGCCCTGGCCGGGCCCCGCCCAGTCCGGGACGGGGTGCTCTCGCTGCTGATCAGACTCTCGATCGACTGGCACGACGAATACGACCTACCCGGCGGCATCGACATCAAGGCTTGGCGGGCTGCAGCCGCCGAACTGAGCATGGACGAGGCATTGGCTTGGTACGACGAGCAAATAGCCGCCGAGCCGGACGACGACAAGCGCAACAGGCTCAAGGAGATCCGTGCGGAGTGGGCCGCTGGCCGGCTGATGGACTCCCGGGCGAGTGCCCTGCTCTCCTACGACGCGGTCCGCGCCGAACTACCCGGGCTGCTCCCGCTCCTCCACGATCCCGCCCCTGCCGTCCGGACCAGGGCCGCCTACCTGTCGGCCTGGTTCCCCGAAGAGGCCGCCACCGTACTGCCATGTCTCCTGGACCGCCTGCAGGTCGAGGACTCCGTGACCGTGACGGCCACCAATCTGGTGGCGGTCGGTCTGCTCGGTGACATCACCCTCATGTCATGGCTCTGCCCGTACCTGGAGGCCACGGAACCCTTGATCCGCTGGGCGGCGGCGACCGCGCTGGCCCGGATCGGCAGCGCCGAGGGCGCCACGGGACTCGGTGCCGATCTGATGGGACGGGTGATCGCCGAACTCACCACGGCGGCGGCCGACACTCCGAAGCAGGCCATCGACTACAACGAAGGCGACATCCCCGGCTACATAAGCCGCTCGCTCCTGTCTCTTGCTGACCATGACCGGGAAAGTGTGCTCTGTGGCGTGGCCGACTGTCTGACAGCGATGCCCAGCAACCACACGGGCGCGACAGCGAAGACCGCATTGGACGTCGCCTTCCCCGAGCCCCTCCGCGACGGCCTCGCTCCATTCGTCGGTGAGCTCACCGAGGGGCAACAACGCTTCCTCCAGGCGGTGGTGACGGCCGGGCCCTGGGGGGCGTACGGGAAGGAGCTCGAAGGCAGCCTCAAGAGTCGGCGGCTCCCTGACACCCGGGCGGCGCTGCGCGTCTACGTGGGCCTTCCGAACGATGGCCAGGATGAGAGGACTGAATGCGTCTGGGGTTGAGCGGCGGCGACTGGCGAGTGTCAAGCTCCGTGCCGCGTCCGACTCTGACCCGACATCAGCTGTGAGATTCCGACACGAAGGCTGAGGCCCTTCAGGTCCCGCTGACTCGACAAGACCCCGATACACGACAGGGACAAACCAGTTCAGGGACCTGATCCGCGAAAGCGGACAAGATCCCTGAACTGGTTTTGGAGGCGTCTCGGTGTCATCGGCATTGGCCTGCGGCCTGGTCAGCACGGCTCGCCAGACTGTCGCGCTGCCGTCAGCGGAACAACCCACAGACCGTCTGCACGGCCCGTGCTCCACCGGTTGGTCTCGCCATGGGGCGCTGGTCTGCACCCGTCGGCGACTCACGTCGATCAGCCCTCCTCGACATGCGGACGGCATGCCGACCTGCACAACAGGGCACAGCGGTCCCCCGTTCTACGACACGGCCTAGAAGGCGCTGTTGTCGCAGCCCATGGACGAGCCGGCGTGGGTGTTCTGCCCGCCCGAGTTGCCCTCGCCGCCGAGCGCGTTGCCCAGCGCGCCGTTGAGGACGCCGACTTGGCCGAGGACATCGACGTTCAGGTCGTGCGACTTGCAGTGGGAGCTCTGCAGGACGTTGCCGCCGTGACCGTCGTCTCCGGTGGCGGTGGCGGTGCCGGCGCTCAGGAGTCCAACGCTGCCGAGGGCGACCGTCAGGACGGCAGCCTTGAGAAGCTTGTGCATATCATCTCCGATGGAGTGAGGACAGTACGATCCGTAATGGATCGACTTCGTACAGTGATATGACGTTAATATGAACAATCGCAATGTGATCGACTGACACGCCGGGGTTTGCGATCGGCCAGATCGCCCGAGCCGCGAGACGCGATCGACACACGACCTTGATCGAGCGCACCTCCGCCGACCGCTTCGAACACGTCGGCATCGCGCAGTCACGGGGCTCGGCACCCCCACACCGCAGACCGACCCGCACCGAGAACACCCAAGTCCGCCTAGGCGTATGAGGCCTGGACCTTGAGACCGGCGCTGCGCTGCGCACGGTTGGCCGGCGGGGACTGCTTTCTGCGGTATCCATTCTCTGCTACACGCCATGCCCTCCGGACCATCGAGTTCGGACTGCGGCATGTCCTGCAGACCGGCGCGCCACTGGCGAACCAGTACACCGTCGGCCGCTCGCGGGCGGATGCCCACCACGATCACGCCCGGTCGATGTCCTCCTCGGCTGGAGGATCCGGGCGGCCGGATGATGGGGGTGGGAACCTCGGTGATCGACGTCAGCGAGCGTCACCAGGCAGGGATCGAGGCGGACGGGCCCGGCGCCGCCTGGCGCTGATCGCGAAGGTGTCCGCCCGTGTGGGTACCACGCTGGAGGTCGAGCAGACCGCGCAGGAACATGGTGGGCGCCGCGGTTCCCGGCCTTGAGTATCTCTGAGCCAGGCGCCGAGATCCCCAAAGAGTTGGGGTTCCGGAGCCGGCTTGGTGCGCCGAGGATTTTCCGTATGGACATCATTGAGCAGAACAAGCAGACGGTGACCGCTTTCATCGACGCACTGTTCACCAGGGGTGACCTGTCGGCCGTCGACGTCTACCTCGCCGAGGACTTCGTCAACCACGACCCGCCGGTCGGCGTCGGCCCGGACCGGGAGGGCATGCGGGCCGCAGGCGCCCTGTTCCGGCAGGGGTTTCCCGACTGGCATTCCGACCTGGGTCTCCTCGTCGGCGAGGGAGAACTGGTGGTCGAGCAGTTCACCGCCTCCGGCACCCAGCAGGGCGAGGTGATGGGCGTCGTGGGTGACGGGCGCACCGTGGTCCTGAAGGGGATCAACATCTTCCGGGTCCGGGGCGGCCGGATTGTGGAGCGCTGGGGCCGTCTGGACGACCTCGGACTGTTGCGCCAGCTCGGGCTCGTGCCGACACCGGCCTCGGCGTAGCGTCGACGTCATGGCCACCGGCATCCGGGAGCGACGCGTCGAGCGGCTGATCGACCGCTGCTACGCGGGCCTGGACCTGCCCGAGCTCACCATCGAGGTGCTACACCGTTTGCCGGACATCCTCCCTCTGGAGGCTGTCTTCTTCGCGTCCGTCGATCCGGCGACCCTGCTGTTCACCTCGATGGCGGCCCAGGAGCCCTTGGACGGCGCCAGTTCCCTCTTCCTGGACAACGAGTACGGGCGCGAAGACGTCAACAAGTTCACCGCGCTCGCCCGAGGGCCGGACACGGTCACGTCGTTGGACCGAGCCACTCGGGGTCAGCGCTCCGAGAGCGCCCGCTACCGGGAGATCATGGCCGGCCTGGGCCTCGGGGATGAGCTGCGGGCCGCCCTGATCGCCGGGCGCGACTGCTGGGGCGTGCTGTGCCTGCATCGGGCCGACGGGCGGGCCGGCTTCTGCGGCCAGGACCTCGATGTGCTGAGGAAGATCGCCCCGCACCTGGCCGAGGGCCTACGCCGCACCGTCGTCCAGGAGACGCTGAAGCGAGCGGGGCCCGCGACACCGGACACTCCCGGCGTGATCGTGCTCGACCTGGAGCTGGCCCTCGTCTCGATCAGCCCGGACGCTGAGCAGTGGCTCGCCCGGCTGCCAGGCCCCCGGATCGTGGGACTGCCCGTACCCGTGTACTCCGTCGCCGCGCGCCTGGCCACACCCGAGGACGTGCCGGAAACGGCCGCGGCGGACCGCCACGGATCCGTCCGGCTGCGGACGAGCGATGGTCAGTGGCTGTCTCTGCACGCCACCCGGCTGCGGGGCCCCGTGGGGGAGCAGATCGGCGTGGTCGTCGAACCTGCACCCGCCGCCGAGATCGGATCCCTCATCCTGGCCGCGCACGGCCTCACCCCGGCGCAGAACCGGGTCACCGCCCTTGTGCTGGAGGGCTGCTCGACCCGGGAGATCGTGCAGCGGCTCCACGTTTCCGCCTACACCGTCCAGGAGCACCTGACAGCCGTCTTCGCCCGATTCGGCGTCCGCAGCCGACGGGAGCTCATCACCGCGCTCCTCTCCTCGCACCGACCGAACCAGGAGGAGTGACGCGCAGGCCTTCCCGGCGGCGGGCTGCGGCCTAGCGCTTGGCGTAGCCGGTGTAGCCCTGGAAGCCGAGGACTACGCACTTCTGGTCGCCGACGACCCGGGCACCGTGGGCCGGCGGGCAGACCAGACCATGAAGTCGCCCGGGCCGAACTCACCACCTGGCCGTCGTCCGTTCTCGCCGCGAGTGCTCGACGGAATCACCCAAGTGGCCGCCAGCACTCGGTGCACCAGCGGGCGCGCTGACCTCCTTGGTCCACGGCGCGGGTTTTGCCAGGACGTCGACCAAATCTCAGGGTGTCAAGGCGCAGCGGCGCCAAGGCCCCTGGTCGGGGCGAGGAGGAGACGCTGCCAACAGTCGGCCAGCCAGGCCTCGTAACGGGCAGGAGGCCAGCCCCGGTCCCCGACCAGAAGGCACTAGCCCTGGGGGGAGTTGGTCGCCCAGATCATGTCTGCCACCTCGGCGAGGGAAAGCTCGGGGCGCAGCTCGCCGGTGGCGGCTAGATCGGCGCGAACTCGCGCGTGTTGACTGCCCGGCGGTGGGCGATGCCCGGGGAGTGCTCGTCGCGCAGCGCGCCGGCGTAGATGGAGATCTTCGTCGCCGCGTCCAGCGCCTCGCGGATCGCCTGTACGTAGGCGCGCTGCTGGGCCGGGATCGCGTGCCCGGTTCCGGACAGGGCGGTCTCGATCAGTTCGCGGAAGAGCGCGGGTTTGCGGCCCGTGGTGGCGCAGACGTCGTGGAGCGCGACACCGGCGCGCTCCATGACGTGCTTCATGGCCGTCTCCTGGTAGCCCTGCTCGGCGAACAGCTCCCGCGGCAGCGAGCACGGCACCGCGGGTGGCGGCGGCGGACTCCTGGCGGCGACTGGCGTCAAATGCCGTGCCGCTCGGCCGACACCTCACCGAGGAAGTCCTGGTCCTCCCCGGAGGTCCACGTCGGTCCTCATGAACCTCCAGTCGGCCCCGGGCGCGGCCTTCCAGCCATGCACGGATGATCGCGCCCGCACCGACGGTGCCGCGGTCGAGGTCAGGAGGTCACGACATTGAACGCGGGATAGATCTTCGGCTGAACGTCCGGGGCGCCGACCTCCTTGAGCATCGGCATGAGAAACTCCCCGAACTTTTGGAAGGCGTCCTCCGACTCCCAGACGTCCACGACCAGCCAACCGTTCGGCGTGGGACCGGCCGCGTGTGAGATGAGGCCCGGGACGGGCCAGTCGGACGCCTTCTTGACGCCTCCGCGCCCGCCGGTGATTTGGTTGGTGCCCTGCTCGTACATGGCCTGCGTCATGCCAGGCGCATCGAATACGGCGATGATCGCCACAGCGAACTCCCGTGCGAGAATGCGAAATCGGACGAGCACCAGTCGAGCATCCCGCGGGATCCGTCGCGCGCTGGTCTAGGGCGGACGAGTGAGGCCGACCCGGTAGGCGATCGAGTGGTCAGGCGGCTGATCCGTCGTGCCCGCCATGGTCGCTGCCGGAAGGCTTCACCGTTGTCGGCTCCACGATTTCAACCGGGAGTTGCCGCCGCTGCGCTCCTGGGCGCCGGCGGAGCATTCTTGATCGCAGCTGTCGACACCGCCCCGAGGTGACACCCCGGCGCCACGGCCAGAGCCGATCGATGGCCGGCCCGAACGCTTTGTCCCGGGTCCGGAAGAGCGCCTCGGCGAGCAGGCGTACGCGGGGCGCGACGTCACGATGGTCCAGAGAGGACAGGCCGATCTCGTTGGATCGGTGGACCACATCCCGGACGGTGTCCTCGTGGGCGTGCGCCAGCTTCGCGATCACCGGCGCACGATGACGTACACCCCGACCTGCCTCAAGGCCCAGGTGCAGATTTCTGCCACGATTGGCCCAGTCAGACACTCTTCAAATGGACCACAGGTCCGGCCCACTGGCTGCATAGTGTCGACACCAATGTGGCTGGGACCACGAGCGACCTCTGTAGGGCATCCCGAGGTGGACACTCCTGCCTGCTGTGGTTTTCCGGCCCGTGCTTCCCGGTCGGCCGGACGAAGTGAGAGGACAAAGACCTGCTGTGAAGGCATGCGGAGTGTCCGGGGCCGAGAAGGAAGTCGCCCTGCTGGAGTTGCCCGAACCGTCATCTCCCGGGCCCGGTCAGATCCTGGTGGCGGTTGAGGCTGCAGGGGTCGGCCCGTGGGACGGACTACTCAACGGTGCTGGGTGGGACGTGGGGCTGCGCCCCCCGGCGGCGCTGGGAGTGGAGGGCGCGGGCAAGGTGCTGGCCGTCGGCCCGGGTGTCACCGAGTTTGCCGTGGGCGACCGGGTGCTCGCTCACGAGGCCCCGCTGCCCGGAGGAAGCGGCTTCTGGGCCGAACGCGTTCTGATCAACGCGGAGCACGCGGCGGCCTGCCCACCCGGACTGGACGCCGTGCACGCCGCGTCGCTGCCGGTCAACGGACTCACCGCGTGGCAGACACTGGAGAAGCTGGACCTCAGCCGAGGACAGCGGCTCCTGATCACCAACGGAGGAGGCGCCACCGGAGCCCTGGCCGTCCAGCTCGCCGCGGCCAAGGACATCGAGGTGACCACGACCGCATCTGCCGCCGCCATGGAGCGCCTGCTCGCTCTGGGAGCGATGGAACTCGTCGACTACCACGACCCGAACTGGTCGGCCAAGGTACGCGGCGGGTTCGACGCCGCCCTCATCATTGCCACCGGCACGGCGGACGCCGCTCTGCCTTTGGTGCGGGACGGCGGCCGGCTGTGCTCCCTGACCTCGGACGCGCCCGCAGAGGAACGAGGCATCACGAGTTGGGACCTCTACGTCGAGCCCAACGCCGCGCAGCTTGTCCAGCTGGCGGAGCAGGCCGCCGCGGGAGCCTTGAAACTCGCACCGGAACCCGTGCCGCTGAGCGAGGGACCGGCTGCGTTCGCCCGGGCGGTTGCAGGACGGGCCGGCGGCAAGAAGATCGTGCTCACCCAGGCATGACCGGACCGGACACCGCCCGATCCCTTGGTACGGCGGCACAGGGCGTGGTGAAGCTGCCCGGCACGGCGACCCAATGCGGAGCTCGGGGTGCCGGGCGAGGACGTCGCTGAAGACGAGCCGGGCGGCCAGTGCGGGTTCCCCGGGTTGCCGAGGAGGTTGGACGGTAGGACGGCGTCAGCCGAGGGGGGCAGTTCCAGGGTGCAGGACGAGGCCCCGGCCATCCCCGGCGCCAGTCCCACGAGCGGCTGATCGCCCTCGATACGGGTGCCGGGGCGCGCCGCGGGCCTCCCGGTGGTCGTGGCGCAGACCGTGGTGGTGGACCGCGGCCACTGTGAGTCCGCTGACTGCGTCGAGCTTGAAGCAAGATCGTTCACACAAGGCGCCGTCACAGGCCGGACCTGTCGCCGCTTGAGACTGCGGTCGACTGCTGCGCGTCTGTCATAGCCGGCCCGGCTTCGGCCGTTGGCGTGCCGGGATCCGGAGGGTGAATCGGGCGCCGCCGAGGGGGCTGGGACCCGAGGTCAGGGTGCCGCCGTGTGCGTGGGCGATCCAGGAGGCTATGGACAGGCCGAGACCGGTGGAGCCGCTGCCGCTGTGGTAGCGCTTGAAGAGGGAGTCTGCAAGTCCCGGTGGAATGCCGGGGCCTGCGTCGTCGAGGGTGAGGGTGCCGTCGGCGGTGACGGTGATCTCGACCTCGGCGGGCCGGCTGGGGGCGTGTCCGTGGGTGAGCGCGTTGCCCAGCAGGTTGGCGACGGCCCGCTGCAGGAGCTCGGGGTCGCCGACCACCACCGTCTCTTCGGCCCGCACGGTGACCTGGTGCCCGTCGGCAGCGGTGTCGTCGACGACGGCCTCCACGAGTTGGTCGAGGCGCAGGGGCTCGCGGCACACTTGGGCGACCCCGGCCTCGAGCCGGGCGCGGGTGAGGAGGGCGTCGAGGAGGTCGCCCATGCGGGTCGCCAGCCGGACAGTTCGGCGCAGGGCGGCGTCGCGGTCCTCGCCGTCCTGGTGAAGGGCGATCTCGGCGAGGGCGCGCAGGGAGGCGGCCGGGGTACGCAGGTCGTGGGCGGCCTCGGCGAGGAAGGCCTCCTGCTGCTGGAGAGCGGTGAGTGCGGGCCGGGTCGCCCGGCCGGACAGCAGGTGGCCGATGGGGGCGGACAGGGCAACGAGCAGGGCGCAGCCGACGCTGAGCAGGAATGCGAACCTGCGGTGTTCGGCTTCGTCGGTGGTGGTGTCGGCTGCGGCCACGACCGTCCCGACGGGCTCGTCACCCTCGAGGCCGGGGAAGGCCTCGGCGCGCAGGCGTACGTGATGGCCGTCTTCGGTCTGCCCGTCGGCCTCTGCGGAGTCACCGTCCCTGATTGCGGCGACGGCGACGGCCCGCAGGTCCGCCTCCCGCACACGGGAGCAGTGGCCGCCGGCGGCGCGCGTGACGGCGAGTTGGGCGCCTGTCCGGGAGAACACCGTCACCTGTGGGCAGGAGGCGTCGAACCCGTCGACCAGGTCGCCGAGGTCGGGCCGGGTGGGGTCGCGGAACCCGATCACGGAGATGACCTCGGCCGTCTGCACGCTGAGGTCGTCGTCGGTGCCGGCGCGCCAGGCGGTGTCGTTGTTGCGGATCGCGAAGAGGGTCAGGCTGACCAGGCCGATCGCACTGGTGAGGGCGAAGACGGTGCTGAGCCACCACCGCAGCCTGCTGATCCGGGTGGTGGCGGTCATCCGGCCTGGTCTGCTGCCTCGAGCCGGTAGCCCACGCCGCGGACGGTGTGGATCAACGGTGGATCGCCGAGCTTGCGGCGCAGTTGGGAGACCAGGACCTCGACGACGTTGGAGTTCGGTTCGGCCATCTCGTCCCAGCATTTCTCGATCAGGACGGTCCGCTGCACGGCCTGGTCGACGTGAGCCGCGAGGATTTCCAGGACGGCGAACTCCTTGCCGGTGAGCATGAGCCGCACGCCGGCGCGACGGGCCTGACGCCGCGCGGTGTCGATCTCGAGGTCGCCCAGAACGTGCACGGGAGGCCGGAGTTGGCCGGTACGGCGGCACAGGGCGTGAACGCGGGCCACGAGTTCGGGCAGCGCGAAAGGTTTCACCAGGTAGTCGTCGCCGCCCCCGGCGAAGCCGTCGACCCGGTCCGTGATGGAGTCCCTGCCGGTGAGAAACAGTATCGGCACGGTCTGTCCGCTGCGGCGCAGGTCGCCGACTAAGCCGAGAGCGTCGCCGGCGGGCAGCATCCGGTCGAAGATCACGCAGTCGTACCGGGTCACGAAGAGCGCCTCGTCAGCGGCGGGAAGGTCCGCAACGACGTCGACCGCCAATCCGGCACCGCGCAGCGCCGCGGCGATGGCGAATCGCAGATCAGGGTCGTCCTCAACTACCAGTAGTCGCACGCGGCCAGGATAGCCACGCCGCCAATGGCCGGAAGTCTCTCATCAAATCCTCATCATCACTCAGCAAGTCTCCAGCACTGCCGGGGAGTTGAGGAGAGGCGGTGAAGAGTTGAGGCGGGCGTTTGTGTCCGGGGGAGCACCGGACGCGGGAAGCAGGCCGAGGGCGAGACGCGCCGAGTGCAGGGCGTCCACGGTCCGGCTTGCGTGGATGTCGGCACTGCCCGGTGCTGCTGTCCGTCGCCGGGAGCCGGCCGCCTTCGGCGTCCGTGTACAGCACGGGGTCACAGTACCGACCGCGTCGTTGGAGGGCCGGCAACAGGCCGTCGCGGACGCGGAAGCAATGCGTGCGCCGCCCGCTGCGGGTCGGCGAGCTGTCGCTCGCTGACGACTTCGCGAGCAGCCGGCGGCAGCCGGACGCTTCCGCGAGCAGTACGGGCGGTACCGCAACGTCCATCTCCTGGCCTCCGGGCGGAACGGCCTGACGAGGCGGGATATGACGCTCATGCCGAGCAGACATGTGTCTTCGTCTTCGCACCACAGCACAGGAGTCCACTTCATATGGCACGTATCTTCATCGTCGGTTCCGGTGTCGTGGGGACCGCTACCGGAAAAGGGTTCCTCCACGCCGGTCACAAGGTGACGTTCATCGACGTCGACGAGCAGCGGCTGGAGGCATTGCGCTCGCAGGGCCTGGACGCGCACAGTGACCTCGACCTGATGGCCGAGCCGAGCTCCTTCATCTTCCTCACGCTGCCGACACCCAACGTGGGTCACGCCTATGACATGTCGGCCTTCGAGACGGGTTCGGCTTCCGTCGGCAGGGCGCTGCGAAAGGCCATCGAGTCCCACGTGGTGGTGGTGCGGTCGACGGTTCCGCCGGGCACGGCGGAGGGGTTCGTGGAGCCGACGTTGCAGGAGTATTCGGGCAAGAACCCGGGTGACGGGTTCACGGTCGCGAGCAACCCGGAGTTCCTGCGCGCCGCCTCGGCAGTGGAGGACTTCCGGCATCCCTGGATGACGGTGGTGGCGTCCCGCAGCGCCCGGACCCGGGAACGGCTCGGTGAGCTGCTCAGGCCGTTCGGCGGTGACCTCCGCCTCTTCGCCAATCCAGCGGAGGCCGAACTGATCAAGTGCGCCCACAACATCTACAACGCCACGAAGATCAGTTTCTGGAACGAGATGTGGCGGGTGAGCAGGGAACTGGGGCTGGAGCTGGACCCCATCGCCCAGACCGTGGCCCGCTCCGCGGAAGGCTCCATCAACCCTCTGTACGGAATCCGCGGCGGCGCCCCCTACGGCGGGGTGTGTCTGCCCAAGGACACCCAGGGCTTCCTGGGCGTGGCCGAGTCCGTCGGCCTGCGCATGCCGCTGCTCAGGGCAGTGATCGAGGTCAATGACCAAATGGCCCGTGAGGCCGGCGGACAGGCCGGTGCGCTGAGCCCGAACGCGGCGTAGCTCGACGCCTTCGCAAGACTGCCGGGGCCCGGGTGTGGTCCCCCCAGGCCCCCCTCGCCTGCCCATCCGGGCCCCGGCTTCCCGCCCGTCCCGCTCAGCGCTCGCTGCGGCCCCACACCCGGGGCCGGCGCCGCCCGTCATCTGTACGGAACCCACGAGAACAGGCCCCATGAACGGACTTTTCGACGGCACCCTGGTGAATCTCCGGTACTACCTCGTCTATCTGCCGCTGGGCGTCCTCGGCCTGGTGCGGTGGAGCTGCTGGCTGGTACGTCGGGCGCCGGCCGCGCTGTACAAGCCGGTCCGGAACGACTTCCGGCTTCCGATGAGCGTCGTCGTCCCGGTTTACCAGGAAGATCCGGTGATCTTCGCCCGGGCGATCGACTCCTGGCTGGCCAACGATGTGGAGGAGGTCATCCTCGTCATCGACGCGACCGACCGGGCGTGCCAGGACATCGCCTTCCGGTACCCGGTGAGCGTCGTCATCACCGACGTGCCCGGCAAGCGGGACGCCCTGGTGCGCGGCTGGGAGGCGGCCCGTACGGACCTGGTCGCCCTGGTCGACTCCGACACCATCTGGGCTGATGACGTGGCGGCCGAGGCATGCAAGCCCTTCGCCGACCCGAGGATCGGCGGGGTGGGCACCCGCCAGAACGTCTACAACCCCAAGGGCTTCCTTCAGCGGGTCAACGACATGTACCTGGACTACCGGTACTTCGACGAGAACGCCGCGCAGAGCGTGATGGGCCGGGCCGTGTCCTGCCTGTCGGGGCGCACGGCCGTCTACCGCCGGGAGTTGCTGCTGGAGATATCCGAGGACTTCATGGCCGAGACCTTCATGGGCGTGCCCTGCATGTCCGGTGACGACAAGCGGCTGACCACGCTGATCCTGGAGCGGGGGCACCTGGCCTTCATGCAGCGCTCCGCGCGGGTCTGGTCGACGTTCCCGGGCACTCTGCGGATCTTCCTCAAGCAGCGTCTGCGCTGGGCGCGCAACACCTGGCGGTCGGATCTGCGGGCGCTGTCGCGGCGCTGGGTCTGGCGCCACCCGTTCCTCGCCTTCACCCTGATCGACAAAGCGGTCAGCAGTTTCACGCTGCTGTTCGCCCCGGTGTTCATGACGCTCGCGGTGGTCCGCCAGGACTGGTTCTTCGTGGCCTGTCTGGCCGCGTGGTGGTGGGTCAGCCGGGCCATGAAGATCCTTCCGTATCTGGTCCGGAAGCCGTCCTCGTTCTTCCTCGTCCCCGGCTTCGTCCTCCTGTCGTTCGTGATGGCCGTGGTCAAGCTGTGCGCCCTGGCCACCATCCGCAAGCAGCGCTGGCTCACCCGTCAGGTCTCCGTGGAGAACGGCGTCGTCGTACGCACCGGAAACAGTCGGCCCATGGCCATGGAGAGCGAGGCAGGCGCGTGAGCCGCGTGTTCCGCAGCGGGTACTCGGCCGTGACGGTGTTCATCGCCTTGGCGGCGGCCTTCGGTGCGGCGCCTCCGGCACAGGCGTCCGATCCCGCGGCGTCGGATCTCGCCGCCTGGCAGCGAACCGGGCAACCTGACCGGCTCCTGGTGATCCGCCCGGGAGTGGTGGATCTGGTGCGCCACGGCGTGCTGGAGTCCCGCCGTATTTCCGGGTCCGGCGCGGTCCCCCTGAGCTGGCTGGTCACCAACACCGGCTCGGAGTGGATCGACCGGCACGGCGACGACCTCTCCGTCGTACAGATCAGGGCCGCTGTTCTGCTCAGCCCCGGTTCCGGCCTGCGGATCGGAGCGGTGACCAAGAAGGTGCTGTTCACCGCCGGCGACTCCACGGCCTCGGCGACATGGATACGGGGCAGCAGGGCGACGCTCGACATCCGCGACACCACCCTGGCCGTCACCGGCCCCGCCGGCGGCACCACGGTGCGGCCGTACATCTCCATGGGAGCCGGAGGCCGGCTCGACATCACCGACAGCACCGTTTCCGGCTTCGGGCTCACCGGTCGGGCCTCATCGCGCTTCTCCGGTGTCACCTGGGGGAGGGGCAGTACCGGATCCGCCGTCGGCGCCAGGTTCGAAGGCAACCGCACCGGCCTGCGGCTGGAGGGCTCCACCGGTGTGCGCCTGAACAACGTCACGGTCGAACACTCCCTGCAGGACGGGGTCGTGCTGAGCGGCGACACCGGCACCTCCGTCGCCGGGCTCACCTCTCGGTCCAGCGGTCGCCACGGCGTCGTCGTCGGCGGCACCGCGAACCGAACCCTGTCCGGCATCACCACCCAGGACAGCGCGGGCATCGGAATCCGGGCGACCCCGCAGAACGGCCTCGTCCTCAACGGAGTCCAGTCCCGTTCCGACCGAGGAGGTGGCATACGACTGCTGTCCTGCGCGCAGTGCACGATCACCGGCGCGGCCGTGCAAGGCACGCAGGTCGCGGTGGCCGTCACCGGCCCCGGCAGCAAGGCGGTCGTCAAGGCGCCCCGCCTGACGGGCAGCCGCACCGGGCTCTCGTTGGACGAGGACATCGAGTCGGCCACCGTCACCGGCGGCACGGTGAGCGGTTTCCAGCGCGGCATTGCGGTCTCCGGGCCCAAGGTGACCGTCACCGGGACGCGGATCGAGAACTGCCTCACCGGAGTCTCTTTGAACGGCAAGGCCCGGCATGCGGTCTTGCACGACGTGAGGATCGACGACTGCAGGACCGGGATGACGGCCAGTGCCACCACCACCGATGTGTCACTGACCGGGGTGCAGGTGAGCAATGCCTCCGGGAAGGGTCTGACGTCCGCATCACCGGGGCTGCGGGTCACAGATGGCCACGTGTCGGGGGCGAGCACGGCCATCGACCTGGCAGCGCCGGCCCTCCTCGACAGAGTGACCATCACCGGAGCCCACCGGGGCATACACCTCGCCCGAGGAGTCCGGGCGGCCGGGACAGCGTTGGACGTCCTGGCCGAGCGCAAGGGCATCGAAACCGACGGGGGTGCCGTCATCGACATCACCGACTCCCGAATACGCGCTCCGCTCGCCCTGGGGGGCGCAGGTCGAATCCTGCGCCACGGCCGCACGGTGGTCACTCTGCCGCCGTTCCCCTGGCTCGGCGGCGCGGCCATTCTCGCCCTCCTCACGGCGATCGCGCTGCAGACCGTCCACCAGGTGCGCCATCGCCACACTCCCCGGCCTCAAGTCCCGCGCCACGTACGCAATACCGCGTGACGGCAAGAAAAGAACAGGAGCGCGTTCATGCATGCGAGGCGGCTCATCGTCTTCGGCGGGGCGGCGGCGCTCGCCCTGCTCGTCACCTTCCTGGTCTCGTTCGCCGCCGGTGACGACACCTCCGAGCACCGAGGGCGCAACGTATCGCCGAGCCCTCCGGCCGCCATCAGGCTCAGCGACGACATGGCCGGCGTGCGGCAGTTCTTCGGCTCCCAGGTGCGGCCCGCAGAGCGGGGTTCGTTCGGGCTGTCGCGGGCGGTGTTCCTGCCGCGGCCTGACAGCCGCCTGGGACGCGTGGTGCGGGTGGAGTACCCGGCCGGATCGGCCAGTCCGACGGTGTCCCGGGAGTTCGACCGGCCGGAGGGCGGGGCACAGCTGTACCTGCCTTTGACGGCCGGGCCCGCCGACATGCTGTATCTGCGCTACTACGTGCGGTTCCCGCGCGGGTTCGACTTCGTCAAGGGCGGCAAGCTGCCCGGTCTGTACGGCGGCACCGTCACCAGTGGCCGACGCATCCCCAACGGCGAGGACGGGCTGTCCACCCGGTACATGTGGCGCCGCGGCGGTGACGCCGAGGTGTACGCCTACCTGCCCACCTCGGTGGAACACGGCACGTCGCTGGGCCGAGGCGCGTGGCGCTGGCCCACAGGCCGCTGGGCGTGTGTGGAGCAGGCCGTCCGGCTCAACACCCCGGGCCGCTCCGACGGCACGATCGACGTCAGCCTCGACGGCAGGCGGGCGCTGCACTCCAGCGGCCTGGAGTTCCGCACCGCAGGCCGGCTCGGCATCGACGGGATCTTCTTCTCCACCTTCTTCGGCGGCTCCGACCCCAGTTGGGCCACCCCTCGCAGTCAGTACGTCGACTTCGCCGGCTTCGCCGTCTCCACCCGTCCCATCGGCCCGCTGCGGGGAGCCTGATCCACCCCGTTCACGCCTTGGTGTTGGTGCTGGTGAACAGCGGGTCGAAGTCCGGCACGGCGCTGGGCTACGTGAATATTCGCAGCTGATGCGGGGCGATATGGCGGTCATCTGGCTGGCCTCGACGTTCTGCGGCCTGGACGAGACCGTGTGGCAACTGATGCTCGAAGGCGACATGAGTGCCCGTCAGACCTTGGCCCTCATCAACGCGATCCTGCTGTGCGGAGTGTCTGCCTGACTCCTCGCCTGGAACCGCTGTGTCCCCCGGCCAGACATAACGGCTACGGAGGCTCGGCAGCCCGGCTGTCCGCGCTTGCTCGGCATTCACCGGACTGCGGCGGCGGCGATCGGTCCGCCGACGTCGCGCCGTAAGCTACTCCGCGGTCCGAAATCACGGGAGGCGTGTGTGGGGCGCGAAACAGTCCTCAGCGGCCGCTACGAGCTGGTCGAGAAGCTCGGGCAGGGTGGCATGGGAACGGTCCATCGTGGGGTGGACCGGCAACTGCGCCGCACCGTGGCCGTCAAGCTGCTCTCCTCACAGTTGGCTCACGACCCGCAGTCGCGAGCCCGCTTCCGGCGCGAGGCCCACGCGGCTGCCGCGCTGAACCATCCGGCGGTGGCCACCGTCCACGACGTCGGCGAGGAGCCCCACCCGGACGGCCCGCGACCCTACCTGGTCATGGAGTACGTGCAGGGGACCACCCTCGCCGAGGTCCTGCGAGACGGCCCGCTGTCCGTCGCCGAGGCGATCGACACTGCCTGCGCGGTGCTGGACGCGCTGGGGCACAGTCATGAACGCGGCATCGTGCACAGGGACGTCAAGCCCTCGAACATCATGCTCACCGGACCCGGCACCGTGAAGGTCCTCGACTTCGGTATCGCCAAGGCGTTCACCGAGGCCGCCACTCGCATCACGGGCAGCGGCGCGGCCATCGGCACCCCCGCCTACCTCTCGCCCGAGCAGATCAGCGGTGCGGAGATAGACCACCGGGCCGATCTGTACGCGATGGGCTGCCTGCTGCACGAACTGCTGACCGGCCAGACCCCGTTCCGCGGCGACTCGCCGTTCGCCGTCATGCACCAGCACCTGTACGCCGAACCGGAGCCGGTCTCCCGGCTCCGGCCGCAGATACCGCCGGCGGTGGACGCAGTGCTCCTGCGCGCGCTGCGCAAGGACCCGGCGGAACGATTCACCGACGCGGGGCAGATGCGCGCGGCCCTCGCCGACGCCCTGACACAGTCCTCCGTTCCGACAGCCCGGGCCACCATGCCTCCGCCTGAGCCCCAGGGGACACCGTCCGGCGGCCGAACCGCTCTCCGGGACAAGTTCCGGCTTTCACTTCGCCCTTCAGCCGACAGCGCTCTGGCTCTGCTCGGATGCCTGCTCTCGGTGCTGTGCGCCCGTGGCCACCTGGTGGACACCGCCCACTTCGGCCAGGTCGCCCTCGCCGCGGCCGCGCTGGGTGTGCTGACGCTGCCGTGGTCGGCACGCCTGTCCTGCGCGGTCGGCTGGGGGCCGGTGGCCGAGGCCGTGGCGGTCAACTCCCCACTGCGGCGCGCCGAGTTCGGCTGGCACCACGCGTACGTCGCCATCTTCGCCCTGCTGGCGTTGACCGCTCTCTGGTGCCTCGTCAGCGCGGTACGCAGCCGGCAGAGCGGCGCCGGCTCACTGGTCGCGTTCTGGTTCAGTGCGACCGCGTCGATCTGGTACTTCCTCGACGACCTCCGCAAGCTCTTCGTCTTCTACCTGCTCCTGCCGTTGGTGGCCCTTGCCACCGTCTCGCGGGAGACCGTCGCAGTCGCGCGACGCCGAACCCGTGACAGGCGGGCAGCAGGGGAAGAGCCGGCTAGCGGCGTGACGCCACCCGGCCGCAGGCTCACGGCCACGTCGACCCGGAGCTTCAGGGCGTGACGAGGTCGGCGGACCGGGAAGAGGTCCGCAATTCAGCCGAGGCAGGCTTCACCCGGGCTGCGGCGCTCGCCGAAGGCGGCTGAGGAGGCGCGCCGGACTCTACTCATAGCCCAGGCCCGGCCTGTCTGCCGGTACTCCTACGTGGGGGTCGGCTCGACGCCGTTTCGCAGGGGAGTGGTCTGCAGCAGGTCGTCGAGGCGGTCGATCTCGTGGTGGATGAGGGGGAGAGGCTGCCCCTCACGGCGCGTCGCGTCCGAAAAAGGGCACCGTTGGGCAGCCGTTGCAATCGAGTTCACAGTTGCGGAGGTTCGGCGGCTCCTGGCAGCTTGTCGTCCCCGACCGTCTCACCTTCGTGGCCGCCGAGGACGACACGCACGATCGAGGGGCGGCCTGCAGAAGGCCGCCCACCGCTCCGCGGCCCTTAGCCCTAAGTCACCTAAGAAGCCCGCAGGTCAGACGGAGTACGGCTGCTGTTTCAGCCGGTCCTGGATCAACCGGTGGCCAAGGTCAGGCCATAGGCCTGGAGTATCGGGTTGACGGGCTGGAAGTAGGTGGTTCCGCCGACGGTGCAGTTGCCGGAGCCGCCGGAGGTGACGCCCTGGGCCTGGCTGCCGGAGATGAACGAGCCGCCGGAGTCGCCGGGCTCGGCGCACACGCTGGTACGGGTGAGGCCGAACACGCTCCCCTGCGCGTAGTTGACGGTGGCGTTGAACTGCCGGCCCCTGCCGCAGCGCCAGCCCGTGGTGGAACCGGAGCGGCAGACCGAGGAGCCGATGGGGGCGACGTCGGAGCCGGAGACCGTCACTGTGTCGCCGGCGTAGTTGTTGGCCTGGGGCTGGGTCGTCCAGCTCGAATCGGCCTGCACCCACGAGTAGTCGTTGCCCGGGAAGGTCGAGCCCTGGAAGGTTCCGATGGAGGTGCCGTCTGGAGCCGCGGCGCTGGAGCCCGCTTGTCCGCAGTGGCCGGCGCTGACGAAGCCTGGCTGGCCGTTCTGGGTGACCGGGAAGCCGATCGAGCAGCTGGCGGCGCTGTTGATGAAGTAGGCGTCACCGCCGCGGAGGTCGGCCAGCGGTCCGGGGGCGTCCGAGGCGCGGACGACTCGGACGAGGGCGTGGTCCACTCCGGACCTGGCGAGGAAGTCCTTGGTGCGGTCGGTGTCGGTGTCGGTGGACTGGACGACGACGGTGTTGGCCGCTTGGTCGACGTACCACAGCGGCGTGTTCTCCGGGGCGGCGGTGCGGGCCGCCTGTCCAGCATGGCCCTGGCCCGGTCGAGCGCGGCGAGGGAGTTCCGGACGATCCGGGCTCGACCACCGCGCGCGACTATGGTCCGGGCGGCGGCGGGGTCGGTGGTGGCGCCCGTCAGGGTGGTGTCGGAGCCGCTGAGCCAGGCGCCGGCCCAGCGCTCGCCGAGCGCCTGCTTGAGCGCTTCCTCCGTCGCGGCGGCCCGGGCTTCGCCGGCCAGGCGGGCCGCGGCGGCCTGCGGAGTGAGGCCGAGGTCGCGCTGGAGAGCCGGGAGCAGGGCGGCGGGTACTCGGAGCGCAACCTCGTGATGGGCCGTCATGGCCTTGGCGACCGCAGTCTCATCCCGCCACGCCGCCGCCGTGATCAATGCTGACGAGTTCGGGACTCACTCACGTTTGTCGTGGAGCTTTGTACTTCCATCAGGTGTCGGCCGGGTCCGGGCCACGCAGGGCGCCGGTCAGCGGGGCCACTACGCGCCATCCCGTTGTCTCGTACAGCGCCCGACCCTCTGGCGTCGCGCCCAACACGCCTGCCGTGGCCCCCTGCTCTGCGGCGGCGTCGGTGAGCCTGTGCATCACCAGGCGCCCCAGGCCGCGGCGCTGGTGGGCCGGGTCTGTCTCCACCTGGTCGACGACGGCAGTGGGGCCGGTGACGGCGATCTGGCCGCGCGCGGCGAAAGCTCCGTCGACGGTGCGGACCAGGGCTCGGGTGACACCGGCACGTGTCCAGGTGCTCATCTGGTAACCCTCGGGGTTCGGGCCCGGGGCGCGGGTGAGGGCGACGGGTAGGAAGGCGGACATCAGGTAGCCGGATCCGCCGGCGAGGTGCCAGCCGGGGGCGAGCCAGGGCTCGAGTGTTTCCGGTGGAACAAAGGCCTTCAACCAGACGCCGGGTGTGGTGGCGCGCTTGGTGATCTCGTAGACGGTTGCTTCGTCTGCAGAGTGCAGAACGTGGCGCATGACGTGTCCGGGTAGGCCCACGTCGACGGTGAAACCCCAGGCAGATGGCACAGGTTCGGCTGCACCGCGCGAAACGGACCAACCGTGAACCCATGCCCGTACAGCCTCGACCGTGTGCGCGAAAGGCAAGACTTCCCCCTCGTAGGTAACAGGTGAACTAATAGAGTGATTATTACATCAGAGGGGTGTGGTGGATGGTGAAGGACGCCCAACGTCGGCAGACCCCCTGCAAGGCTTCCTCACCTCCCGCTATGGCCGAACACTGGCCCCGACGGCGCAGCGGCTCACATCACCGCCCACGCAACTCACGTACACAGCCAATCCGGATCGCCGGCCGGGGCGGCGGCACGCAGCGCCGCTTCGACCCGGCGGTTGCTGGTCATGGATGCCGTGACGGCCGTCATCGCCAGGAGGAGGACGGCGGCGGCGTAGAGCGGGGTGCGGATGTCGTAGGTGGTGGCCAGCCAGCCGCCGAGGAAGGCCCCGATGGGGGCGGCGCACATGGCCAGCATTCGGGAGGTGGAAGCGACCCGGCCCATGAGGTGGGCCGGGACGATCGCCTGTCTCAGGGAGGGCCCGAGCACCATCGTGGCGCCCATGCCAGCCCCGCAGACGGCGAGCGCCAGCCCGGCCACGTACGGGTTCGGGGCAGCGGCCAGGCCCAGGATGGCAAGCCCCTCGACGGCGGCTGTGCAGGTCAGTGCTGTGCCGGTGCCGAGTCGTCCACCAAGGTAGGAGGCGATGCCTGCACCGAGCAGGCCGCCGGTGGCCTCCGCCGTGAGGAGCAGGCCGAAGCCGTAGGTGTCGATGCCGAGGCGGTCGTGCGCGAAGAGGGCGAGGACGGTCTCCACGGCGAGGAAGGCGACGTTCCCGACCGCCGGGCGGAGCGCGAGCCCGAGCAGCACCCGGTCCCGGAAGACGTGCGAAGCCCCGGCCCGCGCCTGCCGAAGCAGCGACTCGCGGACCTCCGGCACAGGTCGGGGCATGGCGGGCAGCGTACGTACGAGTAGTGCGGAGAGCATGAAAGACACCGCGTCGGCGAGCAGGGGAACCGCCCGCCCGAGCGCGAGCAGGGCACTGCCCGCAGGCGGCCCCGCGAAGCCGGACATGGCGGTCTGGGCGCCGCGCAGGCGGGAGTTGGCGCGCTCCAGTAGTGCGGGTTCGCGGCCGAGCAGATCCGGCAGATAGGCCGTGGCGGCCGTATCGAAGAAGAGTCCGCCGACGCCGAGGAGGAAAGCGACGGCCGCGAGCAGCGGAATGGTCAGCACGTCGAGCGCGGCCGCCGCCGCGGGTATCCCGAGCAGCGCCGCACGCGCCGTGTCCGCGACCCACATCGTGCGCCGGCGGTCCCAGCGGTCCACCAGCGCACCGCCGAGCACCCCGAAGAGCAGCCACGGCATCGTCCCGGCGGCCGTGACGACGGCGAGCGCCATCGGATCCCGCGTCAACGTCAACGCGATCAGCGGCAGCGCGGCCTGCGTTACCCCGTCGCCGAGCGAGGACACCGTCTGGGCAGTCCACAGCCGTCCGAACCCGATCGGCAACTTCAGGATCCCCGAGGTCACTTGGCGTTCCCTTCGACCTGCTCGCGCGCTGCCGGGTGGAACAGTGCGAAGACGAGCGACGCGTCCGGCAGCGAGGGATCGGACAGCTCCTGGTACTCGTCCGCGAGAGCCTGCAACCGAGCCCCCAGCTCCGCGAACTGCTCCTCGGTGAGCCGCAGATGCGCCATCCGCACGTGCCGCTCGAGATCCGCCGGTGACGCCTCCAGGTCCGCCACCGCATGCCGCATCAGCACATCCGGCCCTCCCTCGCCTGGGTCCGGCAGCACGATCGCCCGCGCGGCCATCGCGTAATACCGCTCGGTGACCCCCCGCACCTTCCGCGTCCGAACCACCTTCACCAGACCGGCCCGCTCCAGTAGCCGCACGTGATAGCTGGAACTCCCCTTCGCAAGGCCAACCCTTTCGGCGATCTGCGTAATCGTCGCCGGCTCGAAGCGGAGTACGGCCATGATCCGGTGACGCGTCAGATTGGAGACGGCGCGCAGCTGCTCGTCAGTGGTGACGTGAAACGCCTCGGGAAGATCATCAGTAGGCATGCGAACAATGGTCAACGATTCTTGACCATTGCGCAAGGGGATTTCGCGCGCTGCTCGGCGTCTCGCCGGGCACGCTCGACAACCACATCCCGGATCTGCGTGCCGGCCTCAACTGCTCACACCCGAATGTCGAGGTCTGAGCCATCGAGGCAGCCAATTGGCGAGTTCCGACAAGGAACTTCCGAACCAGGAGAGCAAACGGATGACATGCCTTGCGCCACAGGCGTTACGATCAATACGGCGCTCACCCAGAGCCGCTGAGCTGCGAGGACTCCGTCGCGAGTCCGCCTCAGGTTCGGCGACCTTCAGAGAAGGAGCTGTCTGTCCTGGGGATCAACGCTCGCGGCACGGAGCCCGGGCCGTGATCCACCAGACGCGACCGGGAAGGGGGGCGTCAGACCAGGGAGAACTTGGCGACGTACTCGTCGAAGGGCTCGATGCCGACTTCCGCGCGGAGTTCGTCCATGCGCTCGGGCTCCACACAGGGCCACGGAACCGGTGCCCCGTCCTTCACGCCGGCGATCTGAGTGCCGTAGACCTGCTCGCGGCCCTCATTGACCAGCGTGCGGTCGCGCAGGAAGGCCAGCTCGCGCGGGCTGGCCGACCCTGCCGACACCGCCTGCTGCATCAGCTGGAGGGCGCGCCGCTGAACGTCGAGCTGCCGGTCGGCGTGCTGAGCGATGAGCCATGCTGCGCGGGCGGCCTCCTCGCCGACCAGTTCCGCCGTCGGCCAGCCGTACTCGTCCATGATCTCGTTGAGCCGGTCACCGTGCCGGGCGGTCAGCCGCCGCCAGGCCAGCTGCTCGGCGGGGTCGTCGCTGTTCGCGCGGACTGCCAACTGGTGATCGGCCGCAGCCATGTCCGTGAGTTCCGCTGTCAGTGCGGCAACGTCGTGCGCCACTCTCAACTCCCAGGTCAGATCCGTGCTTTGGGTCCGCCCGCAAGCCTAGAGGTGCAAAACGGATGTAAAGATCATTCCGGAGAACGGTGACAGGCGCCTCGCCGCACCGGGATAATGGATCTACCCCCGAAGCCAAAGCCGGATCGCTGCGACGGTCACGGTGCCCTGGAAGACATAGACACGCTTGTCGAACCGCGTGGCCACAACCCGGAAGTTCTTGAGGGCGTTGACCGTCCGCTCGACTGCGTTTCTGCGGTTGTAGGCCGTCCTGTCGAAGCCGGTGGGCCGTCGGCCCTTGCTGCCGCGGCGTTGGCGGTTGGCCCGCTGACTCTTCGGCTCGGGGATGGTGTGGTTGATCTGCCGTCTGCGCAAGTAGCGGCGGTTACGTCGGGAGGAATAGGCCTTGTCGCCGCCGAGGTGCTCAGGCCAGGTGCCGGGGCGTCCGCCACTGAGCCGGCCGACATGTATGCGTTCCCTGACGGGGATGAGCTGCGGGGCGTCGCCCACTGGCCTGGGGTGACCCGCAGGGCCGGAGGACGGCGTCCACCTTCTCCGGCGAGGTGAATCTTGCAGGTGAAGCCGCCCCGGGAGCGTCTGAGTCCCTCGTCGGGGCGGTGCTGCCGGGGCGTGCGTCTTTTCCCGGCATCCGCGGCGGTTCCTTGCGTGCTCCGGCGGCGTGCTCATGGGCCCGGCAAGTGGGGGAGTCCACACTCACCATGGACCAGTCGATGCGGCCCTGGGCATCCGCGTCGGCCAGAACGGCCGCGAAGATCTTGTCCCACGTGCCGTCCGCCGACCAGCGCCACCCTGAACCGGTTCCGGCACAGGACCCGTTGGTGATCCCGCGGTGACTGGCCCGACGCCCGCCGCGCTGCCCGGACTTGGGCAGATGCGGCTTCAGCCGGGCCCATTCCTCGTTCGTGAGATCTCCCCGCCCACGGACATGCCAACGCGTCGTAGCGCGAGAAGTCACATGATCTGCCGGACGGACCTTGGGGTGCGCAGCCACGCAGGAGGACCGGGATCGTCTTGTCCGAGCTCTCCTCGATCTGCTCGGCGGAGAGCGCCCCGCTCAACGCCAGGGCGGTCAGGCCCTGCAGCGCGGCGGTGAGCGGCATGGCGAGGCGGTTCGTCCAGGGCGTGTGCCGACAGTGGTTGCTCAGGGCCCGAACCGTACAGGGCAGGGCTCGGAAGCGCGCGGGCGATGCTGACCGGCCTCGGTGCACATCAGGGGACGTAGAAGTGCGTCCGGTGTGGCTCAGCGTGTGACGTCCATGCGCTGTGTGCCGATGACCGACAGCAGCCGTAGCGCCTCTTCGGAGGGCGAGCCTGGAGCCGCGGTGTAGATCACGACCTGCTGGTCGCGGTCGGTGATGTCGAGGACGTCGCAGTTGACGGTGACGGGGCCGACCAGCGGGTGCTGGAAGGTCTTGCACAGGGTGAGCTCGGCGGACACGTCGTGGGATTGCCACAGGCGGGTGAACTCTTCGCTTCCGTCGAGGAGTTCGGCTACCAGCTCGGCAACCTCTGGATCGTCGGGGTAGCGGGCGGCGGCGGCGCGCAGCCGCTGCGTCGAGATGCGGGCGAAGGCGTCCGCGTCCGACACTCCGTACAGCCGCTGCCCCTGCGTGGGCGGGCCAAGAAAGACACGGCGCACGAGGTTGCGGTCGCGTCGCGACAGGGCGGAGAAGTCCTCCATCAGGGCTGCCGCCAGATCGTTCCAGGCCAGTACCTCGAAGGCCGCGGACGTTACGGTTGCTGCGGCCTGCGGCAGCCGGTGCAGCAGGTCGAGGATGCTCTGCCGTACCTGGCGCGAAGGCCCGGCCGAGGGGAGCGGCGGTGTGCCGGCCAGGTGATGGAGATGGTCGCGTTCGGCGTCCGTCAGGCGCAGGGCCCGAGCCAGTCCGGCCAGCACCTCGTGGGATGGGTGCGGCGCCCGGGCCTGCTCCAGCCGTGTGTAGTACTCGGTCGAGATGTGCGCCAGCTGCGCCACCTCCTCACGGCGCAGGCCCGGGGTGCGGCGGCGCGGTCCGGCGGGCAGCCCTACCTCGGCAGGGGTGATCCGCTCGCGTCGGCTGCGCAGGAAGTCGGCCAGTTGTCGTCGGTCCACCTCTCCAGTGTGCGGGGGCGCCGGGCCGCGGATCCAGGTACCGCCGGTGCCTGGTTGCGCTTCGCGGACGGGCGCAGGCTTGGCGCCATGGACAACACACCTGTCACCGGTACATCCACCACGCCTGCCGCCCTGGGCCTGCTGGCCGACAAGGTCGCCTTCATCACCGGTGCCGGACGCGGCATCGGAGCCGCCGCGGCTCGGCTCTTCGCTCGCGAGGGCGCCCGAGTGCTTCTCGCGGCCCGAACGGAGGACCAGCTGCAGGCGGTGACCGCGGAGATCCGGGCGGCGGGCGGCACCGCGGAGTACGTGGTGTGCGACCTGGCCGACGCGGCCGGCGTGCGCGCGGCCGTGGACCGCGCCGTGAACGTCTACGGCCGGCTCGACATCGCCTTCAACAACGGCGCGACGATCCAGCAGCCCGGCCCGATGCACCAGCTGCCGGAGGCCGACTTCGACCGCCTCTACGACGTGAACCTCAAGGGCGTCTGGCTGGCCATGGTCGCCGAGATCGCCGCCATCCGCTCCACCGCCGGGACCGGCGCCATCGTCAACAACTCATCTGTCGGCAGCCTGATGGGCAACCCCGAGCTGCCCGTTTACGGTGCGATGAAACGGGCGGTCAACAGCCTCACCGAGTCGGCTGCCGTCACCTACGGCCCGGAAGGCATCCGCGTCAACGCCATCGCTCCTGGCAACACGGCGACCGAGATGATAAGCACCTGGGAAAAGGGATCACCCGGTCTCCGGGAGCGGCTCACGGCGCACACCCCGCTGGGCCGCGCGGCCGACCCGCAGGAGATCGCGCAGGCCGCCGCGTGGCTGCTGAGCGACCGCTCCTCCTACGTGACCGGCACGGTCCTCCGGGTCGACGGTGGCGCGCGGGCCTGAGCCAGGGACGCCCCTATCCCTGTTCACAGCCACTTGATCGCCGCTACTCGGGCGGGCGGCGTGGAGAAACGGGCTGGGAGGAATCCAGTACCGCGCTCCGCGCCGACCCCACCACGACGCCGCCGCCGACGGAGAAGACCGCGACTCGGAGACACCGCTCAACATGGTTACATTGTCGTCTCGATGAACGCAGTCTGCGCCCTAAGTTCTTTATTTATGACGCATAAGTCACATTGATCAGTCGATTCGACACCGGCTTGACAGGTGTCTCCTCCCGTCCGATGGTGGAACTCCTGACCGATAGGAGGCACTGTGCACGAGCACGACGAGTACCTGTACTTTCTTCGCCGAGCCTTCGACGGCATGCTCGGCGCCCTGGAAGAACTGGGTGATGACCTCGGCAACACCGCGCCGCACCTGCCCGGGGCCAACTCCCCGTACGCCATCGCGTACCACTGCGTTGCCGTGGCCGACTACTGGCTGGGCCACGTGATCGCGGGGCGCCCCGTCGACCGCGACCGTCCCTCCGAGTTCACGGCGAAGGGTGACGTGAGGCGTCTGCGGACGCAGGTCGACGCGCTCTTCGACCGCCTGCAAGCAGACCTCCGCGAGGTGCTGCCGTCGCAACCGCCGCGCAACACACCCTCTGACGACTCCGAGGGGCCGGACCGTCCCCTGAGCGTGCGGGGCGTCCAGCTTCACGTACTGGAGGAACTGGCCCAGCATCACGGGCAGGTGCAGATCACCCGGGATCTGCTGCGGGCGGGGGTCCTGGCATGAGGCCCGCAACCGCTCGGGGGATGCCCGGCTTCGACGACCTCGACCTCGACCGGCTGCGCGTCCGCGGCAGCGTGAAATGGCACCGTCCGGAGCAAGACGTCCTGCCGGCGTGGGTGGCCGACATGGACTTTCCCACCCCGCCGCCGGTGGTGGCCGCGCTGCACGAGGCCGTCGACCGCCAGGATCTCGGTTACCCGGACTGGCCGGACGGCAGTCCGCTGCGCTCCGCCTTCGCCAAGCGGATGGCCGAGCGCCACGGATGGGCCGCGTCGGCCCACCGCGTGCGCGAGCAGACCGACCTCATCCAGTGTCTGCAACTCGTCCTTTCCCTCGCAACGTCGGACGGGGACGCGGTGGCGGTGCACATTCCCAACTACCCACCGTTCCTGTCCACGTTGCGCACGATGAACCGGCGGATCGTGCCCATCCCGATGAAGGACACCGACGACGGCTGGCGGATGGACTTTGCCGCCATGGACACCGCGGTGAAGCGGTCCGGCTGCAAGGCACTCGTCCTGGTCAACCCCCACAACCCCACCGGCCGGGTACTGACGGCCGATGAACTCGCCGAGATCGCGGCCATCGCGCGACGACACGATCTGCTCGTCATCAGCGACGAGATCCACGCCGAGCTGACCTACACGGCCCATTGGCACATCCCCTTCGCGAGCCTGTCCGACGACGCCGCGCGCCGCACCGTGACCCTGACCTCCGCGACCAAGGCGTTCAACCTGGCGGCCATCCGCTGCGCCGTCACGCACTACGGCCCGGACCGCCTCCTCGCGCTGCGGGACGCACAACCGCCCGACCTGTACGGCGCCGTCTCACCCCTCGGTGTCGTCGCCACGCTGGCCGCATGGGAGCACGGCGACGCCTGGCAGCGCGATCTCCTGACCGTGCTGGACCGCAATCGCCGGCGCGTCCGCGACGTGGTACGCGACCGGCTCCCGCTGGTCCGCCACCACTTGCCCGAGGCCACGTACCTGACATGGCTGGACACCCGGCCGCTCGGCCTGGGGGAACCGCCGGTGGATAAGGTGCTCAGGGACGGCCGGGTCCTGCTCGACGGCGGCGCGCCCTTCGGTCCGGACGCCGAGGGGTTCGTGCGGCTGAACTTCGCCACTTCGCAGCAGGTGCTCGACGAGATCCTGGGCCGGGTCGTCGACGCACTGGGCGGCAGGGAGGGGTGACGACGGTACCGGACGCCACCTGGCACCATGGCCGTGTGGATGATTTCGTCTTCGTCAGCGGGCGGCTCTGCCTGGACCTCGCGGGCACGCTGCTGTGGCGACGAAGCCGACGCACCGAACTGCTGCGTTCCCCCGACGACCTGCGACGCTGGATCCTCCAGGCCGGACTGCTCGACGCGCCCGGCCTTTTGGACGCACGCGCCCTGTCGAGAATGTGCCGCCTCAGGGAAGCGGTGTACGCGCTGGTTGGCGCATGGCCCCTGACACCGCCTGCGGACAGCGAGGTGCGGGACGCTCTCGCCGAGGTGAACGAGATGGCCCGGCTGCCGCTGCCGAGGCTCCAACTCGACGAGGACGGTCGCCTGGCACGTACCGGGGGCATCGACGAAGCGCTCGGCGCGGTGGCACGGGACGCAGTGGAGCTTCTGGGCGGCACCGACTTCCCTCGCGTGCGGGAATGCCTCAACGAGGACTGCACCCGGCTGTTCGTGGACCTGTCGCGGTCCGCCAACCGCCGCTGGTGCGGCATGAGCGAGTGCGGGAACCGACACAAGGTGGCCAACTACCGCAAGCGGCGGCAGGGGACAGCACGCTGACCGCCTCCGAGCATCGCCTGCCGCTCGGTAGCAGCACCTGCCGCACGGGATCGCAGGCCCTCGGTGGCCACCCGGCGAAGGTAGACGGCGGCCGGGCATGGTGCTGGGCCGTGTGTGAAAGTGGATCTTGAGGCGTGGATGATCTTGGTTCATGGCGAGGGCAGATCTCACGGACGATCAATCGGCGGCGCCGGAGCCGTTGTTGCCAAAGGGCGTGAAGGCAGGTCGGCCGCCTGTCTGGTCTGGGGGGCGGCTCATCGACGGCATACGGTTCCGGGCCCGGACCGGTGTTCCGTGGCGGAACGTACCCGTCGAGTACGGGCCGTGGGGCCGGGTCTACGACCTGTTCCGCCGGTGGCAACGGGATGGCACCTGGCACCGCGCCCTCACCCAGCTCCAGTCCGTATGCCGTGCCCATCAGCATGCGGCCGGTGCCCCGGAAGGGGGTGACCTGCAGAGGGAGCCACCGGGTGGTGTCTTCACCGAGTCCGGTGATCAGGGGCTGGGGCGTTCGCGCGGTGGGTTCACCACCAAGGTGCACCTGGCCGTCGAGCAGCGGAGAGGCCCATGTCGATCGTGGTGACGGCCGGGCAACGTGGAGACTGGCCCCAGTTCGCGCCGGTGCTGGAGAAGATTCGCGTGCCTGGCATCGGACCGAGCCGGCCACGCGTCCGCCCCGATCGCGCGCGGGCCGACAAGGCGTACGCCTCCCGCAGAAACCGAACCTACCTGCGCCGACGCGGCATTCGCTGCACCATCCCGGGACAAGGCCGACCAGGCCCGCAACTGCAAGAGACTCGGCGCTCGCGGCGGCCGGCCGCCCAATTCGACACCGAGGGCTAAAGGCTCGACACGCGGTCGATGTGGCATCAATCGCCTCAAAAGGCATCGCGCCGTGGCCACGAGATACGACAAGCTCGCGGTCTGCTATGAGGCGACCGTGTCCCTCGCGGCCATCAACGATTGGCTGTGACCACATACGCGCACCGCCCTTTCGATAACCCGTTGCCCAGGGGCCAATCGGCCAGCTACGTTCACCCCGCCGCCTGCATTGGTGCAGGCCGGCGCTGTCGACAAGGAGGTGTGGAGCACATGCGCTGGAGTTCCCGGGAGTTGAGCTCGCGTACTGACCTTTGCCGCCTCCTCACGACGGAGACACCTTGTCCCTTCTCATCACCCCACTGACCGACCCCGCTGAGGGGCCGCACAGCCGACGTCTCGCCTGGTTGGCGTCGGACGCGGACTCCAACCCTGCCGGGACGGTTTTTCTGCGCCTGTTCAACGGCGGACAAGAGCACCTGGCCGAGCTCGACCTCCGTGTTCATCCCTCGGAGCGCCGCAAGGGCGTCGGCACCCGGCTCCTCAACGCCGCCGTGGCCACTGCCCGGGACAACGCCCGACGCTGCGTTGTCGCGCAGGCAGAAGCCGGATCGCCCGGCGATCACTTCCTGGCGGCACGCGGATTCCGGAAGGTCCTCACCTTGAGGTTCACCCGCTTGCCACTGACTGACGTGGATACCGCCGTCCTCTCTGAGATCATCGAGCGTCCGCATCCCGGCTACCGGCTGATGTCATGGCAGGGAACAGTCCCCGACGACCTCGCCCAGACGTTCGCCGCCTCACGCCGCGCCATGGACGACATGCCCATGGACGACACCGACTACGGCACCGTGACCTGGGACGTGGACCGCGTGCGGGCCGCGGCGAAGGCCGTCGAACAACGCGGCGACCACCTGCACACCGTCGTCGCCATCGACGCCTCCAACGGCTCGATCGCCGGGTTCACCGAACTCGTCATCCCCGGCAACGGCACGGGTGACGGCCAGCACTACGGCACCGGTGTGCTGCCCGAGCACCGTGGACACGGCCTCGCCCGATGGATGAAGGCCGAGTCGATCCGACAGGCCCACAGGAACTATCCGGACCTCGGCGGCCTCCTGACCGACACCGCTGACAGCAACACGCACATGAGACAGATCAACGACGGTCTCGGCTACACACCCACGCACACGAGACACCAGCATCAGCTCGACCTTTAGCAGAGAGCGGACGGGCCGGACCGGGGCATCACCCCGCCCGGCTTGCCCGCACTTTCGATACACGCCCCAAAGCGTGTTGCAGAAGGACGTGAACAGGTCATCTCCGTTGTATGGCTGGGTTGTTGAGAGCCGAGCGGGTATGGGTGGAAGCGTTCACGGGGCTGCGGAACGATCAGTTCGGTCGGTTGCTGAGGGTGGTGCGTGCGCGTGGTGGTGGCGGTTGTGGATGGGGGCGGCCGTGGCGGTTGCCGCTGGCCGAGCGGGTGCTGCTGGTGGCGATCTATTACCGCACGAACCTGACCACGCGGCAGCTTGCCCCGCTGTTCGGTGTCTCGCCGGCACCGTCTGCCGGGTGATCCAGCGTCTTGGCCCGCTGCCCGCGCTCGAGCCCGTCAGCGCTGCGCAGGATGCGATCGAGGGCTTATAGATCGTGGACGGCACCCTCATTCCGGTACGAGACCGCACGGTGGGCACGTCCTCACGCAACTACCGGTTCCCGGCGAATGTACAGGTCGTCGTGGACGCGGACACGCGCCTGGCGGTGGCTGCCGCCCGGCCGGTGCCGAGCACGACCGCGGATGCGAAGGCCTGGCGGGAGTCGGGTCTGCCCGAGCGGTGCCAGGGCGTCACCGTGCTCGGCGAGGGCGCCTGTATCAACACCGGCCTGATCGTCCCGCACCGCAAACGGTCCGGGCGCCCGCTGCTGAAGGGTGAGGAGGAGGACAACGCCGCGCACCGCAAGGTCCACGCCCGCGTCGAGCACGTGATCGGCCGGATGAAGAATTACAAGATCGTCCTTGACTGTCGGCAACACGGCGACGGCCTCCATCATGAGGTCCAGGCCGTCGCCCGCATGCACAACTTTGGCTTCGCCGCATGACCGGATGCGTCAACACCCCAGCCCCCGGCTGCCTGTTCACGGCTTTCTGCAACACGCTTTAATCCTGCACCGTTAGGTCCTGGCTCTGTTTCTGCCTGCGGCGAGCAGGCGGCCGCAGGTGATGTAGGTGCCGTCCCAGCAGCGCAGCAGGTCCTGCAACGCGTCGAGGACTTGGTAGAGGGTCAGGCTGTCGTGGGGGTTTTGGGGTCGTAGCGCCGCAGGGTGAGGAAGGCCTGTGCGGCGGTGAAGAGGGTGACGTGGTGGTGCCAGACGCGCCAGGTGCGGCCCTCGAAGTGGTCCAGGCCCAGGCCGTGTTTGAGTTCACGGTAGTCGTGCTCGATGCGCCGGCGCATCTTGGCGAAGCGCACCAGGTCGGAGGTCGTCCCAACATGCTCTTGACCAGCACAAACGCCTAGACCTAACGAAGCACTACTAGGTGTTTCGGATCGGCGGAGGGAAGCAAGGCCGGGCACATGCCGAGGCCGGTCCGGTCCGCTTCCACTGCATCCGGGCGGCGTCATTTCCGGGGCTGGGCCTTCTACTTCGCCGCCACGATGCGCTCCACTGCGGCCGTCACCAGTTGTTCACGCTCTTCCTCCGTGAAGACGTCCGGGAGGGTGAGCTGCTCAACGATCAGCCAGTTCAGCGTCAGTATGAGCAGCTTGACGGCCGTGGCGTCGCCCGGGAGGCCGGAAGCCTCGTGATAGGCGACATTGGCGTCGACGTCGGCTCGGACTCGCTCAGTGAGAACCTTGCGCAGTTCGGGGCGGCGGCTGGCCTCAAGGCGGAGTTCCAGCAGCGCGAGGTAGCCGGTACGGAAGGAGGTGACGCGGCCGACGAGTTCGCGCATCAGTTCAGCGTAGGTCTCCCGGTCGCGGTCGGCCGCCTGCTGGCGGGCGATCGTGGCCTCATCCGGCTGGAGTCGCTCGTAAACCCGGGCGCCGGCCTGAGTAAACAGATCGTCGCGGCTGGCGAAGTAGTTGGACGCCGTACCGACGGGAACGGCCGCCTCGGCGTCCACGGCCCGGAAAGTCAGCCCGCGCGCGCCTTCCCGGGCCAGCACCTCGATCGCCGCGTCAACGAGTGCCGCACGCCGCTGGTCATTCCGTCTCGCCATTGACACCACTCCAGGTGTAGTACTACGTTCAAACCACTTCAAACAGAGTACTACACGTGGGGGAGCCACTGTGCGAAAGCTCGTGTACTACATCGGCGTCTCGCTCGACGGCCGCATCGCCGGCCCCAGCGGCGAGTTCGACTTCTTTCCGCAGGGCAACGAGCAGCAGGCCACCGCCTACTCGGCCTGATGAATGCGCTGTACCCGGAGACCATCCCGACCGCTTACCGCGCGGCCGCCGGCGTCACGGACCTACCCAGCCGGCGTTTCGACACCGTCATCATGGGCCTCGGTACCTACCGCCCCGCCCTCGACAGCGGGATCACCAGCCCGTACGCGCACCTGCGCCAGTACGTGGTGTCCAGTAGCCTCAAGCCCGACACCGACCCAGCCGTCACCGTCGTGCCGAGCGACCCGCTCACCCTCGTCCGCGGGCTCAAGGGCGAAGTGGACGCCAGCCGGGACATCTGGCTCTGCGGGGGCGGCCGGCTTGCGGGCACCCTGCTGCCCGAGATCGACGAGCTGCTGATCAAGACCTATCCGGTCGTTGCTGGCACCGGAATCCCAGTAGTCGACGGTGCCTTCGACCCCACCGTCTTCGACGTCGCCGAGCGCACGGCCTTCCCCAACGGGGCCACTCTCACCCGCCTCGCCCGCCGCTAGGCGGTTCTGGTTCAGCGGGCGGACGCTTTCGATTCTGCCCACTGTTCGGCTCCTCCAAGGTCATGACATAGCTTTGAGCGATGCACGCTGTGTGAGGTGCGAGAACGGGGGAACTGTCCACGGCGTGCGGCGCGTGTATGCCCCTCATTCCTTGGAAGTAACTCATATTTTGGGTGCTTGTAGGCCTGAAGTAAGGGCATCCGGTTGCCAGGAGGTTGATAACGATGGTTCCCCTGCTTCTGGTTCTTCTGCTGGCTCTGATCCTCTTCGGCGCGGGCTTCGCCCTGAAGGCACTGTGGTGGATCGCGGTGATCGTGCTCATCGTGTGGCTGCTCGGCTTTGTCGTCCGCTCTGTGGACAGCGGAGGCCGCAAGGGACGCTGGTACCGCTGGTAGACGAAGGACACCGGCGCGAGGAGCGCGCCAGGCGCGAGCCATGAGTGGGCCCGGCCGATACGGCCGGGCCCACGGGCGTGCAAGGGAAGCCTACGTGCGGCAGTTGGGAGAGATCCGGGCTATCGGGTGCACCGGAGGGTACGTGAGCCATGCACCGGCCCCTCGGACTCAGCAGTGGAACCCTGCTCCTCCTGTCTGCGGGGTCGATGCGTATCGGGCGTGCCCTCTGGTTCGGCCGGGTGGCCGGGTCACGCAGTTCGGTGCCGGCGACCGCGTCCGCAGACAACACGCCATCCATCTCGACCGTGTACATGCACGCCAAGCCGACGATGCGGGGTGCGGCAGTCTGTGGTTCCTGCACTTCGTGCACTACGCCGCCGACTGGTGTGGAGTTTCCCCGGGCTGATCGTGTAGAGCTGCAGGCCACGGCCGAGGATGTGCAGAGTCCCCACGGCACCGCGAAGTAAGGGGTGGTGACGATGTTGACCGCGTCCACCGAACTGAGCAATGGCAGGCCATCGCGTAAGTCTCCCTGGTGAACGGGCAGTTCGACGGGAGGAGTGCGCGATGGCCTTGTCCCAGTCTGAGCTCATGTGGCTGCCTGAGTCACTACAGCAGCGTCATCTGCCAAGGCCGCTGGGCCGTCACGAGGCCGGGCCGGCACTTGGAGTGGCAGGCGGGGGCCTGAGCCGCGGGCCGCGTCGGCTCTGGTCTACCCCCGCGGAACCGGCGCACTCGCGTACGGCGTCCTCACCCGCGAGCGCTGGGAGTTGATGCGTGAGTGGGTCGGCCCGCTGCACCAGGCGCTCGCCGTGCCGCTGGGGATCGCGGAGCAGACCGACCCGCGATGGCGCAGTCCCTGCCCGACAGCGGCGCCGCCGCCGTCGTCATGTCTCGGGCTGTGAAGGCTCCATCTGGCGCAGGCAGTACACGCACCTGGACTCCGAATCGGCGCGGCCTATGCACCGCCGGCAGTCCCCACGCTCACGCACCGGCCCCCGGCCGTCCGCGCCGCCCGTCCCTCGCCTTGCGCGGCGTCACGCGCCAGCTGCGAGACCTCGGAGGCGGGGCGCGCGTCTTCATCGTGGCCGGTATCCACCGCCAGATCGACGGCGAAGCAGTCGTCAGTGCCGCACACGACAGCCACTCCTGTAGGCATTCGATCCGGCTCTCAAGCCGCAACTGCGCCCAACAAGACCGTCTTGTTGATGGGAACGTCCTCGCACTGGCGTCTCCCATCGAGGCGTTTGACGCCGAGCCCAGGCATCCATGCCCTCGCGCCCCCCGGTCGGTGGGAGGATCCCAAAACGAGGGTGCGCGGGCGACGTTGCGGGAAGAATGGCCGCCATGACGTACGAAGGCTCCTCCATCGACCCGGCCAGGCCCAGCATCGCCCGCGTGTACGACTACCTGCTCGGCGGCAAGGACAACTACGCCGTGGACCGTGAGATCGGCGACGTATTCAAGCGCGACCTGCCCGGTTCGGTGGCCATCGCCTTCGCCAACCGCGCGGCCCTGACCCGGGCGGTCAGGGAGATCGCGAAGAACACCGGCATTCGGCAGTTCATCGACCTGGGCAGTGGCCTACCGACCGCCGACAACGTCCACCAGGTCGCGCAACGGCACGCCCCCGAGTCCCGGGTCGTCTACGTCGACATCGACCCCCAAGTGCTGGTCCACGGCCGCGCACTGCTGGAGAACAACGACCGGACCCGCGTCGTCGCGGTAGATGTGCGCAACCCCGAAGGCATCCACACTCACCCCGACACCCTGGAGATCATCGATTTCACTCGTCCCGTCGCCGTCATCCTCAGCGCCATCCTCCACCACGTCAACGATGACGAGGACCCCGCTGGCATCGTCCGCTACTGGCGAGACCACGTCCCCTCCGGAAGTTACTTCTTCATCAGCCACTTCCGCTCCGGCAACAACCCGGAGACCGCGGAGGCCGAGAAGGTCCTCCAGCAGACGTTCGGCCGGGGCCGGTGGCGCACCGACGCAGAGATCGCCTCCCTGCTGGACGGTCTGGAGATCCTCGACCCCGGGATCGTCCCTGCATCCCTGTGGCGTCCCGAGGAGAGCGACAACCCGTGGAACAGCGGCGCAAGACGAGAGCTCACGGTCTGGGAACACCTCATCGCCGCCGGACTGGCCCGGAAAGCCTAGACGTCATCCCCGAATGAGGTCGGTATGGCAAGCGGGTGTCGGGGTGTGGGGCCGGCCGATGGTCCATGGACGCGGGTCGATGGTGTGAAGCTTGCTGACTTCGGAGGGTCTGGTCGAAAAAACCATTCCTTGACCGTCGCGTCACACCAGCGCCATCCGCCCTCCCCGCAATCGGCGAGACACGTTGGTAGCTTCCGCTTGTGGTCGTCGTGCCGACCGGCCGAGAGGCGGAAACGGCGGCTGCCCTTGCTCCTTCGTACGGGCGGACGTCTCCGACATGCCCGTCCGCCTACGCACCCCCCTGCCAGAGCGGGCGGACGGGCGCAATGAACTGCTCGCCTCGGTCGGAATGTTGAAAAGCGCGCGGGACCGAATGGGCGGAGCCCCGAGGGTCACTTGTTCGGCGGGCGGCCCATCACCCCGAGCTGGGCTGCGATTTCGGCCAGGCATGCCGGTTCCAGGGCGGTCAGTGGGGCAATGACGTCCTCGGTGAAGCCGTGGGCCAGGGAGCGCTTGACGAGGTCGAGGGACGGTGGGGAGGTGACGGCCGCGGCGAGGGCAAGGCAGGTGGCGGCATTGTCCTGGAGGTCGTCGATCAGGGGAAGAGCCTCGGTCAGGAAGCCTGCGGTGAGCATCGTTTTGACCAGGTCGGTGAGAACGCCCTCGGCCAGAACCCCGGTCAGCTGGCGGGCTTCGGCGTGGTAGCGATCCCAAAGGTGCAGGCTGACGACTGCTTCCAGCGGCACGGTATGCGTCGCGTAGTGGGCGCCCGTGACCAGGGCGGCGTTGTGCAGGGTATCCACAAGGCGGGTGAAATCCTCGGTGAGGCCCGTGGCCCGGCAGGCTGCTGTGAGCCAGGGATGGGCCCACAGGCCGTTGTCCAGAATTCCGCCCGGGTCTGCGTTTTCGGCGAGTTGGGCCGTGATGTCGCGGCACAGGTGCTGGTGGCCGACGTCGCACATGTCGACGATCATGGCGGCTGCCTGTTCCTGTCTGCGGGCACGCTCCTGCGCGGAACCCGCGGGCATGGGCAGGGCCGTTTCGCGGATCAGGGAGAGCGCCGAGGGGATGTCGTCCGACAGCAGGTGCGCGCGCAGCTCGAGGGGGCGGCCGGCAAGGTCGCTCTTGGCGAGCGGGCGGGCCAGCTTGAGGGCCGCGTCGGCGTGTCCGGCGCGCAGGTGGAAGCAGATGAGCTCGAGAGTGACGCGGGTACGCCAGCCGGACATGCTGGGGTCCGTCGATTTCTCGATGCCTTCGCTCACCTGGGCGAGGAGCAGGTCGAGGTCGGCTGTGCGGTGTTTGCCGCGTGCTTCGACGCCTCTGGCGGCGGCCAGCAGCATGTCCGTATGGTCGATCGGCTCTGCCTCGAACCGTGCCGCGATCGTCCGGGCGTGGTCGAGGTGGCCGAGCCGGGCGGCTGCGCTTGCCACGGCCTGAGCGTTCCACGTGGCCCTTACGTCGTCGCTGTCCTGCAGCACCGTGTGGAGGGCCAGTTCCAGAGCCGGTGCGGCCAGGTCCGTTCGTCCGGCGGTGCCGGCGGCCCGGGCGAGGGCCGCAAGGACGGTAGGCGGCGGTGCGTTCCTGGTCTCGTCGAGGGCCGCCTCTGCCTCGCGTACCACGCAAGCGGCGTCCTGGGGCGTGTCAGAGTCGAGCAGCGCCAGGGCGATCTCCGTGAGGCAGTTTGCACGGGTGCCGGGATTGGCGACGTCCTGGGCCAGAGAGATCGCCAGTGAGAGGTGACCATTGGCCCGCGCAGACGTTGCCGCGTCGGCGAGCAGTTCGTCGCAGGCCCCGGGCTGTCGAGGATCAAGGCCATGGGCGGCAAGGGCGGTATAGGCAAGCTCGACAAGATCGTGATCGGAACGGTCCGAGGCGAGCAGGCGGCGGGCCCGGTCCTCGTCCTGGTAGGCGGCCGATTCCACGAGCTCCGAGGCGGGGAACTCATCGTTGAGGGCGGTCAGGAGTGCCTCGGGTACGTTTCGGCGGCCGCCCTTGGCGAAGTGCTCGCTGCAGGCGGTGAGGAGCGCTCGTTTCCTGCCGTCCCGGTCAAGGCCGGCGACGTGGCGCAGGAGATGGTCGAGGTCGCCGAGAACGGCAAACGCCGGCGCGAGGAGGCCGCAGAAGTCGGGGCGGTCCTCGGTGTCGGCGTGATCGATGGCCTCCTCCATGAGGGTCCGTGTCAGCGCGGGATCGATCTCGGCCAGTGCGTCGGCGACTGCGGTGAGGAACCAGCCTCGCTCATCGCCGCTGTCGATGACGGCTCGGCGCGCGAGATCGGCGGCGCCCGCATCGCCGTGCCGCGCAAGCGCGAGGGCTGCGCGCACCGTGTGTTCCATCTGCTCCAGGGGCAACCTGCCCGGTACGGCCATGGCTTCGTGGATGAGGCTGCGTGCCTCGGCCGGCTGGCTGTCCAGCAGATGCTCGCCGATCGCCAGCAGAGCGTCGGCTTGCACGTACACGTTTTGCCGGGTACGGGCGAGCTGGATGCCCTGCTCGACTCGGCCGAGGCGTACCAGCAACAGCGGATACGTCGAGGACATGGCGAAGTTGTCGTCCTCGATGCGCATGCGCAGCAGCGACACCCGGGTCAGCAGGCTGAGGTCACAGTCGGGGGCAGCTCCAAGGAGCCTTGCCGCGCTGGACAGTTCGGACAGCGCGGCCAGATCGCCGTTGGTCCGGCAGTACAGCAGGGCGCGACGCGCGGGGGAGGCCAGGGCTGCCAGCGTTCGGCCGGCACCTTCGGTGAGCAGGAGGGTCGGGTACGCCTCGGTCAGGTAGTCCGGGGTGTCGTCGGGCCAGTCGGCCGCGGCGAAGCCGAGGGCCCAGCTGTCGATGGCGGTGCGGATGTGGGCGAACTCTTCGGGTTCCAGGTCCTCCTCGACGGCGGCGGCCAGGGTGTCATGGGCGAGGGTGTACCGGGTTGGCGTACCGGGGCGCGGCTCTACGACCCGGGAGAGCCCCCGTTCCAGGGCCTTGCGGATCGCCAGCGGGCAGCCGTTGACGATCGAGGCGATGTCCCTGCTGCTCAGCGCGCCGCCGGCGACCGTCATCGTGGTGAGGACGGTGCGCGGGACAGCCTCGGCGAGTACGTGATCCAGCTCTTGGCGGGCGCGCAGGAGCAGGCTCGTCGCTGCGGGGAAGGGTGTCAGTACCTGGCGGCGGCAGGTGCGCAGTGGGTGGCTGCCGTCCACGTCGAGCGGCACGTCGGGATGCCGGCTCGTCACCAGGACGTGGGCGGCCGAGCCGAGGGCGGTCGGCAGCTGTGAGGCGATGCTGGGCTCGGCCAGGTCACGGTAGTCGTTCTCGTCCAGGCCGTCGACGAGCAGCAGCAGGCAACGCCCGGGGATGCGCATCGCGCGTTCCCAGAGGCTGAGGAAGGCGGCCGCGTCCGGTTCGGCAGGCGGGAACTCGCCCAGCAGGGCAGCGAGTTGGTCACACACGGCCCGGTGGAACTGATGGACACGCATCTGCCCATCGCGCCGGGAGATGACGAACGACACCACATCCAGCCCGGGATGGGACGCGGTGGCGAAGTGGGTGACCAGCGACGTCTTTCCCGCCCAGGGACCGGCCGTGAGCACGAGGTAGGGCTCCGGCCCGGTCGCGAATGCCAGGAGACCGGCGAGCTCCCGGCTGCGGCCGGTCAGTTCGTCGCACCGGGCTGCGTACTGGCGCAACATCGCCTCGTAGGCCGGACGACGCCGCTCCTGCTGGCGCAGGGACTTGGGAACGACGCCGTGCGAGGCCAGCAGCTGACGTGCGGCGGTGGCACTCGGCTCGGGCTCACGCTCGCTTTCCGCGCGCGGCTCGTACGCGCCGATCACAGCCGCCAGCCGCACGCCCTCCAGCCCGCCCGAGCGGGCCGACTCCACAACGACGCCGACAGCCGACCCCTCACAGACCACGCCCGCGCCCGAGAAGCCACTCCACTCCCGCGCTTCCAGACGGCGACCATCCGCCCGATGCAGCAGCAGACGGCCCCGCTTCATACTCGACCCGAGCGGGATCACCCCGTCGATCTGGTCACTGTCGCGCCAGGTCGCTGTGTCCGTGTCCGTCCAGCTCTGATGGCGCGGAAAGCCGATCGCGGTGAACGCAAGCCGTCCGTCGGCCTCGTCCGGTATCACTCCGATGGCCATCGAAGCGACCTCATCAAGGGGCCCGTCCGGGCCGAGTTCGACAAGCGCGACGTCCAGCCGGGCACCTCTCCACACCGTGCGCCCGGTGACAACGATCTCGGTGGGCGCGCCGCCGGACAGCCGTACCCGGACCGTCCCACCGCCGTCGACCACGTGCCCGGCCGTCACCACCAAGGACGTCGCCAGCCGCAGCCCCGAGCCGTACGCGGTGCCGTCGTCCTGCTCGACCAGGACCTCGGCGCACCGCCCGGCGAACACGTCCGCCACCGCGTGCCTCAGCGCGGGAGTTCGGGCAGTCGGTCGGTGACCGACAGCGGCCGGCCAGGCTCGTCGGTCGGCGTAAGGGTCATCCGTACACGCTGTGTCCGGCCGCCGGTGCGCTTGCCGTCGGCGCCCGCTTCGACCACCCACAGCTTCAGCCCGCCACGCCCGCCTGCCTCGCGCGTCATCGTGAGCTCGCACTCCAGCTCCACAGTCCCGACGCCGAACTTGACCCCGCGCCCTGCCCCTTCCTGCTGTGCCGTCTCCAACTGCTCGCGAAGTACGCGGATGTAGTCGGCCAGGGGCACGCCCTCGGGGTCGCTCATCAGATGCTGCCTCCACGTATGTCGATAGCGACGAGTCTGCCAGGCGGCATCCTTCGTAGGCGAACCGGATTCGTCGACCTTGACGCGCGGGGACCCCTTCCGGCACGGCACCTGTGCAGGTTCCACCCTACGCCGGGCGGGTGATGGTGGAGGCGGTGCCAACTGTGGTCGAGGTCCCCAAGACCGCGATCACCGCCCTACTGAAGGAATCGCGTGGAGCTGATCTCCAGCGCCGAGCACAACCATTTCTTTGAGACCTTCACGTCCGATGCCGTCCACCTGGAGCTGAGGTACGACTACTCCGTCCCGGACGAAGAACACGTCCGCGACGAACGCCACGTAGACAATCCCGGACCAGGTGGCCACGTAGGTGAAGTCGGCCACCCACCGCTCGTTCGGGCGGGATGCGGTGAAGTCGCTTCGCAACAGGTCGACAGCCCGCTGGTGGCCGTCATCCCGGAGGGTGGTGCGGATCTTCTTCCCTCGTCTGGCGCCCTCAAGGCCGAGGTCGCGCATCAGCCGGGCGACGGTGCACCGGTGTGCCTTTGGAGGCTTCGCGATGCCGTTGCCGCCAGGCCTTCTGGACCCCCTAGACATTGAAGTTGTCCGTGTGAACGGGGCTGACCTGCGTCTTCAGCTCCGCGTCGCGCCGTGTCCGGGCGCTGGGAGTGCGGTTCTTGGCCGCGTCGTTAGGTCCTGGCCATCGCCGGCTTCGGCCTTGCGGACGCCGGTCCGTGCCGTCTCGGCCGCACCGATGCCCAGCGTGGCTGCGACTGCGTTCATCGCGGCCCGCTCGGGCGGGTAGGGGGACGGGCGTGCCCTGGCTCGGTCCTCTCAGGGGAATCGAGCCTCGTCAGACCCAGCGCGCATGAATCCGCCGGGGGGCACGGCCCGCGCCCTGTGAGTTGCCTCACCCAGTGCTGTCTGCTTACGGTCCGAACTGCCTGGCCAGCGCTGGCTTTTCGCGCTCGGGGCCTGAGTGATGGCCGGATACGTCAGTGATCTGTCATTGCAGCCAGTCCGCAGGTCGATACAGGCTGTGATCGTGTTTGAGCGACGTGTTGTGGTGGTGGTGTACGCGGACGCAATGGCGCTGGACATCACCGGACCCAGTGAAGTGTTCGATACCGCCAACCGGTTTCTCGCCCCGGCGGGAGCTCCCTACCGGCTCGACTTCGTCTCCGCCGAAGCACCACTGGTGCGGACGAGTTCCGGAATGATGGTGGGGGCCTCGCCGCTGGAGGCGGGGCAGGGCCCGATCGACACGCTCCTCGTGCCGGGCGGGTGGGGCCTCAACAGTGCGCTCCGGGAAACGGCGTTGATCTCTTGGATCCGTCAGGCAGCGGCCCGATCCCGAAGAGTTGCCTCCGTGTGCGGCGGTTCCTTTCTGCTCGCCGAGGCCGGCCTGCTCGACGGCAGACGTGCGACCACGCACTGGGCGTACAGCGACGCGCTGGCCCACCGCTATCCGGACGTGACGGTGGACCCGGAGCCGATCTTCGTGTGGGACGGCCCCTTTGTGACCTCCGCGGGTGTGTCGACGGGGATCGACATGGCGCTGGCTCTGGTGGAGGCCGATCACGGTGCGGCGCTCGCGCTGCAGACGGCACGGTATCTGGTGCTGTTCCTCAAACGGCACGGAGGACAGGCGCAGTTCAGTGCCGTGCTCGACGCCCAGTTGGCCGACCATCCGCCGATCCGGGCGGCGCAGGAGTGGATTCTGGAGAATCTGCACAACCCCTTACCGGTCGCCGAGATCGCCCGGCGAGCCAACATGAGCCTGCGTAACTTTGCCCGCGTTTTCAGGCGTGAGGCGGGCACGACCCCCGGCCAGTACATCGAACGAACGCGTATAGCCCGCGCCCGCGAACTTCTGGAAACCACCGACCTGACGATCGGCCAGGTAGCGCGCCGCTGCGGATTCGGCGCCACCGAGACCTTCTTCCGCTCCTTCGGGCGAACCCTCGGACTCACCCCGAAGGAATACCGCCACCGTTTTCAGCTCATCTCGCCCTCCGGCTTCATCGACCCGCACCACGAGACGGACAGGAGCCCCGTATGACCACGACAACCGCGGACTTACCCGAGGCAGGAACGGTACGCCTGGTCGACTGTCTGGTGGGGGAGCTCGCCCGGGCCGGCGCAACCCACGTGTTCGGGGTCGGCGGCGCGAACATCGAGGACCTGTACGACGCGCTTCACCGCGCCGGTACCGTCCGCGGCGTCGTCGCCAAACACGAGTTCTCCGCCGTCACGATGGCTGACGGATGCGCCCGTACCACCAGGCGCATCGGCGTCGTGGCCGCCACCTCGGGCGGTGGTGCCTTGAATCTCCTGCCTGGCCTGGCCGAGGCGTACGCGTCCCGGGTGCCCGTGCTGGCCCTGGTGGGTCAGCCGCCGACCGGCCAGGAGGGCCACGGGGCGTTCCAGGACACCAGCGGCAAGGCGGGCTCCTTCGACGCCCGGGAGGTCTTCGCGCCTGTCTCCCGGTTCTGCGCGCGGGTCGATGAGGCGGACTCACTCACGGAGTTGCTGCGCCGGGCGTTGGCGGCGGCGCAGACCGATCCGCGGGGGCCGGCGGTCCTGCTGCTGCCCAAGGACGTGCAGCAGGCACGGATCCAGTTGCCCGGCCGCGGCGCGGCACAGACGCCGAGCGTGCCGACGTCGGAGCCGACGGCATCGACGGTGCTGCTCGACACGGTGGCCGTCACCGCCGCGGCCAACACCCTTCGCCGGGCCGACCGCGTCCTGGTCATCGCCGGTGAGGGGGTTGCCGCCACGGACGCGCGTGCGGAGGTGGCCGAACTGGCCCGGCGCTTGGGCGCGTGGGTCGCGGTCACCCCCGACGCCAAGGACGTCTTCGACAACAGCGATTCCCGATTCGCAGGTGTGGCCGGCGTGATGGGCCATGCCAACGTCGAGGACTGTCTGCGGCGGGCGGACGTGTGCCTGCTGGTCGGCACCCGGCTGCCGGTCCTGGCACGCGGGGGCCTTGAACAGGCCCTGGCCGCCACCGAAGTCGTATGCCTGGATCCTGAACCACCGTTCGTGCCGGGCACCGCACTGATCGGACATCTGCCGGACACGCTGCGCGCGGTGACCGGCCGGCTCCCGCCACGCTCACGCGCCTGCCCTCGGCACGCCGGCCCGCTTCCCACCCTCGTACCCGGCCCGGATGCACAGGCGCGAGGCCGAACCATCCCCTACGCCCAGGCGGTCGCCGCAGTGGAGGCGGCCCTCCCGCACGATGCGCACGTCTTCGTGGACGCCGGCAACGCGGGGGCCAGTGCGGTGCATCTGCTCCCGGCACCGCGCCACGGACGCTTCGTGCTGGCGGTCGGCATGGGAGGCATGGGCTACACCTTCGGTGCCGCAATCGGCGCCGCGCTCGCCAGCGGCCGGCGCACCTATGTACTCGCCGGGGACGGGGCTTTCTTCATGCACGGGATGGAAGTGCACACGGCCGTGGAGTACGCCGCACCCGTGAGCTTCGTCGTCTTCAACAACAACGCCCACGCCATGTGCGCGGTGCGTGAGGAGTACCTCCAGGGCGGCGTCCGCAGCGACGACCTCTTCTCCCGGACCGACCTCGCCGCAGGCATGGCCGCGGCCTTCCCGTCCCTGGAGGTCACAGGAGCCCACGACGCTGCACACCTGCGCCGTGCTCTGCTGCGCAGCAACGCGGGCGGCGGCCCGGCGTTCGTCGCGCTGGACTGCGACCCAGGTGAGATCCCTCCGTTCCGCCCCTTCCAGTCCTTCCTCGAAGCCACCCGAGGCACCCAGGCCACCGACAGCAAGGAGAGCTTCTATGAGCGAGGCGTCGTCCACGTTGGCTGACATCCCCGGTCTGATGAGGATCGAGAACCCCGGCAAGGAGGAGTTGACCGCGCACTGCATGGAGCTCACCCATGCCGTCTACCCCCACCACCAGGTCTACGGGCAGTACTGCACCATCCACGAGTACGTCGACTGCCCCCCGGAGCAGGTCTACGACTACCTGCGCCAGGGCCACCACCTGGAGGAGTGGACGTGCAGCCTGCGCAACTTCGCGCCCGCCGATGCACCGGGGCTGTGGGTCGGCTACGACCGGCTTGAGGACGACACCAGGATCTACTGCAAGGTGGTCGCCAATCCCGAGGCCATGACCGTGGACTACCACTGCTCCTGGGACCAGGGCGAAAGGCTGTGGATGATCTACCTGATGCGCGTCGTGCCGGCTCGCCTGGTGCTCGACAAGCCGGGATCGGTGATCACCTGGACCAACTGCCGGCACCCGTACTACGACGACAACCCGAGCCCCGACCTGGCTCCCCGCCCGGACCGCCCCTGGGTGGGCGATTTCTGGGACCTCTTCTACGCGGGGCACACCGTGGAGATGAACAACCTGAAGGCGATCCTCGAACACCGCCACCGCAATGGTCTGCCGGTCAGCGTGGCGCCGGTGAGGGCGGTGGCGCAGTGACCACGGTCAGCCTCACCGACGTCGCAAGCTACCTGCCCGGCGAGCCGGTTCCCGCGGGTTTCTACACCGAGTACCCCGGAGCCGAGGACAAGCTGCGCAGCCACCCCATGTTCAAGGTCCCGCCGATGCGGCACCACGTGGCGCCGGACGAGACCAACGCGGACATGATCGAACGTGCCGTGCAGCCCCTGATCGAACGGCAGGGAAGGGACGAGATCCGAGGTGTGGACGTGCTGTTGGTGCACAGCCAGCTGCCGGACCTGCCTTTCGTGGGCGCCGGCACCGAGGTGGCACGTCGGCTGGGCCTGAACCCGGAGTGGCTCATCGACGTGGCCAACGCGGGCTGCGCGTCCTTCGTGTACATGGTGAAGCTGGCGCGGCAGATCCTGAGCACCACCGACGCGAAGACCGCGCTGATCTGCAATGCGCAGAGCGCCGCGGGACAGTGCTTCACGCAGTCCGAGGTGCGCCGGCTCGCCCAGGCCGCGATCCCGGGCGACGGCTGCGGCGTGGGCTATGTGACGACATCGGCCGACAGCCCGGTGCTCGACGTGGAGACGAGGCATATCGGCGAGTACGCCGGGGACATGACCGTGGCGGTCGACGACGGCCGCAAGTACTGGGAGCCGGGCGAGTCCCAGCTGCGCATCGGCTTCACCGACTCCAGCGTCGCCAAGGTCCTGGCACGCGGCAACCGCCTCGTCCCGGAGGTGGTCACTGACCTGTGCCGGCGGCTCGGCGTGGCGACCGCGGACATCGACGTCCTCATCACCAACCAGCCCAACCGCACCTTCCTGCGGAACTGGCGAGAGGCGCTGCAATTACCCGCCGAACGGCATCTGAACACCTTCGACGAGTACGGCAATCTCTTCGGCGCGGCGATCCCGATCACCCTGGACCGTGCGATCCGGTCACACCAGGTCGCGGACGGTGATCTGGTGGTTCTCGGGGGGTTCGCCCATGCAGGCGACTTCGCCGGTGCCGTCGCCGTGCGTTGGCGCGGCGGGCGGGGCTGACGGATGAACATGCCCGTGCTGCATCGACTGGCCCTGAACGAGAGCCCGTACCCCCCGCTGCCCTCGGTCCGCAAGGCGATGCAACGTGCCGTTGCACAGGCCCACCGGTACCCGCAGTTCTATCCCGACGACCTCACCGAGCGGATCGCCGCATGGTGTCAGGTGAGTCCCGACCGCGTCGTGGTCGGCAGCGGATCGGTGGGAGTGGCCCTTCAGTTGCTGCAGGCTGTGGTCGAGCCCGGCGACACCATGGCCTACGCCTGGCGCAGCTTTGACGCGTATCCCCTGTTGGGCGCCATGGTCGGTGCTCACACCGTCCCCGTACCCCTGGCGCCCGACGGATGCCAGGATCTGGATGCCCTGCTGGCGGCGCTCGACGATCGCACCCGGGTCGTGGTGCTGTGCAATCCGCACAACCCCACCGGGACCCTGGTCGGCGCCGACGCGCTGTCGGCGTTCTTGCGTCAGGTTCCCCGGCACGTCACCGTCCTTCTCGACGAGGCGTATGTGGAGTTCGCCCGTGACGCCGATCTGCCTGATGCCCCCGCCCTCTTGGGTCACCACCCCAACCTGCTGGTCCTGCGCACCTTCTCCAAGGCGTACGGCCTGGCCGCCCTGCGGGTCGGCTACGGACTCGGCGACCCCGACCTGGTGGCACGAATGCGCCGGCAACAACTGCCCTTCGGGATCAACGCGGTGGCGACGGCGGCCGTGCACGCATCGCTTTGCGCCACCGACGAACTGCGCCGACGCGTGGACACCGTCATCGCCGAACGCAACCGGCTCCACCACCAACTCGTCCAGCGTGGCTGGCACATACGCCCGGGCCACGCCAACTCCCTGTGGCTCGCCGCCCCCGATCCGGTCGACGAAGGTGCCGCGGCACTCACCGCTGCCCACATCCAGGCGCGTCACTACCCCGGCGAGGGACTGCGGCTCACCGTCGGCAGCCGGGAGGCCAACGACACCGTGCTCGCCGCGTTGGCGGGAGTGGCCGACATGAAGCGTCAGGCAGGCATGCATCGAACGCACCACAGAACGAGGCGGTGGGCGCGTACCACCGGCGGCCGGTGAACGGTGGGACGGGGCAGGCCGAGACTCATGAGCAGCAGGAGGGGGGTCAGCATGGCCGAGGCGGATGCCAGGGCGGGAATCGGCATAGGTGGCGGCACCAAGGCGGGGCGGTCCCGCGCCGGTGGCGGCATCGCTGCAGTGTGATGTCCTCGCGGATCGACCGCGCGCGGGCGGAGGCGAGGACCAGGGCCGTCGCCGCGGCGTCCCGCACGGCCACGCCGGCACCACCACCGCCTCGGCCGCGCTGCCGGAGCGGGCCACCTGTTACCTATCCACCAACCGGCCCCGCCCCGACGCACCTCACGCCGCCACGAGCCCGCAGCCGCCGGCCGACCTCGCCGAGATCGTCCGCCTCTACGGCCTGCGGCCATGGATCGAGCAGAGCTACAACTGCGTGCTCTGTGCACCCCGGACGGGCGGGGTCGCGGCCGGGTCGACGGTTCCCGGCGCAGCAGATGACATCGAGACCATCGACACGGTAGGACAGGGGAGGGCGTTCCCCCGTCCTGGCCGGTCAGCCGACGGTCAGGGAGAAGGGACCGCCCAGCACCGAGTAGCCGTCATTGGCGAGGTAGTACACGTCATACGTACCCGCGCCGCCCAGTTTGTCGGTCGGGAAGGTCAGGGCGCCGCTGGCGTTGGGGGCGTAGGACCAGGTGAGCGAGGCCTGCTTGCCGGGGGTGACGCCCGCCGGGTAGATACCGATCCAGTTCTTGGCGCTCACCTGGGAAGCCGACGGCACCGAGTAGCGGAAGGTGACGTTGCCGCCGCTCGCGACCGCGTTCAGGTCGCCGGTGAGCGTGGGGACGGTCGCGGTGGACGGCGCGAACGCGGCGTTGAGCGGCGTGGCGTAGGTGTCGTTGGCGGTCAGTGCGGGCAGACCGAGGGCCGCCTCGATGGTGCGGCCTATGCCGTAGTGGTCGTAGTGGAGCGGGCTGCTGGTGCCGGCCGGGACGGTGCCCTGGGAGCCGACAACGGTGGTGACGACGTGATTGTAGGCCTCGCCCTGGCTCTCGTCCCACGTCAGAAGCAGGAGCGAGCGCTGCTGGGTGAAGGCCGCAGAGGCGAGGACCGGCGCGAGGGTCTGCTTCAGCCAGCCGTCCTGGGTCTTGAGGCTGGTGGCATTGCCGTTGCCGGAGGCCTCTCCGTCGTAGTAGTCGTCGGCGGCGACCCAGGAGAAGTTGGGGGTGGTGGCCGCGGACTTCAAGTCGGTGGTCAGCTGCGTGGTGTCGAACAGGTGGGCCGCGCAGCGGGAGGCGTTGCCGCTGATGTCGGTGTAGTTGATGAAGGGAGCGTCGTCGGGCTCGTAGTAACTGTCGTGGTCGTTCTTGGTGTTGCAAGGGGTGCCCATGCCCTGCTCGTAGGCCTTCCAGGTCTTGCCTGCCGCCTCCAGGGTGTCGCCGAGGTTGCGCTGGGGCGAGTTGATGTTGGGGAAGTACGTGGCGCCCTTGGTGTAGGTGTCGCCGCCGGCGATGGCGAGGTAGTTCTCGTCGCTCGGGTGGTAGACGCCGTGGAAGTCGGTGAGCGTGGCGCCCTGGCTCATGAGGCTGTGCATGTACGGCGTGTCCGCCGGGTCGTTCATGACCTCGGAGTAGTCGGTGTTCTCCATCATGACCATGAACACGTGGTCGTAGCCGGGGACCTTGGAGACAGGCGGGGCGAGCGGGGCCGGCGCGTCGACCGGGGTGTCCAGGGTGAGGGCGAGGTTGTCGAGGTAGCCGGTCTCACTGCTCGTCGACAGGAACTGCACCTCGACCTGGATGGAACGGGTGCCGGCCGGGACTGCGCCGTTGCTGCTGCGCGAGAGGAACTTGGTGGCCAGGCCCCGGTCGCTCGCGGAGACCGTGGGCAGCTTGGCGACGGGGCCGATCGGGTGGCCGCTGCCGTCGTGGAAGTGCAGGCTCACTGCGGCATGGCCGCTGTAGGTCGTCCAGCCGCCGAGCCAGCCGGACAGGTCGTAGTGCACGCCTCCGCCGTCGATGGCTGAGGCGGCCGAGGAGACGTCGACGGTCTGCGTCATCGCGCCGTCGCCGAAGTTTCCGGGCCCGAAGAAGGCCTTGCCCGGGGTCTTGCCGTCGCTGGGATACCCGAAGGCGGCGACGGAGTGACACACGACGTTCAAACCGCCGGCCTCGGTGGTCCAGCCGGGGATCGTAGTGGCCGCCGCCCAGTCGCCGGTGCAGTAACCGCCGCTCTCCGCATCGCCGTTGACGATCAGGTTGCCGCTGCTTCCGGCCGCCCGGGCGAGGGAGGGAACGACGACGATCAGTGCCCCGAGGAGAGCGAGAAGCCCGCCGAGGGATCTCCAGCGCAGTCGCATACTTGGTACCTCGTCCCCTTGATAAGGATGCCGTGAGGACACGCCCGCACGGCCTGAAGGTGCGCAACGAACGGGACATGACTACTGGTTGTCGCTGTCGAGCGGAAGAACTACGCCCGAACTTGACCAGACAAGTTCACGGCGGATGAGGCCTTGGTCGCCGCGCGGGCCATGACGAGCTCCGTGGTCGCCGTGGCAGGTGCACGCGACCGACCGGGCCGCCGAGCGCGAGACGACGGGCAGGCGGGGCGGGCGGCCCCTCGTCCACCGCACCGGCCTCTACCGCGTGGCTACGCGCGCGAGAGGGCTCTGGCCCACTCCATTGAACGCGCCGCCTCAGGCTCCCGCAGCCGGGGCAGGCCGCCTGCCGGGCCGTGCTCGGGGCCTCCACCCGGGCGGCCCTGCCGGTCATCTCAACCGACCCCACCAACACGTTCTCCAGCGAGGAGAACAGCAACTCTTCCTGCGGCCCTACGTCCACAGCCATGCCCCACTGACAGCCGTGGGCCGCATGAGCCGGTCGCGGGCGATGCCGCGCCGGGCGTCATCGTGCTTCTTCGCGCGCGACCCCGCGGGGTGTCGTATCGGGCCGGTGGGCCAGCATCTGCTCAGTCGTCGCCTGCCTGTGAGGGGTCATCATGCGTTCCATTCGCCGTGCCGCGTCCACTGTGGTGTTTGTGTGCTTGCTGCTGGCGAGCTGTGAGCCCGGCTCGCTCGGCACGTCGACGTCGTCCGAAAACCGGAGCCCGGCGGCGGGAGCATAGGCACGGCCGCGCCGGCTGGGCCGACCGCGGTGGGGGCGGGTCTGCAGAAGCAGTACACGGTGCAGCAGCAGATGGCCGTCGGCTCCTGCCACTACCGCTACGAGCACGGCGAGTCGCTGGAGGATCCGAAGTGCACGCCGGGCGTGATCTCCCCGGCGGTCACCCAGGCGAACTTGAAGTCGGTGATCTGCCGTAACTCAACGCCGCCTCCTACGGCTGCACCGGTTCCATGAGGTCGGCCGAGCTCGACCACCTGATCAGCCTGCGGCTCGGCGGGGACCCCAACGACTACCGGAACCTGTGGGTGGAGCCCGCCGATCCCGGTCGCAAGGGTTCCGGGGTGAACAACAGCGCCGACGAGAACCGGAACGCCCACGGCCCGTTGAGGTCGATCCGGGGGGCGTCGGAGTCCAGCACGGCGTGCGGCGCCAACCGCCCGCGGCCGGGCGTGAAGTCCTCGAAATAGCGTGCAGGCATGCCAGAGTCCTCCGGACGGGCTCGGGTGATGCGCGCGAACGTACTACCGAAGGCGTGTTGCGGGAAGACGCTCCCGCCACTGCAGTCTTGCCGGTCCGGATGCCCGGCTGTTCGGACTCGATCCCGGCACGCTGCCGTTTGAGCGACGTGGCATCTGGGCTGTCGCGCGGTACGGGAGAGAAGGGCGCCGCGCCCGCGGCGCCGAGTGTTCTTCCGCACGTCGGGGGCACCTCGTCCGGCACCGCTTCTGTGCTGGGGACGACTGCAGGTGTCTGCCCTGGATCACGGGTCACCTCGATCGGGTCACTGCGGCGCCCGGGCTGCGAGCCGACTGGACCATCCGCATGGTGATGGCCACGTCGGACGAACGGCAGGCATTCTGGATCGACTCCACCATCGTCCGCGCCCATCAGCACGCCACGGCCACGGCCTGAAAGAAGGGGGACCCTCCGGCAGGACGAACCGGACGATCACGCCCTCGGCCGCTCCCGAGGCGGACTGACAACCAAGATCCAGCTCGCCTGCGACGGCCAGGGACGGCCGCTGGCCGTCACGCTCATGGCCGGCCTGCGTCATGACGGCGTCTGCGCACGCCCGCTTCTCGAGCGGATCCGAGTGCCCCGCATCGGTCGGGGCCGATCGAGCTGCCGCCCGGACCGCATGGTCGCGGACAAGGCCTAACGCCTCCGGCGGCTTTCGCGCCTGCCTCCGCAAGCGCGGCATCAGCCACACCATTCCAGAAAAGCGGGGCCAGCAACGCCACCGCCGTAACCGGGGCCGTGACGGCGGTCGCCCACCGCGGTTCGACCGACGTCTACTGCCGACGCAACACCGTCGAACGCTGCTTCAACCAGCTCGAGAACTTCCGCGGCATGGCTACCCGATACGACAAGACCGCCGCCTGCTACGAAGCAGCGGTCTCTCTCGCGTCATTCCTGCTCTGAGCAAGATCCGTTTGAAGACGGTCCCTGGATCATTCCTCGCGACCGTCAGGGGAACTCACCGCTATTGGAAGGGGCTTGGAGGGGCACGTCATGTCGTGTGCCGGGACCGTCCCTTTGAGTAGATAGGCGTCGACGACCGAGTCCACGCACCTGTTGCCGTTCTGGTACTGGCCGTGGTCGCCGCCGCCGGTGACCGTGACCAGCCGCGAGCCCTTCAGCGCCTTGTGCGCGCGCAGTGCGCCCTCGTAGTACGTGGCCGGGTCATGCACGGAGTTGAGCATGAGCGTCGGCGGCAGTCCCTTGCCGGTGACCTTGGTGTGCGGGGCGTCCGACGTCGGCCAGTACACGCATGTCGCCGCATAGGCCAGCTCGCGGGCGCCGACCAGCGGGTACTTCTGCGTGTCCTTGGCGCTCTGCCGCAGCCAGTATCCAAGGTCGCGGTTCCACGGGGTGTCGTTGCAGGTGACGGGGAAGTAGGTGGCGTTGAAACCGGGGGAGAGGTAGTTGGTGAACGCCTTCTGGACCAGCTGACGTTGCGCCGTTGTCGCCGTGTCCCAGTGGTCCAGGGCTGCGAGGACGGAGGCCAGCGGGCGCCACCCCTGATCGGCGTTGTAGAGCGCCTGGAGGGTGAGGTTGTCCAGCTGGTTGGGACCGACCGTCAGCGAGCCGATGGTGATCGGGTGATCGTGCAGTGAGGCGCGGCGAGCCTCCCACTTGGCCTTCGCCTCGGCAGCCGTGCTCCCGTAGTGGTAGACGGAGTCGTACCTCGCGATCCACGGCAGGAAGTCCTGCTCGAAGCGGCGCTGGAAGCTCATCGGCTGGCCGAGCTCGGCCTGTTGCCAGGTCCCGTCAAAGGCCAGGTTGCTGTCCAGCACGGCGCGCTCGACGTGCTGCGGGAACTGCGTTGCGTAGTACGCCCCGAGCCAGGTGGCGTACGAGGGGCCGTAGTACGCGATTTTCTGCACTCCGAGCAGGGCACGGAACAGGTCCAAGTCGTGCACGGCCTGATCCGTATTGAGGTACTCGACCAGATCGCCGCTGCGCTTCTCGCAGTCCTTCGCGAACTGCCGGGAGCGGTTGACGACGCCCTGGAGCGCGGCGGGGGAGCGGTCGCGGAAATCGCCGGCGTAGAAGCCCTGGAACTCGGCGTCGGTCTGACACGTGGCGTGCGAACTGCTGCCGACGCCGCGCTGGTCGAAGCTGACCACGTCATACGCGGCGCCGACCGCGGGCGACGCCTTGACGAACGCCGCGGGCCGGATCAGCCCCGAGGCGCCCGGTCCGCCGGCGGCCATCATCAGCACCCCGCGCCGGTGGGCGGGATCCGTCGCGCGGTGCCGGGACACCTCGATGGTGAGGTCCGTGCCGATGCCTGGGTGATGCCAGTCGCGGGGCACGGTCATCACCGCGCATTCCAGGGTCGGTGCCTGGGCGCACGGCTGCCAGTCCAGCCGCTGGGCGGCGTAGCGGGCCGCAGCGGACGGCGACCCGCCGGCCGGTCCGGGCTGATGCGTAGCCTGTGCTGCCGTCGGCGCCACTGCCGCCGCGACGGCCGCGGCCATCACACCTGATGCGGCGGCCGCAGGCCACCGTGCGGTGCGGAACGCGCACGCCGAAGACGCGAACTTCAAGAACTTGGACATGGATAGTCTGGACACCGAACCCCCTCACCGCCGTGCTGGGCTGCGCGGCGTCTGATTCGATGTTCGGGCCCGGACGGCTACCGATCGATCATGCTGATGCCCGTCTTGTGGGTGGTGCCAGCACCACCCCGCGCTCCACCGAGGCGGGAGCGGTGCTACTTGTTCGCGCTCCGGCAGACGCCCGCCCACGCGATGGCCAAGGTCGCCGACGCGGACGGGCAGGCGACGGGTGGTCGCGCGGATCACGGACGCTGATGGCGGCCTGGTACAGGTCTGCCGCCTGCCTGCACAGTGCCATGCTGTAGATCACGTCGTCGGTCGCGCTGACGGCCGACCAGGGCCTGCCACCGTGGCCGTGGGTGCTCTTCCTCACCCCGGACACCAGCACGGACGAACGGGCCAAGCAACGCGATTCCTCCTTGGCCATCCGTGGGTTCTACCCGTTCCTGCACCTCAACCTCGCTGCGGACTTCCACACCGCACGGGGAGCCGGGGTGGCGGCAGGCGCGGCCGCAGTGATGACGGTCACTATCGGTTACTTTGTGACAAAGGCTGCAAATGCCCGTGAATCCTTTGCTTCGGTCAGGCATTCGGTCATCGTCGTGGGGTCCGTCCGTGTCATCCCGAGATGGCCAGCCATGCCAGGAGCAAAAACAGAATGCAGAACTCCAGTTCCGTCCGTCTGCTGCGCCGTGCGGCTCTCGGCTGCGCGGTGGCCCTCTCGTTCGCCCTGGCCGGTGCCGGTACGAGCGCAAGCGCCGCAACCGGCGCCGGCGCGCAGGCCGTCCCTGTCGGCGCCCCGAGCGCTTCGATCGCCCACAGTGCGGCGACGTACGGCCGGACCGTGGCACTCACCTTCGACGACGGCCCGGGGCCGTTCACGGGACAGGTCCTGGACCTGCTCGCCCAGTACCACGTACAGGCGACGTTCTGCCAGATAGGCAACCAGGCCGCCGCGAACCCCGCCCTGGTCAAGCGCATCCTCGCCGACGGCCACCGGCTGTGCGACCACACCGTGGACCACCCCCAGCCGATGCGTACCCTCCCGCACGCCACGCAGGTCCACGAGATCACCGCGGCCAAGGAAATGATCAGCAAGGCCGGCGGGCCGGGCACCCGGATCAGGTGGTTCCGTGCCCCCGGCGGCGACTTCAGCCCCGAAAACCGCCGGATAGCCGTGCAGGACGGTCTACGCCCGCTGGGCTGGACCGTCGACCCCCGTGACTGGTCGCGCCCCGGTGTCGCCTCGATCGTCGCCACCGTGAAACGGGAACTGCGCCCCGGCGGCATCGTCCTCATGCACGACGGCGGCGGCAACCGCAGCCAGACCGTGGCGGCCCTGCGCGAGCTGCTCCCCTGGATGACCCGGCAGGGCTACAGTTTCAGCCTTCCCGCAAGCTGACGCAGCGGCTTCATTCCGACACACCCGGGACCCGACGAGGTCTTCACGGGTACGGAAAGGGGCAGCCGCTCGGCGTGCGGTGCTCTCGCGCCGACAGGGTCTCCAGGCGGTGATGTGGTTCTGCGAGGTTCGACACGGCCCCGCTCAACGAAGGCGCTGGACTGCCGAACGCCAGCGCTGCCAACTCCAGCAACAGGCCGTCGACGTCGTGCCTGCGCCGCCTGCCCGGGCTGGAGCCCGGCCTCCCCGGCTGCGCAGGAGTGAGCGGGAACCGCAGGAACCGCGGGCTCGGCGGCGCGGACCTGGTATCCGAGTGAGGTCACCTGCCCAAAGTGCCAGGCCGGCCCGAACTACCGTGCACGCCCCACGGCCCGCACCACGAGCAGGTGGAGTGGGCGAAGGAGTTCACCCGCAAACTGTGGGGCTGAGGTACCACCACTGCGCCGCCGGGCCAACGTGGCACTGTGTCGTTTCCCAGGGGAAACGACACAGTGGGAGGAAACTCTGGCTGACCTACGAGCCTCACACGGTGTTTCCGCAGGTGGAAGCGTCGCGGTGCCCTTGTGAGCTGTGAGTGGCGGCGTGCGGCGAGACGGGTCAAGATAAGTACGCCGGGCGACGAAGCCCCTGGATTCGTCCCTGGTAGCGGGCCGACCGACAAAATGCGCTGACCTGGTGAAACGCAGCCACTGCCAGGTGACGATCCCGCGTAGAGGTGTGGAAATTCCCGCTGAACGGCCGTATGCCGGCGTCGTCGGTACGGGTGCTCGCGACCGGTTGCCAGACGGGGAAGCGGCCGGTGGCGAAGACTTCGAGTGTGATGAGGAAGACCGTGAAGGCCGCCGGGATGTGACGGAGCGGAATGGCGGGATGGTTGGCACCTGGGCGCGGTATCCGTCATCTGTGGCTGGCCGCCAGGTGGTTTCGCGCGGGATACTTCACCATGCCGCGGTGGGTTCTGGTGGGGCAGCAGCGCCTGTGCGCCGCCTTCCGTGGGGCAGCCAGGCTCGTCCACGAGGCGAAGAGCGGGCTACCGCGCAGGTGAGGCGTCGAGCAGCGCGAGGGCGTTGTGGACGCCCTGGTCGAGGACGTCGTCGGCGAGCTTCCGGTCGGCCAGGGCCCGGGAGAGTTGCAGCGCCCCGACCATCATGGCGAAGACGCTCAGCGCCTGCGCGCGTGCCGAGGGCGGGTTGTCGGGTGCCAGACGGGCTGCGATGTCGTCGATGACGGCCAGCATGCCCCCGGTGAACGCCTGCTTGGTCGCGTTTGTGCAGCGTCCGATCTCGTCGAGCAGGGCGGCGGTGGGGCAGCCGTTCTCGGGGTCGTCGCGGTGTCCGGGGGACAGGTACGCGCGGACGAACTGTTCGAGCCCGGGGCGGCCGGGCGCGAGTGCTTCAAGGCTCGCGTTCTGCGCGCTCAGCTGGTCGGCGACGGCGTTCGCGATGAGGTCCTCCTTGGAGGTGAAGTGGGCGTAGAAGGCGCCGTTGGTCAGGCCCGCGTCCGCCATGAGCGTTGAGATCCCGGAACCGTCGATGCCGTCCTTCTTGAACCGGCGGCCGGCCGCGTCGATGATCCGCTGCCGCGTCGCCTGCTTGTGGTCTTTCGTGTAGCGCGCCACGCACTCCTCCTTGTCGCTCCGGCCGGGAGGCCGCTTGCCGCCTGCCGATTCCCATCCTAGAGTAATTGCATTACGGTCATAATCCAATCGCTGAGGAGGTCCCAACATGACCACAAACCGGCCGGTAGCACTCGTGACCGGAGCATCGTCAGGCATCGGCAAGTCGGCCGCGCTCGCGCTCGTCGACGCAGGTTTTGAGGTCGTCGGAACGAGCCGCCGAGTCTCCGGGGATGCCCGCCGCGACGGCGTGACATTCCTCGACCTCGACGTGGCCAGCGACACCTCGGTCGCCCGCGCGGTCGACCGCGTGATCGAGAAGTTCGGGCGGATCGACGTCCTGGTCAACAACGCCGGCATCGGCTCCGCCGGCGCCGGCGAGGAACGCTCCCTTGCCCAGGACCAGCAGCTGTTCGACATCAACGTCTTCGGACTGATCCGCATGACCAAGGCCGTCCTGCCGCACATGCGCGCCCAAGGCCGCGGCCGGATCATCAACATCTCGTCCGTCCTCGGGTTCGTCCCCGCGCCGTACATGGCCGCCTACGCCGCGTCCAAGCACGCGGTCGAGGGCTACTCCGAATCCATGGACCACGAGGTCCGCCAGCACGGCGTCCGCGTTCTGCTCGTCGAGCCCGCCGTGACCAGGACCGCGTTCGAGGCGAACTCCCCGAAGCCCGCCATGCCTCTGCCGGTCTACGAGCAGCAGCGGCAGGTCTGCGAGCGCCTGATGGGCGCGGCAATGAAGGACGGCGACGATCCCGCCACCGTAGCCAAGGCGATCGTCGCCGCGGCGACCGACCCGAAGCCGAGGCTGCGCTACCCCGCCGGGTCGACCGCCGGACGCGTCAGCGCCCTGCGCCGCCTCGTCCCCTCCCGGGCCTTCGACCGGCAGATCCGCAAGCTCAACCAGCTGCCTACCTGACCGACACCTCCCGAACGCCGCTGCCCCGGCCGCTCCTTTTCGTAGCGCTTCCAGCGGATGGCACGGCGCTTGTAGCGCTGCGAGGCCGGCAGCCGGTTCAGGCCTACCTTCTTCAAGATCCGCCAGAGGCCGGACGTGCTGATCGCCACGTCGTGGTAGCGCTGCAGATACGCGGCGATCTTTGCGGGCCGAAGTGGTACTGCCGGCGCAGCCAGTTCAGTCAGGCTGGTCGTTCACCCACTGGAGCCTGCGCAAGCTTGCCGACTACTTCGGCCATCCACCGGCCGGGGTGTGCCGGGTGGTCATCGGCCGCGAGCGGCTGCGGGGGCTGCTGCACCGCCATCACACCTCCTTCCAGCGCACCCGTACCTGGAAGGAGATCAAGGATCCGGACGCCGACGCCAAACTGGACCGCATCGAGGAGGTGACCCGGCGCTTTCCTGACCGGTGCTTTCGCCTTCGACCAGTTCGGGCCGCTGTCCATCCGGCCCTGTCACGGCAACTGCTGGGCCAGACGCAACCACCCCGACCGGCTGCCTGCCACCTACCACCGCACCCACGGCATCCGTAACTTCCACGATTGTTACAGCCTCGCCGACGACACCCTCTGGGGGTGTGGTGCGCACCCGCAGGGCGCCGACCACACCCTGGCCTGAAGACCCATCCGTGTCGTCCGGCCTGACGGCGCCCCCCATCTACGTATCCTCGGCAACTGGTCCGGGAACAAGACCAAGAGCATCCGCACATGGGCCACCCGCCACAAGAGCGAGCTGTGCTTCACCCTGACCCAGGCGTCCTGGGCCAACCCCATCGAGCCGCGCCTTGGGCCGCTGCGCGGCTTCGTCCTGGGCAACAGCGACCCGCTCAACCACCCCACGGCCGCCCGCGACCTGCACGCCTATCTGCGCTGGCGCAACACCCACCGCCGCCACCCCGACGCCCTGGCCGCCCAGCGCCGCGAACGCGCCCGCATCCGCAGCGAACGCCAGCGCCGCCGGGGCCGACCCCGGCCGCACGGCTGACGCGGCGGGCGGCCCAGATGTCGCGGGCGATGCCGAGGCCGTCTGCGCAGGGGATTTCTTCGGTGACGGCCTTGTACATGTACTTGCCGGCCTCCCAGGCGGCGACGGGGACCGCTCCGCCGAGGAGAAATGCCCTCTGAGGTACCGCGTCACGGTACGAATGCGCCAGGCAGGGCACCTGGACCGGTAGACCTCTGTTGGAGGGCCGGGCGAACGGCCCGACGTGGAGGAGAGCCATGAGTCGACTGGCCCGGCTGGATGCCTATCAGCGACGGCACCGATGGGCGGGCCTGCCGCTGGCCGTGGCGTACAAGTTCTTCGACGACCAGGCCACGTACCTCGCCGCGCTGCTGGCCTACTACGCGTTCCTCTCGCTGTTCCCGCTGTTGCTGATCCTGGTCGCCGTGCTCAGTGCCGTCCTGCACGGCAACCACGAGCTGCAGCAGTCCGTGCTGCACTCCGCCCTGAGCGAGTTCCCGGTGATCGGCGACCAGATCGGGAACAACATCCACTCCTTCCACGGCAGTGGCATCGCGCTCGCCGTGGGTATCGCGGGCAGCCTGTACGGGGCACTCGGCATCGCGCAAGCAGCGCAACACGCCCTGAACAAGATCTTTGCTGTCCCGCGTCACGCTCGCCCCGACCCGCTGCGTTCGCGGCTTGAGGGGTTGAAGTTCCTCGCTCTCCTGCCTTTCGGCTTGGCGGTAACCGTCGCGCTGTCGACTGCCGAGTCAGCGGCCAGCGTGTTCGGAGCACGGCTGGCTGTCGGGGTGCGTCTGGCTGCCGCACTCGCGGCCATCGTCGTGAACGCCGCCCTGTTGCTCTTCAGCTACCGGCTGCTGACCAGGCGCCGGCTGCCGCTGCGCCTGATGTCCGGCACGGCGCTGGGCGGCGCCTGTGCCTGGCAGCTGCTGCAGTGGGGCGGTTCGTACTACGTCAGCCATGTCCTGAAGGGCACCACGGCGACCTACGGGATGTTCGGCATTGTGCTCGGCCTGCTGGCCTGGCTCTATCTGGGGACAGTGGTGTATCTGGTGACGGCGGAGATCTGCTCGGTGCGCTGCATGCGACTGTGGCCCCGCAGTCTGCTGAGCCCATTCACCGAAAGGGTGAAGCTCACCCCCGGCGACCAGCGCGCCTACCGCTCGTACGCGACGACGGAGACCTTCAAAGGCTTCGAGAAGATCACCGTTCGCTTCACACCACCCCCCACGGGGAACGACGACAATCCGGATCCGCCCAAACCGACCTGTGGCGGCTAAGGCTCACGACACGTGCCCCAGGGCAGACGACAGCGCGGGCAACGGCGTCCAGGCAGGCGCGCGTTATGCGTTCTATGTGGAGCGTGGGGTGGTGGGTTGTAGGTAGTTCTGGCGTGTAATGGCTTGTTTGGCGTTTTTGCTGGTCAGTGCTGTTTGTGCTGGTGGGGTGGGGTTAGCGGCTTCGGGTGCGGGGACGGTGGTGGGTTTCGGCGAGGTGGTCGAGTCCTACGGCGGCGAGGGCGGTTTTGGTGATGCGTTCGGTGCCGTCGCAGATGGCGGCTTGGCGGATGAAGCGGGTGAGGGATCCGATGCGGCCGGCGGTGCGCCTGGCCGCGCAGGGTGAGGCAGGGCTGCGGGCGCTGGACCTTCTGCAGGACGTGCGCCGGATCCTGGTCGGCGGCCTTCTCCGGCGGTCGGCCGAGGTCGCGGAGCCGTGTCTACGGCCCCACCCGATGCACTCCGTGCATCGGGTGGGGCCCGGGGAAGTCGTTCACGCCTCGACTCCGCGAGAGGCACGTCGGCGATCGGTTTCCACATGATGTGCGCGCCGTCGTGCCACTGCTCGACAAGGTGCAGCCGGTCCGCGACCACGGCCGTGGACACCGGCTGTTCGATGTCTGCCAAGTCGCTCTGGAGTACGACCGCGGCGTCTTTTGGCGCCTTCTGCGGCGTAGGGAGAAGATGTGGGCATAGCGGCTCGGGGCGGCCTTGAAGGCGGCTCCCGTGCCGAGGCCATGGCGAAGATCATCGAGGGGAAGCGTGAAGAGAAGCCGCCCCCCGAAGCCTCGGATCCCGAGCAGTCGGGTCGGCGGCCGCGACTTCGATCACGGGCAAGCCCGGTTCTACGATGTGCGCGTGGTTGATCGACTCCCGCCGCCAGCGTATACAACCGACCAGCGGAGGTGGCGTGTGGCGCGGCCACCGCACGCCCACGTGTTCCGACGCGGCGGCTCGGAACGCCTCCATCAGAACGCACTCCCCGGATACGTTCCGAAGACTGTGTACTCCCAGCGGTAATAACACGACCAGTAGCTCACCACGCGCCGCTCCGCGCGCGCGAAGAAGGCTGGATTCCGGGCGATGAACTCCCCATAGAGCCTGCGCTGGGGTGAGCTCGGGACAGTGAGCCCGACCAGCCCCCGCCCGATCACGTCAAGGATCTACAGCACGTACTCGCCGGCCAACTGGAGGGGGAGTTCGCCGTCCAGGTCGATCCAGGCCGAGCGGTGGGTGAGCCGGGGTGGTCCCGGTCCCAGGCGCGGGCCTCGGCCTTGCCTAGCGGGGCGTGCCGTTGAGGGTCACCACCGCCGGCTCGGGCCAGGTCTTGGGCTTCGCCAGGCGGAATTCCAGCCCGTGCTTCGGCGGAGCCTTCGGGGTGCGGGAAGTCGTCCCTGGTACGGGCAGAGGTGCTGCCCCTGCTGCGGGCCGAAGGCGTGAGTGTGAGCGAACTGCGTCCCGTGCCCGGTGTTCGGGCGTCTGCGGTACTTGCGCGGGCGCTGACGGGGGTCCTGGAGCCAGGCCTCGGTGAGATTGAACGGCTGGGCAAGGCCGAGGAGTTGGCAGGGCTGCTGGAGCAGGGTGACGATGTGCTCGCCGAGCTGCGCGACAGGATTCTCGCTCGCGGCGAAAGCGCGGTACGTCGCCGACCTTGACCGGGGCGGCATAAGACCTCGGAGGTCACGTTTCGAGGTCGGTACGGCTCTCGGGATGGAGATCGGCGGGCGGCGTGCCCGGCGTGTGGCGAACATCATGCACCAGGCATACCTACTGGTCGGTACGCTGCGGCGGAAGCCGTGAACGACAGGAGGCGCGATGTCTGCGACCAACCGCCAGATCCGTCTGGCAGCCCGCCCCGTGGGCGAGGTCAAGCCCGAGGACTGGGAGCACTTCTCAGGGCCCGTCGACGAGCCGGGCCCGGGCCGATTCGCGGGCCGGACGCGCGTCATCTCCCTGGACCCGGCGATGCGTGGCTGGCTGGACGACCGTCCCTCCTACCTGCCGCCGGTGGGCATCGGCGAGGTGATGCGCGCCGGGTCGGTCATCGAGGTCACCGCGTCGAATCACCCCGACTTCCAGCCGGGCGATCACGTGGTCGGCACGTTCGGCGTCCAGGAGTACGTGGTTTCGGACGGCAAGGGTGCCCTGAAGGTCGACACCTCCCTCGCCCAGCCCTCGACGTATCTCGGCGCGCTGGGCATGCCCGGCATGACCGCCTACTTCGGTCTGCTGGACGTCGGGGCGCTGAAGGACGGTGAGACCGTCGTGGTGTCGGGGGCGGCCGGGGCGGTCGGCACGATCGCCGGCCAGATCGCGAAGGCCAAGGGCTGCCGGGTCGTGGGCATCGCCGGAGGCCCGGAGAAGTGTGCCATGCTCGTCGACGAGCTGGGATTCGACGCGGCCATCGACTACGGCGCCGAGGACGTCAGGAAGGCGTTGCGCCGGGAGGCACCCGACGGCATCGACGTCTACTTCGACAACGTCGGAGGGGAGATCCTCGACGCGGCCCTGACGCGGCTGGCGATGCACGCGCGGGTCGTGGTCTGCGGTGCGATCAGCCAGTACAACAACGCCACGCCGGTCAAGGGCCCCTCCAACTACCTCTCGCTGCTGGTGCGCCGCGCCCGCATGGAGGGCTTCGTCGTCTTCGACTACGCCAAGCGCTACGCGCAGGCGGGGCAGGAGATCTCCGCCTGGATCGGAGCCGGCCGCATCAAGGTCAAGGAGCATGTGGTGAAGGGGAGTGTGGACGACTTCCCCGAGACGCTGGGGATGCTCTTCCGCGGGGAGAACGTCGGCAAGCTCGTCCTGGAGCTGGCATGACGGCCGCCGAGAGCGCCGTCGCCGCCCGGCCGGGACAGGGGGAGGGCGCAACGCTCCAGGGCAAGGTGGCGATCGTCACCGGCGGTGCCAGTGGACTGGGCCGGGCCACGGCCCTGGCGCTGGCGGAGGCGGGGGCACGCGTGGTCGTCGCGGACCTCGACGCGCGGGGCGGCCGCGAGGTGGCCGACATGGTCGGCGGCCGTTTCCGCGCCTGCGACGTCTCCGATCCCGACGCCAACCGCGCGCTGGTGGACTTCGCCCAGGAGCAGTACGGCGGCGTCGACATCGCCTTGCTCAACGCCGGAGTGGCGACCGGATGCGGCGTCGGTGAGGACTTCGACCTGGCACGCTACCGTCGCGCGATGGGAGCCAACCTCGACGGCGTGGTCTTCGGAACCCATGCGGTGCTGCCGGCGCTGCGGGCCCGCGGGGGAGGGGCCATCGTGGCGACCGCGTCCCTGGCGGGCCTGGCCGCCGTACCGCTCGATCCTCTGTACGCGGCCAACAAGCACGCGGTCGTAGGGCTTGCCCGCTCCCTGGGGCCGGCTCTCGCGGCGGACAACGTGCGCTTCAACGCCGTCTGCCCCGGCTTCGCGGAGTCGCGGATCATCGATCCGCTGCGCGACATGCTCTCCAAGCAGGGGCTGTCGGTCATTCCGGCCGAGGTCGTGGCGGACACCGTGCTGCGGATCCTCACCGGAGACGGCACGGGGGAGTGCTGGTTCATCCAGCCCGGCCGCGATCCGGAGCCGTTCCGGTTTCGTACGGTCCCTGGTCCCGGCGAGCCTGTCGGCGTCTGAGAAGACCGTCAGGTGGTGGTGGGCTGAGAGGCGAACGCGCGCTCGAGCAGTGTGTACAGGGTGTCCTGCTCCTGCTCGCTGAGTCTGCTCAGCCCTGCCAGCGTCTTGTTCATCTTCCCGCGGATCACGTCGATGACCTGCTCACCCTCCTCGGTGAGCAGGACGTTCTTGACGCGCCGATCGGAGGGACTCGGCTCGCGGCGCACCAGGCCGCGCTTCTCCAGCCGGTCGACGATTCCGGTCATATTGGAGGCGTCGCAGGTCAGCGTGGTGGCCAGCGTGCTCATAGAGGCGGGTCCCCGGCGCAGCACGTTCAGCGTCTTGCCCTGGCTGGCCGTGAGGCTCTCGCTCGCGGCGGCGACCGTGAAGTCGCCGTAGTAGGCAGCCAGGGACACCGAGAGCAGCTCCATGAGCCGGGAGGTGTCGACGCGATTGGGTGCTGTCATGAGCGTCACCTTACGTCTGAAAACTTGACGATCTCAAATATCGATGGCTACGGTCTCACCCATTACTTGAAGTTCTCAAGCTTCGATGTTCTCAAGTAGTTCGTCGAGCTCTCACGTAGGGAAGAGATCCGTGCCTCACGCGCAGCAGACGGCACCCCGGAGACAGCCAGCAGACACCGCGGTCGTCCTGGTGCTAGGCCTCGCCGCGATGGTCGTCTCCATGATGCAGACGCTCGTCGTCCCGATCCTGGGACTCATCCAGAGCGACCTGCGGGCGACCACGGCCAACGTCAGCTGGGTGACCACCGCCACGCTTCTGTCGGCCGCGGTCTTCACACCGCTGCTCGGCCGCTTCGGCGACCAGCACGGCAAGAAGCCCACCCTCGTGGGCGTGCTGCTCGTGATGATCGCGGGCTCGGTGCTCGCCGCCACCACCGCCTCGCTGACGTGGCTGATCGTCGCCCGAGTGATGCAGGGTGCGGCCACCGCCATCTTCCCGCTCGCTCTGTCCATCCTGCGTGAGGAGATCAGGCCGGAGAAGCTGCACGGCGCCATGGCCCTGGTCAGCGGCACGCTCGCGTTCGGCAGCGGACTCGCGCTGGTCGGCGCCGGGCTTCTCACCCGCGGCTCCGACCCCGACTACCACCGGGTTTTCTGGCTCGCGGTCGTGCTCGCGGTGATGGCCCTTGCGGGTGTGCTGTTCACCGTGCCCGCTTCCCGGACGACCCCGGGCGGGCGCACGGACTGGCTGGGCGCGGGCACCCTGGCGATGCTGCTGGTGCTGCTGCTTCTGCCGGTCTCGCAGGGACACGAGTGGGGATGGACGTCCGGCCGTACGCTCGGCTCCTTCGCCGGGGCCGTCCTCATGGCGGTGGTGTGGGTCGTCGCCGAGCGCCGGGTCAAGGAACCCATGGTGGACATGAAGATGTTCGTCCACCGGCCCGTTCTCTTCACCAACCTGGCCGGGCTGCTGCTGGGCTTCGCGATGTTCGCCCAGTTCATCGGTGTCTCGTACCTCGTCCAGATGCCGGAAGGCGTCGTCGGCTACGGCTTCGGCGCTTCCGTGCTCGAAGCGTCCGTCGTGTATCTGCTGCCGACCACACTCGTCTCGCTCGTGGGCGCCCAGTTCGGCGGTGTCCTGGTGCGCCGACTCGGCGCGCGCTTCACCCTGGCCGCCGGGGCCTGCTTCGGAGTGCTCGGCTTCACGTGGCTGAGCGTCGCGCATGATGTGACGGCCTCGGTGATCGGCGCCGGCATGGTCATCGGCCTGGCGATCAGCTTCGGCTACGCCGCCATGCCCGCTCTCATCGTTGCCGGCGTGCCCGCCCACCAGTCCGGCATCGCCAATGGCATCAACTCCATCTCCCGCTCGGTCGGCAGCGCCGTCGCAAGCGCGGTGATCACCTCCCTGCTGGCGTCGAAGACCATCCCGCTGCCGGGCGGAGGGCCCGCACTGCCGCAGGAGAGCCAGTTCACGACGACCTTCGTGATCGCCGGAGCGGCCTTCGGCCTGGTCGTCGCCGTGGCCCTCGTCGGCATCAAGTCGTCGCACGCCCCTCGTACGTCCGTGCCGAGGAAGGTCGCGGACTCCTCGACGGCGGGGCTCGCGGAGGCGGAGGCCGGTGCCGAGCTCGTGTGACCGTGCTTCAGGCGCTGCCGCCGCCTTCAGGCTCTGCCGCTGTCTCCAGGCGTTGCCGCCGTCCGGAGTCATCGAAAGGTTCAGCCACCACAAAGCAGTCCTCACCCAGCCGTCTGCTTGACCCCGCAGTCTCCTTGACCCCGCAGTCTCCTCGAACCCGCAGTCTCCGAAAGGCATGTCACGATGACGACGTCCGACCACTCCCAGCACGCACCCGCTGCCACCTCGGTCGATCACCGCACCGCGGTCGCGGCGGAGACCGCCCGGTTCGTCGCAGCGGTCAAGGACGCCGACCTGGCCACGGCGGTGCCCAGCTGTCCCGGCTGGACGCTGGCCGACCTGGTCAGGCACACGGGCAGCGTCCACCGCTGGTTCTCGGTCCTGCTGCGGGCCCGCATCCAGGAACCCCCGCGCACGCGTGACGTGGACCTTCAGCTCCCCGACCAGGAGGACGGATACGTCGACTGGCTGGCCGAGAGTGCGACCGTGGCCGCGGACGCCTTCGCGGCCACCGACCCGGACCTGCCGATGTGGGCCTGGGGCGCCGACCAGCACGCCCGGTTCTGGGCACGCCGGATGCTCTTCGAGACCCTGCTGCACCGGGCCGACGCCGAGGTCGCACTCGGACTCCGGCCCGCGATCGACCGCCCGGTCGCGGTCGACGGGATCGACGAGTTCCTCGTCAATCTGCCCTTCGCCACCTTCTTCGCGCCCAAGGTGGCCGACCTTCGTGGCTCCGACACGACCATCCGCTTCCGCACGACCGACGGGGACGACGCCTGGGTCGTCCGCCTGCGGCCCGACGGCTTCGGGCTCGACCCCGCCCACCCGACCGCGGCCCCCACTGACGCGACCGTCCAGGGAACCGCGGCCGACCTGCTCCTCCTCGTCTACGGCCGACTGCCTTACCAGGCAGGGGCCTTCGCCCACGAGGGCGACGAGCACTTGCTGACCCACTGGTTCGCCAACTCCGCGTTCTGAGAAGGCATCGGCCCCTCACACGCTCACCAACTGGGCCTGGCGACACCGCCGTAGGACCAGGTGGAGCCCTTCGACATCTCGAAGTGCAGATGCGGCCAGGTCGCGTTGCCGGTTGGCGCCGGCCTTGCCGAGCTGCCTTCCGGCACTGACCTTCTGACCGGCCTTCGCCTGCCGTTCCGAGAGATGGCAGGAGGTGGAGAGGTGGCCGTTGTCCGCTGCAGCCCGATTCATTGCCCGTAGGCTTTCCCGTCCGGTTCCGGTTTTCAGGCGTACGGACCACGTGCGTAGAAGCCGAAGGTGACCTTGTGCCCGGGCACGGGCGACGGCACCTGTTTTCTGCCGGGAGTGCCCGCACGGGGAAGGGGGGTGCTGCGGTCCTGCAGGCGACCTGGAAATGGACGTGGTGGCCGAGGGCGGTGGGGCAGGTAGAGCCGGGGTTGCCGTCGGCGTCGGTTCCTTTGAAGGTCACGGACGCCGACCGGGAGGTCGAAATCGTCCTCCGATGCTTGATCCGCCAGGAGCATCCCGACGACGCGTTCATCGGTGAAGAGTTCGGCGTCCATGGACACGGAAGACGGCGCTGGATCATCGACGCCATGCACGGCACTGCGAGCTTCCTGGCCGGTGAACCGGAGTGGAGCACATTGATCGCCGTCGAGGAGGACGGCCGCATCACCCTGGGCATAGCCTCCGCCCCCGCCGCGGGCCGCCGGTGGTGGGTCGGGCCGGACTCCGGTCCTGGACCGGGTTTCTGAGGCCACTGAGTTGGGGGCTCCTTGCGCGGTGTTCCAGCACGCCTATCAACGAGAGGAACTCCGTATGGAGGACAGTAACGCCAAACGCTTCGGGAAGCGCCTGGCTCGTTGGGTCAAGCGACGCTCCGAAACCGTGTCTCATCTGCGGGAATGGACCCGTCATCAGGGACGGGATGTCCCGGGCGAATTCCTGCAGGGCGGGGCGTACAAGCTCGGCAGCGGGGCCGCGACCCTGATCATCGTGTGGTGGGAGACCCGGCACTGAACCCGGTGGTGGTGGCCGTCTCGGGGCCCACCACGTGCTCGGCACCCCCCGTTCGGATCTCACGGCCTCCGGCTGGCACACCACGTAAGCGCAGTCGCTGCGGGATGGGACACGCACGTACCGTTTCCCATGGCGGCCTACCTCATCCGCCGCCCGGACCGACGGACCGGCAAGGCCCTTGCACCTGAGCCGTCCTTCGCCGTCACCGCAGACCATGTGGCGCACCCCCGCCTGGTACCCGGCTTCGACACGGGGCGACCAGACTCGTGCGACGGGCCCGCCAACCAGGGGACAGAGCGCGCGAAGACCGGTTTACGCCTCTTCCCGTCCCGGCAGGACGGGTATCTACAAGAGCATGATCCGATCCGGCCTGTCGCCCGATGCTCGCCTGTGCGTGCAGAGACCGGGCGGGCCCGCCGCGGCCGGCCCGCTACCCCTGGTCTGCGGGCGAGACGACCCGCTGCCGGCCCGGCAGGCCGTCATTCTTGCGGGGGGAAGGGGTAGTCGGCTCCTGCCGCTGACCCGTGAGCGGCCCAAGGCGATGGTGGAGGTCCACGGGGTGCCGATCCTGCGGCACCAACTCGACTGGCTGGCTGGTTGTGGTGTCGAACGCGTCGTGGTGTCTGCGGGGCATCTGGCCGAGGGCATCGTCTCGTACCTCGACTCCCGTCCGTCTCCGCCACGGACCGAGGCAGCAGTCGAGAAACGGCCGCTGGGGCGCGGCGGTGGACTACGCCGGGCAGCGCGGGCCCTGCCGTACCCGGGGGAGCCGTGGTTCGCCCTCTACGGAGACATCTGGACTTCTTTCTGCCTGTGCGGGATGCGCGCCCATCACCTGCGCGGTGGCGTCGCCGCGACCGTGGCCCTCGCCGGTCCCGGCCTGCCCGGCAGCGCGGTGGCCTACGACGAGCTGGGCCGGGTGACGGACCTCGCCCCGACCACCCCGGGGCCGGGCCGGGTGAACGCCGGTGTGTACCTGTTTGCCTGGCAGGTCGTCTCTCTCCTTCCCGAGGAGGGAGATCACGCCGACAGCACACTGCCCCTCCTGGTTGGCACTCGTCAGCTGGCCGGTTACGCGATCGACGCGCCCTGGCAGGCGGTGAACACCCCGGCGGACGTGATCAGGCTGGAACGCGATCTCGCCACCCGACGGGCTACCCCTCAGGCTGTGGTCGAGTGACCGTCAGGACAGGCCACGGTCAGGTGAATTCCGAGGAGGGCGCAGTATGGATGTCTCGCCGGTCGGGGTGTGGAGTACAGCGTTCACTCACGGTGATCCCGATCGAGCGAGGGCTGCTGCCTGCGAACTGGAGGAGCTCGGCTACGGCACGTTGTGGCTGGGCGGCACTCCCGGCGGTAACCCGAGCGGGGACCTGCACAGCAGCCTCAACCTCCTCACGGCGACCCGACACGCGGTCGTCGCCCCCTCCTGCATCTCCGTCTGGAACCTTCCGCCCGAACGGCTCGCCGCCGCCTACCAGGGGCTTCCCGCACCGTATCGGCGACGGACGCTGGTGGGCCTGGCCGTCAGTCACGCCGAGATCGCCGCGGCCTACCAGCGCCCCTATACGGCGATGTCCGCCTACCTCGACGCGCTGGACGCGTCCGCCCGCCCGCTGCCGAAAGCCGCGCGGATCCTGGGCGCGCACCGGCCCCTGATGACCCAACTCGCCGCCGACCGGACCGCTGGAGTGCAGCCCTACCTGGTCCCGCCGTCCCACACGGCCCGGGCACGAGCAGCGCTGGGGGCAGGGCCGCTCCTCGCGCCGGTGCAGACGTCCGTGGTGGACACCGACCCGGTCACGGCCCGTGCCACGGCACGGCGGGCGATCCGTCCCTACCTCACGAAGCCCAACTACGTGCGGACCTGGATGGAGGACGGGTTCACCCGGGACGACCTCGCCGACGGCGGCAGCGACCGCTTCGTCGATTCCCTGGTGGTGTGGGGATCCGTCGATGTCGTCGCGCAGCGTGTCGCGGCCCACCTGGAGGCGGGCGCGGACCATGTCGCCCTCCAGATCGTCACCGACACCCCGCATGCCTTCCCGCTCACCGCATGGCGCGCCGTGGCAGAGCGCCTGCCCCGTGTTTGAGCGACGACCTCATCGACCAGCCCCGCCGGAAACACCCGCGTCAGCACCCCAACGCGATCCGGTCCGACAACCGCTCCTCAACCGGCGGCTTCACCTGCCCATCCCGTGGAATGTCCCAGACGACAACGGTCGGGGCACCGAGTTGCAGGTGCGCGCGGACCAGCAGGTCGCAGCAGTCCCGCCAGGCGAAGCTGTTGCGCGCGCCTTTGAGGAGCGGGTGGAAGCGCGGTCGGTAGATCAGCCGGGACCTCTCGCCGGCGGGCCGGCCGGCAGGTCCGGGAAGGTGACGGTTCCGTCGGGCTGGACCAGTGCGGGCGCCAGATGCCCCGCACGCGACGTGACGTGGCTGCGCGTCACGGGGTCGTAGATCCCGTACAGGCAGGTGGCGCCCACGAGGCCTGCGGCACTCTCGGTCGCCTCGTTCTGGTCGATGCGGCCGACCAGGTCGTCCAGATGGCTCAGCAGCTCGTCGGGCGGCAGATCGAGGGCGGAGAAGTTGTGCACCGCGGTCCGCAGTCGACCCATCGTGGCGGCGGCGTGGAGGCCGTGGCCGACCACATCGCACACGGCCAGTGCCACCCGGCTCCCCGGCAGGGGAATGACGTCGAACCAGTCTCCGCCCACGCCCGACTGGGCGGGGACGGTACCTGACCCCTCAAGGCGCGGGGCTGGCCGACAGCACCGTCTTCCTGGCAATGCCGGCCGGCGCCACCGCGCGGGGGCAGCCCGGAATCAGAAGGGGTAGGCGGGGATGTCACCCCGGACGGTTACCCACTGCTGCTCGGTGAAGGCCTCGAGGTTCGCGGTGGCGCCGCCGTGACGGGAACCGTTGCCGGAGTCGCCGCGCCCGCCGAACGGCACGGTGGCCTCGTCGTTGACCGTCTGGTCGTTGATGTGCACGAGCCCGGTGGGAATGCGTTCGGCCAGCGCCAGGCCCTTGGCGATGTCCCGGGTCAGCACGCCCAGCGAGAGTCCGTACTCGGTTCCGGTGGCCAGCCTCACCGCCTCGTCCAGATTGTGGAAGGGCACCACGGGTGCGACCGGGCCGAATATCTCCTCCCGGTAGGCGCGTGCGGTCAAGGGGACGTCGGTCAGCACGGTCGGCCGGTACAGAAGGCCCTCGTAGGTGCCGCCTGCCACGAGCCGGGCACCTGCCGCCACGGTGTCGGTGACGACGGCGTGGGCGGCCTGCAACTGCTGCTCGTCGATCATGGGGCCAACTGCCACCTCGCTCGTCGCCGGGTCTCCCACTGCCACCGCATTCGCCCGCCGGACCAGCGACTCGACGTACTCCTCGGCGATCGACGCGTGCACCAGATGCCGGCTTGAGGCCATGCATATCTGCCCCGCATGGTGGAAGGAGCCGAACGCCCCCGCGGACGCCGCCTTCTCCACATCCACGTCGTCCAGGACGATCAGCGCCGAGTTGCCGCCCAGTTCCAGGTGGACGCGCTTCAGATGCCGCGTTGCCGCTGCCGCGATCGCTTTTCCGGCCCTCGTGGATCCGGTGAAGGCGATCACGGGCACCTGGGGGTGATCCACCAGTGCCTCGCCGATGTCAGCGCCCCCCGGCAGTACGTGCAGCAGGCCGCTGGGGAGCCCCGCCTCCTCGAAAACCCTCGCGATCACCACACCGCCGCAGATCGCGGTCCGGGGGTCGGGCTTGAGGACGACGGCGTTTCCCAGAGCCAGCGCCGGAGCCACCGCTCGCATCGCCAGCACCATCGGTGCGTTGAACGGGGAGATCACACCGACAACGCCGACCGGGCGCCGACGGGAGAACGACAGCCGGTCCTCCACGGAGCGGAGCACCTCCCCGAACGGCGCCGCGGACAGCGCCGCGGCTTCGTGGCACTCCTCCGCTGCCCCGTTGAAGGTCTGGAACTCTGCGAACGCCCTGAGCGCCCCCGACTCCCGCACGATCCAGTCGGCGATCTCGGAGTGGTGCTCTTCGAACAGGTGCGCAGCACGCCGCAGGACCTGTGCTCGTTCGACGTACGGCAGCGCCGCCCACTGCTGCTGCGCCCGCGCCGCCTGCACCACGGCCCGCCCCAGGTCGTCGGGCGTGGCCGCACCGACACGACCCAGCGTCTTGCCGGTCGCCGGCTCGAGCGCGTCGTAGACCTCGCCCGATCCCTTGATCCACTCACCGGAGAATATCCTCTCCGACCAGTCGCCTGCTTCCAGAAACGTCATGATTTTCCGCTCCTCGTAAGGTGATGGAGGGGTGTGGCCGCTGCTGTGCTTCACGTCGCCGCCCGTCGGTCAAACCGAAGCGTGCGTCCGCCTGGGGGGCTGAAGTCGTTCGAAGTGTCCTTGGTGGAACACCAGCGGTCTCACCTGGGGAAATGATGCGGTCCTGTGCAACCGCAGCACGGCGATCACGTGGTCGCCCGCTTCGACTTCGCTCTCCAGTGCGCACTCCAGCCACAGCCCCGTGTCCGGGAGGAAGACCGCGCCGGATTCCCCCGCCTCCCAGGGGACATCTGCGAAACGATCTTCCGCCGTGGAGGCGAGTGCCCGGCACAGGGTCGCGTGGTTCTCGGCGAGCACGCTGACACCGAGCCTTGGTGCTTGGCGCAGCACCTCCCAGGTGCGGGAAGTGCGTGCCGCGCAGAACGACACCAATGGCGGTTCCAAGGAGACCGGCACGAACGAGCTTGCCGCCATCCCGACAGGCCGGCCGCCCGCGAGGGCGCAGATCGCGACCACTCCGGACGGCAGGTGGCCGAACGCGTGGCGCAGTTCTTCGGGCGTCTCCTGCGATCCCTGTATCGACATGTCTCTCCTCGTTCACCGCGCGACAGGCACTGCCGTCTCCGCGGTTCAGTTGATGCCGCCGTCGACGACGAGGTTGATGCCGGTCACGAAGTCGGCGCGGGGGCTGGCCAGGTAGCAGACGGCGGCGGCGATGTCCTCCGGCCGGCCGATGCGGCCGGCGGTCTGGCGGAACACCTCGACGGCGATGTGGCGCTCGTGCGCCTGCCACCCGCCCTCCAGCCGCATTTCGGCAGCGATGGCGGCGAGTTCCGCAGCGGAGCCGGGTGTGTGGATGATCCCGGCACTGATGGAGTTGGCCGTGATGCCGGTTCCGGTCAGGCCGCGGGACAGGCTGCGTGTCATGTTGATCTCCGCTGCCTTGGCCGCTTGGTAGTCGGGGAAATTGGGCGGTTGGTGCAGAGCGATGGCGCTGGCGATCTGGATGACGCGTCCCCAGCCGCGCTCCTTCATGGCGGGGACCAGGCTGTTGACCAGGGCTGCGGTCGAGATCACGTTCAGCTTGTACGTCTCGAGCCAGTTGCCGGGCGAGGTCCCGAACCAGCCGTCGCGCTCCCAGCCTCCATGGCGTCCGCCCGCGTTGTTGACCAGGATGTCCACGCCGCCGGAGGCGAGTAGCTGCCGGCAGACGGCGTCAACCTGGTTGCCGTCCGTGAGGTCGCCGAGCACCTCGTCGGCCTGGCCACCGTTCTCCCGGATCATCGCCGCGATCTTGGACGTGCGCTCCCGGTCCCGGCCGTGGACGACGACGTGGGCGCCCTCGTCGGCCAGTGCCAGGGCGATGCTGGTGCCGATGCCCGAGCTGCTGCCGGTGACGAGGACCCGCTTGCCGTTCAGTTCGAGGTTCATTGATGTCTCCTGGTCCAGCTCAAGCGACGGGTTCGACGATCCGCGGGGCCTCTGCAGCCTTGGCCACGCCGGGCACGGCCGCCATGCCGTCGGTGAACGGTGTCTGCCCCATGAGATGCCGTCCGCTGATCTCCGCCGCAGGGTCGAGCCTGGTGGAGCCGTGGGTCAACGCCACCCGCGCATCGCGTGCGAAGCGCTGAATCGGGTTGCGCAGACTGACCGTGGACGAACCGAGCGCGATCTGGATCGCGTCGATGGCGGCACCACAGACATTGCCTGCGTGCACGAAGTCCATGGTGATCTCGGACTCCTCGGCCGCCGTGAACGGCTGTCCGGCGCGTGCCTTGCGGTCGATGTGGTCCGCGCGGGCGAACAGCAGGCTTTCCGCCGCGTTGATCATGGCGCGCGTCTTGCCCGCGACGACCTGCACCGACGGGGTGGCGGCCAGCGTGTCGTAAGGGAGGTTGAAAGGCTTCTTGCGCCGGCTCTGGTCGAGGAAGCAGTCGAAGGCCCCCTTGGCCATTCCGAGGACCACGGCCATGGTCTCCATGGCCACGATGAGCATCAGGCCTCGGGCGTCGAGGGCGAAGCCCAGCCCCGCGTAGCGTTGGTGCAGGCCGTCCAGACGCCCCGGCAACCCGGCGAGATCCGCGACGCGCCGTTCGGGGACGAAGACTTCCGCAGGCGTCGTGACGCTGTTGCTGGACGAACCGGACAGTCCCATGACGTGCCAGTCGTCGACGATCTCGTACTGGCCCTTCTCCAACAACGCCATCGCGCGCGTCGTGGTGCCAGGGGCGGTTTCCACCTCGATGCCGACGACCAGATAGGAGGCGTGCTTGCAGCCGCTCCCGAAGCCCCACTTGTTGCCGGCCTCGATCAGGTAGCCGCCCGGAACCGGGCGGGCCTTCTGAATCCTCTCCGAGAACAGCGAGGCGCTCGCCACGACCGGCCCCGGCCACTGCGGAGCGCGTGCGTAGACCTCGGTGACCGTCTCCTGCGGGAAGGTGAGCATGACCCGGGTGAACCCGCTCGCGATCATGGTGGTCCAGCCCGCCGATCCGTCGCCGCTCGCCGCCGCGCTGACGATCTCGGCCAGATCGCGCGCCCCCAGGGCGTAACCGCCGAATTCACTCGGCACGGAGGCCAGAAACGCCCCTGACTCGTGCAGCGCGTCGAGCGTGGGCGACGGCAGACAGCCGATTTTCTCGCCTTCCGGGGCGTTCTCCCGAATCAGCGGTACCGCTGCCCGCACGGCGTCACGGATACGGCGCCCCTCCGGTGTCGTGAACGGCGACTCGTGGATGCACCCTGGTTCAGTCATATCTGGCGCTTCTTTCATATACATATCCTTTCGCTCACCAGGCCGATGGCGTGCCGAGCGGCAGGATTTCTCGTATTTCGTCGATACTGCGTATTTCGTTGTCGACCACTTTGAAAAGGGCCATCATGTAAAAAGAGCCGTTGTCGGGTCGCGGGCTGCCGGGAACGGGGTGGAAGTCGACGACGACCACACTTGCCGCGATTCCGCGGGCCACGTCGACAACGGGACAGCGGCGCCCACGGGCCGTCGGCCTGGCGCCTCGGGTGTTGTTCAGGCAACTCGCGACGGTGTGCACGGTGGCGTCCGGAGACAGCAGGGTGGTGAGGGTGTTCGTCACCTTCTTGCCGTTGTCGTAACGGTCACATCGGTATCCGAAGCGAGCCAGGCTGCCGTCGCTTTCCTGCAGTGCGGTCCAGTAGCTGTCCGCCGCAAGGACCAGCCCGTCCCGGTCGCAGGCTCGGTCGGGGGGAACCGGTGCGTCGTAGAGCACGTCGGGTGCCAGCAACTGGTCCACATCGGCGAAGTGCCCGCTCGGATCGGTGCTGATGACGGCCTCTGCCTCGGTCACCTCGTCCCCGACGACCTTCAGTCGCAGGCCGAACGGCCGGCGTTGTCCCGCCGCGACGACGACCCCCATGGTCATGAGCTGCCCCTGGACCGGATCGGCGAAGGTCTGCAGGCCGAGGAAATCCTCGGCGGTCGCCCAGAGCCCATGTCCTGGTGCGATCTCAGTGGCGTTCTCCGTCGCCCGGAAAGAGCGCGCGAGGCTCGCGAGGCTCGGATCGTGCCCCACCAGACTCTGCAGGAAGCTCTCCCCGTGTGTGAAAAGTGCCCGCTCGGCTTCCCAGTCGTGCGTCATTCCGACACCACCTGCCAGCGTCCGCATTCCTGCCTGCCTCCTGTTCTACGGGATAATTTCTATCGGCTCAGGAAGCTTTACCGTAGGCCTCGGCCCTCTCGGTAACCAGACGGCGGATTCGCGTCCACGAAGGCTATCGACTGCGAAAGGATCGGGTGCGACTCACCGGATTCGCCGGAAGTCCGGCTCCTGCCCTTCGAGCACAGCTTGGCGGTACTTCGCGAGCATTTCCTGTTTCACGGCCTGAAGCCGGGCCGCTTCCGGTGCGTCACGGCGGCCGATGGCCTGCAGGACATCGTGCGTGGACTGGGCAAAGAATTCGATGGCCCAGGACGGCGCATGCAACTCCTCGCTCATGCTCCAGGACACATAGGCTTTGATGCCGTTCACGAAGAGTGACAGCAGCGCATTGCGCGCCAGACGGTTCTGCAGCCTTTCGATCAGCTGGAGACTGGATATCGGTGCGGCACTGGTCAGTTGCCGCAGTTCATCGAACAGCGCGTCGAAAATCTCGGCATCGCGGGGACCTGTCTTCCGGGCGGCGATCCCGGCCATCTCGATCATGAGACTGCCCAGAGCCAGAGCGGCACCCTCAGTCGGTTCGGAGTTCGATGCGAGGTAGACGCAGACCTGACGGCTCAGGGGGGCCGGTCCCGGGCACCGGGTCACCAGGCCGTGTCCGCGTCCGGGCAACGTGACCGCCGTCTCCGCGTCCTCCATCATGCGGATGGCCTGGCGGATGACGCTGCGGTCGACGCCGAATCGTTCGGCCAGTTCGCACTCGTTGCCCAGCGGCCGGCCTCGCACCCATTCCTCTGGCGCGATCTCCGACATCATCCGCCGCACGGCCGCGAACGCGGGTATGCGCATCTGCTCGACCGGCTCCGGCACCGGCGTGCCCTTCCAGCCGCCCGTCCGTGCGACCTGCGCGAGGGTGTCCCGTGCCGCGCCGCAGAAGAGCGTACGCGCCTGACGCACGGCGTCCTCCGTACGGCCGCGATCGAGGTCAAGGATGATCCGCTGCCGTATGTCGGCCAGTGCGTCGGCCTCGCGGGCGGTACTCATCCGCGGCAGCAGCGGGGCCAGGACGTCGTTGAAGTACTTCAGCGGACGGCTGCCGCTTTCCTCGATCACCTCGGTGGCGAATCGCCCGAGCAGCGCGGCGGCGTCCGGCACCTCGCCGTCATCCGCCGCCCGGCTCTGCCACATCGGCCTGCCGCCGGCCTGCCGTGACCGGTCACCGATGAGACGTACGGCGCTGATGTGCACGGCACCCCACGCCTCGACGATGTCCGGCAGTCCCAGGCCGGTGAGGTAGGCGTAACCGCCGATCATGACCAGCAGATGTGTGTCGCACGGCTTGGCGACCGCAATGCCGCCCCGCGGGCCGCGCCGTACCCGCACCTCGTCACGTGCCTCCAGCACACGTACGGCCTCCCGCATGACGTCCCGCCCGACGCCGTAGTACGCGGCCAGGTCGGCCTCGCTGCCGTAGACCTTGCCGACCGGCCAGCCATCGCGGATGAAACGTTCCTCCATGTCCCGGGCGACGACCAGAGGCAGCTTGGTCAGTCGCTCCTGGTCGCCGACCACGCTGGAGTAGAGCTCCGACAGCATGTTTCCGGTAGCTCCGGTCGCTTCGGTCGTACGGGGGCGCCGTGCTCCGCCGGGGCCATCGGAGGGCCCGCGAGAGCGTCTGGTTGTGTTCATTGCTGTCCCTCAGATCCGGGGGTGCGGCGGAGCAACGGCGTGATCGCACTCGGTTGCCGGCGGTTCGCCGACGCTAGGGGGTCACCTCCTGTCCGGAGAGGCGTGTGTCCGTCACGCCCGGGACCGTGTGCGTCCTGCCCGCATCGCGAGGAGCGGGCTTGACCACCGCGTAGGTGTACGGCTTCAGCGTGAACATGAGCAGCGCGGAAACGGTGGTGGCGGCCACGGCGAGTGAGATCGGGAGCGTGTAGCCGCCGGAGGTGTCGAAGCCTATGCCGATCAGCGTGGGCCCGGTTCCGATGCTGATCATGCTGCACGCGAGGCTGATGCCGAATATCTCGGCGGATGCCCGAAGCCCGAAGTACCGGGTGACCAGGTAGGGCAGCAGGAGTGTCACGGCGGTCAGCGCGCATCCCATCAGGACGACTCCGACGCCCAGCATCCACAGGGTGCTCCCGGCGGCGAGAAGCAGGGCCAGGCTGATCGCCGGCAGGGTGTAGAGCACGGCGGCGACGCGGTGCGACCTGATGCGGTCGACGAGGGAGCCGGAGAACAGCACGCCGACCATCCCGGACACCGCCATGAGGGACGCCAGGAAAGTCGCCGTGCCGCCGGTGACGCCGCGGCCGGTGAACCAGTGCACCATGTGCGCCTGCGTGCCGATCAACGAACTCGTCGCGAGGCACTCCGCCGCCGTCAGGGTCCAGAAGGTCCGGGACCGGTATGCCTGCTTCGCGGGCAGGCCTTCGAAGACCGCCGGAGCCGGCGTGGCAGCAGCCGGAGAATCCGTGGCGGCATCCGTGCTCCGTACCTTCAGGAAGAACAGGGCCGATATGCATCCGACGACCAGGACAGCGGCGGCCAGCACCTCGTAGGCGGTGCGCCAGCCGAATGCGTCGATCAGCCCTCGCGCCACCGGCGCGACCAGGGACTGCGACAGTGCGGGGGCCACCGCGACCACCAGACCGAGAGCGAGCGCCCGGTTGGCGTCCCACCACGAGGAGACGACGCGCACGTGGGCTACCGGCCCGGCCAGTGCGGCACCGATGCCGATGCAGACGGCGGATGCCCAGAACACGAAGCCGGTTGAGTGCATCCGGGACAGGCCGAACAGCCCCAGGGCGAAGGTCGCGATACCGATGCTGACCGGGATCCGCACCCCGACCCGGTCGATCAGGCGCCCGCTGAAGGGAGTGCTGAAAGCGCCGATGTAGGCGGACACCGTGAACACCAAGGTGAAGACGGAGACGCCCCAACCCATCGATGCCGAAACCGGACCGAGAAAGACCGACAGAGACCCGACGTAAATCGCCGACATGCCGAAGGCCATGCAGAGGAAAGCGGCGATCGTAGCGGAGAGACGAGCATATGACGACATTCGAAAACCCTCTCGCGACCGGGCTCCGTTGCCCGAATTCGACGTCTATCCTGCTTCTTTGGGAGCGCCGTCCCAGTGCTCGGCGAGCTTGCCGTCCTCGATCCGCCACATGTCGAACCAGTAGGAGCGATAGGTCTTGCCCGGGTCGTCCGGGTCGGGCAGGTCCCGGGCCAGCATCATCACGACCTTGTCTCCTTCAGTGACGAATACCGGAGGTTCGGGGGCAGGGCGCATGGATTCCCGGGCCACGCGAGCCTGATCGGTTTTCGTCCACTCGATGATCGCGTCGGCTCCCGAGTCGATGTTGGGATTGTGCTGGACATAGGACTCGGTGAGGTATTCGCGCGCCTGTTCCGATGTTGACGGATCGACGAGGAGTGACATCATCTTGAGCACGATGTCCTTGGGCTGGTCACCGGACATGGTGGGTCACCTCCAGGAGGGGACGAGGGCGCCGTCGATCCACGTCGAATGGATGCCCAGGCGCAGGCGTACAGGAAGCCGCAGCCGGGCGACCGGCCCGCTTGCGAGGTCGAGCGTGTCGAGGATGACGAGTTCGCTGCGCTTTTCCGTCGGCCAGTTGAGCGTGGCGATCAGATAGCCGTCGTCCTCCGCGGACTCAGGGGACTTGGTGAAGTACACGGGGTCCTGGAACGTCGCGGCCGGCCCGGGATACCAGTCGTCACGCGTCCCGGCTACCAGGTCGAAGTGGCTGAGCTGGTTGAACATCACCGGATAGGGGCGGCCGTTGACGTCGGTTTCCAGCTTGTCGCGGTCGAGCGTCGGCACGAAGACGTGGCGGTACGGCTTCGACTCGCGGCGCGGGTCGATGTGCGGCCCTTCGCCGTTGACGACTGCCAGCACCTCCCGCTCGGTGAGCTGCTCCTTGCCGGTGTGGTAGTCGATGTGCCAGCGCACGTGCCGTGTGGTGACGCTGCCAGGCGGTGTCGGCCTGCCGTCCTTGTCGGGCACGACCGGTGCGAAGCCGTTGCCGTCCGCCTCGTACAGGTCGAAGACGATGACACCGTCCTCCTCGTAGGCGTTGATCGTGTGGCCGGGAAAGGCCGGCGGAGCCTGGAACCAGCGCACCTCGGAAGCATCACCGAAGCGCGGGATGACCCCGAAGACCTGCGGAAGGTCGCCGTCGTACACGAAGTGCGGGCCGCCGGCCTTCAGACGGTCGAGGTCGCTGGTGATGGGCATGACCGGGAAGAGCATGAAGTTCTCGGTCAGCGCGCAATCGTGGATCATGGCCGAGTACGGTGCCTCGAACCAGACCTCGTGGATCACCTTGCCCGAGGCGTCGATCACGTAGTAGGCGATGTCGCGCGTGGTCTCGCCTTTCGCGGCGTATCCAAAACCGAACATCTCGCCGGTGTCCGAGTCGAATTTCGGGTGGGCCGTGAAGGTCAGACTCGTGATATCACCGTGCGCATCCCACACGCCCCGGGTCTCGAGGGTTACGGGATCGATCTCGTACGGCAGTCCGTCTTCCTTCGACGCCAGCATCCGGCCGGCGTGGAAGTAGATGGCGGTGTTCGCCGTCGTACGGCTCGTGCCGGCGACGCTCGGGTCGTCGGAGAACGGATCCCGGTAATTCCCGTAAAGGGATCGACGTGCCTTGCGCTCGAGCAGAAAACGCTCGGTGCGTACATAGCGGGTCCGGAAGTCGACGCAGCCGTCCTTGATGCGGAACGCGCGCACCGCACCGTCTCCGCCCGCAGCGGTGGTCATCGGCCACAGTACCGGGACCTCGGGAACATACACCTGGTCGGGAACCGCCTGGACGAACAGACCATCGATGTCCGCGGGTACTGCACCCTCGACGACCTCCAGATCGAACACCTCGATATCGAACCGGCACGGCTCGTCCATTCCCATGGTTATTTCGGGTGAAAACATCTTTGCCATGAAGCCGTCTCCTTTGACTGCTCTCGCGCAGAATTTCGCCACAAGCTGCGTTTCCCGACAGTAAGACGCGGTCACCGCCCAAACCAGACGGTGGAATCACCGCACCCCGCCTCCGTGACGCCCGGGCAGGCACCCGGCGCCGCGCAGGCTCGCTGACCTGGGCATTCGTGATCTGTACCGAGGTCTCGGCGAGCGTCTTCGCGTGAACCCGGCTCGGCTGTGCATCTACCTCGTGATCCGTTTGGTTCGCGTGTTGACGCCTTCGGTGCGGCCGTTGTGGTGGGGGAGAGCGGGTGCGGCGTTGACGGCGGCGGTGAGCTTGGAGTCGTTGCCTTCCGTTGTGGTCAGCCGATGACCGAACTCGCCGGTGAGGCGGGCGATTTCGGTCATCTCAGGCGCTCCGCTGGCGCCCGGCACTTGTGTCAGCGCGGTGGAAGCGGTCGATGACGGCGCCGGACTCCCGGAGCGGACGCGCGTCGGGTGTTCGAGCGCTTCTACCGCGTCGCTTCCACGGACAAGTAAGTGGAAGTTCCGGCTTGGGACTGGCGATCGCCGCCGGCGCCGCGGAGGACAACGGCGGTCGGCTGGAGCTCGACACCCGACCCGGCCAGGGCTGCACCGTTCGTCTGTTGCTGCCGGACGGGTTCGTTGCCGTACTCAGGGGGGCGAGCACCTGTCGAGACCGAAGGAGTTCCACCGGTGAAGCTCAGCACCGAACGACTGGGACGAAATACCACGGCCGCCGCGCGTCTTCACAAGACGCACTGCGTACTGCTGCCTCCCCGGACGTCGGGCGCTGATAGCGTCCGGCGACGACTGGCGCGAGCGGTCCGGTGCTGACACCGGTGAGCGTCAGCGGCTGGTTGACGTTTCCTGTGTGCCGCGGGTGGTGCGGCATCCCGGCCGGTCGGCGGGGATGGGCATGTTGGGCTGGTTCCTGTGAGCGAGCGCAAGCCCTACAAGACCGACGTGAGCGACGAGCAGTGGGCGCTGGTGGAGCCTGTGATCGTCGCGTGGAAGGCCGCGCACCCCTCGGTCAGTGGCTATCAGGGCCGTTACGCGAGCGAGAGATCGTCAACGCGCTGCTCTACCAGGGCCGGACCGGTTGTCGCGTGGCTGGGAGGTCAGTCGACCGTGTCTGTGGAGGCGCCTCATTCCGCCATGTCCAAGCTGTCGGGGTCGTTCATCCGGTCGATCGCGGCTCTGGCGGAATTCGTACGCTCGCGGATCATGGCCTGGAATTCGAGGCGATCGCGGCCGATCTCCTGCCCGACAGGAAAGGCGGCCAGCAGTTCTTCGCAGTTCTCAGCCACCTCTCCGCGAAACTCGCTGTGGCTCAGAATATGGCCCTTGTTGCAGAGGATGGCGTTTACGACCATCTCGCCCATCTCCCGCGGGTCCATCCCGGCATCCCCTGTCGGCCCGCTGGCGCCGACAGGCTGGTCCGCCATGTTTCCGGTCCCGAACTGCGCCTGGCGGTTCTGCTCGGCCAGCAGCATGCGGGAGCGGGTCAGCCCCGGATAGAGCGTCGACACCCCGATGCCGTGGGGCGCGAGCGAGAGGCGCAACGAGTCCCCCAACCCGCGGACCGCGTATTTGGACGCGGCGTAGATAAAATTGTCCACCGAGGGAAGCAGGCCCGCCATCGAGGAAGTCGAAACGATATGCCCGCCCTCGTTCTGGCGCAGCATGTGCGGCAGAAAGCTCATGATGCCGTTGACCACACCGCCCAGGTTCACACCAAGCACCCAGTCCCAGTCCTCGTAGCGCATCGCCTCGACGGTGGGTGCGGTGCCGACGCCAGCATTGTTGACGAGGATGTGTATGGCACCGAAGCGCTGGACGACCCGATCCGCCGCGTCGGCCATCGCCGTACGATCAATGACGTCAACCTCCAAGAATTCGGTCGACGGTCCGACACCGAGGACAGAGCGAGCCTCATCGAGGTGATCGGAGCGCAAATCCGCTACGGCGACGCGGACGCCATGAGCGAGGAGGGCCTGCACGATCCCCAAGCCAATCCCACTCGCACCACCGGTTACAAATGCCACTTTGTTCGTCAGATCTCTCATGTCGCCCTTCTTGTTGCCATGGCGTTGGAAGCAGCGCCAACTCTTGATCTGGATTGACACCGGATGGGGACGGGTTGCTCGGCGTGCTCCCGCCAGGCTCCACCCCAGTGGTCTGCACCCATCTGCGGACCCGCCGCAGGCGATCGCACAACTAGCCGGGCATCACAGCCCGCGGGTCGGGCTCATGGGCCGACGTACGGTGGCATGGTTTCCGAACGCGCGTACCTCTCCGCGCACGGAATCAGCCGCCGCAGTCAGCCACCGCGTCGGGATCTCGCAGGTCAGCGACCTGTTGAAATCAACTGGCCGGGACATCACGCATCGGGCCCCCACGCCGCACACACTGCCTATCAAGCACAAGACCATGGCCGCACGAGTAGGATGCAGCGGCCTTCCGGCCGAGACCGCGGCAGTCCCTCGTGGACGGACACCGCGGGCGCAGGATGCCCATTGCACCTCATCTGCACCTCATCGAGCCGGCGCTCCGACTCAGTGGTGGCTTCGTCAGAACGGATAGCTGGGGATGTCACCGCGGACCGTGACCCACTGCTGTTCCGTGAACGCCTCCAAGTTCGCGGCGGCGCCACCGTGCCGGGATCCGTTGCCGGAGTCGCCACGGCCGCCGAACGGAACCGTCGCCTCGTCGTTGACGGTCTGGTCGTTGATGTGCACGAGCCCAGTGGGGATGCGCTCCGCGAGCGCCAGGCCCTTGGCGACGTCCCGAGTGAGGATGCCCAAGGACAGCCCGTACTCCGTATTGGTGGCGAGCTTGGCCGCCTCGTCCAGGTCGTGGAACCGCACCACGGGAGCGACCGGGCCGAATATCTCCTCCGCGTAGGCGCGGGCCGTGAGCGGCACGTCTGCCAGGACGGTGGGCCGGTACATCAGCCCCTCGTAGGTCCCTCCGGTCACGAGCCGCGCGCCCACCGCGACAGAGTCCGTGACCACAGCATGTGCCGCCTCAAGCTGTCGCTGGTCGATCATCGGTCCCACAGCGACGTCGCCGCCGGCCGGATCGCCCACAACCGCGGCCTGCGCACGCTGTGCAAGAAGCTCGACGTACTCGTCGGCGACCCCGGTGTGAACCAGGTGTCGGCTGGAGGCCATACAGATCTGGCCGGCGTGGTGGAAGGAGCCGAACGCGCCGGCGGACGCGGCCCTTTCCAGGTCGACGTCGTCGAGAACGATCAACGCGGAGTTGCCTCCGAGCTCCAGGTGCGTCCGCTTGAGCCGCTTCGCCGCCGCAGCGGCGATCGCCTTGCCGGCGCGGGTAGACCCCGTGAAAGCGATGACCGGCACCTGCGGGTGATCCACCAGCGCTGCGCCCACATCGGCGCCACCGGGAAGCACGTGCAGGAGTCCGTCAGGCAGGCCCGCTTCCTCGAAGACGCGAGCGATCGCCACGCCACCGCAGATCGCCGTGCGCGGGTCCGGCTTCAGCACAACCGCGTTTCCGAGGGCCAACGCCGGCGCCACGGCACGCATGGCGAGCACCATGGGCGCGTTGAACGGGGCGATGACGCCGACAACGCCGACCGGGAAGCGGCGCGAGAAGGACAATCGCTCATCTATGGAACGGAGGACTTCGCCGTACGGCGCCGCAGCCAGGGCGGCTGCCTCGTAGCACTCCTCGGCTCCACCGTTCGAAGCCTGGAACTCCGCGAACGGCCGCAGTGCTCCCGACTCCCGCACGATCCAGTCCGCGATCTCCGCCTGGTTCTCCTCGAAGGTTCGGGCCGCGCGTCGCAGCACCTGCGCCCTCTCGATGTACGGCAGCGCCGCCCAACTCCGCTGAGCCTGCGTCGCCCGCTCCACTGCTCGCGCGAGATCGTCCGGCGTCGCCGCGCCCACCCGGCCCAATGTGTCCCCCGTGGCGGGCTCACAGGAGTCGTACGAATCACCCGAACCCTTGATCCAGCCTCCGGAGAAGATCCTCTCCGTCCATTCCATGGAGTCGAGCAGTGCCATGATGTCTTCCTCACTTCCCTTGTTCGGTTGGTCGCAACTGGTGCCACGCCCGGAGGTACTCCTATGAAGGGGCGCGTTCCTCATGGGCTTCGAGGAGATCGACGTAGACGGCTTCGGCCGCGCCCATCCCTCACTCGGTAGCCGTCGCACCCGGCTCGGCCGGATCGCCCGCGGCGCGCCGAACGGCGGAGCGCTTCCGCCTCGGGAGCGATCCTGAGGATCCAGTCGGCCATGCATGCCCGGACGCGTCATGGTCGATTCAGCCACTGCCGCCCGCGAAGGCGCCGGCCAGTTGATGCGCCCGTCAGATGTGGTGGGACATCCACACCACCTCGTGCCGTCGGCGACGGTTCACAGACCGGAGCCTGAGTCCCAGCCGTTACCGGCGCCGAAGTTGAGCGGGATGAACACCGGCGCCTCGATCTCGTGAATCCGGCCCGAGTGGATTTTGAATATCTCCAGCCACTGCGTGCTGAACGGCAACGGGTTCGTCAGCCGGTCAACGCCCGGATAACCCGTGAGCGGGACGGACCGGACGTCGCCGTTCTGTATGAACAGCGGAAACGCCGCTACGAGTCCCTTGACCTCGTCGATCACGATGGGCCGCCGCGGCCACACCTTCCACAGATCGGCGAAGAGGCCCGAATCGATCTGTTCGGCAGCACTGCGCACGCTCATGCCGTTCATGAGGATCTGCATCCGCTCCCGCTCATCTGCGGGCGTGTTCTGTGGAAGCAGCAGTTGAGGCGGCGTCGAGTTGCCGGTGGTCCGCAGACCCGTCTCATGTCGCACACAGTCGGCCGCGAACGGAGCGCGGCGGCTGTCCTCGCTCGTCAGTGCGTCGAAATAGGAGTCGGCGATCAACTGCAATTCGACGCGATCATTGCGCTGCTCGAGTGGCACATCCTGCAGGAGCGCATCACGGGGTCGCTCAAGATTCGCCCACGCCGCCGGCTGGATCATGTCAGTGAGGAGATGCTCAACTTCGATGATGCGTCCCTTCAGCACCCTGAGGCGTATGCCGGCGAGATACGGGCGTCCGCGAACCTCCAGCAACCCGCCGACGACGATCTGCTCGGAGACCGCGTCAACGACGTCGACGCGGAAGCCTTCCGGCGCTTTGGTCAGCGCCCGCCACAAGACCCCTTCACCCATCGGAATGGCGATGGTGTTCTCGGTCATGCGCACCTGCGGATCGAGGGGCAGTTCTGCGGGCGAGTGACTGAGCAAGGCGTCAAAGTATCGGTCGGCGAGCGACTTCAGCCAGCTCCGCGCTTCATCGCTCTCGTGGCCCGGCGTCCGCGCATGCGCCACTTCGGTCCCGCTGTCGGCGACAAAGCGGGGCACTGCCTCCGAGTCGATCGTGTGGACGTTCTTCATGACTTGTCCTCTCAACTCACCCACGCAGCAAAGGCTGCCGAAGGGAGAAGCTCACAAACAGGCGTACGCCAGCTTCCACAGATCGCGCGGCCCCTCGCCGCTCTGCATGAACGGCGGCTGCCTGGACGGAGCGGGATCATTCCGGTGCCTCCTTGCGCGCCTGCAACGCGATCTCTTCTGCTGCGACCGCGAGCAGCGCAGCCGACTTTTCGATGGCTGCCGCGTTATCGGGTCCGCTGGCGAGGGCAACAGTCAGGCTGCCGGCGATGCCGGGCCCGTCCTGCTTCAGCGGAATCGAAACGTGGAGGACGCCCGGGTCGGGTTCGTCCACACTGGCGGCGTAGCCGAGCTCGCGTACCGCCCGCATACGCCGCTTGATGGCAAGCCACTCGACATCATCTGACTCGACCCGCTGATAGATCGACCGGACGGCGCGCACCTCGAGCAGGGAGATGAGGGCCAGCCCTGGAGCTCCCCGGAACAGCGGGGCCAGACGCCCCCTGGCGAACGCGCCCTCCGGGAACGGCTCGGCGCCGATCCGATGCTCGTGCATCGTCATGGCGTAATCGCGGTAGATGCGGCTCACAAAGATCAGACCCGGACCGGTGTACTCCGCCGCCATCTTTATAACGGCGGGCTCCGCGGCGCGGATCAAGGGGTCGGAAAGGCGTAGCTGCCGTTCGTAGTGGATGATGCCAGGTCCGAGTAGGTAGCGACCGGGTCTGACACTGAAGATCAGTCCAACGGCCGCGAGGCTCCGAAAGTGCCTGTAGACAGTACTCTCGGACTGGCCCATGGCGGCACACGCTTGCTCCACCGTCCACTCCGGCCGGTCAGGCGTGAACAGGTCCATCACGGACAGCATCCGCTCCGAACTTGTTCCGTGTCGTTGTGTTTCCTCAGCCAATGCCATCTTCTCCCTCGAGTTGCCATCCACCGGATGACGCATGCAGTGGAAGCATCTCCCGGATCTCGTCGATGATCCGAATCTCGCTGTCCACGACCTTGAAGACTCCCATCATGTACATGGCTCCGGCGTCGGGCCGCGGATGGTTCGGGATGGGGTGGAAATCGACCACCACAAAGCTCGCCGCCACACCCAACTCCGTGTCGAGCACCGGGAATCGGCGCTCACGGGCACGCGGACGCGCGGCACGGGTGTCGTTGAGGGCAGACGCACAGCTGTGAACCTTGGCGTCCGGGGAAAGAAGCGTGCGCAATGTATTTGTGGTCTTGGCGCCGTTGTCGAACTTGTCGCACCGGTAGTTGAATCGAGGAATCAGCCCGTCACTCTGCTCGAGTCCTTCCCAGTACGAGTCCGCCACTGCGCGCAGTCCGTCGCGATCGACGCGGCGATCAGCGGGAACCACTGCCGAATAGATGATGTCAGGTTTCAGGAGGTGTGTGGCATCGGCGAAATGTCCATGGGCATCGGAACTGATGATGGCTTCCGCTTCGAGAATCAAACCCCCGCGCATGCGGACACGCTGCGCGAAAGGCTGTGGTTGACCACCTTCGATGGTGACCACGCCCATGCAGACCACTTGGCCCGTGAGCGGATCGGCGAAGCTCTGGATCCCCCCGAATTGCGGCGCCCGACGCCACAGTCCGTGGCCGATCTCCACGAGTGCACCGTTCTCGGTGCTGCGGAAGTCAGCATGCAATCCGAGCGCCTCAGGTGCGCCACTGGACAGTGCGGACAGATAGTCGGCGAGAAGGCCGGTCAGATCACTTGAGTCCATCACGATATACCTACAGGGGAGTGACCGAAATGAACGCGACCATAGTTGAGCGCAGCGCTGTCGGACTGATGCGCGAGATGGCCACGCAGCACCCCGACATTGCGCCAGTACCGGCCCAGCAACGCATCCTTCCTCGCCGCCGAAGAGCCCACCGTCCGGAACATGATGTCGACTGCCTCGTGCGCGAGATGGACGCTTTGCAGCATGACCATCGCCAGGCGCCGGCTGTCGTCTTCCGGACATGGTTCGCCTGTCGTGAACGTGCGATCCGCGAACTCCATGTAGTCGGCCGCGGTGTGCAGCAGCGCGGCTCGCGCCGTATCGACCATGGCGCGGCAACGTCCGAAGTTGAACTGGTACTCGGCCAGATCGGCACGTGAGGCCCCGGTCGGGCCGGTCGCCTTCCGCGCCCGGAAGGTCTCCTCGTAGACATCGAGCGCGCCTTCTGCGGCACCGACGATCACTGCGACGGACTCGGTGATGACGAAGGGCCGAGCGGGGCCGTAGAAGAGCGAACTGTCGCGGTAGACCTCGGCAGGGGGCATCGCCGCTGTCTGCGGATACGGCTTGGTCCGGTGCGCCGGCACGAAGACCTCGTTCATCACGACGCGGTTGGACCCGGTGCCCTGCATACCGATCACGTCCCAGTTCCGCACGATCTCGTAGTCGGCGCGTTCGAACAGCCCCATCCGCAAGGGCGAGTCACCCGGCCGGGGGTCGTCGACCAGGAACGTCAGCAGGATGTGCGTGGCGTGAGCGCACCCAGACGCGTAGTCCCACGCACCGCTCACCCGAAAGCCTCCCGGCACCGCCACACCGGTCCCCTGCGGCGCGGCCACCTCCGGCGCTCGGAAATCACCAAGGGCGCCGTACGCCTCCCGCTGGGCAGCAAGGGGGAAAGTAGCAAGCTGATGCACGTGTCCCGACACGATGGAGAGCACCCAGGCCGTTTCCGGACAGCCCCGCGCCACCGCCGTGACAAGGCGGACAAAGGTCGGCAGGTCGAAGCCGTAGCCACCGAACAGACGCGGCTGGATCACACGGTACAAGCCCGCCTCCACCATGACCCGGTGGGTCTCCGCCAGGACGTTTCCCGCCGCCTCCGTCTCCGCCTGGCAGTCGCGAAGCTGCCCGAGCATCTCCTCGGCACGCAGGATCAGTGCCCCTGGGGACAGATCGGGCTCCGGAGGCGCGATCGAAATGAATGGTGCCGTGCGCTGCTGCGCGCGCATCGGAGCGGTCATGATGTGCCTCTCCTTGTTGAATGGCTGCGGCGAGTGGCCGCGGATCACCATCGAGTGCTGCGGTGTGGGCACACTGGCCCGGCAACGACTGTTCGAGGTGACGGTCGGCTGTCGCGAGCGCTACCTGGCGACACGACGAGTCACGGTGCGATCGCGTCCCAGGCCGCCGACCATCACGCGAGCGATCAGGAGGTTTGAAGCTCGCGAGACCGGCCGTCGAGAGTGCCCTCGCAGGGCCAGCTCTTGACCTCCGGCAGGCACTTGTCGGCGAACAGACGCATGTTCCGCTTGGCTTCCTCGCGCGGCATGCCGCCGAAGTGGAAGTGCGGGAAGAATCCCTGCAGGTTCAGGTCGGCATTGATCCGCTCGAGCGCTTCGATCACCTCGGTCGGGTTCCCGGCCGGCATCACCTTTGCCGTGTTCTCGGCCATCTCCTCGATCTTCTCGGGCGAGATCCGCATCTTCGCGTAGAACTCGTTCCCCTTGGTCGTCCCGAAGCTCTCCTCGGCCATGCCGTAATTCTTCACCGCGGCGCGGAAGTTCACCCGGTGGTACTTGATGGACATCTCCTTGGCGCGGTCGCTGCTCTCGTCGACGAAGATGGTGCCCGACAGCATCGGCGAGGGGGCCGAACGTCGCGCACCGTGCGTCTCCCCCCACACCTGGTGGTAGGTGTCGACGTCGACACCGAGATTGGCGCGTGGCTCCGGATTGATGATCAGGACGCCGATGCCCAGCTCGGCAACGGTCCGAACCGATTCCGGCGAGCCGGCCGATCCGAATATGCGTCCCTCGAAACTTCTGAACGGCCGCGGACGCAGCTCGCGGCGAGGCTGCTTCGTGAGCTCGCCGCCTTCGATGACACCCGTCTCGAGCGCGGTGATGATCAGCTCGGCGTGCTCTCGATAGAGCTGACGGGTCTGGTTGATGTCGACCCGCAGGCCGTCGTACTCCATCTTCCCGAGACCACGGCCGAAGCCGAGCAACAGCCGACCCTCCGTGACGTTGTCGAGCCACAGCGCCTGTTCGGCGACGCGCACCGGGTCGTTCCACGGCAGCACCACGACCTGCGTTCCGAGCTTCACTTGCTTGGTCCTGCCCGCGAGATACGCGAGCGACTGCAACGGTGAGGGCGAGATGGAGTAGTTGGAGAAGTGATGCTCCGTCACCCAGATGGACTCGAAGCCAAGGCCCTCTGCCTCGATCGCCATGTCGAGGTCTTCCTTGAGGAACTGCCTGTCATCGACCTCGTTCCCGCTCTGGTGCTGAAAACCGGTCGCGATACCTACATGCATCATTCGCTCCTTCTGATCGGCCTGCCCGATCGCACTCCCAGATCGACCGCGCCATTTTGATCGTAACTTGTCACCATGTGAGAATAGAAGCTGTTTCTCACCCTGTGTTCTGAGGCGCCGAGCTTGAGGACTGGTCCGGCGCCTTCGTGCCTTCCGCCTCCAGGCGGTAGACCTCCCCCATGGGGCCGAGCGGGGGCAGCGCGAGGTCCGACGGGGTCCGGGCGAGAGCCTCCAGCCACGGATCGAACACGCTCGTTATGCGCTCATCGGTCGCCGACGAGGGGAGGGCGTAGAGCGGCCCGTCACGCAGTGCCTCATGGATTCGCTTCGCAAGAACCGCTTCATCCTCGCTCTCGTGAGTGAGGACGAGTGTCACCGCCAACCCCGTCGCGAGGAGTTCCGCCCGGAGCCCTTCGGTGAGGCCGACCAGGCTGCGGCCAAGCACCGAGTCCGCGCATCTGGCGCTGTCGGCAAAAAGTGCGGTCGTCGGCAGAACCACCGCGACGCCTGCGCCGCCGGAGGACGCGACACGACCGGGCACGAGCCCTCGGATGATGGTGAAAAAACGTCGAAGGGCCTGATGTACTTGCGTCGTCCAGTCGACCGAACTTGAGCCCCCGGGGCTCTGCGGAGCGATGGCAAGGACCAGCGGCGCGGCATCCGACGGGTCTCCCAGCTGCTCCGGCTCCTCCATCACTGTGTCGACCACCTTCATGTCGAGCACGTCCACCTGGCAGCCCAGAGCCGTCAGAGCGCGCCCCGCACGCGTCTCCCCCACGGGTTCGGCCAGAACGACCCGCTCCAGCCGGCGAGTCTTCCGCACAGGAGCGGCGAGTCGGGCCGCCCGCATGAGCGCATCGCGTCGCATCGTGACGACCGGTGCGATGCCGCCGTCGGTGAACACCATCGGCGCGTCTTCGTCGATCGCGTCGAGCACTCGCTTGCCGACGTCGCGAGGGTCGGCGCCTTTCGACAGCAGCTCGCGAGCCGCCTGCTGCGCCTTGGCGCGCTCGATGTCGTCACCCCGCAGGCCGCTGTCGCGATACGCCGCGGGACGCATCGTTTCATGGTCGTGAATGTTCGTATTCACCCCGGACGGGCACAGCGTCGTCACCCCGATGCCCTCCGCCGACAACTCCGAGCGCAGGCAGTCCATCACTGCGATTACGCCGAACTTCGCCGAGGAGTAGACACCGCCGTCGCTCGCCACCATGAGCCCGCCGGCGGAGGAGGTCGCCACGACATGACCGCCCGCGCCTCGTGCGCGCATGACGGGCAGCGCTGTCTCCAGTCCATTGGTGACCCCTTCCAGGTTGACTCCCATCAGCCACTCCCAGTCGGCCGGCCTGCTGTGCAGGATCGTCCCCAGAACCCCGATGCCGGCGTTCAGGCAGAGGACGTCGACAGCACCGAAACGGTCGCCAGTCGCCTCGACGGCATCGAGCCAGGCTTGCCGGTCGGTGACATCCAGTCGATGCGGCATCAGCCGGCTTCCGTGGCGGCGTAGTTGGTCCTGGGCATGAGCGAGGTGGTCGTCCCGCACATCGGCCACGACCACATTCATCCCCCGGTCGAGGAGTGCTTCGGCAATGCCGAGGCCGATGCCGCTGGCACCGCCGGTGACGATCGCCGTATTGCCCGGTACCGCCGCGGAGTGGGTGCGCATGTCCGCACTCCGCGGTTGCTTGCCCCTGGAGCCTTCCCCTGCGCCGCCTCTGCGTCGTACCTCGTCGTCCATGTCTTGGACGTTACCACGAAGCGACATGTATTGCCTCATGGTGAGAATCTATGTATGTTTTGGCGGGCCGGAGTGAGGTGCATCACGGTCAGGGGACCCCAAAAGGAACATCGGCGGGAAGCGACGAGCCCGCGCTTCGGCTCACAAGCCGACTCCGAGAGAGAGGACGAAGCGATGACGATGAACCCGGCAGACTTCCGAGCCGCCATGAGTCACTACCCGACGGCCGTCTGCGTGATCACGACCACCACCAGCGAAGGCGAGGCGGTCGGGATGACCGTCGGCACCTTCACCTCAGTGTCCCTGGATCCACCGCTGGTCGGCTTCTTTCCGGACAAGAAGTCCACGAGTTGGCCGCGCATCGCCCAGACCGGTCGGTTCTGCGTCAACCTCCTGGCCGACAACCAGGAGGACGTGTGCCGCAAATTCGCCGTGCGAGCACCGGACAAGTTCGCGGATGTCGTGCACCGCTTCTCCGAGCACGGCCTGCCCCTGGTGGACGGCGCGGTGGCCCACATCGAGTGTTCGATCCACAGCGTCGCCGAGGCCGGCGACCACTTCTTGGTACTCGGCGAAGTGGACGCCATGACGGTCGGCCGCTCCGCTTCGCCGCTCATATTCCACAAGGGCACCTACGCGCAAGTCGCCCCCACCGCGCGCCAAGTCGCTTGAGCCGTCCCCCCGACGCGCGGCGATTCCCTGACAACGAGGTGCTACGACGCCCGCCCGCGTGGACCGGGTGAAGCCGGGAGCAAGACACCATGGAAAGAGGACACGTGCCGCAGTTTCGAGCAGACGCCTTCGGCCCTGGCGCCGTTCCCGAGGATGTGGCCGCCTACAACGCGGCCATGGCCCGGCAATTCGGCGATCCTCCAGACATCTGGGACGTCGGCATCGACCGAGCACGCAGCGGCGGCTTCATGCCGCTGCCACCGCCCTCGCCTCGTGCGTTCGACATCCAGATCGCCGACCGCCTGTCCCTTCACGTGGTCCCGAGCGCTTGCCCCCGGGCCGTGCTGCTGCACATCCACGGCGGCGGCTTCATACTCGGCGGTGCGGCGCACCAGGATGTCCTCCTGGAGAGGATGGCGGATGCGGTCGGGGTGACATGCGTCAGTGTCGAATACCGGCTGGCACCGGAGAATCCGTACCCGGCCGCATGGGACGACTGTGCAGAAGCCGCTCAGTGGCTGCTGAAGCACGCAGGGGAGCGATTCGGAGCCGAGACCTTCCTCATCGCCGGCGAGTCCGCGGGCGCGTTGCTGGCAGTGGCGACCCTTCAGGACCTGCGCAACCGTGGCCTAGCGGAACGTTTCCGCGGGGCAGCGCTCAGTTTCGGGGTCTACGACTCGACGATGACACCGAGCCAGACGCGCGCACGCACAGGAACGCTCAAGGCCGCGAGCATCGCGAAAATCGTCGATGCCTATGCTCCCGAGGTCTCCCGGCGTCGCGACGCGGACCTGTCACCGCTGTACGGCGACCTCAGCGAGATGCCGCCCGCGCTGTTCACCGTGGGCACATTCGATGCCATGCTCGACGATTCGATGTTCATGTACTGCCGCTGGCTCGCTGCCGGCGGCCGTGCCGAACTCGCGCTCTACCCAGGAGCGGACCACGCGTTCATCGAGACCGCGCATCCCTCGGCGAGTGAGGCCAACGCGCGTATCGATCGATTCCTGGCGTCCTGCATCGAGTCGCACTGACCGCCGGCATCCTGCCTCGCTTTCTTGCTCATCTGCCATCTCACCTTCCGCACCGACTTAGGGACATCGCCATGAGGATCAATCCGTTCCAGGACAAGGCCGCGCAGCATCGCACAGGCGTCGAGAGGAGTGGGGGGAGACCCACCTGCGGGCCGACCGATCCTCCGGACAACGGGTGGGGGTGGCGGCGCGCACACGTCGGCTTCGTCGCAGGCGTGGGCGCGATGGGACTGCTCCTGGCTGCTTGTGGTTCATCGACCGGCTCCAGCAGCGGGTCGCCCAAGACAGTCGTCTTCTCGTCGCCGTCGCTGTCGATCGCGCAGATGAAGTCGATGGCTTCAGCACTCAAGACGGAGGCCCGTGCCGACGGCTGGAAGGCGGTGACCCAGGACCCGAACTCGGACGCTCAGGAACAGGCAAGGCAGCTGAGCGCGGTGGTCTCCTCCGGCTCGGCCGGCGCACTGTTCATCGTCGCGATCTCGCCGTCTTCGCTCAGGCAGGTCGTGCGCGACGCACAGGCCAAGGGCATCCCGGTGGTGACCACCGGTACGCCGGCGGATTACGGATTCGACGGCCTCCAGCCCGGCATCACCTTCGACGCCATCGACTACAAGGCGTACGGGGAGGCTGTCGGCCGAGAGCTCGGCACGTGCATCAACGAGAAGCTCGGGGGCAAGGCCGAGGTGGTGTGGGGCCTCCCGGTGGTCGGCTCGGGCGGCAAGGAGGAGATGGAGAAGGCTCAGAAGGCGGCGCTCCAGGCCACTGCACCGAAGGCCAAGATCGTCACCGAGATCGCCTCGAGCACGCTTCAAGCGGCTCAGACCGACGTCGGTAACGCGCTACAGGGCCACCCCCACGCCAACGCTGTGTTGGCCAGCGTCGACGAAGTCGGGCTCGGCGCCATCAGTGCCTTCGCCTCGGCGGGGAAGAAGCTCCCATGCCTGGCGGATGCCGGCGGTAACCCGCAGATCGTAGCGGCGACCAAGGCAGGCAAGATCTACGCCACCGTCGCCCTCCAGTTCCAGCCGGACGTCGCCCAGTGCTTCAACGCCCTGGTGGCCATGCGGTCCGATAAGAAGCAGACCGGCAAGCAGCTCCATGTCCCGCAGCAGGTCATCAAGGCAGATAAGTGAGACAAGTCATGACTCTCTTGGTGAATCACGATGACGCGCAGATCGGCCTCGACGAGGAGACCAAGGACTCCGCCCAGATCCGGGCGCTCGTCTTCGTCCGCGACCGCGGCATCGTCGTGCTGTGGATCGCACTGATCATCGCGTTCTCGATATGGGCGAGTCCGTACTTCGGCACGTGGGACAACGCCGTGCTGATCGCCAACGCCGCCGCCGTGGCCGCGCTGTATGCCGCCGGAGTGGGCGTTGGCGTCATGTCCGGCTCGCTGGACATCTCGATTCCGGGGGTGGCCGCGCTGGCCGGGGTCGTCTGCGGCAAGCTGGTGAGCAGCCAAGGCTCGGTGTGGTTGGGTATCGTCGTCGCGCTGCTGGTCGGTGTGACCTTCGGGATCATCAACGGGCTGATCGCGCTCCGCGGGTACAACCCGCTCATCATCACCATCGGCACGTTGTCGGTCACATCCGGACTGGCCTCGGTGGTGGCCGGTGGGTACGCCATCCCCGGTCTCACCCAGCTCACGTTCATGGGCTCCAGCAGGTATCTCGGCATCCCGGCGCCGGTATGGATCGTGATGGTGCTGTACGTCGTGCTCACGCTGTTCATCACCCAGACCCGGCACGGCCTGCGCATCATGGCTGTCGGAGGAAACATGGAGGCGGTACGCCGTTCCGGCATCCACAGCAACGTCTACCGCGTCCTGGGCTTCGCCATCGGCAGCTTCTGCGCCGCGCTGGGCGGGCTGGTCTCGACCGCCGTGGCTACGGAGGCCGATCCGTCCGCCTCGCCGGGCATCATCTTCACCGCGCTGACTGCCGTGGCGCTCTCCGGTGTGGCCCTGACCGGGGGCCGGGGCAGTCTGCCCAGGGTGCTCGTGGGGGCGCTGATCCTGGCCACCATCTCCAACGCGCTGACCATTAAGGGTATCCAGCCGTACTGGAGCACCGTTGTCACCGGTCTGCTGCTGCTGTTCGCCCTCGGCATGGAGAGCAGCGTCAAGGCCGCCGTGGAGCGACGGCTGATGAATGCCGCTTCGGCTTCGGCCCACTCTGGGAGGCAGTGATCGCGATGACATCGACGACAGACGCAGCACCCGCGCTCAGGTTGAGCGGGATCGACATGCACTACGGCTTCGTGCGAGCCCTGGACCAGATCGACTTCCATGTGATGAACGGTGAAGTCGTGGCACTTCTGGGCGACAACGGCGCCGGAAAGTCCACGTTGCTCAAGGTGATGTCCGGCGCGCACCAACCCACCGCGGGCACCATCGAAGTGCACGGCCGCGAGGTGGAGTTCCCTTCGCCGAGTGCGGCCACCCACGCGGGGATCCAGATGGTGTACCAGGACTTGGCCCTGGTGGAGGCTCAGGACATCGCCACGAATCTGACCCTGGGCCGAGAGATCCTGCGCAAACCTCCGCTGGGCTGGCTCGGCTTCGTGGACAAGAAAGCACAGCGCATGCGGTCCCAGGCCGATCTGGACCGGCTCGGCGTGAGGACCGCCGCGATGACCCGACCGGTGGAAATGCTCTCCGGCGGTCAACGCCAGGTCGTTGCTCTGGCCCGCAGCGCCACCCGGGTCTCCGGCGAGCGAAGCGGCGTCATGCTGTTGGACGAGCCTACGGCGGCGCTTGGCTACGAGCAGACCAAGCAGGTCGAGTCGCTCATCATGCGCATGGCCGACGACGGCATCGCCTGTGTGCTGGTAACCCACAACCTGCCGCTGGCCATGGAGGTGTCGAGCCGTTTCGTGGTGCTCAACCGCGGCCGCAAGTACGCAGACATCCCCAAATCCGAGGCGAGCCCCGAAGCGCTCGTTGGCTGGATCACCGGGGCTCGCCCCTCCATGTTCGCCTGAGCTTGACTCTGAAGCTGATCGGAAAATCGATGTGCGGGAGGGCAGGCGGCAGCATCCGGGCCGCTTGTGGGCCGAAAGACGGTGAGACGAGACGGTCTGGCTGATGCTGGTGTGAGGGCGACTTTGTGGCCGAGGTTGCGGGTTTTGCGGCCGGGGTCAAGGTGGCGGCGGTGCCAGTCGGCGCCGAGCGCCTGGTAGGAGGCGTCCGGGTCGTTCATCAGGTGTCGGGCGATGACGAGTGTCGAGCGGGCGACGGCGACCAGAGCTTTGGCATGGCCGCGGCGTCTTGACGATGCGCCGGTAGCGGGCGCCGAGGAAGGTGTCGGTGCGGGCGGCGGCGTTGGCGGCCTCACCGAGCGCGCCCTTGAGCCAGGGATTACCCGGCCCGGCCGGCCCCGAGGTGTTCTTCGCTCCGGACGGACTGGATCGTGCGAGGGCACAACTTGGCCCATGACATCACACGTTCAAGGGTGGGGAAGCGGCTCATGTCGGCGCCGATCTCGGCGGGGATGATCCACGCGGTGGCCAGCCCGATGCCGGGAACGGCGTCCAGCTTCTCGGCCAGAGTCCGCGCACTGACCGCGGCGGCCTCGTCCCCGGTGCTTGTGCTGCCTGGCGGGGTGGTGATCTCCTCCAACATCCGGGCGATCAGCCGGTCGAGTTCGTCGATCTGCGCGGTGAGGTGATCGACGGTGGACTGCAGCACCCTCAGCAGCCGGGCGTGGTGGTCTTCGAACTGCCCGGTGAGGGCCTCGATGAGGGCCGGCTTCTTCTTGACCAGCTTGCCCTTGGCGAGGTCGGCCAGGGTGCGCGGGGTGCGTTCCCCGGCGACCATCGCGTCGAGCATGGCCCGCCCGGACATGACGAACAGGTCCGAGACAACGCCGGACAGTTTGATCTGCGCGTCCTGCAGGGCCTTGTCGACGCGGGTGCTTGTGCCGGGTACGTTCCTGGACGAACACGGTGCGGGTGCGGGTGAAGTCCCGCAGCTGTCGCACCGGCGTCGGTGGGACGAACGAGGCGCGGACCATGCCGCGTTCGGCGAGTTTGGCCAGCCAGACCGCGTCCAGCCTGTCGGTCTTCGGGCGTCCGGGGACGTTCTTCACGTCACGGGCGTTGACGAGCCAGCAGTCCAGGCCGCGGCCTCGATCAGATAGAAGAACGGGCGCCAGTACGAGCCTGTCGCTTATGACCACCCGCTCGACGCCCTGGCACACAAGCGGGTCGCCGAGTTCGAGGATTCGACGGGGACCGGCGCCTCCGGCACCACCCCATACGCTGGCAGACAGGCAGGTAGCGGCACGACGGCATGCGGGGTCGTCCTCTTACGGTAGTTGCGCCGACGCTCGGCGAGGAACTCCTCGATCACCTGGTCTGTCAGGGCTGCCGGTTCCAGACCGCGGGCGCCCATCCAGCGGCTCAAGTGGGCCGTGAGCTGCATCAGTTCACAGCCGACTTGGGGGTGTAGCCCTGGCGCAGCACCGTGGTGCACACGCTGGCCGCGTCCGGAGCCAGCGGCCCGGTCACCACCACTCGCGACGGATCACGCTCATACATGACCGCCCTCCCAACTGGGCGTCCACCAGTCAGGCAGGCCGAGCCGCCGCACGCGACCCCTGGGTTATTCCGATCGATCTACGCTTGCTTACCACCTCTACCTGCACGGTCTGTGTCAGCTTGGGATAACGCGAAGCTCGGAACAGTACGAGCATCTGCCCCGCAGTTCGGAGTCGCGGGTGTACCGGGCGATGACCTGGCACGGCTGGAGGCGCGGGAACGGGAGGTCACCGTGCAGGCCGAGACGGTGCGGGAACAGATCACGCAGCTGACCGCCCAGCTCGACGAACTCGGCCGGGCCACCGAAGGAGTCCGGATCACCCGCAAGACACTGCTGGCGCTGCCCGACCCCGGGCCGCCCGCGCCGCCGGCACCCAAACTGCCGGACCATCCGGCCTACCAGCAGATCATGGCGGTGTTCATCGCGGCCGACCATCCGCTGCGTGCGCGGCATGTGTGCGAGGCGATGGATGTGGCGGTCACGCCCAACAGCATCAACAACGTCCGCCTCAAGCTCGAGCGGTTGGCCGGCCGCGGGATCCTGGCCGAGACCGAGCCAGGCGTGTTCACCCATCCCCGGCCGTAGCCCACCGACGACGCCACGACCTGCCCGCTTGCCCCGCACGAAGCGAAAAATAAGGCATCAAGTCTCATACCGCCCTCTCAGACATGTCGCGGGCTACACAGTGGTCAACCTTGTCGCCTTGGAAAACCGCCCGGAGAGGGTCTCGGCAACGGCTGTCGCGACCGCGGTGGGGCCCGCCCTCGTGACCACCGACGACGTACCGACGGGCGGTCGAGGCCTGACCATGACCTGCATTGTCGATGCGCGCGTGACGCAGAAGGCGAACACTTCGGAACTGGTCTTCGACGTCGCTACCGTCATCGCGCATGTCAGCGGCGCTGTCACTCTGTTGCCCGGCGATCTGATCACGACGGGAATGCCGGCAGGGGCGGGTGGCGGGCGAGTACCCGAATCGACCGGCGGCGCGGGACCCGAGGTGATCAGCGTGATCAAGGGCGTGGGCGAACTCGGAAACACCCTGGTGGGGGCCTGGCCGTGGTGATCCGGGGGAGCGCTTTCGGCCATAGATCTGACTCCCCGTCAGTTCCCAGCGTTCTTTCCCCGCCTCCACAGGCAGGGCGGCAACAGTGAGGCCGCGGCCCGGACCAGGGCCTCAGAGCCGCAGTCTGCCGTCCCCTCACGCCCGAGGAAGCCATGACTCCCACCCCCCATCTCACCGAGACCACCGCCCGCCCGGAGCGCTTGGCCCCGTTCCAGCAGGTCGAGCGGTCCCTTCAGCCACAGGCCGGTACCGCGACGGTCGACATCGTCGTGCCGGTCTACAACGAGGAACGCGCACTGCCCGGCTGCCTGCGCACACTCCACGCCCGACTGGCGGCGGACTTCCCCTTTCCATGGCGGATCACTGTCGCCGACAACGCCAGCACCGACGAGACCCTCGCCACCGCCCGTCGCCTCGCCGACGAACTGCCGGGCGTCGGCGTCGTCCACCTCGACCGCAAGGGCCGCGGGCTCGCCCTGCGCACCGTCTGGGGCGCCAGCGACGCGGACATCGTCGCGTACATGGACGTGGACCTGTCCACCGGCCTCGACGGGCTGCTTCCGCTGGTCGCACCCCTGGCCAGCGGTCACTCGGACCTCGCCATCGGTTCCCGGCTGGCACCAGGGTCGCGCACGGTGCGCGGCCCGCGCCGCGAGTTCATCTCCCGCTGCTACAACGGCATCATCCGGCTCACGCACGGCGTCCGGTTCACCGACGCCCAGTGCGGATTCAAGGCGGCCCGCACCGAGGTGCTGCGGCCGTTGCTGCAAGTGACCCGCAACGACGCGTGGTTCTTCGACACCGAGCTGCTGCTGCTCGCCGAGCACAACGGACTGCGTGTCCACGAGGTCCCCGTCGACTGGGTCGAGGACGTCGACACCCGGGTGGACGTGGTGAACACCGCCACCGACGACCTGCGGGGCCTGTGGCGGATGGCGCGGCTCAAGGCATCCGGCGGCGCCCGGGTCGACGTACCGTCTCGCCCCGCACCGGCCGCCGAGCACCCCGACGCGGTCCTCGCACCCGCTACCCGACGTGGCGCGTTGTCGTGGGAGGTCGGCTGCTTCCTGGCGATCGGTGTCCTCTCCACGGTCGGGCAGGCGCTGCTGTACTGGCTGCTGCGAGGTTGGTGGAGCCCGGCCGTCGCCAACCTGGTCTCGCTGTTCGTCCTCACCGTCCTCAACGCGGAGGCGAACCGACGTCTCACCTTCCGGTACTCCACTGCTCCGCCCGCGCGGGCGCACCTGGGCGCCGGGGGCCTGTTCGTCCTGGGCTACCTGGTCACCTCCGGCGCGGTGCTGTGGTTCAAGTCGATCGACCCCGGGGCCTCGACAGCCGCGGAGACCGCGATCCTCGCCACGGCATCCGTCGCGGTCACCTGCGTGCGCTTCGCCGTGCTGCGGCTGGCCGTCTTCACCAGCGCCCCCCGCCGTACCCGTTGACGAGAGCGACTTCCGACATGAGCAATCCCACGCACCTCAAGCCCGTAACGGCCGCCTCAACACCCGACGATTCGCCTGCGTTCGTCCGCTCGCTGCCCGCCTGGGCGGCACCGGTGGCACTCGGAGCGATCCTCGTGCTCGCGGCCGTCCTATACGGCTGGGCACTGGGTTCCCTGGACTGGGCCAACAGCTACTACTCTGCGGCCGTGAAGTCGATGGGGAAGAGCTGGACCAACTTCCTCTTCGGCTCGTACGACCCGGCCGGGGTGATCACGGTCGACAAGCCGCCGGCCGCGCTGTGGCCGCAGGTGATCAGCAGCAAGATCTTCGGGCTGCACGGCTGGGCGCTGGTGCTGCCGCAGATGATCGAGGGCGTGGCAGCGATCCTCGTCCTGCACCGCACCGTGCGGCGCTGGGCGGGGGAGGGGGCGGCGCTGATCGCCGCGCTGGTGCTCACTCTCACGCCCATCACCGTGGCCATCAACCGGGACAACAACCCCGACACGCTGCTCGTCCTGCTGCTGGTGTCCGCGGCGTACGCGCTCACCCGCGCGTTGCAGGCCGAGGGTAGGACCGCGTCCTGGTGGCTGTGTGCGAGCGGCTTCCTGATCGGGTGCGGGTTCCTCACCAAAATGCTCGCCGCCTGGATGGTCATTCCCGCGTTCACTCTCGCCTGGCTCGTGGGAGGAAGCGGCCCCTGGATACCGCGAGTGCGGCGTCTGCTGGGCGCGGGGGCCATCCTGGCGGCGTCCTCCTTGTGGTGGGTCGCCATGGTCGCCCTGTGGCCGGGCGACCGCCCCTACATCGGCGGCAGCAAGGACGGTTCGGCCTGGGATCTCGTGGTCGGCTACAACGGCCTGGGCCGGGTCTTCGGCTCGAGCGACGGGATGTCCCAGACCATGGGCGGGTTCGGCGGCGGGTTCGGTGGCGCGTCAGGCCTGGGCCGGTTGTTCAACGCGCAGGTGGGCGGCCAGATCAGCTGGCTGCTGCCGGTCAGCGCACTGGCCTTGGCCGTCGCCCTGGTAGGCGTGGTGATGCGTCGACGCGGCATGCTGTCCGCCGACGCCCTGCTGCCGGCCTCAGGCTGGCTGCTGTGGGGGACCTGGCTGGTGGTCTGCGCGGCCGTGTACTCGACACAGAAGGGCATCTTCCACCCCTACTACACCACTCAGCTCGCTCCGGCGATCGCCGCCCTGTGCGGCGGACTGACCGCAGCCCTGGTCCGTGTCCACCGTGCCGGCGTGCGCTGGGCGCCCCTGGTGGGCGTGGCCGCGGTCGTGGTCAGCGCGGTCTGGGCCGTGGCACTGGTCCGCCGTGACTCCGACTGGAACGGCTGGCTGGTGTGGCCGGTCCTGCTGCTCGGCTGCGCCGCGGTCGTCCTGCTGCTCCTCGCGCGGCGGCGTGGCAGGCTGCTGACGGTCGCCGTGGGTGCCGCCGTCGCGTCGGTCCTGGTGGCCCCGGGAGCGTGGGCGGTCAGCGTACCGGGCTCGACATCCGCGATGGGCGGCTCCAACCCGACGGCCGGTCCGACGGTGTTGGGCTTCGGCGGGGGCGGCCGCATGCCCCGGCTGAGCGGGAACGACGGCGACCTTCCGTCGGGGATGCCGTCGGGGATGCCGTCGGGCTTCCCGGGTGGTGACGCGCCTTCGGGACAGTCCGGTCAGCCCTCCTCCGGCGATGTTCCTTCGGGAATGCCGTCAGGAATGCCGTCCGGTATGCCCACAGGGGGAGCGAACGGCATGCCCGGCATGCCCGGAGGCTCGACCTCGGGAGACAGCGACATGCCGTCGTTCCCCGGCGGCGGTTCCGGGAAGGCCCCGAGCGGACGCGGCGGCTTCGGCGGTGGCGCGGAACTCACCAGCGAGCAGCGCAAGATCCTCGACTACGCAGTGGAGCACGCACCTCACGCCCGCATCAAGCTCGCCGTCGAAGGCGGTGCCATGGCCGCCAGCTCCTACATCCTGGGCTCGGACGAGACCGTCATCGGCATGGGCGGTTTCACGACCATGGACAACGCGCCGTCGGTGGACCAGTTGAAGGAGTGGACGAAGAGCGGGGAACTACGCTACGTCCTGGGCTCCGACACGAACAGCGGCGGCCTGCCGCCCATGACCGGGTCGGGCAACCACAGCAAGCAGCGTTCCGACTGGATCGCCGACAACTGCACCAAGGTTCCGGCATCGGCGTACGGCGGCACGTCGTCAAAGAAGACCAGCGGTAGCGCGATGGGCTTCGGAGCAGGAGCCGACGTGCTCTACGACTGCGCCGCCAAGTAGGCGACGCCGGAGCAACGAGGACCACACGGGAGAACGGACCAGCATCACGTCATGACCGAGCAGTCCGCAACGACTCGTCCGCGACATCGGCTTCTCGTGGTCGAGGACGAGCCCAGCATCCGCACCCTGCTGGAGGCGACGCTCCGCCTGACCGGATACGAGGTGAGCAGCACCGACACCGGACAGTCCGCCCTCGTCGAGGTCGAACGCCTGCGACCGCACCTGGTGCTGCTCGACGTGATGCTGCCCGACCTGGACGGCTTCGAGGTGACCCGCAGGCTGCGGGCGGCGGGTGACGAATGTCCGATCCTGTTCCTGACCGCCCGCACCGGCACCGACGAGCGCATCCAGGGCCTGAGCGTCGGCGGGGACGACTACGTCTCCAAACCGTTCAGCATCGAGGAGGTGCTGCTGCGTATCGAAGCCATCCTGCGCCGCACGGCACCGGTGGACGCGGCACTCCCACCACCGAGCGTCCTGCGCTACGCCGACCTCGAACTCGACGAGGGCGCTCACGAGGTGCATCGCGCGGGACAGTACATCGCCCTGTCCCCGACCGAGTTCAAGCTCCTGGCCTACCTCCTGTCCAACGCCGGCCAGGTGGTGAGCAAGGTCCAGATCCTCGACCACGTCTGGAGCTACGACTTCGCCGGTGACGCCAGGATCATCGAGACGTACGTCCGCTACCTGCGCAGGAAGATCGACTGCTTCGAGCCGCCGCTCATCCAGACGGTGCGCGGCGTCGGGTACTGCCTGCGGCTGCCCCGCGACCACGAGGGGACGCCGGAGCAGTGATTCTTCGGCTGCCCCGACCGCCCGGCTCACTGCGACAACGACTGATCCTCGGCGTCACTGTCCTTGCCACGGCGGCGGTCCTGATCTCCCAGGCCATCGGCTACGTGGTGCTCCGCTCCTGGCTGCTCGATCGCGTCGACGAGCAGCTGGTGGAGTTCCACCCCCCGACCCCGGCCTTCTACGACGCCCTCCGTGGCGCTTTCCCCGCGCCGGCCGAGCGCCCGGACGTACTGCCGTCGGATTTCCACATCTACTTCTACGACTCCTCCGGGCATCGCCTGAACAACTCCCTCGGCTCCGAGGCAAAGCCGGGGCCTCGGCTGGCCGATCAGGCGCAGGACCTCGGCCTGAGGGACGGGTACCCGGAAACCGTGTCCGCCACCAGCGGTGACGGCCACTGGCGGGTGTTGCTCAATCCCGGCCCGGACGGCATGAGTGCGGTGGTCACCCTGCCGCTCGACACCGTCGACGGCGCCACCTCGAAGCTGCTGTGGCTGAACGCCGTGCTGCTCGCCGTCACGATCGCCGGCCTGCTCGCCCTGGGCCGGTGGGTGGTCAGGCTGGGACTGCTGCCCCTGACCAGGACGGAGCGGACTGCCCAGGACATCACCGCGGGCCGGCTCGACCTGCGACTGCCGGACACCGACCCGCGCACCGAGATCGGACGGCTCGGCCGGGTGTTGAACTCCATGCTCGACAAACTGCAGACCGCCCTGCTGGCCCGCGAGACCTCCGAGGCACGGCTGCGCCGGTTCGTCGCGGACGCCGGGCACGAACTGCGCACTCCGCTCACCGCCATCCAGGGGTACGCCCAGCTCGCGCTGCGTCCGGAACGGCGCCCGGAGCGTGAACTGCGTGAGGCCAACCGGTTCATCGCGCAGAACGCGGAACGCATGAGCCTGCTCGTCGACGACCTCCAACTGCTCGCGACCCTGGACCGCGAACCCTCCTACCGCAAAGAACGGGTCGACCTGCTCTCGCTCGCGGCGGACGCGGTGAGCGCGGCCGCCGTCCACAGCCAGTCCCATCCCGTCGACCTCGGGCCGCTGCACACTCCGGCAGATCCGGGCGGCACCGAGGAACTCGACGTGGCCGAGACGGTCGGCGACACACGCCGACTGGGCCAGATCCTGGAGAACCTGCTGTCCAACGCCCGCATCCACACCCCGCCGGGCACCCGGGTCCACGTACGGGTGGGCACGACAGAGACCGGACCCGGAACGGGCGGCACCGACCGGCCGGGACGCACCTCGGCCTCGCCGCCGCTCCCGGAGCGCCTCCCGGTCAGCGTGATCGAGGTGGCGGATGAAGGACCGGGCCTCGCCCCCGTCGACGCCGAGCACGTCTTCGAGCGCTTCTACCGGGCCGACCCCGCCCGCTCCCGCAGCCACGGCGGGAGCGGCCTCGGCCTCGCCATCGCCGCGGCCATCGCCCAGGGCCACGGCGGCCGTCTCGAACTCGACACCGTCCCGGGAGAGGGCTGCACCTTCCGCCTGGTCCTCCCCGCAGCCGACTTCGGGCAGGGCCGTCGATGAGTCTGTGTCTTCGGCTGCCAGAGGCGATGCGCGGTGCTCGCGCCGGTACGGGCGGCCGACGTTCCGACAGACCGTCGGCCGCGCCGCGTCATGGCTGCGCCGAGGGTTGTCAGGCGCCGGCAGCGGGCGGCCCGGGCGGGTCCGCCGTCGGCTGGGTCCCTGCCGCCGGGGCTGGTGCAGAGCTCTCGTCCTCGGTGGCGGCCTGGTGGACACGCGGGTAGCGCGGCAGCGCGAAGATCAGCAGGAGGCCCGGCAGGCCCATGCCGAGCAGGACGAACAGGGGCACGTCGTAACCGCCGGTCTGTTCAGCCATGTTCTGCGCCACGATCGGAGTGAGGCCGACGCCGACCAGCGTGACCAGTTCCAGCGTCATGCCCTGGATATGTCCGAAGTCGCGCAGTCCGAAGTACCGGCAGCGAGATGGGGGCCGAGGGCAGATTCGGCGCCGCGGCGAAGACTACGGCGATGCCGACCACGACACAGAGTATGAAGGGAGCGAAGGCGCGGGGGTCTTGGAACGGTCGAGGCCCAATGCGTGCGGCCGGGAAGCTGAAATCCTTCCGCCGGGACGTATTCCCTGCCTGTCCCAGGATCTCGTTGCCGGCCGTCCGCCCGGCGCCCTCGGTGTCCGGATCCTGCCAAGGTCGACCGTGGTTACGGCAGGATGGTGCGGGCGCTCGCCGTAGTCGCCCCCGGTGCTTGGTGATCACCATCTCGTCGCAGTCCGGCAAATCGGGCATGTTCATATCGAACTGGCAGAGCCCGTACGGGATGTACTCGCGTGCCGCTGCCCGCCGAGGCTGTCAGCTGTGCTCGATGCTCTGTTCGGCCCAGATCGTCTTGCCCATGGTGGTGTGGCGGGTGCCCCAGCGCTGGGTCGGCTGAGCGACCAGGGGCAGGCCGCGACCACCCTCGTTCTCCGCCGCGCTCCGTTCCTTACGGCTGAGGCGCCTGGCATCGTGGGTTTGCGATTTCGGCACCTCGCGTGCGTGACCGTGGGCGCGGTCGGCCACCATGACAGGACGATGTCTCCCTCACGTTGCGTCGGATGCTGTCATGCGTGTTCCAGCGTCCGTCGGCCGGTGTTGGTGTCGGGCCCGGTTGCGGGTGCTCGGCGGCGGGTGGTCAGACGTCGTACCGCCCGGCAGATCAGGGGCCAGGCTCCTTGTGGGGCGAAGCGTACGATCGCGATCAGCAGGATGCCTTCGATGACCAGGGACAGGGTCTGCTGGTCCTGGAGCAGACGGGTCAGTCCGTAGTAGACGACGCCGACGCCGACCACGGGTCCGAGCACCGTGCCGGCGCCGCCGACGACTGGCATGAGCACGGCGTTCAGGCTCCAGTTGACGCTTGCCACGCCGTCCGGGGAGATGACGACGAACTGGAAGGCGATCACCGCTCCGGCCAGGCCGGTAACCGCGCTGGTGGGTACCAGGGCGGCGAGCCGATGCCGGTAGACCGAGACGCCGAGGCCTGCGGCGGCCGGTTCGTTGTCGCGTACCGCGGCGAGCCGCAGGCCGAAGGCGCTGTGCCGGACGTAGAGGGTGAGGGCCATGGCCAGCGTGGCGACGACGACCGCGATCTGGTAGAGGTTGCCGCCGCTGGGGATCCGGTCCACGGGGAGGGTGAGGCCGCTGGCGCCGCCGGCCCAGTTCCAGTTGCTGAGCAGGGCCTGGAGGGCGATGGAGACGGCCAGGGTGCCCACGGCGAAGTAGTCGCCCCGCAGCCGCAGCAGTGGTACCGCGAGCAGCAGGGCGAGCAGGGCCGCGCCGACGCCCGCGCCGAGGAAGGCCACCGGCCAGGGCAGGCCGGTGTGCACCAGGATCAGGGCCGTGGTGTAGCCACCTGCCGCCATGAACGCGGCCGCGCCGAGCGAGATCTGGCCGCTGAAACCGGCCAGTACGTTCCAGGCCTGGGCAATCGTCAGATACGTCAGCAGTGTGACGCTCAGATCCAGCTGCCCGAGGGAGAGCGCCGGGGCGAGCGCGAACGCGGCGATAGCCACGATCGCGAGGGTGGCAACGTGCCACAGGCCCCTCGGTGCACCTTGTAGGACGCGCGGGGTTTTCATCCGGTGGCCGCCTTTCGGAACAGGCCCTGCGGGCGTACGGCGAGGACAAGGAAGAAGGCGAGATAGACGACGACGTCGCGCATCCCGCCGCCGAACAGCTGGACACTGACCGACTGCAGGACGCCGAGGGCGATGCCGGCGACGACGACCCCGCCGACGCTGCCGATGCCGGCCAGGGCCATCACGGCCATTCCGGTCAGCAGCAGCGGCAGCCCGCTGGTGGGAGTGAAGCTCTGGGCGACGCCGGTCAGGACTCCGCCGGCCGCGGCCAATGCGGCGGCGCCGGCGAAGGTCAGCGCGTACACCTGGGGCACGTTGATGCCGAGCACGGCGGCGGTGGCCGGGTCCGCGGAGGCGGCCCGGACCGCGCTCCCGGCGCGCGTGCGGGTCAGGATCAGGTGGGTGGCGGCGCACAGGACGGTGGTCAGCCCGAAGGCGATCAGGTAGATCGTCTGGATCCGTACGCCGAGGATCGAGACGCCGGAGGTGGCGTAGGAGGCGGGCAGGCTCTTGGGGTGGGTGCCGAACACGCCCTGGAACAGTGCCTGGGCGAGCAGGGACAACCCGAAGGTGCCCACGAGCGGTGCGCTCTTGTCCCCTCTCAGGAGGGGTGTGAGCAGGTACCGCTGGAGCGGGTAGGCGATCAGGGCGACGCCCGCCATGGCGAGCGGGAGGGCCAGCAGCGGGTCCCTGCCGGCGCCCACCACCAGCAGGGACGCCAGGTAGGCACCGCCGATGACGAGCTCGCCGTGTGCCAGGTTCATCAGGCCCAGTACGCCGAACACGAGCGAGATGCCCAGTCCGATCAGGGCGTACAGGCCGCCGGCGAGGATACCGGCGGCCAGGACGTCGAGGCTCACGATGTGCTCCCTCAGTTGAGCCCGGACAGGGAGGCGAGCGGAGAGCCGCCCTTGGCCGGCCAGATCTGCTTGATGACGCCGTTTTCCCACTGGCCGATGAAGGTGGGTGTCGTGCTCTTGTTGTCCACGAACTTCACGCTGCCCAGCGCGGAGACGGTGGTGCTCTCGGCCAGCGCCTTGTTGACGGCTGCGGCGTCGGTGCTTCCGGCGTCCTTGACGGCGTCCATGAGGATGGTCGCCTCGTGCAGCCCGATGGCGACGGAGCCGAGGTCGGTGAGGTTGGTGTACTTCTTGCCGTACTTCTTCTTGATGAGGTCGGTGTACGGCAGACCGGCCGTGTCGGACCAGTTCAGCTGGACCAGGGTGCCGTTACCAAGCTTGCCGAGGGAGCCCCAGCCGGGGGTCTGGGCGCACTGCAGGCCGATGGCCATCTTGGGCTTGTAGGCGAGTGCTTTCATCTGCTTCCACATCGCGAAGCAGTCCGAGGGAGTCATCGAGGCGATCAGCACCTGCGCGTCTGAGGACTTCCCAGCCTTGATGACGTCGGAGAAGTCCGTGGTGCCGGTGGGCACGGCCTTGGTGGCGGTGATGGTGAAACCGGCCTTCTTGCCGGCGTTCGCCCACAACTGGCCGGTGGACTTGCCCTGGCCGTCGTTGTTGGTGACGATCAGCGTCTTCTTGTTGGTCTTGGCTCCGGCGGCAGTCTGGTAGAAGCCCTTGGAGCCGTCGGCGAGCGACTGGAAGGAGTCCCAGGTGTAGCCCTTGCCCTTGGGCAGCAGTTCGACGGGCAGGGCACCCATCACCAGCGGGACCTTCAGCGCGTCGGCCTGGCCCTGCATGTCGATGTTCTGCTGGCAGCACGACCCCAGCAGCCCCACGGCGTGGTCGGTGAGCACCAGGGAACGCACCTGCTGGACCATGGTGTTGGTGTCACTGCGGTTGTCGAGCACCTTCAGCTCGACCTTCCGCTTCTTCCCGCCCACTTCCAGGCCGCCCTCGGCGTTCACCTGCTGCACCGCCAGGAGGTAGCCGTCGCGGACCTGGCTGAGCACGGTGGTGCCGGACAGCTGGATGCTGGTCCCGATGACGATGGGGCCCTCGTCGTTCTTGGAGCCGCTGCTGGAGGCGTTACCCGCACAGCCGGCGGTGGCGGCGAGCAGTGCGGCCGCGCTCAGTGCACAGGTGTGGCGGCGGGTGGGTCTGATCACGAGGGGTCTCCTTCGGATGTGCTGAGCGGATGGGCAGCGGAGGGGGAGGACGGGGAAGGCGAAGAGGAGGAAGAGGGGAGGGATGGAAGGCGGGAGTCCGCGGCGTTGTCGTCGGCGATGCCGAAATAGGCGGCGTCCAGGGCGTCGTCACTGAGCAGGCCCGCCGGGTCACCGGAGTACGAGACGCGGCCGCGAGACAGCACGACGGCGTGGCCGGCGATGCTCAGCGCCCGTTTGACGTTCTGTTCCACCAGGACGATCGCGACGCCCTGGGAGTTGATCTCGGCGAGAGCCTCGTACAGGGCGGCGATGGCCACGGGGGCAAGGCCGAGCGAGATCTCGTCGCAGATCAACACCCGGGGGTCGGCCATGAGGGCCCGTCCCACGGCCAGCATCTGCTGCTGCCCCCCGGACATCGTCCCGGCCTGCTGGGTGGCACGCTCGGCCAGCACCGGGAAGATCGCGTGGACCCGCTCCATACGGCCGCGCACCTCCTCCTTGGCCAGTGCGAGAGGCGCGCCGAGCATCAGGTTCTCGGCGACGGTGAGGCTGCCGAAGATGCGCCGACCCTCCTGGCAGTGGGCGATCCCCAGGCGGGCGCGTTGGTGCGTGGGCATGCCGGTGATGTCCTGGCCGAGAGCGTGCACGGATCCCGATCTCGCCTCGACGGCACCCATGACCGTCGCGCAGAGCGTGGACTTGCCGGCCCCGTTGGCACCGAGCACCGTCACGATCTGGCCGGCCTCGACGCGCATTGAGAAGTCCCGCAGGGCGATCATGTCGCCGTACCCGGCGCTGACCGAGTCCAGGGCCAGTACGGCATCCGGGTCCGAGACCGGGTCGGCGGTCGTGGCCGGGGCCGGCGTGCGGGCGGAAGACGCCTGGTCGTTGTCGCCGTCGCCCAGGTATACGGCACGCACCTCCTCGTCGGTGGCGATCTCGGCCGGTGTGCCCTCGGCGATGGGCCGGCCCCAGTTGAGTACCAGGACGCGGTTGACGAGTTCCCGTACCACTCGCTCGATGTGCTCGACCAGGAGCACGGTGATGCCCTGGTCGTGGACCTGGCGGATCAGGTCGATCGCCTCGTCCAGTTCCCGGCCGACGAGCCCGGCCGCGACCTCGTCGAACATGAGCACCCGGGGGCGGGTGGCCAGGGCCCGCGCCACCTCGAGCCGCTTCAGGTCGAGGACGCGCAGCGAGTCGGCGGGACGGGATGCCTTGGTGTCCAACCGGCACATGGCGAGGATCGCGTCGATCTCGCCGGACTGCATGTGGGGGCACCCCGCCATGGCCCCGACGCGTACGTTGTCCCTGACGGTCAGCCCGTGAAAGGGCCGCGGGACCTGGTGGGCCAGGGCGACACCGCTGCGGGTGATCCGGTGCGCCGGCATGCGATCCAGCCGCTGCTCACCCAGCCACACCTCGCCCTCGCTGGGGCGGTGGACGCCGGAGACCAGCTTCAGCAGGGTGCTCTTGCCCGCGCCGTTGGGGCCGATGACGGCGACCGCCTCACCGGACGCGACCGAGAGGTCGACGCCTTCGAGAGCCGTGACACCGCCGAAACGCTTGGTGAGTCCCCGCACCCGCAGAGACGCACCGGCCTCCGTCGGAGACGGCACACCGGCATCGCCGGCGCCTCTGCGGGGGGCCGCCTCAGCATCCAGTTTGTTCACGTCGTGACTCCTCACCGCCGCGCCGGAATGCCCGGTGATGTCACGCAGCGAGTGGTTGACCGTAACTGGCCGGTAAGCGTACGGTCCTCTATGCCGAAACGCTAGTCCTATTCAGTGGGACATTGGAAACGCTCGCTCAACGGAAGCGGCGCACTGTGGAGGCGACGAGCTTCCTCAGGGCACGGCGGACGTTAGTGCGGGGATCGCTATCGGCTCGTGTTGGGGCAACCAGGCCTGAAAATGCAGACCCGCGACTTGAGAGTTAGGACCTGCCCGTGAGCGTTTTCGATGTGCGGAACGCCGTCAAGGAGCCCGACCGCCTGCTCGCAGAGACGGAGAACCCCCGTCAGCGCGCCATCTTGCTGAACTTCCGCAGACACGCGCTGCTGGAGCTGTGCGGCCGCTGGCAGGAGATCCTCCAGCCCGACATGGTCGTGGACGAGCCGTTCTACCGTGTCAACGAGAACGGCGCCTCGCTGCACCTGCGGGGCAAGGAGGAGATCGGACGCTTCTACGCAGGCATGGTGGACGCGAGGCTGAACGTCTTCGGCCCGATCAGCGAGCGTATCGCCGTGGCCGACTGGGGCCTGGCCATCGAGTCGTACTTCGGCAACCACATACCGGGCCGGGTCCTCGCCGAGCAGGGCGAGGACATCGACGAGCCCGACGCCTTCTACCAACTGACGCACTACATGGCGTCGTTCTGGCCGTACGACGCCGATGCACGGCTCACCGGCGAGCACATCTACGAGGACACGGCCAGCAGGCGCGTCGAGAAGCTGGACCCCGCCGACGTGATCACGCCGGAGAGGGCACGGGAGCTGCTCACACCCCTGCTCGAGGCCCAGCCGTGGCCCCGAGCGGTCGCGAACTGAATTTCGTCGCCCCTTCGGGTACGGCAACTCAGAAGGGGCTGCCGCCCATGATCACCCGCTCCTCCGGCGGGATCGGATCGAGGCTCACGTGGACCTCGACGCAGGACGGCCGCCCGTTGCGCAGGGCCTTCGCGAGGGCCGGCGCGAGTTCGTCGAGGGTTCGGACCTGGTAGCCGTCCGCACCGAGCGCGATCGCGGCGGCGGCGTAGGAGCCGTTCTCCAGCCGGTTGTTGACCACCCGGTCCTTGCCGTGCACGATCTCCTGCGCGTGCAGCGTGGCACCCCATGCCCGGTTGTTCAGCACGACGACGACCGTCCCGAGCCCGGCGCGGACCATCGAGTCGAACTCGCCGAGGCTGTAGCCGACGGACCCGTCACCGGTCACCAGGACGACGTTCGTGCCGGGTTCGACAGCCGCCTGTGCTCCCAGCGCGATGCCCATGCCGACGCCCATGGACCCGAGATAGCCGTGGCAGAGGAACGCTGACACCGGTGCCGAGGAGATCGTCTCCGACAGCCAGAGATAGGTCAGCGCGCCGTCCGCGACGACCACCGAGGCATCGGGCAGGGCTTCGGCGATGACGCGTACCGCGTCGTAGGGGTGTACGCGCTCGTCCTGGACGACCTGAGCGGCCACGGCTTCGCGCCGTCGCCGCAGGTGCGCGTGCAACGTGTCCCGCCAGTCGGCCAGATCAGGACGGGCGGCCGCCTGCCTGACGGCGAGCACCCGGTTGAGGTCCTGGAACACCGGCAGCGGGTCGGCGGCGACCGACAGCGCGACCGGTTGCAGGTGTCCGAGCTCGGCGCCGGCGGGATCGATCTGCACCACGCGCGCGATACGCGGGATCAGCGCGCCGGAGCCGTGCGCGGTCGTGAGGCCGAACCGGAGTCCCGCCATGATCACCAGGTCGGGTTCCGCTCCGGCCGGGAGGCCGTGCAGCGACTGCACGAGACCGAAGTTCATGGGGCTGAGCGAGATCGCGCCCAGACCCTCGTAGTCCGACAGCAGCGGCACGCCGAGTCGCTCGGCGAAAGCCCGGACCTCGCCGCCGGCGCCGGATCTCGGGACCTCGGACCCCACTGCGATCACCGGCCGACGAGCCTCCGACAGCAGCGCGAGGATCCGGTCCGCCCCAGCCTGTGAGAGGCCGGGCCCGTGGTCGGCACCGTGGAGGAGCTCCGTCGCCAGGTCGGGCAGGTCGACCTGTTCGGTCAGCACGTCCCAGGGGATGTCGACCAGGACGGGCCCGCGGGGCGCGGACAGCGCCGTGCGGATCGCGCGGGCCAGGATGCGGGGGATCAGCGAGGCGCGCGTCACCCGGTGCGCCCACTTGGTGACGGGCGTCGCGATCGCCACCTGGTCCAGGCCCGCCTGCAGCGTGTTGGTCTGGTCGTCGGCCAGCGGCCCGGACGCGGCGAGGTAGAGCACGGGGGTGCGGTCCAGGTGCGCGTTGGCCATCGAGGTCACGGCGTTGGTGAACCCTCCGCCGGCGGTGAGCAGCGCGACACCGAGGGCGTTGCGCACCCGCGCATATCCTTCCGCGGCGTGGCCGGCGTTCATCTCGTGCCGGGTGTCCACGATGGGGAGCCGATGGTCGAGCGCGGCCTGGTACACGGCATCGATGTGTGCACCGTTGATGCCGAACATCCGGTCGACACCGGCCTGTTGAAGGAGACGGACGACGAGGTCGCCGCCGGACACGAGAGGCATGGAGTGCTTCCTTTCCAGACGTCAGACGCAGGTTTCGCCGCCGTCGACGGCCAGGACGTGGCCGGTGACGAAACTGGCCCGTGGGGAAGCGAGCCAGTACGCGGCTTCTGCGATCTCCTGCGGCGTGGCCACGCGGCCGAGCGGGGTCTGGGAGGCGACGACGTCGGCGTCGAGGTTCTCGTCGAGTTCCTCGAGTTGTCGCAGCATTCCGGTGCGGGTCAGGCCGGGGGCGATGGCGTTGACCCGGATGCCGTGCCGGCCGTGCTCGGCGGCGGCGGACCTGGTCAGCCCGATGACGCCGTGCTTGACCGCGGAGTACGCGGCCCCGCCGGCGTTGCCCACCAGGCCGGCGACCGACGAGGTGTTCACGATCGCGCCGTGCCCCTGTCGCACCATGACGGCCAGCTCGTGCTTCATGCACAGCCACACGCCACGCAGGTTCACCGAGGACGACAGCTCCCAGCTCGCGGTGCTGAGTTGTTCGAACGGCCCCACAGGCGGCGCGATGCCCGCGTTGTTGAAGGCGGCGTCCAGGGTGCCGTAGGTGCTGACCGCCGCCGCGACCATCCTCTCGACATCACTTTCGACGGACACGTCCGCCTGGACGGCGATCGCCCTGCCGCCCGCGTCGGCGATCGCGTCGGCGGTCTCGGCGGCGGATCCGGAGCGGTCCGCCGCGACGACGCGGGCACCGCGCCCGGCGAACAGCTCCGCCGCCGCCCGCCCGATTCCCGAGCCGGCACCGGTCACGAGCACGACTGATCCGTTCATGCCGCCCACTTCGTTCGTACCGTGCGTGGTCATCGCCGGGACTCCGCAGCCGCCAGGATCTCGTCGTAGACCGGGTTGGCGAGCACCGCCCGCTCCACCGCGGCCCGGCGCGGATCCCCCTCGTCGGTGGGGACCGACGCGAGGATCGCGTCGAAGCGCCGGGCGAGCAGTTCCCGGTGTTCGGCGTGCGTGAGCACATAGAACCGGTCCTCTTGGATGGCCTCCAGGACCCGCTCGCCGACTTCCCGCGGTTGCATCGCCGCCAGGCTCAGGTCAGGTCCGGCGGTACCGCCCGGTAGGTGCGGGAGCGCGTCGCCCGGGGGCGGCGGGCCGTTGTGGATGTTCGTCCGGACGATCCCCGGTGTCAGGACGGACACCTTCACCGGGCTGTCCCGGAGCTCGGCTGCCAGCGCCTCCATCAGCCCCACCACACCGAACTTCGCTGCCGCGTAGAGCGCTCCCGGCGTACCCAGGAGACCGCCGATCGACGCGGTCGAGACGATGTGCCCCGGACGGCCGGAGGCCAGCATGCGTGGCAGGAAGGTCCGGATCCCGTTGAACACGCCCGTGAGGTTGATGTCGAGAACCCAGTCCCACTGTTCGAAGCTCGCCTCGACCGCCGGCGCGAGGAATCCGACACCCGCGTTGTTGACCAGCACGTCCACGCCGCCGTAGTCGCGGTCGAGACGGTCGGCGAGGTCGGTGAACGCCTCTCGGTCCCGCACGTCGAGAGTGACGGCTTCGGCTCGGCCGACGCGCGAGAGTTCGCGCTGCGCGCCCGTGAGGGACTCTGCGACGACACCGCAGATGACCACGTTCATCCCTGCTTGGCACAGGGTTTGCGCCACGCCGAAGCCGATGCCGCTGTCCCCGCCGGTGATGAAGGCGGTCTTGCCCGCCAGGTCTTGCATAAGTGCATTCCTTCCCGGAGGGGGATTAAATGTCCTGAAAAAGGCATGCAAAATACTGAAAAATAGGACCTATAGGGAAAGTGCGCGTCTGGCGCACGGTCGATCCCTGGCACGGCTCGCCGCGCCGACCCCGGACCGAGCAGGACCAGGGGTCAGCCCGCGACGACGGCCATCCGCTCGCTGATCTCCTGCGCGGTGGCCAGGACCTTCTGAGCGATCTCCGTCTCGGCCTCCGGGTAGACCCGGGAGGCGAGGGCGGCCACGCTGACCGCCGCGACCACCTGCTTGTTCTCGTCCCGGATCGGGGCGGCGATGCCGACCACGTCGGGATCCAGTTCGCCGCGGGTGACGGAGTAGCCGATGCGACGGATCCGGCCGAGGCGTTCCATCAGGGCGTCGACGTCGGTGAGGGTGGCCGAGGTGAAGCGGTGCAGTTCGGTGTTCTCCAGCAGCCTGCGGGCCTCGTCGTCCGGGCACCAGGCCAGCAGGACGAGGGCGGAGGCGCCGGCGTTGATCGGCAGGGCGCTGCCGCGCTCGTACGAGATCCGCACCGCGCGGGTGCTTTCCGCGCGGTCCACGCAGACCACCAGGTCACCGGTGCGCCGAGTCAGCAGCACGGTTTCGTGCACCTCCTCGGCGAGCGATTCCATCGACGGCACCGCGACCTCCGAGAGACCGTAACTGCGGCGGGCCAGTCGGGCGATCTCCAGCACGCGTAGGCCGAGCCGGAAGCCGCCGCCCGGGGCTTCTTCCAGGAAACGCGCGGCCACCAGGCTCTGCAGGTACCGGTACGCGGTGGAGCGCGCCACGCTGAGCCGCTCGGCCACGGCGGCTCCGGAGACGACGAGATGGACGTCGTCGAACATGGTCAGGATGTCCAGCGCCCGGTCGGCCGTGGAGTTGCGCTCGCGGTAGCTGGGAGACGTGTTTCCTGACATACGAGAGACTCTAGCGGGTGGGGGCGGGCCGGAGGAGCCCGTGCCGACCCGGCGCAGGGGCGCCGGTCGTCCTGTGGTCATGGTTCACAGCAGGTCCTTGACGACGGTGTTACGGAGTTCTCCGACCCCTTCCACGACGGTGACCAGCTCCTGGCCGGGACGCAGGAACACCTTCGGGTCGCGGCCCGCACCTACGCCGCCCGGGGTGCCGGTGAGGATCAGGTCGCCCGGCAGCAGCGTGATGATGGTGCTGACGTACGCGATCGTGTCGGCGACGTCGAAGAGCAGGTCGGCGGTGTTGGAAATCTGCATGGTGCGGCCGTCGACGCTGCAGGAGATGTCCAGCCCCGAGGCGCCGGGCGGGAGTTCGTCGGGGGTGACGAGCACGGGTCCGACCGGGGTGGTGGCCTCGAAGGTCTTGCCGGAGAGGAACTCCCGGGTGCGGTGCTGCCAGTCCCGTACGGTGACGTCGTTGGCGACCGTGTAGCCGGCGACGTGCTCCAGGGCCTTCTCACGTGGCACATGGCGGCCACTGCGTCCGACGACGACGCCCAACTCGGCTTCCCAGTCGAGGTCGTCGCTGACCGGCGGCATGTGAATGTCGTCGTTGGCGCCGATCAGGGACCCGTCGTACTTCGCGAAGAGGGTGGGATGGGTGGGGGTGGGGCGGCCCATCTCCTTGATGTGCGTGGCGTAGTTGAGACCCAGGCAGACGATCTTGTTCGGGTGGGGGACCAGTGGGGCGAGTGACGCCCCGGCCAGGGGCAGGCGCTCGCCGTCGGCGGAGGCCGCGCGCTCGTGCCAGTCGTCGCCGCAGGCGAGCAGCGCACCCACGTCTGCGTAGGGCAGCAGGACGAGTTCGTCACCTTCCTGCCGGGCGGCGGAGGCCACACGGTCGTCGGCGATACGTACGGTGCTCAGTCTCATCGGGGTACTCCTGGGGAGTCGTACGGGGTCTCGGGGGCGGGATCGGAGGTGGGGGTGGTGGCGCCCGTGGCGGGGCGGGAGGGCGCGAAGCGCCGCAGCGTCACGCCGACGTACTCGGCCCGATCGGGGGCGAACACGGCGGCCACGAACCGGTCAGGACGTACGAGGACGAAGGACCCGGTCAGCCCGGCGAAGAGGGCGTCGAGCCGGCCGTCGGCGCCGGCGATCCCCGTTCGGCCGGCCCGGTCACGCGGCGTGCGGTCGTCCAGGAACACATCCACGGCGGTGGCCTCGGGGAGGCCGGCCCGCACGGCGATCGCCCAGTCGGTGTCGCTCACGCCGATCCCCAGCAGGCTCCAGCCCGGTCCGAGGACGTCGTCGAGCCGTGCGGGGCGGTGGTGCGGCCCGTGCAGCACCCGGGGCTGCGGCAGCATCGCGCCGGCGAGTCCACCGCCCGCGCCGTCCGTCGGGACGACGGCTCCCTCCCGTATCCGGGCGCTGGGGCGGTAACGCATCTCGGTGAGGTAGCGGCGGGCCGGCGGGATGTGCATGGCCGTGCGCACCAGCGCGTCGCGCAGCAGCGCATGCGGTCGGCTGGTGGTCATGACGATCCGGCCGAGCCGCACGGAGAGGTCGATCACGGCCCGGGCGTGCGGGCGCCGCTCGGTGTCGTAGGTGTCGAGCAGCGCGTCACCGGCCCGGCCCGCCAACACCTCGGCGATCTTCCAGCACAGGTTGGCCGCGTCCCTCACCCCTGAGTTGAGGCCCTGGCCGGCGAACGGCGGCATCATGTGCGCGGCGTCGCCGAGCAGGAAGCAGCGGCCCTCGCGCAGCCGGTCGGCCAGCAACGCGTGGAAGCTGTAGGCGACCGCGCGCTCGATCTGGTCGGGCGTGATCTCCCGGTGGGGCCGCAGGAGTTCCCGCACGAGAGCGAACGGGGGAGAGGCACCGGCCTCGCACTCGCCCGGCTTGAGGCGGAACTCGTAGCGGCAACGCCCGTCCTGGCCCGGGACGATGACGCCAGGTCGGTCGGGGTCGCCGTGGTGCATGCCGTAACGCTGGTCGTGGGTGTCCTCAAGGGTGTCGGCCACCAGCCACACGTCAGGGAAGCTGCGGCCGTGCATGGGGATGGACAGCAGGTCGCGCACGGTGCTGCGGCCGCCGTCGCAGCCGAGGACGTACGAGACGTCCAACTCCTCGACCGGCCCGTCCTCGCCGCCTGTTCGCAGGGACACGCATACCCGGTCGGGGTGCTGGGCGAGGGCGGTCAGCCGGGTGCCGAAACGGACGTCGACGCCCGGCAGGCGGCGCAGCTGCGTGCACAGCACCCGCTCCAGGTCGGGCTGGGCGAAGGGGTTCTTGAACGGATGTCCCAGGCGCTGGTCGCCAGTGCCCCGGGCGTGCACGAGCGGCCGCCCGCCCACGCCGAAGTATCTCGTCCCGGTGCCCGGCACCAGGATCGGGTAGACCGCCTCGTCCAGGCCGCCGGCCGACTGCAGGGTGCGCAGGGACTCGTCGTCGAGGCTGATCGCCTTGGCGTCGTCGCTCGTGGTGGCGTTGCGTTCGACCAGCAGCACCCGTATGCCCCGCGAGCCCAGCAGATGGGCGGCCGTCAGCCCGGTCGGTCCGGCGCCGACGACCAGGACAGGTGGCGTCTCGGATGTCGTGGGCACGGGACTACTGGACCGGCTGGTAGGCCGGGCCGCCCTCGGTCAGCAGCCGTTCGACCTCCGCGAAGATCTCCTCGGGGGGCAGGTCGAGGTCGATCGTCTTTCGGAAGGGCTGGCGTACGTCGCGGTCGATGCGGAGGTAGACCTCGTTGCGGTTGCCCTCGGGGTCGAAGAAGTAGATCCCGATCGCGTTGCCGTGGGTGACCTCCTGCTGGACCTCGATGCCCTCGGCTCGGAACCGGCGGTGGAAGTCGATGACCGTCTCCAGGGAGTCCACTCGCCAGGAGACCTGGTGGGTGAGCTTGGCACCGGGAGGGGCGGTGCGTCCTCGTTGCAGGACGAACTCGTGGTGCTCCTCGTCGGGGCACGAGGAGAAGAACACGATGCCGAGTTCCTCGTCCTCGTCGGTCACGGTCAGCCCCAGGACACGGCTGTAGAAGTCGCGCATCGTCTCCAGGTCGTCGACCCAGAAGCCGGTGTGGCCCAGCCCGGTGATGGCCATAGTCCATGTCTCCTTTCCTAGGATGCATGTAGCGTTTTACAGGACAGTAGATCGAGCGGTGTGTCAACGTCAACGGACTCCTACCCCGGGAGGGCGCGGATGGGCTCGCCTCTTGACGAGAGGCCCCTCATGGGTGCAGCGTCCTATTAAACGCTACAGGGCTCCGGTTATATGAGACGCGGTGGCCGCATCGGAATAGTTCATATCGCTACATTTGCGACGTAACGCACTACTGGAACGGGACGCCATGACGTTTCTGGACAGCAGCACCTGGGAAGGTCGCATCTTCTCCGGTGAGTGGATCAATGGCTCGGGTGAGGAGTACGACGCCATCGAGCCGGCCACCGGCAAGACCCTGGGCCGCGTCGGCTCGGCCACCCCGGCGGACGTCGGCAAGGCGGTGGAGCGGGCGGTGCGCGCCCAGCGGGAGTGGGCCGCCCGCCCGTACTCGGACCGAGCCGCCGTACTGCGTCGCGCCGCGCGGCTCTTCGAGGAGCATCAGCACGAGATCGAGACCTGGCTGATGCGTGAGTCCGGCGCTGTCCGGCCGTTCGCCGCCCTGCAGGTCACCAGCGGCGGTGTGGAGGAGTGCCACGAGGCCGCCGCCCTTGCCGGGGCACCGTATGGAGAGCTCCTGCGTTCCGGACAGGAGCGGCTGTCCTTCTCCCGCCGGGTCCCGGTCGGGGGCGCGGGCGTCATCGCTCCCTTCAACGTGCCGATCATCCTGGCCATGCGGGCCGTGGCCCCGGCGCTCGCTCTCGGCAACGCGGTCATCCTCAAGCCGGACCCGCGCACAGCGATCAGCGGCGGCGTCGCCTTCGCCCGCGTCTTCGAAGAGGCGGGCCTGCCCCCCGGGCTGCTGCACGTCCTGCCTGGTGGCGCGGACGTCGGAGCAGCCGTAGTGGAACATCCGCAGATCCCCGTCATCGCGTTCACCGGTTCCACCAGGGCCGGCCGTGCCATCGGCGTCGCCGCCGCCCGGCACTTGAAGCGCGTCCACCTGGAGCTGGGTGGCAACTCCGCGCTGGTCGTGATGGACGACGTCGACCTGGAGCAGGCCGCGTCAGTGGGCGCGTGGGGGTCTTTCGCCAACGCCGGCCAGATCTGCATGGCCAGCAGCCGCCACCTCGTCCATGCCTCGGTGGCCGAGGAGTACACGGAGTTGCTCGCCCGCCATGCCGACGCGATCCCGGTCGGGGACCCGGTCGGCGAGAACGTCGGCGTCGGGCCGCTCATCGACGCGGGGCAGCGCGACCGGATCCACGGCATCGTCACGGACACGGTCGAGGCCGGCGCGCGGCTTGTCGCGGGCGGTACCTACGAGGGCCTGTTCTACCGGCCCACGGTGCTCACCGGCGTACCGCTCACCGCGCCCGCCTACGCCGAGGAGATCTTCGGCCCCGTGGCGCCCGTCGTCCTCTTCCGGGACGTGGACGAGGCGGCCGGGCTCGCCGCCGGCACCGAGTACGGACTGTCCCTCGGCATCCTCACCCGGGATGTCACGAAGGGTCTAGCCCTGGCGGAGCGCGTGCCCACCGGACTGGTCCACATCAACGACCAGACGGTCAACGACGAACCGAACATCCCCTTCGGCGGCGTCGGCGACTCCGGCACCGGCTCCCGTCACGGCGGCGCCGCCGCCAACCTCGAGGCCTTCACTGAACAGCAGTGGGTCACCGTACGCGGCGAACTGCCGCGCTACCCGTTCTGACCGCCCCGACACGCAGACCCGCACGGAGAGCCCCATGCCCGCGAACCCCATCACCGTCGTCCCCCGTGGGACCGGAGAGAGCCCCGCCCCCGTCGGCGCCGGAGCCGACTGGCACACCGGCAACAGGTTCCTCAACGGCCCCTTCGCACCCTGGACGGAGGAGAACGAGGCGTACGACCTGGAGGTGGACGGCGAGATACCGTCCGACCTCGCGGGCGCGCTGTTCCGCGTCTCCTCCAATCCCCGCTTCCAGCCCCGCAACACCGACCGCTATCACTGGTGGGAGGGCGACGGCATGGTATGCGGTGTCTACCTGCGCGAGGGCAGGGCCGCCTACCGCACCCGCTGGGTCCAGACCGACTCGATGAAGGTCGAGGTGGAGGCCGGCGAGGCGATCTACAGCGGCTTCGTCAACGGCGGCACCCAGGGCAGGCTGCCCGACGGCGCCCCGCGCGCCAAGAACGTGGCCAACATCAACGCCGGTCTCTTCGACGACCACCTGCTCGTCTACTTCGACGGCGGACTGCCGCACGCACTGGACCCCGAGACGCTCCGCACCCTCGGCACGTACGACTTCCACGGCGGCGTCGACATTCTATGCACCGGCCACTACAAGACCGACCCGGACACCGGCGACATGCTGTTCTTCGCCGCGGTCGGACCCACCATCACCTGGTACCGCGCCGACGTGAAGACGGCCGAGATCAAGGACTCGCATTCCTTCGACATCGGCGTGCCGGTCCTCATGCACGACTTCGCGGTGAGCGACACGTACGCGATCTTCTTCGTCACGCCCGCCCAGTTCCGCCTCGACCTGGTGGCCCAGAGCAGGCCCGGCGTCGTCTGGGACGAGAACTCCCTTGAACATGGCGTCCAGATCGTCCTGATGAACCGCCACACCCATGAGATCACCTGGCACGAGCTCGGCGGCCACTGGGCCAACACCCACTTCTACAACGCCTACGAGCAGGACGATGAGCTGATCGTCGACGGGCACCGGATCAGCCGCCTCGGCAGCCCGGTCGACCGTCTCTCCACGCCCGTGGGCTCCCACGAGTGGTTCCCGCCGGCCCTGCCCTACCGCTGGCGTGTCGACCTGGCGACCGGACGGGCGACGGAGGAGATGATCAGCGGCGTCTTCGGCGAGTTCCCCAAGATCAACGACGCCTACACAGGTCGGCCGCACCGCTACGGCTACTTCGTCACCACGCGCGGCCTGGCCGACGACACCATGTCCGACGGCCTCGCCCGTCACGACTACCTTCTCGACCGCACCACCGTCGTTGAAGGACCCGACGGCCTGACCAGCCCGAGCGAACCGGTCTTCGTGGCCCGAGAGAACGCCTGCGGCGAGGACGACGGCTACCTGCTCTCGCTGTGGTGGAACCGCGCCACCGACCTGAGCGAGCTCCTCGTCCATGACGCGGCCGACCTGCGCCGCACCCCGCTGGCCCGGGTCAAGCTCCCCAGCCGGGTGCCGTTCGGCTTCCACGGAAGCTGGGCCGACCACGACGTTCTGGACCGGGCCATCGCAGCGAAAGGCGACGGCCGGTAGTGGCGTTGCTCCGGATACGGTCCTCGGTTCCGCTGCCGCGACACCGGCGACACGGCCTTCGACGGTCCTGGGCCAAGCGGAGACGGAGGACGTGGCATCCCGGGTTGAGCCGAGGACGCTTTTCCCACGAAGGTGCGGGCTTTCCTACGAGGCTGCGGGCCGAGTCGAAGGCCCGCAACCCCCGCACCCTCCGGCCGAGCCCGCGCGGCAGTCCGGCCGCCCATGGATCAGCACGATCCGCGACCGGGTGGCCCCGCGCCGGGCCCAGCAGGCCGACAGCGCCGCCATGGCCGTCGGCGCGCGGGGTCGCGGAGGTGAGCGTGCCGGTCAGTTCGGTGGGTGGCTGATACGACCTGTTCCTGCCCGGTCAGCTGCGCGACTTCACGACGCTCCGTGCGGCGGGACGCGAGGCCCGGCTCACGGTCGGCCCGTGCCCGCACGCAGCGACGGGCGTCTTCGCCGAAGCGGCGGCGCAGACCCTGGAGTTCGGACTCGCGCCTGGGGCGAGCAGCCGCCGGAGCGCGCACCCGTACGCCTGTACGTCATGGGCGAGGAGAAGTGGCGGGACTTCGCCTCCTGGCCGCCCACCGGGTACGCCCCGCAGCGCTTCCACCTCCCGGCCGGTGGCACGCTGTCACCGGAGAACCCCGGCGAGTCGGCTCCCGACAACTACCGCTACGACCCCGCGGACCCCACACCCGCCCTCGGCGGGGCCCGGTTCTCACCCGACCTCGCGGGCCGGGTGGACAACTCCCGCCTGGAGGCCCGCCGGACGTGGTCACATACACCAGTGGCGTCCTGAAGGAGGATGGGGAGGTGATCGGCGAGGTCGAAGCCGTGGAGTTCGGCTCGGTCAGCACGTCCCAGCAGCCCTCTATTAGCTCGGTGCACCGTACGGCCTCGCCGGTCCGGGCGGCGAGGATTTCCATCACGGCGAACTCCTTGACGGTGAGCGTAAGCAGGACGCCGTCGCGGCGGGCCGAGTCGACCTGCAGTCCGCCACAGCGGACCACCGACGGCCGGACCACGGTGATTCGCCGGCACAGGTTCCGCACACGGGCGACCAGCTCCGGGACGGCGAAGGGCTTGACCAGGTAGTCGACGGAGTCGCGCGCAGTGAGGAAGAGGGCCGGTACGGTGCTGCCGTCCGCCCTCATCCGGTGCACGTACTCCGCGGAGTCACCGGACGGCGTCATCCGGTCGAAGACGACACAGTCGTAGCCGGTGATGTACCAGCGCCTCGTCGGCGGCGGGGAGGTCTCCGGCCTCGTCGACGGCCAGTCCTCCGCCGCGCAGTGCGGCAGCCACGGCGAAACGCAGATCATCGTCGTCCTCGACCACCAGTACGCGCATGTCGGCCAGAATAGGCGTCGACAGGTGCTGAGGCTTCGGCGAGGACATGAATGCGCTCACAGGCTCGGTCGCTTCCTGTCGTCACCGCTGAACCCTGTCGTCACCGTTGAACCTCTCCACCATCGACGGGTCTCCCAGCCCACGTCGAACCATGGGGCGGGGTGGCGGTGCCTCGCCGATGACCAGGGGGACGTCTCATCGGAGGGCACCGCCACTCATCGGCCCACGACCGCCAACGGCTCCGGACCGACAGAGTCGGCGGCGCGACTCTCCGTCCGGGGTGAACCGGACGGCGCTGCTGCTGACACGAACGATCATCACAGGGGAAACCTGAGCATTCGGTGAGCTCTCCGGACCCCCGGGTTCGTCGCGCGACTCGCCTCGTCCGGCACAGGAGCGTGGTGCGCTGGTGGTACCGCACGCCCGAGTGCGCTGCTGCCCGGCTGCCAGGGTCGCTGTCAGTGCGAGAGCCGGCAATCCGGCCCGATGCGCCTGGAGGCCGACCCGCTGCCGAAGTATGGCTCCGCTGCCCGGCCGATCAGGTCCCGGTGGAGCCGCACCGGGTCATCCCTGGTCACCACTACTCGCACGCGGCTGTGCGTGACGACCGGGCCGTGGACGGCGCGCGCGCCTGCCCTCATCAAATCCTCAGGGTTCCTCAGGAAGTCTCCAGGGCCGTCATGGAATCGAGCCAAGGAGGGGCGCGGTCGTGCAGTCGTTTGTGTACGAGTGGAGCACACAGGGTGGGGAGCGGGCGTGGTGAAGGCCGGAGGACGGAGGCGACGGGCGGTACGTCGATCGCCCATCGCCCTTCTCGGAGTCCTCGTTGTCGGGGTCACTCTCCTGTTTTCGTACCTCGCAGGATACGGGGGTGCAAACCCAAACTCGGCGGCTACTGGAAAGCCACTTCCGACTACCGAACGGCAGGCGGCTGGAATGGTTTCCGGCGCTGCGCTGGTGGAACCGCCCGACCTCAACAAGGCAACCCCTGAGGATCTGACGGTTGAGCTGACGGCGGTTGAGAAAGAAGTGATGATCTCGGGCAAGAAGGTGCTTGCGGAGACCTACAACGGAAGCCTCGTCGGGCCGACCCTTCACGTGGTTCCTGGCCAGCATGTCACCTTGAAACTGACCAACAAGCTTGGTACGGCAACCAACTTGCACTTCCACGGGATGCACCTGTCCCCGAAGGGAAGCGCGGACAACATCATGCTGTCCGCTCAGCCTGGTCAGACTCTGACCTACCATCTCGACATCCCCGCAAACCAGGTACCCGGGACGTACTGGTACCACGACCATGAAATGTGCACCAGGGACGGCGAGTCGATGCCGGGGATGGAGATGTCCTCTGCCCGAGCGAACGCTCGCTGCGATGGCACCGAGAGCCAGATCGGGGCGGGGCTGTCGGGAACAATCATTGTCGGGGACAGCCGCGCATCGTTGCCGCCGGCCTACCGCGGGATCACCGCTCATACCTTGGCACTCAAGGACGCCCAGATCAGCGGAACCAGCTCGATCGTCTACCCGGACGGGGTCCTGGAGCCCGCATCGCCGACGGTTCGCCTGGTCAACGGTCAGTACCGGCCCACGCTGAACGTGAAAGCCGGCGAAACCCAGTTGTGGCGCATAGCGAACGAAGGTTACGCAATCTTCTACGATCTCCAGCTCGACGGCGGCAGCTTCACAGTCGTCGGCCAGGACGGGAATCCCTCAGCAGCGCCGGCTCGGGTGAAACACCTCCTGGTTCCGCCCGGCGGACGCTTCGACGTCCTGGTGACTGCCGGAGCCGTCGGATCGACCTGGCTCAGAACCCTCGCCCACAAGACCGGGCCGGAGGGTGACGGCGACTCCTACCCCAACACCATCCTCATGAAGGTCAATGTCCAACAGGGCCGCGAGAGCGCGGGGTCGGCTGCCGCTGGGGCACCGTCGGGCATGGCCACCTCGCCCCAGGTCACTGGGCCGCTTCCCGGATCCGAACCCGATCTGTCCGGAGAACCCATCGCCCAATCCCGAAGCGTGGCCCTGAGTGACGACGGCGGCAACAACTTCTGGATCAATGGCAAGTTGTTCGACATGAAGAAGCCGACTTTCAAGAAACCGGCCACACTCGGAACGGTCGAAGAATGGACGCTCACTAACACGAGTGGGCACGATCATCCGTTCCATCTCCATATCGCACCGTTCCAGGTCCTCAGTGTGAACAGCCGCGCCCAGCCCCCCGCCGACTACATGGACACCGTGAGCGTTCCCCATGCAGTCAATGGAAAAGCTGGCAAAGTAGTGATCCGGATCCGTTTTACGGACTTCACCGGGATATGGATGTTTCACTGCCACATCACTGGACACGAGGACAACGGAATGATGGGCTACGTGAACGTCATTGCTGCCGGCAGCACTGGATAAGACGCCATTTCAGTTGGTGAGTCTGCGGTGGCATATGAGGGTGGCGGTGAAGGCAAGGAAGTGTTCGGGCTTGCGCTCGTAGCGGCGGTGGAGTCGTCGGCAGCCCGATAGCCAGGACACCGTTCGTTCCACGACCCAGCGGTGCCGGCCCAGCCGGCGGGAGGACTCGATGCCCTTGCGGGCGATGCGGTGCTGGATGCCGCGGGAGACAGCCAGCGCCGCAGGTGCTGGTAGTCGTAGCCCTTGTCTGCATGGAGTTTGCCGGGCCGTCGACGTCGGCGGCCGCGACGCGAGCGGATGGGCGGGATACCGCGGACCAGCGGGATGAGGGCCTGGCTGTCGTGGAGGTTCGCGGCGGAGATGCCGATCGACAGGGGCAGGCCACCGCGGTCGACGATGAGGTGGATTCTCGATCCGCTCTTGCCACGGTCGGTCGGATTGGGTCCCGTCAGCTGCCCCCTTTGAGGGCGCGGACTCTCACCGAGTCGATGGCGCATCGTGACCAGTCCAGCTCGCCGCGGGAGTCGAGTTCGTCCAGGACCAGGCGGTGGAGCTTGGCCCGCACCGTGGCCTCGGACCACTTGGTGAACCGACGAAAGGCGGTCACTCCTGACAGCCCGAAGCCCGGCGGCAGTTGGTTCCAGGTCCACCCCGAGGTGGCCACGAAGATGATCGCGGCCAGTACCTCGCGGTCACTCGCCGACGCCGTCCTCCGCCCTGCGGCCGTTCCGGAGCTGGTGGAACTACCCGCTGAAACAGCTCCCACAGGTCCTCTGGCGCCATCCGCTCCACAAGCGCAGGAGTCATCGCTCCAGACTGCCGCAAGATCACGCCAACTGAAATGGTGTCGGGCCGTCGACGTCGGCGGCCGCGACGTGTCGTCCGCCGAGCCGGAGTTGGGCCGGTCACCGTACTGCCGCCGTCACGGACGCACGCGCGTGAGCAGACGGCACCGCCTGGCCGTGGCGGGCGGTGAGACCAGCTGCCGCGATGGGGCGGAGGCCGGTGTGGTCACTCCGTGTCGGCGCGCCCTCACCGGGGCTGAGGAGCGTGTCGACACGGGACGGCGCCAGCCCCGCGCGGCCCCGGCACCGAGGGGGCCGCCTTCCTCGAGCGCGCCCGCCACGTACACAGCGTCAACTACCGGTTCATCGTGGCGATCACGACCCTGGCGCAGCTGACCCGCAAGGGGCCCGAAGAGCCGGTGTGGCAAGTGGCCAGCCCAGCCGCGAGGGAGGAACGCTTCTCCCTGGACGTGTTGCCGAAGGCGCGGTGAGGGTGGCGGGTCCGGCCCAGCCTGAGTGAAAGGAGGCACGGGCCGGGCCCGCCGCCGCGCGGGCATTGTTGGTGGCGGCTGCAAGGCTGGACGGCATGAACGGAGACGAGCAGCTGCTGCGCGGCCGGGTCTACGGCTTCGACCACGACGACCCCGATCCCGGCCCGCGTCCGTGGCAGACGTACGCCGCGCTCATAGGCGGGCCGCTGGACGGGCTGCTGCTCGACATCACGGGCTGGCGGTCGGAGGAAGTCGACGACGGTGCTGCCCTGTCCACCGAGCTGTCGCGGTGGCCCGGTGGCCGCGCCCTGTACGACCCGCGCCCCGGTGAACCCCGCACGCCCGGCCCGGGTGTGAGCTGTCGTTTCTACTACTCCGGCGATACCCCCTGACCACGCCCCCTCAAGCGCCGATCCCGGCTACCCGCCCGAGCATGGCTGGTCAACTCGGCACCGGGGTTCCAATCGTGACTTCCGGGCCCGCAGGACCTGAGGCGGGTAGATCTCCGGGATGGCGAAGAAGAAGGCGAAGAAGCGGACGGCGACGACGGCCTCGTTAGCGAGGCCGGAACGGCTGACGCGACAGTAGATGCTCGACGGGGTTCCCGGGCTCGGCAGCGTAAGTATCGGTTTCGCGGTGCCGGCGGAGGCCGACGCGATGACCACGCTGCTGAAGGCGGCCGACGACGATCTGGAGGCCGGCCTTTTGGAAGCGCTCGCTCGCGGTGAGTGCGGTACGTGGCTGTTGGACGGCCTTGCGGGCGACGACCTGGCCGAACCTCTCGTGAGGGCGGCGGCAGCGGGAGGCCTCCAGCGGGCGGCGGGCGAGCTGTCCCTGCCGCTGGTCGCGCGGGACTCCCACGGCCAAGTCGTTGGCGCGCTGCTGGGCGTCCCTCCGGCACAATCGTTGCCGGGCTCGCCCGACTGCCGGGCAGTAGACAGCACATCCTGATGTCGATGCTGACCTACGCGAAGATCAAATCGGTCGCCACGGGCCGCGCCATGTCGGCGACATGCCCCTGCCGGGGGCGTCCCCTCGCCCAGGAAGGCCACGATCAGGCGCCCGTCGTCGTCCGTCCGCGGCGCACCCGTCAGCCGGACGATGCGTTCCCGCCCGTCGGGGAAACGCAACCGGGCATCCTGGCCCTGTTGCCCCGCGCCAGCGAGCGGCTCCCGCGCACCCCGCAGAAGGCCGCCCCATTGCGGACTTTGGGCCGGTGTCAGCTCACCCAGCTCGGTCTCAACCGGGATTTGCTGGTTCCCCACCAGCAGCACGGCGGACAAGGAGAAAGGCGACACGCCTCAAGCCTGCCCTGGGACAGGTCCGTCTGGCTTTGTTCGCCAGATTGGACAGTAAGTGCTCACGACATTGGGAGGTGCTTGGCGCGCGCCGTATTCGGTGTTCACGACAGCACATGGGAGGTCGACAGTCCAGCAGGAACGGTGACGGAACGCGCCTTCCGGCGGTTGGGCGGCGCGTTCCGGTGGTGTGTTGCTGTCAGCTGTGGGTCGTTTGGTGGGTCAGGGGGTGGGCGGGGTCCAGCCGGCGGGGAGGCCGGACTGGGCAAGGACGGCGTTGAGGCTGTAGAAGTCCTGGTCGGAGGTGATCTGGCGGCCGTCGAGGGTGAGGAGGGTGGCCAGTGGCACGGCGAAGGGCGTGGGTGCGCCTTTGAGGTGGCCGGAGTAGACGGCCTCGATGGTGAGGTGGTCGCCGTCGCGGTGGGTGGCGTGCACGGTGACGTGGACGTTGTCGATGAGGTTGTCGGTGCGGGCCTTCCATCCGGTGATCTCCTGGCGGCCGTGGAAGGTGACGCCTATGGCCTGGTCGGTGTAGATGCCGCCGGGGGTGAACAAGGTGCCGAGCGCGTTGGGGTCGGTGCCGTTCCAGGCAGTGGACCAGTCGGCGACGATCTTTGGCAGGTGCCGGTCGGTGGGGGGTGCGGCGAAGGCGGTGGTGCCGAGTGCGGTGATGGCGGCCGCGGCGCAGATCAGGGTGGTCATGGCGCGGGTCGGGCGGAGCTTCATGGCGTCGGTCCTCCGGGTGATGTGCGTGGGGTGAGGGATGCGGGTGTTCGGGTGCCTTGAGCGTGCTTCGAGGTTCGGTGGCGGTGGAGCGTGACGGGGCGCGGCCCAACGGTGGTGCCCCGGGACTGTGCGGGTCAGGGAGTCAGGACGACCTTGCCGGTGACGGTGCCGGACTCCGCGAGGCGCAGGGCCTCGGAGGCTCTGGCGAGCGGCAGTTGGGCGGCGATGCGGGGGGTGACGTCGCCGCGGCGGACGGCGGCGAAGACTTCGGTGAGGTCGGTCTGCAGCCGGGCGCGGAAGCGGTCCTTGTTCAGCGTCCGGCCGGCCCAGATGTTGTAGAAGTGGGCGCGGCGGCCGTTGGGCAGGGTGTTCCACATCCAGGTGCGGGCGAGGATTTTCAGCACGGGCCACTGCTTGGAGCCGGAGTCGTCGCGGGTGGAGGCGCTGCCGTAGGCGACGAGGGTGCCGCCGGGGGCGAGCAGGTGCCAGGAGTCGATGACGCTGCGGCCGCCGACGTGGTCGAAGACGGCGTCAACTCCACCGGGGGCCAGCTCCCTGACCTGTGCCGGCACGTTTGCGGCGCGGTAGTCGACCGGGGTGACGCCCAGTTCCTTCAGCGCGGCGTGGTGCCGGGCGGAGGCCGTGCCGATCACCTTCACGCCGATTGCGCGGGCGAGTTGGGCCAGGACGGAGCCGACGCCGCCGCTGGCGCCGTGCACCAGGACGCTCTGCCCGGCGCGCACTTGGGCTGTGCGGTGCAGCATCTGCCAGGCGGTGATGCCGTTGACGACGACGGTCTCGGCCTGAGCCGCGGTCAGGCCGTCCGGGACCTCGACCGCGTCCTTGGCGTCGACGACCACGTGGCTGGCCCAGCCGCCGACCTTGACCAGCGCGGCCACCCGCCGTCCGGCCAGGCCCGGGTCGACTCCCTGGCCGGTCGACAGCACCCGGCCCACCAGGTCGTAGCCGGGCACGAACGGGAACGGCGGCTGGTCGTAGTAGCGCCCGCGGCGCATCTGCTGTTCGGCGAATGAGACGCCGGTCGCCTCCATGGCGATCACTATGCGTCCCGGGCCGGGGTCCGGCACGGCCGCGTGGCGGATCCGCAGGTCCTCCGGGGCCACGATGCCTGGCAGAACGACCTGGACGAGGCGTTCGCTGCTCACGGACACCCCTCCTTTCGAGAGAAGCTGTTGTGTTCGTTAGAAGTTCTAACTCTCTTCTCTGTGAGAGTCAAGAGCGTTCGTGATAGGTTCTAACTAACGACGTGGTGAGAGCACGGGAGGCAGGTTGTGGGCGAGCTGGAGGCGAGGACTCCCAGGGAGCGGTACCGCGCCCAGATACGGGAGGAAATCAAGAAGCACGCCTGGGAGCAGATCGCCACTGCCGGGGCTTCCGCTCTCTCGCTCAACGCCATCGCCAAGCAGATCGGCATGAGCGGACCGGCCCTCTACCGGTACTTCGCCAACCGCGACGAGCTGATCACCGAGCTCATCAGGGACGCCTACCGCAGCCTGGCCACCGCCTTCCGCGCCCGCGCCGAGGCCGGCGCCGATCTCAGCGACCTGGCGCACGCCCTGCGCAGGTGGGCCCTGGACGACCCGCAGCGATACTTCCTCGTCTACGGCACCCCGGTGCCCGGCTACCAAGCCCCCGAAGACACCACCCGGATCGCCTCGGAGATCATGGCCGTCCTCCTCGACGCCTGCACCGCCCAACAGACCCCCGCCACGCCGTCACCGCTGCAAACGCACCTGGACGAACACCGGGACTGGGCGGCACCGCACCCTGCCGGCCCATCGGCGCTGCATCGCGCCCTCACCTTCTGGACCCGCCTCCACGGCGTCCTGTCCCTCGAACTCGCCGGCCACTTCACCGGCATGGGCTTCGACCCGGCCCGGCTCTACACTGCCGAGGCAGAGGCCATCGCGGGCCACTGACAGCAACGACGGCGCAGCAGCGTCATGCGACGCGACGGTTACCCCAAAAATGAGGCGCCGCAAGGGACGCAGCCAGATACAGGTCGTGAACGCCGAAAGTACCGCGCAGTCAGGGGCGGCGCTGTGAGTGGTGCTGTCGAAACCAGTGAACATTTCGACTCGCGTCCTGACCTCACTGCCTTTCCAGGGTGGCGTCCAACAGCCGGTTGCTGATCGAGGTCGGGCGCTGGACCCTGCTCGATACCCCGTACCGAGCAGCGGGCCCCGGGGGGCAGGAGCAGGTTCTGATGTCAACCACGGCAGGTCTCGTGCTGGCGCGCACACCGCCGCTGCGGTGACGGGCTACTGATACTCGGGTGCCTGGTGCCGGTGGTGCTTTTAGGCTGTAGGTTCTCGCGTTCGACGGCATGGGTCAGATCGTTGACCTGGTGCTTCGCTGTCTGTCTCACCCTGCAGCCCGGTGCATCCGTCTCACCAGGTTGTCCATTTCCTCGGCGCAGACGGCGGCGGAGGCTCTGGTCCGTGTGACAGGGGCGCAGCCAGCTCGTGCCAGCGAGCCAACGGTGCGGCACCGGCCGATCGCTCAGTGCCGATTCCCGGTCTTGGAGGAGCCCATGCCGTGGGCGACACGCCGCATGGCCTCGTACAGAGCGGCGTCCTCCGGCCGGTCCGGTAGCGGTCCGCGAGCCGGGGTCTGGAAGGACTGAATCATCCACGCCACGAGGCGGCGCCAGGCGTCCGGGGCGGCGTCGCCGGTGGCTCTGAGGACCCTGGCGTTGGCCATCAGGAGCAGGACGAGGTCCCGGCTGATGAAGTCCTCGCGCAGCTGCCCGCTGTCCTTGGCGCGGCCGATGACTCTCAGGAAGCCCTGGTACGCCTCGGCGCGGAGTGCTTCCAGCGCCTGGGCGCCGGGAAAGCTCATGAGCACTCGAGTGGGCGAGCTGTGCCTTCCGATTGGCAGGGCGGGGCCTGCAGGTGCTCTGCAGGCAGGACTTGCAGGGCCACGTCGACGCTTGACCTCAACCAAACTTGAGCTTCTAGGTTCCTTCCATAGCCGCAGGAACCGACCAGCGGTGCCTTTTCAAGGAGGTTCGCCGTGACCGAGCGCACAGACCACATCGAGATCCCCGACCGCTACCGCTATGCCGTGATTCCGCACATCATGGTCGACGACGCCGCCGCGGCGATCGGTTTCTACCAGCGGGCGTTTGGCGCCCGTGAGGACTTCAGGATCGACGCTCCGGGCGGTGGGATTCTGCACGCCGAGATCACCATCGGACGGTCGGCCCTGATGCTGGGCGACGCCAGCGTGGACGAGGCGGAGGCCGCCTCCTTCGCTGCGCCTGCCGCGCTCGGCGGAGGCACGTCCGTCACGCTGCATGTCTTCGTGCCGGACGTCGACAGCCTGGCGGAGCGCGCAGAAGCCGCCGGCGCTGAGATCCTCCAGCCGCCGAAGGACATGTTCCACGGTGACCGCACTGTCATCCTCAAGGACCCTTCAGGTCACATATGGGTATTTCTGACCCACGTGGAAGACGTCTCGCAGGAGGAGCTTCGGCGCCGCCTGGCCACCGCCGGGTGACTGGACGCCGTACGCGCGGTGATCCGGACCGAATACCGAGCGCCGTACCTGACGGAACTCGCCGACTGAACCGCTCGGTCATGCCTGGGCTGCTTGCCACCGGTAATGGCCGGCCCGCGATCGGGCCTGGTGACGACGTCGCCAGAGGGACCAGCTGAGTCGGTGATCCGCGTCCTGGACGAGCTGGACAACGAGTGTGATGAACAGGCGCTGGATCTCGTTGCAGGTGAGTGGGATCAGCCCACCTGGCCCGGGGTGGTGGGCCTTTTCGTCGGCGCGGACGACGGCGAGGAAGGCGGGGGCGAGCATGGCGAGGGTGACCCAGCGGCCCCAGGAGGGGTATCGGCGGACCTGGTGCTCATCGAGCCCGGCCAGGCCCTTCTCGGCCTGGAAGGTTTCCTCCACCCGCCACCTGGAACCAGTCGTCTTGACCAGGGTGCTCAGCGGGACCGACTTGGTGGAATGACAACGGTAGTGGGCGAGTTCACCGGTGGTGCCGTTGCGCCGGATCAGCAGCTGACGGTAGCCCGGCGCCGGGTCGGCGAGGTCGATGACGGCTCAGTCGTAGAAGCGGTGCCCCTTCGCGCCGCGTCCGGCCGACAGTTTCTGCCGGGCTCGTTTGGGCAGCTTCGCCGCCAGCGCGTCGGCGTGGAACTTCCCTGCTTTGGTGTCCACTTCGGCCGAGCAGGCCACGGCGAGCACGTAGCCCATGCCGCGTTCCTCCAGAGCCGCCCTCAGCTTCGGGTTGCCGCCGTACACCTCGTCGCCGGTTACCCAGTCGATGCGGTGTCCGGCGTCCAGGAACCGTTCGATCATCACGCGGGCCACCTCCGGCTTGGTCACGAAGGCGGTGTCCTCGCCCAGCCCGGCCGCCTGGCATCGCTGGGGATCGGCAGTCCAGGAGCGTGGGACATACAACTCCCGGTCCACTGCCGCGTGCCCGCGGGCGCCCGCATAGACGAGATAGACGGCGACCTGGGAGTTCTCGATCCGTCCGGCGGTGCCGGTGTACTGGCGCTGGACCCCGACGGTGCGGGTGCCCTTCTTCACGTCGCCGGTCTCGTCCACGACCAGCACCGCCGCCTCGTCGTAGAGATGCTCGACAACGTACTCGCGGACGTCATCGCGCACGGCATCGGCGTCCCAGGACGCACGGCACAGCAGGTGCTGCATGCCGTGTGGGGTCTTCTCCCCCGCCCACTCCGCGATTGTCCAGCAGTTCTTGCGGGGGAGGTCCGACAGCAGCCCCAGCGCCAACCGCCCGGCCCGCAACCGGGGTTCGATCCGGGCAAACCGACCCGCGATACGGCTCATGGCCACCTCGAACGCCTCCCGCCAACGGCCGGGATTTATGCTGTGACCTGCGACCACCGTCTCTTCGTAAGTCCACACAACTCACGATGATCAGCGGTGGCCGCACCCGTTCTCGGACCGCCCCCACCAGTGAGATCACGATCTGCAGCTGGAGTATTGAGCGGGCCGGCCGCAAACGCGGCATCGAGGCGGAGGCAGACCGGCTCCGCGACATCTTCCGCGCCGAGTGGGCCCACCAGCCACCGCAAGTTGAGGACGCGCTCGGCAAGCAGATGCTCGCCCTCCTCATCCAGCTGAACGCCGCCTGCACCGCCGTCGACGACCTGGCGAAGGCGGTGCAAGAGCGTTCCCTCAGCACCCGGACACCGAGATCCTGTTGAGCTTCGCCGGGCTCGGCATCCAGCTGGCCGCCCGGATCCTGGCTGAGATCGTGGACGACCGCACCCGCTTCGCCGACGCCCGCGGCCTGAAGGCCTACGCCGGCTCCTTACCCGTCACCAGGGCCTCCGGCAAGAAATCGTCCATCACTGCAGGTGAAGAGCGATCGGCTCAGTCACGCCGACTACCTCTGGGCCTTCGCCTCCCTCCGGGCCTCCACTGGCGCCAACAGCCACTACCGGCAACGACGGCAACACGGAGACTGGCACGCAGCAGCCCAGCGCAACCTCTTCAATCGCGTGATCGGACAGGTCTATCACTGCCTCCAGCACCGCAAACTCTTCGACGAGCACACGGCGTTCCCCGTGGCCACGCCGACGCCGGAAGCCAGTGCCGCCTAACCGCCCGCCGATGTGAGGCAGTCCTGCAGGGCCGCGCGCTGCGAGTCCGGGAGGTGATCATCCAGCGGCGTCTTGCGTGGGCTGTGTTGGCCTTCGCAGATCCAGGCGCCTTCGTCCCCGTCGTACGTCCAGGCGGCGGCGCCCCACATGGGGTGCCCCTGAAGTAGGTGGCGGGCCAGGGCCCCACAGTCGTCTGGAGCTCCCTGGGCTACGAGAGCCTCTTGTACCAGGGTGACGGCTTCGGCCGGGACGTTCGCATCGCCCAGGATAGGAGCCAGGCCCAGGTGAGCCGCCGTCAGTCCGGCACCGCGGCCTGGAGTCTGACCGACTGCGAGGCGGGTCGCCACGCACTACGGCATCGACGTCCTCGAACTCCTGGCAGACCCACCCGGGCCACGGAAGCGCTGCCCGCTGGGCGCCGCCGCGTCCCCGGCCGCCAGGCCGGCGCTCCACGTCCTGCGGCCGTCGAGGGAGGCGCGTGATGACGGACTTCGGCGCGATCGACGCCTTGCTCGCCGGCGCCAAGAAGGAGGTGGCGCTGCCTTCCGCCGAGGAGCGGCGCGCCCTGCGCGAGGAGCTCAGCCTGTCGCGCGCCCAGCTCGCGCAGGCTCTGGGGGTGAGTCCCTCCACCGTCGGAGGCTGGGAGTCAGGACGGGACCCGAGCGGCGAAGTGCGGGAGAAGTACGTGTACTTCCTCGAGGGCGCGAAGGCGAAACTGGCCGCCGAAGCAGCCGAGACAGCGGAGGCGGCCGAGGAAGCCCCGGCAGAGGAGGCAGAGGACGAAGCTCGCGCGGATGCCGAGCAGGCGGCCGGCCAGGACGACGACGTCGACGTGCTCGCCACCCCTGAGCCGTGCGTGCTGTGCGGGCAGATGGCCCGTCACCAGGTCGCTGGATTCACCCAGCACCTGGATCCCGCGGACTGCAATCTCGCCGGGCCCGCGCAGACGAGCGAGCCCGCGGCCCCGGAGAAGCGTGCGCCGCGTCCGAAACCCCGGCGTGCAGCGCCCTCCGGCCGGCAGGGGCAGGCGGGACGTGGCGTCAAGGTCGTGCCCGTCGGCCGCCGCATGCAGACCGCCGACACGCCGGACCTGATCGGCTCCGCCGTCACGGCCGTACTCGCCGAGCACGGCGGCGACGTGGAAGCGGCGACCAAGGCGCTGGTCAAGCGGGCCATCCCGGACGCGATGGCGCTGCTGGATCACACCCGCAAGGGCGGCCGCTACGACATCGTCGCGCACCCGTGGCTGCCCGACGTCCTACGCAAGCAGTCCTCCCGCGGCGCGGACCAGATCTGGGAGGCCCGCCCCAAGTGGGCACGGCCCGAACTGCCCGCGGGTGAGCACGAGGTCACCGCTCTCGACATCAACGGCGCCTACCTGAGTGCGCTCAAGACTCACCTGCCGCTCGGCCAGCTGGAGCACTCCACCGGAGGCCACCATGACCGCCGCCGCGCCGGCGTCCACCTGATCACCGCGCCCGCCTGGGATCACGACGACTACCTGCCCAACCCGGTCGGTAGCCGGGACGAGCCGGATCCGCTGTGGGTGACCGAACCGACGCTGCGCCTGCTGCTGCGGATCTCGGGACCCAAGTACGGCCTGTGCGACCCCCCGGAGATCCACGAATCGTGGACCTCCGGGGCGACAGAGGGACTGCTGGAGAAGTTCCGCGTCGCACTGAAGGACGCCCGGGACAGGGCGATCACCGAAGACGACGAAGTGACCTTGGAGTACGTCAAGGCGATGTACTCGAAGTTCGTCTCGACGCTGGGGGAGTCGAACTACAACCGAGAGCTGTACCGCACCGACTGGATGCACATCATTCGCTCGCAGGCCTTCGCGAACCTGTGGTGGAAGGCCCACCGCGCCTACGACGAGGGCCTGATGGTGGTTCGCGCGATGGGTACCGACGAGCTGCACGTCATCGGCGACTGGCGCGCGGTGTTCGACGAAGGCCGGGGCGTCACCGAGGTGAAGCTCAAGGACGTCTACACCGTCGGTACGCCCGAGATGCGGGACGAACCCGCGGACTGAACCGAGGAAGCGACCATCTCCGACGAGGGGGCTGAGATGACGAGGGGCCGCCGATCCGCCGCTTCTCCTACTGGGGTGAGGTGCCGGCCAACACGTATATGACGAAGACCCAGTTGAACGATCTCGACCTGCCGCGCCAGCCGCGTCGGCGCCACGGTGGAGGGCCGCGACGGTGCAGGCCGCCGCGACAAGACCGTGCTGGTGTGGGCGAACGACAACCTCACCGACCTCAACCACGGTCTGGCCGCCTTGGGCATCGCCCGGCCGTTCCCATCCGGCTACGACCGCCGGCACGAGTTGGGGCACATGGTCATAACCTGGCGGGAGCGATCTCAACTCGAACACCGGATCCCTGCGCGTACCGATCGCACCCGGCCGCGCCGACCGCGTGCTACTCACCTTCAGGCGGGGGCGTGTCGTCGACTACGTATCCGCGCCGCTTGTCCACCACGTTGCGCAGCGGCCTGCCCTCGATGTGCCTGGTGATGTTGTCGAGGAACACCTCGACGAGCGCCTCCCGCTCGCTGGTGGTCTCGCCCGCCGTGTGAGGGGAGATCATCACGCCGGGCATGTGCCACAGGGGAGATTCGGCAGGCAGCGGTTCCTGTGCGAACACGTCCAGGGCTGCGCCGGCGAGCCGTCCGGCGGCGAGGTGGTCGACCAGCGCCTCCTCGTCGACGAGTCCGCCACGTCCTATGTTGATCAGCCGCGCCCCCGGCTTCATGGTGGCGAGCACGGAGGCGTCGACCATGCCCCGGGTGTCCTGGGTGAGGGGGGCGGCCAGGACGACGTAGTCCGCATCCGTCAGCGCGGAGCGCAGGGTCGTCGCACCGTGGACCGTGCCGAAGTCGGGGTCGTCCGTGCGGGACTTGCGGCCCGCACCGCTCACCCGCATCCCGACGGCGCGCAGCAGCCGGGCGATGGCCCGGCCGATCGGCCCCGTCCCCCAGACCAGCGCGGTGGGTCCGGTGATGCCGTCACTGGGGCGCGGGCGCCACTCGCGGCGCCGCTGGTGTTCCCAGGTGCCGGGGAAGTCCTTGGCGAGGGCGAGGATCAGGCCGAGGACGTACTCGGCGGTCGGCTGCTCGTAGACCCCGCGGGCGTTGGTCAGGACAACGCGCGGCTCGTCCACCAGGGCGGGGAACAGGAAGGAGTCCACGCCCGCGGAGGACGCGTGGACCCAGCGGGGTGCCTTCTGCGGATCGTCGGGCCAGGCCTCGCGGATGGCCGGGGTGATGGTCACCCAGGCCAGGAGGACGTCGGCGCCGGGGAGGAGGTAGGGCAGTTCCTCCTCGGTGGCGTAGACGGTGTCCGCGAGGCTTTCGATGCCTGCGGTGGCGGGGGGCCGGTTGCCGCGGTGGAGGACGACGAGTCGGTCGCGCATGTCAAGCTCCGACGGGGACGGCCAGGTACTTGTACTCCAGGAACTCATCGATGCCGACGCGTCCGCCTTCGCAGCCCAGGCCGGACTGCTTGACGCCGCCGAAGGGTGCGGCCGGGTTGGAGACCAGTACGGTGTTGATGCCGATCATGCCGCTTTCGAGGCGTTCGGCGACACGCAGGGAACGGTCGAGGTTCTGGGTGAACAGGTAGGCAGCCAGACCGAATTCGGTGTCGTTGGCGGCGGCGACGGCCTCGTCCTCGGTCTCGAAGGTGCGGATCGCGGCGACGGGGCCGAAGATCTCGGTGTCGATGATCGCGGAGTCGGGGGCGATACCGGCGAGGACGGTGGGCGGGTAGAAGCAGCCCGGCCCTTCGGGGAGTTCACCACCGGTCAGGACGGTGGCACCGCGCTTGACGGCGTCCCGCACCAGGTCGTGTGCCTTGCTGCGGCCGGCGACGTCGATGAGGGGGCCGACATCGGTGCCGGGTTCGGTGCCGGGCCCGACGGTGAGGGCGGCCATGCGGGCGGCCAGGCGGGAGGCGAACTCCTCGGCGACGGAGGTGTGGACGAAGACGCGGTTGGCCGCGCAGCAGGACTCGCCCATGTTGCGCATCTTGGCGACCATGGTGCCCTCGACGGCCACCTCGAGGTCGGCGTCGTCGAAGACGATGAGGGGGGCGTTGCCCCCCCAGTTCCATGGACGTTCGGATGACTGTGTCGGCGCACTGGGCCGCCGACCTGGGTGGAGCCGGTGAACGAGAGCTTGCGGATCTTCCCGCCGCGCAGGAGGGGTTCGACGACGCCGGCGGCGTCGGAGGTGGTGACGATGTTCAGCACACCGGCCGGCAGGCCCGCTTCCGTGAGGATCTGAGCCAGTACGAGGCTGGTAAGGGGGGTCTGGGGGCGGGTTTGAGGACGATGGTGCAGCCGGCGGCGATGGTGGGGACGATCTTGCGGGTGCCCATCGCGAGGGGGAAGTTCCAGGGGGTGATGAGCAGGCAGGGGCCGACGGGCTGACGGGTGACCAGCAGACGGTTCATGCCGTCGGGGGCGGTCATCATGCCGCCGTCGATACGCACGGCTTCCTCGGAGAAGCAGCGGAAGAACTCCGCGCCGCAGGCGACTTCGGCACGCGCCTCGGCCAGCGGCTTGCCCATCTCCAGGGTCATCAGCAGCGCGAGGTCCTCGGTGCGCGCGATGATGATGTCGTAGGCGCGACGCAGGATCTCGCTTCGCACGCGCGGCGGGGTGGCGGCCCAGGCGGCCTGCGCGGCGAGGGCCGCCTCGACGGCACGCCGGCCGTCGCCGGGTGAGGCGTCGGCGACCTGGCACAGTTCCTCGCCGGTGGCCGGGTTGTCGACGGACAGGGTCCGGCCGGACTCCGCGTCCTGCCAATCGCCGCCGATGAACAGCTGCTTGGGAACATCACGGACGACAGTCATCGTGGGTATCTCCTTGTAGGTGTAGAGAGGCTGCCGACCCGTCAGCGGATGCGGTCGAGCGTCTTGTAGTAGGCGCCCGCGAAGGGCAGGAACCAGGCAGTGCCGTTGTAGAGGGGGATGCGGGGCGGGGCGATGTCGCGGACGGGGCTGACCTCGGGGTGGCCGTCCATCACCTTCCCCATGTGGGTGGCCATCTGAGCGCCGTGGCCCGCGTAGCCCAAGGAGTGGTAGACGCCGTCCTCGGTCTGGCCGGCGTGCACGATGCGGTCCATGGCGAAGGCGACGGAGCCGCCCCACACGTACTCGATCCTGGTGCGGGAGAGCTGGGGGAAGTTCCCGCACATCTCACGGAAGAGGACGGCTCCGCTCTTCTTGTCCGAGGTCGGGTCGGACGGTGCGAAGCGGGCGCGGCCGCCGAACAGCAGCCGGTTGTCGGGGGTGAGCCGGAAGTAGTGGCAGACCTTGTTGGAGTCGACGATGAGGCGGGCCTTGGGGATGATGCCCCGGGCGAGTTCCTCGCCGAGCGGCTTGGTGACGATGATGAAGCTGCCCACGCAGACCTGCTGGCGGCGCAGCCACGGGAAGTTCTTGTCGGTGTAGGCGTCGGTGGCCATCATGACCTGCCCGGCACGGATGACACCTCGCTCGGTGTTGACCTCGAACCGGCCGGCGGCGGTACGCCGCACGCCGATGGCAGCGTTGCGCTCGTGGATCTCGACACCGGTGCGCTCGCACGCCTCGGCCATACCGCGCACGAAGCGGCCGACGTGCAGGGCGGCGTTGAACGGGTCGAGCAGGCCGCCGTGGTAGACGTCGGATCCGATTTCCGACCGCAGCTCCGCCTTGCCGATCAGAGTGGTCTCGCGTCCGAAGTACTTGGCCAGGTCGCGCTGTTGGGCCTTCTTGCTCTCGAAGTGGGCGGGGCGGGACGCGACGCCCAGGCGTCCGACCCGGCGAAACTGGCAGTCGATGGACTCCTCGTTCGCGAGCCGCTCGACGGTGTCCACGGCCTCGCCGTAGGAGTTGTAGATCTCGCGGGCCCGTTCGAGTCCGTACCGGCGGATGGCCTGGCCCACGCCAATGGTGAAACCGAGGTTGGCCATGCCGCCGTTGCGGGCGGAGGCACCGGAGCCCGATCTGGCCCTTCTCGACGAGGGTGACGCGGGCGCCCTTGCGGGCGGAGTGCAGGGCGGTGGACAGACCCGTCAGGCCGGCCCCGACGACCACCAGGTCGGCGTCCTCGGTCAGCGGCTTGCCAGCCCCAGCGGCTTCTATCCAGAAGGGAATCGTCTTCATGTCGGGTCCTTAGCGGGGAGTTTCGCAGTCGGGGGCGGACGGGCACCACCAGGAGCCCGGCCGAGGGCCTGTCAGCGGTGGCGCGGCCTGTTGCCGGCGCAAGGCTCGGGTGAGGGGTTCTGCGGGGAGGATGTTCTGACCCTCCCGTCGGCTGCCGAGTTCGCCGACGAGGGCGACCAGGGCGATGAGGAGCGCGCTGGCGACGGTGACGGTCGCAGCTCGTCGAACCGGTGGGCGTTGAAGACCGACCGGCAGGGTGCGGAAGTCACGTCAGCCGCAGTCGGCCGGCGTCTTCTCCGGACCAGCTGCCGGAGCCGCTACCGCCTGTCCGGGCCTCTTCTACAGCACCCTTTCGAGGAAAGCCTGGGTTCGTTTCTCGCGTGGGTTGGCCAACACTTCGCGTGCGTCGCCGCGTTCGACCGCGATGCCTTCGTCCATGAACAGCACTTCGTCGGCGACCTCGCGGGCGAAGCCCATCTCGTGGGTGACGAGCAGCATGGTCATTCCGTTGCCGGCGAGGTCGCGCATGACGGCGAGTACTTCGCCCACGCGCTCGGGGGCCAGTGCGCTGGTGGGTTCGTCGAACAGCATGATGGTGGGTTCCATCGCCAGCGCGCGGGCGATGGCCACGCACTGGGGCCCGGAGACGTGATGGTTGAGAAAGTCTGACCGGCAGGGCAGTCGAACTCCCTTCCGTACCCGTCTTTACAGGGGAACGAGGGAGGGCGCATTGAACGCTGACGAGGAACGCCAGTTCCGCGAGTTCGTGGCGGCGCGGTCGAGATCGCTGCTGCACACGGCCTACCTGCTGACCGGAGACTGGGAGCAGGGCCGGGGCCTGCTCCAGACCGCGCTTGCCTCCACCGCTCGGCGTTGGTCGAAGCTGCGCGACCGGGAACAGCCGGAGATCTATGTCCGCCGGGCTCTCTACCACGCCCAGGTGGATCGCTTCCGGCTCCTCAGCTGGGGTCGGGAAAAGGTCACGGACACCGTGCCGGACCAGCCGTCCGGACAGGTCGCCCACTGGGCCGACACTGTGGTCCAGCGGCAGGACATCATGGCCGCGCTGCGGCGGCTGCCCAAGCGCCAGCGTGCGGTGATCGTCCTGCGTTACTTCGAGGACCGGCCGGACAACGAGATCGCCGCGATTCTGGGGGTCGCCCAGGGGACGGTCCGCAGCCAGACCCACAAGGCCCTCGCCTCTCTCCGCACCACCCTGGCCGAGGCAGGGCCGTCGGCCGCCTCCTCCACCGCCGCCGGAAGGGGCAGCATCGCATGAACGACTCGACCGAACACCCGCTGCACGATGCCTTGCACGCCCATGTCCGGGAGAGCGGCAGCGACACCGCCGGTGCCCATCTGGTCGGCTTGGCCGACGGCGCGTTGCGGGTCGCCCGGCGGCGGCAGTGGCTGGCCCGCGCCGGCGTCGGCGTCGTCGCAGCCGCGGTGGTCGCCACCGCCTGGGTGGCCGTCGCGGACGGCACGACCTCCCGCGCGCACGTGGTCCAGCCCGCCACAGGGGACGGCACCGGGAAGGCGACCCCGGTCTCCCTCCTGCCGGTCACCTCGTCCGTGGAGCGCGCCTGCACCCAGGGCAGCGACGGCTACACCGTGCGCGCGACCGCGACCCATCCGGCGTTCTGCGTCCACACCGACCGGGCCAAGGGCATGGCCGACGTCCGCGTCACCGCTGCGAAGGCCGGGAAAAGCACCGTCGACGGCACCTGGCAGGTCGAGGTGACCCTCAGCCCCGCCGACCGGACCCGTTTCGCCGCCCTCACCGGCTCCATCGCGGGGGCCCCGGTCCCGCGCAACGAATTCGCCATCGTCATCGACGGCAAGCTCTGGGGCAACCCCTCCGTGACCTCGTCGATCACCGGCGGCCGTTTCGAAATCGTCGGAGCCTACGTCGGGGATCTCAGCAGCGCCACCGCCCACGATCTCGCCCACCGGCTGAATCCCAGATGAGTGGTCGACTCCCGCGACGGCGTTGGCACAGTGAAAAGGCCCCGGCAAATCGTGATGGCCGTCGCCGAGGGCTTCGAAGCACAGCGCGAGCCCGTCGGCAAAGGCATCCCGGCCCCATCGCCCTGGCCGACGACTCCGGCGGCGCCATCTCTGGGCGCTGTAGCCGGCCTCGCCTCACCCCCCGGCGTCGACCCACAGCATGGCGGTGAAAGGTCTCGTCAGCTGACGTCAGGCACGCCTCTGGGAGCCCTCCTCGGAAGTGTGCGGTTCGGGATGGTGCGCGGAGGCCTCCGCGACCTGCTTGAGCGCCGACGCCGTGGCAGCGTCACCGACCTTGGCCGGTTGCTCATGCGGGTGGTCTGCGGGGCGGTCGTGGTGGAAGTGGGAGGGCGCCAGCCTGTCGCCGGCTCCGTAGGTCTCCGTGCCCGTAGGTGCCGAGGGGGCAGTGCGAGTATCGGCCGCAGCCGGCCGCCTGCCGTCCTCTGCCATGTCGGGCGGGGGGTGCTCGCTGTGTCGGCTGCGGGGCTGGGTCAGCCAGGCGACGGCCGCCCCGGTGAGCGCCACGGGCCATTCCACGACTCCGGCGGCGCCGAGGACCCCGGCGCCGGTGTAGACCGCCATCCGGCGGCCGCGTGGAGAGATGGCTGCAATTCGGTCCAGTGCACTGTCGGCGGCCATGCTCATCTGCTCGGCTCCGGGCAAGCGGCGCAGAGTGGAGGCGATGGCCCGCAACGGCTGAGGAAGATCCGATGAACTCTCCTTGACCTGGTTCATGGCGTGCTCCCTGCGGCGGGTCTTTCAAGGGGTGCCAGCCCCGAGTTCCCCCTTACCGGACCGCCTATGCCGTAGGGCGGTGGGGCATGTGCGCGAGGTGCTTGCCCCACGTAACGGGACCTCAGCGTGCAGGCAGCGGCGACGACGTCGACGTCCCGGCGGGCCTGGTGAGCGTGCACGGGGAGTGGATCGGCGCCGTTTACGCCGTAGGAGCGGCGATCGCCCAGGCGTGCTACGAGGTGACGGAATCTGTGTGAAGCGCTGTGGCCCGAACCGATGGAATCGCCCTGGCCGCAGAGCCTGCCCTGCGCCGCGCGGTCGTCTATGCGGGGCGCCTCGTGGTGGTGGCAGAGCTCCGAGTGGGTGGTGGGCGTCACGCACCGTCTTGTGTCTGGGCACGGCCAGCAGGCCCCAGACGTACTGTTCGGCCTTCAGTCGCTGGCCGCGCCGCTGCATCGAGGCGGACGGTCTGGAGCCGGGTCCGCGCCTGCGGCGCTCTCGGCCATGTCCGGGCGCGGCGGCAGCAGCGCCACCGCCAGGGCGGGCACGATGGCGAGGATCAGCCATGGGGCGGCGGCCGGTAGGCCGAGGTCGAGGAGGGAGCCGGTGGCGGAGCTGCCGATGAGGACGATCAGGCCGGAGACGGAGGACAGGGCGCCGTTGTAGAGGCCGATGCGTCCGTCCTCGGTGAGGTCGGGGACCCAGGCGCGGGCGGCCGGGACGATCAGCATCTGGCCGAGGGTGAGCAGGACGACGTATGACCATGTAGGGGGCATCGAAGTCCCCCCATGGCCACGAACGCCACCTCCCGGCGCTTGAGCAGGTCGGCCATCACCCGGGAGGCCACCGCCTCGTCCCCACCAGATCCGCGACGGCATCCACCTTCTCCTCCACAGTGACCGGCGTGGACGTCTCCCACCCCACCACCCGCTTCGCGGCGTCCCCGACCCAGGAGTGACGGCCGGTGCGCTTGCTCAGCGGCGGGTGCACGATCACCTCGAACAGGTTCTCGGCCGACGCCAGGATCTTGTGGACTTCCCAGCACACCCCGCCCACCCGCCGCTCGGCCGGCCACTTCGCAGCCACCCACCGGTACGTCCGGACCGTCGAAACCGACAGGCCGACGTCCTCCGCGAAGAACCTCAGCGCCTGGGCCGTGGCGTGGTGGCCAGGCTGAGCAGAGATGGAGTACGTGACCGTCCCGGGCGTGTGGGAACAGGCCGACGGGGTTCCCGCGGATCATTGCGACCGGCGGCCGGCTGCTGGGCATCGATGACCGGCGGGTGCCGCTGAAGCGCTGTCGCGGCGCTGCAACTCCTCGCGGAGCCGGGCGAGGGAACGGTACAGAGTGCTCTTGACCGTTCCGGGCGCCATGCCCAGGGCGGAGGCTGTCTCTTTGGTGGACATCCGCTCCCAGTACCGCAGCACCACGACACTGCGCTGCTGGGGCGGGAGCACGCGCATGATGTCCATCAGCAGCGCGCGGTCAGCGTGCTGCTCGGTCGAGTCCTCGACGGACGCGTCCGGCACCAGCTCTACGGGGAGCTGTTGCAGCTTCCGTGCCCGCCACCACTCCGTCCGGGTATTGATCATGACACGGCGCAGATAGGCGTCCGCGAGCTGCTTGTCTGCTATGCGATCCCACCGGCGGTACGTGCGCAACAGCGCGGTCTGCAGCAGATCCTGGGCCTCAAGCGGGTCGCCGACCAGACGCCGGGCGCAGCGCAGCAGCGCGTCCTGCCGCATGCGCAAATACTCTTCGAATTCCAGCACCTCGCCAACGGGCTTACGAGCGTTCATGATCTGGCTCCTGTGTATGAGCATCGGGGACGTGCCGTGGGGTCGGCGTGGGGCGGCACCGGGCGAACTGAGGTGTGCGCGCCTGCCTGCGTCGACTGTCGCTCGCCCGGGCGCCAGCAGCGGTCGTCTTCGATCACGAAAGGCCGAGGGCGGGGCACTGCGGCAGTGCCCGAGGTGCCCCTTGCCTGCCGTGGGGCACCTCGGGGATGCGGTGGGCGATTACCAGATGGTGGCCCACCCGGGCGCGCACTTGTCGAAGACCAGGCGGCCGGACGCGGTCTTGTGACCCAGGCATTCCTGTACCTGGATGTCGCGGACCGATGAGGCGAAGTTGTAGCCGTCGGAACCGAGTGCCTTGGAGCTACCGGTCACATCGCGCTCGTAGCGGTGGCCTCCGTCGGCGTAGGTGGCCCAGGTCTGGAGGATGGCGAGCTTGTGGTCGGACTTCTTGGTGTCCCACAGCGTGCCGGTCAGCTGCACGCGGCCGTCCCCGCGCTTGTAGATGTGCCCGGAGGCGTGGGCTCCGCCGACATCCCCGCGCGTGTACTGGGCGGTCCAGGCCGACTGGATGGAAGCGTCGGTCGGCTGGGGATGGGCGGTGGCGGTGCCGGACAGTAGTCCGCTGATGAGCATCGCCATCGCGGCAAGTGCGGTCTTGTGGATGAGGCGCATGAGCGTTCTCCTCTCGTCTTGGGCCTGTTGCGGCAGGCCGTGAAGGTGGCTCAGGTCTGTGGATGTCGATGACGGCTTCGCCGTCAGACGGGCCGGCAGGTTCAGAAGGTGCCGGCGTTGAGGGCCTTCTGGAGCTGGGCGGTCGTGCTGGTGTCCCAGGTGTCCTGAGGCGTGAGCCCGAGGTGCTTGTTGAGGGCGGTGACGGTGTCGGGTCCGGTGACGCCGTCGGCGGTGACCTGCAGGTAGGTCTGCAGGGCCTTGACGGTCAGCGGTCCGAAGGCGCCGTCGACGTCCAGCCCGGCCCCCGTCTTGCTGTTGAGGGTGCGCTGCAGGGCGGCACAGGTGGCGGGACCGAACTGGCCGTCCACGGCGAGCGGTGCGGCAGCGGCGACGAGAGCCTTGGGCTTGATGACGTCGCTGCGGCCGGCGAGGGCGGCCTTCATCACGGCGGCGGTGTGCGGGCCGTACTCGCCGTCCACAGTCAGCTTGTGCTTCGACTGGAACGTGCGCAGCGCCTGGTCGGTGGCGGGGCCGAACTGGCCGTCGACGGTGAGGCCGGCCTTCTGCACGGCATTGAGGTTCTCCTGCAGGGCCTTGACAGCCTTGCCGGTGGAGCCTTTGCGCAGGATGCCGTCGTGGCTCGGCATGGGGGCCGCGCCGTCGTAGGCGGGGCGGCCGTAGCCGACCACGCAGGCGCGTCCGCGGACCCGGCGGCGGAACGCGTCGGAGGTGTTGCCCTCCAGGGTGGTGATGGTGCCGTTGGAGTGGACGGCCTCCACCAGGCCGACGTGGTCGATGCCGCTGATGGAGCGGCCGCCGGAGAAGTCGAAGAAGACGACGTCGCCGGGGCGGATGCCGCCCAGACCGTAGTGCCAGCGGCCGTGGTTCTGGAAGGCGCGGGCGTGGGCGGTGGTGAGGGCGTACTTGCCCATCACGGCCTTGAGGTTGTCGGAGTGGGCGGCCTCGTAGCTGATGGACATGTCGCACCACGGGCCGGAGAAGCCGTACCACGACGTGATGAGGTTGTGGTTCGAGCCCGGCGGGTGCTCGGTGGTGCCCAGCAGCTTACGGGCGGCGGCGATCATTCCGTTCGCGGTTCCCATGGCAGATCTCAGAGCTCCATGTCGTCGGGGAGTGCGTCGAGGTCGGAGGTGACCTCGTGGGCGGGGTCCTGGCTGACGCCGGTCTGGTCGGGGTCGATGTCGAAGACCCCCGCCCCGCCCTGCGGGTACGGCGGCGTCTGTTCGCTCTCGCTCATGAACACTTGCTCCTTCATTGCTTCACTCGGGGTGTCGGGCCGCCTGGACACGACGCTGTGCCGGATTCCGTTGAGCCGTCCGACAACTGACGCTGGGTCGGGGCGACCGCTTTGCATCACCGAGTTCAGCGGGCCGGGAATTGAATGGGCAGCCGGTTTCACCGCCCTGAACAATGGACTCGCTGCAGGTCACGGCCACGGCGTTGCGGCGATGGCCAAAGGAGACGTCTTCGGATTGCGCTCCTGCCGCGAGGATGCGTACCTTGTCCGGCGCCGCGTCCACGGGGGAAGCGGGCGGCCGGAGAGGTGAACTGTCGATGGCGGGACGTCCTGAGAGCCCACTCGACCCCAGCACCGGGCCGGTGGCGCGGTTCGCGGCCGAGTTACGCAAACTCCGGGCGGAGGCTGGGAGCCCGACCTACCGGGTGATGGCGCAGCGCGCGGGTCAGGGGACGAGCACCCTGTCGCAGGCTGCTGGTGGTGAGCGGCTGCCGACCCTGCCCGTCACGCTGGCCTACGTCAGGGCGTGCGCCGGTGATCTGCAGGAGTGGGAGGAGCGTTGGCGGCAGGCGGCCGCTGAAGTAGCGGCGGAACCCCGAACCGAGGATGAGGACGCCGAGCCTCCGTACCGGGGTCTGGCCCGCTTCGAGCCGGGTGACGCCGATCTGTTCTTCGGCCGCGACGAACTCACCGACCGTCTGGTCGAGCTGACCCGCTCCCGCCGGTTCACCGCCGTGTTCGGCCCGTCGGGCAGCGGCAAGTCCTCTCTCCTGCGCGCCGGACTCATCCCCCGCCTGCGTGTCCCGGACCCGGCCACCCCACAGCCGGCCGCGCTACGCGTCCTCACCCCCGGCGAACATCCCCTGCGCACCCACGGGCAGCGGCTGACCCCGAAGGACGCCGAGGGCGACACATGGCTGATCGTGGACCAGTTCGAAGAGCTCTACACCCTCTGCCACGACCCGGCCGAGCGCGACCAGTTCATCGACCGTCTCCTGACCGCCACCGATCCCGGCAGCAGACTGCGCGTCGTCATCGCTGTACGAGCCGACTTCCTCGGCCGCTGCGCTGAACACCCCGCCCTGACCGCCGCGTTACAGGACGCGACCGTGCTGGCCGGCCCCATGAACCGCAACGAGTTACGCGAGGCCATCACCAAACCCGCCCAGGCCGCGGGGATGATCGTCGAACGCTCTTTGACGGCGCGGTTGATCGAAGAGGTCTCCGGCGAACCCGGTGCGCTGCCCCTGCTGTCCCATGCTCTCCTGGAGACTTGGCACCGCCGCAACGGCCGTGCCCTCACCGAAGCGGCGTACGAAGCGGCCGGCGGCCTGCAGGGCGCCATTGCCCGCACCGCCGAAGACACTTTCGGCAGGCTCACCCCCGCGCAGGCCGGCCTTGCCCGGCACATGTTGCTGCGGCTGATCACTCCTGGAGACGGCACGCCCGACACCCGACGGCCCACGGACCGCGGCGAACTCGTCAGCAGCGCCCCGGACACCGCTCAAGCCGATGCCGACGTGGTCCTGGAACGATGGGCGCGCGCCCGGCTGATCATCCTGGACGACGGGGCGGTGGACCTCGCCCACGAGACCCTGATCAGCGCGTGGCCCAGGCTGAGCGGATGGATCGACGCCGAACGCGACCGCATACGAACCCACCGCCAGCTGACCGAGGCCGCACGAGCCTGGCACGACCTCGACCGCGACCCAGGCGCCCTCTACCGAGGTACTCGGCTGGCCATCGCCCAGGAGGCGTTCGCGGCACCAGAGCAGCACGCTCATCTCACTCCACTGGAACAGTCGTTCCTGTCCGCCGGCCTCTCGGCCCGCGACCGGGAGCGGCAGTCGGCAGCGCGTTCCGCAAGGCGGCTGCGTACGTTCGTGGTGGCCCTGTCGTGCCTGGTCGTCCTGGCGCTGATGGCCGGCCTGGTCGCTTGGCAGCAGAACCGGGCGGGTCAGCGCCAACGCGTCCAGGACGAGGCCCGCCGGGTCGCAGCCGTCGCGGAAAGCCTGCGTTCGTCCGAGCCGACCATCGCGATGCGGCTGAGCCTGGCGGCGTGGAAGATTGCCGAACTGCCGGAGACCCGATCGGCACTGATGGGTTCTGTGGCGCAGAAGGAACAGGACGCGTTCCGGATCCCGGGCCAGGCGGACGGTACCGAGGTGTACCTCAACCGCGACGGCGGGACTGCGGTCTCCGTCTCCGGAGAGCGGGTCACTCGGTGGGATGTGCGCAGCCATCGGCAACTGTCCTCGTTCAGGATTCCGGGGATGGCCGATGCCTCGTGGCCGGACGTCTCCCGGGACGGCCGCATCCTGGCGTTCGCGTCCACCAGTTCCGGCATCCAGCTCTGGGACCTGGATGCCGGCAAGAAGACCGGACAACTGCCCGGGCACGACGAGGACACGGTCTGGTTCGGGCCCAGCGGACACACACTGGCGGCCTCCGGTCCTGACGACGGAACAGGATCCGTGGCGCGGCTGTGGGACCTGCGGGACCGGCGCGTGGTGTTCAAACACGGGCTGGGCTCCAGTGGTGCGGTGAGTGATGTCGCGACAGGCCCGGCCTTCACCGACGTCAAGTTCACCACCATGAGCCTGGACACCGTCAGCCCCGACGACCGTCTTACCGCGATGTGCCCCGACAATCGGCTCGAGGTGTGGGACATGGCGCGGCGCCGTCGGCTGCCGGGCGCCTGGGAGACGGCGTTTCACAAGGACGAATGCCGCACCGGCACCATCACCTTCACGCCCGACAGCCGCAAGGTGGCCGTCGCCTCGGGAAGCGGCCTGCGTACTTGGGACGTTGCGTCGGGGCGTGAACTGCGCCAGATCAAGCACCGCGGCCTGACACAGGCCGAGTTCAGCCAGAACGGGCGGTTCGTCGCCACGGCGGGCGACAACGAGATCCTCCTGTGGCGGACGGACGATCCAGCCACCCCGGTCTTCCGGATGCCGTGGGCTCACGGCCAGGACCTCGGAGCCATCCGGATCGATCTCAAGGCGGGCGTGCTCCGCTATGCGACAGGCAGTTCGAGCACAACGGTCTGGACGGTCTCGTTGGGACACGCCCTTGATCAGGCGTGGCAGCAGGACACCACCGTGAGCGCGGGCTTCAGCCCCGACGGCGGCTTGCTCGCACAGAGCCGGCAGGCCGGAGGCCGGCACCGGATGCGGCTGTTGGACGTATCCACCGGCAAGGTGCTGGCCGGCCGACTGCCCACTGCGCCCTGCCAGCCACAGTGTTCCGACGTCATGACGTTCGCCTCGGACAGCCGGACCTTCGCCTACTCCAGTGAGAACTACGCGTCCGACGAACCTCCCTGGGTCAAGGTGCTGGATCCCCGCCATCCGAACCGGCCGACCACACTGCGGTTCCCGCCCGCAGCAGACGACAGCGAGACCATCGACGCGATCGCACTCGCCCCTGGTGGCCGAAGTCTTGTGGTGTCGCTGTCCGAGGAGCGCACCGAGGTGTGGGACGTACACCGCAGGGCGAGATCCAGCCGGCTGCCCGGCGTCTGGGGAGAAAGCCTGGCGATCGCGGACGACGACTCTCTCCTGGCAACCACCCAGGGCGACGTGGTCGATCTGCCCTCCAGGGCGGTCACCCACCGTGCACTCATGCAGGGAGTCCCCGCTCGCTTGGCCTTCAGCCATGACGGCCGCCATCTGGCCGGAGGCGACGAGTCGGGCTGGGTGACCCTCTGGGGCCGCCACGGCCGACAGTGGCTGGCCGAGTTCCCTCCCGAGTCGGCCGATGCCCCGGCCGCCGACGACGGCTCGTCAACGGGCGTGTCGGCGCTGGCCTTCTCGCACGACGGCGAAACGCTTGCCGTCGGAACCGCGGACGGCTCGGTCCGGCTGTGGGACGTCGCCTCCCGACGCCCGGTCGGATCCGCCTTCTCCGACCCCGGGGGCGGCGTCATGGCGCTGGCCTTCGGCAAGGACGACCGGACCCTGTATGTCTCTGCCCAGCACATGCCGGTGCTGAAATACAGCGTCGATGCACGGCGGATGGCCACTGATGTATGCCGACGCGTCGAATCTGGTCTGTCGCGCGTCGACTGGTACAGATACATCCCCGACGTACCATACGCTGCCTCCTGCTGAACGGGAGGGGCAGCAGGAGTGGAGTGGGCTCGCCAGGATGATCAGGCCGTGATCGGACACTGACGCTGTCGGCCAAGTACCCGAGCCAGGTATCGAGCAGTGTTCAGCTCCTGTCATGCCACCAGTCCCATCCAACTAATACTCCAGCTGTAGATCGCGAACTTCATGCCTGGGCGGCTTGTCGTTGATAGTGGAGCGCCTGGGATCAGGCCTGGTGACGGCGTCACCAGTGGGAGCAGTCGAGTCGGTGGGCCGTGCCGTGGGCGGGCCGGACGACGAGCGCGATGAACAGGCGCTGGTTTCGTTGCAGGTGAGCGATATCAGTCCGTCCGGCTTCGGGTGGCGGGCGTGTTCGTCGGCGCGGACGACGGTGAGGAAGGCGTGGGCGAGCATCGCGAGGGTGACCCAGCGGTGCCAGGACGCCCAACGTCTGACCTGGTGTTCGTCCAGTCCGGTCAGCCCTTTGCCAGCCTGGAAGGTCTCCTCGACGGTCCATCTGCGTCCAGCGACGCGCACCAGGGTGGACAGCGGCGCCGGGGCGGCTGAGTAGCAGCGGGAGTTCTCAGCGCTGCGCCGGCCTCATGCCGTCGCCCTCGCTCTTGCGTGGCGCTTGTTCAGCTTCTCCTTGGGCGGTGGAGCGCTGTTCGGCCTGCGCTCGGCCTTTTCGATGACGGTCGTGGAGCTGAGCTCCCCCGGTCGCCGGTCTGGGGTGTCGGCAGTACGCGCGCCCCGTACCGGTCCAACCGGGGCCACGGCATTGCTTTGAGCGATGGACGCTGTGTGAGGTGCGAGAAAGGGGGGACTGTCCACGGCGTGCGGCAGACGTATGCCCCTCATTCCTTGGAAGTAACTCATATTTTGTGTGCTTGTAGGGCTGAAGTAAGGGCATCCGGTTGCCAGGAGGTTGATAACGATGGTTCCCCTGCTTCTGGTTCTTCTGCTGGCTCTGATCCTCTTCGGCGCGGGCTTCGCCCTGAAGGCACTGTGGTGGATCGCGGTGATCGTGCTCGCCGTGTGGCTGCTCGGCTTCGTCGTCCGCTCCGCGGACAGCGCGGGCCGCAGGGGCCGCTGGTACCGCTGGTAGACGAAGGACACCGGCGCGAGGAGCGCGCCACGCGCGAGCCATGAGTGGGCCCGGCCGATACGGCCGGGCCCACTGGCGTGAAAGAGAAGCCCACCTGCGGCAGTTGGGAAGATCCGGCTTATCGGGCGCACCGCAGGGTACGTGAGTCATGCACCGGCCCCTCGGACTCAGCAGTGGAACCCTGCTCCTCCTGTCTGCGGGGCCGATGCGTATCGCCTCCAGCCACTGACCTCACGCCGGGTGTTCCGTCCGATCGCCGGCGGACCCCGTCAGGCCACGGCCCATCGCAGTCCAGGGATGAAGGTGGTCGGACGGGGTACCAGGGCTGCTGCCGTGTATACCCCGTTCGAGGAGGGCTTGTGACCGAGCCAGCAGGTCTGAGTGTCGAGGTGTCCGTGATCAGCTCCGACGCCGCGATCATCACCGTCAGTGGGGAGCTGGACGTCGACACGGGCCTCGTCCTGCAGCACCAACTCGCGGGCCAAGTAGTGCATGGACGCCGTCACCTGGTGCTGGACTTGGCGGAAGTACCGTTCATGGACTCCTCTGGGCTGGGCGTCATCATACGAGCCATAAATGAGGTTCGGAGCATCGACGGATCCGTGTCCCTGGCCGCCCCCAGCCAAGTGGTGCGACGTCTGCTCGACCTGACCGGGGTCAGCATGAGCTGCCGGATATTCGACAGCGCGGACGCGGCCTGTGAAGCGCTCCTCGGTCAAGGCGGTGAGACCGTGAACACCACGACGGGCAAGGCGGCTCGATAGCAGATCAACCAGAGCGCCATAGTTCCTCCTCCCGCTGCCGGAAGGAGTTACGCGAACAGGCGCTGGTCGTGCGATGCACCTGATCGACTACCTCGCTGTGGCTGGCTGACTCGTCGTTGCCCTGGCGGTTTCGGCAAGCAGTGTCCGAGGCTGCGACCTTCGTGCATGTCAGGCTGCGGCAGCGTGGCGGGCTACCGGAACTGATGACGGTGCTGGAGCGGTTCACTCCGATCGTGCAGACTCTGCCGCCTGGCACTGCTGTCGCTCAGCTTGGCGGTGCCCTGCGCTGTTTGCGGCGGGGCCGGTCGAGCTTGCGCAACCCATACGGCTGCAGCCTCTGGCGTGGTCCGGGCTGGAGACAGTGGTGGGCATTGGCCAGTGTTGGTCTGTGGCAGCCATGGCGTCTGCCCGCCCGGGAAGAGGCGGCATCCAGTACGTGGCCCCGTCGGAGACGGAACAGTTCCTGGCGCCGCAGCCGATCGAGGATTCGTGCGGTATCCGCCGAGCTCAGGCTGTTGAACTTCGGCGCCTCGGGGTGGAAACGATCGGCCAACTCGCCCTCGTGCCGCCAGCTACCGCGCTGCGGATCCTGGGCCATCCCGCCCGCCTTCTGCAAGAACGTGCTCGCGGGATCGACCGCCGCACGATTCTCCCGGGCAGGGCCCCGGAGCCGGTCCGGGTACGAGCCGACTTCTCCAGGGACGTCTTGGACGGCCTGCAGCCGCGGGCGGCCGCGCTGCAACTGGTCACGGACCTGGCCGCACGGCTTCGGACCCGATCGCAGGCCGCGCGCACGGTCACGGTGACGGTTCGGATGGCTGACCAAAAGGATTTGTCCAAGTCCCGGAGGCTGCCGGCTGCCTCGGCGCACAGCGACGACCTGCTTGGGGGAAGCCAGCCCGGACGAGACCGTGCACTGCGATCGCCGTGTCGTGCGGCCAGATCGAACCCGTGTGGTAGCCGTAGGGGTTGAAGCCCCCCGACTCGCTGCTCAGGGTGCGCAGTCCGTGGCCGGAGTCGAGGTCTGGTGCGCACAGCCGGGCCGCGACCAAGGCACTTTCCTCATGGTTGAGGAGGCCGGTGCCGAGCAGGTGGCCGATGTTGGAGGTGACCGAGTCGAGGGGTCGGCCGTCACGGTCCAGTGCGATGGCCGGGTAGGAGCCTTGGGAGTCCTGCACCCAGAACCGCCTGCGGAAACGGGTGGCCAGTCGCTGGGCCCAGTCCTCCCACTCGTCGGCTCCCGGCCGGCCGAAGGCACGCAGCAGCGCGGCTCCGCCGCGCGCGGCTTGGTAGGCGTACGCCTGTACCTCGCACAGCGCGATCGGGGATGCGGCGAGGCGCCCGTCGCGGTGGCGGATGGAGTCGTCGTGGTCCTTCCAGCCTTGGTTGGCCAGGCCGCGGCCGGTCTGGTCGACGTACTTTAGGAAGCCGTCGCCGCTCGCATCACTCTGCTCGCGCATCCACGACAGGGCCGCCTCGGCGTCCGGAAGGAGCTGTTCGACCTCTTGCGAGGCGAGGCCCCATCGCCAGGCGTCGTGCAGCAAGGTGATCCACGGCGGGGTGGCGTCGATGGTGCCGTAGTAGACCTGCGGCAGGATGAGGGTCTCGCTGAACTGCTGGGTTGTGCGGCGTACTTCGTGCAGGAGCTTGCCCGGCTGTTCCTCGGTCGCCGGGTCGGTGTGGGTGCCTTGGCGGCGGGCGAGGGTGCGCAGGGTGCCGGCGGCAAGCTCGGTCCCCAGGGGCAGGAGCATGCGGGCCGCCCAGAGGGCGTCACGTCCGAAGAGGGTCAGGTACCAGGGGGCTCCGGCGGCCAGGAACTGATCGGGGCGGCCCGCCGGGGTGCCAGCTGAGAGCGGGTCGGTCAGGCGCAGCCGGTCCAGGTCGGCGAGGGACAGCTGCAGCCAGCGGCACAGGCGCCGGTCGGCGCTGCGCAGCACAGGCGTGCTCCACGGCACGTGTTCGGCCGGTGCGGCCGGGAACTGGTCGCCCTCGACCTGTGCCGTCGTGCAGGCCAGGAGCACGGTCCACGACCGGCCGGGGGCCAGATCAATGTCGTACGACAACTGCCCAGCCTGCGTGTCCAGTGCGTCGGGTGCCGAAGTGCTGAGCAGCCGTACCGTGAACCCGTCGCGGGTCCGAACCAGTCCGCCAGTCGTGGCCTGGGCGGGTATGTCGTCGAGGTGCTGCCCGGACTTCACCTCGGCCCGTCAGGCTTCGGACGCGGGCTGGAAAGGTGCAGCCTGATCGACTGTTGTGTGGCGGTGCTGGTGGCAGAACGGTGGTCGGGGGAGTCAGCCGAACCGCACGCTGTCGGGCCTGTAGGTGCCCCAGGTGAGTCCGGTGTGTGGTGGGACGTATTCGGTGGTGCCGCTGCAGGCGAGACCGGTGTAGAGGGTGGCGCCGGTGTCTGGGTTGTCGACGCCGACTGCGGTCTTGTTGAAGCCGATGCATGGGCCGTTGGGAGGATTGAAGATCACGCTGGGCACGCCATCTGTGCCGGTGTGGTCGAATCTGCCCGTGGCGGCCTGGGACGAAGTCGGTAGAGCCGAACTCCAGGCCCAGGGCGTGCTATCGAGCGAGGCCGCGGACAAGGTCCGAGCGGCCGCTATCCCGCACAAGATCACCGAACACGAAGCTCGCCAGGTCACCCGCACCTATGACCTCGACGCGTACGGGGACTAATCGCGTCTGTACGAAACCCAGCGCCCGCCTCCGGGGCCAACCCGGTGCGGGCGCCGTCGGTGTCCCGTCAGAAGAAGCCGTGTCACATCTTCGCTGTGATTACTGACTTCGGCACATCAGGGTGACCAGATGACGGCGGGCCGGCCGCCGCAGGACAGTGGCGCCGGGAGACGGTGCAGACGCAGGCTCCGAGCGACACCCCCTCGGAGGACGTGGACTCGGCAGGTGTTTGAGCCAGTCGCGGACTCTGTTGGTCATTTCCGTTCATCTTCGTATCAGTCACTATCGTGACGGCATGACCTCTCCCGTGAGATTCCAGATCGCCGTGGACGCCGCCGACCCGCACCGCCTCGCCGACTTCTGGGCTGCGGCCCTCGGCTGGGCCGTCGAGGACCACGAACCCGACGTCCGCGCCGCGCTCGACGCCGGGTACGCCGACGACACCGACGTCGTCACCCACAACGGGCGGCTCGCCTGGTCCGCCGCCGCGGCCGCCGTACTGCCGGGCAGCACCCGCGAGGACTCGGGCCGCCGCCTGCTGTTCCAGACCGTGCCCGAGGCGAAGGCCGGCAAGAACCGGCTGCACCTGGACCTCAACGTCGGCCGCGACCGCCTCGACGCCGAGACCGAGCGGCTCACCGCCCTGGGCGCCACCGTCCTGTACCGGGTCGACGAGCCCGGCGGGTTCCATGTGACGCTCCAGGACCCGGAGGGCAACGAGTTCTGCATGCAGTGAGCACGGTGTCGGGTGGGCGCTGATCGAGGAGCGGCACCAGCGTGGCGCGGGCGGGCAGCAAGAACTCGCCGAGGCCAGCGGACCGGGCAGCTGGTGGAGCACGGCACTGCGACACGCCCACCCGCTCCCGGCCACATCCTGACTTCGGCTCGTCAGAGTGTGGGTGGGTTGTCGAGGGTCAGACCGGCGCCGACTACGAAGCCGTCGAGGGTTTCTGGCCGGTACTGCAGACGCTTGAGTCGGTTGCGGACGAGGGCTTCGAGTCGCTCCAGGGGGATGAGGGGACTTCCTGGATTCGGCTCTGACCGCAGTTCCGTGAATCCCCAGGTCAGCGGCAGGAACGAGGGATCGTTTCGGCAGCGTACTTCCTGCCGTGGTGAGCAAGACGATTGAGGATGTGCTGTTTCCCGGGATCGATGTGCGGGTGGAGGAGGCGAGCGACTCCTCCGGCATCCTGGTGGTGGGGCGGTGTCGACGGCCCGCCCAGGCCGGTGCCCGAACTGCCGCAAGCAGGCCCGCCGCATACACAGCACGTATCAATGCACCCTGGATGAACGGCCGTTGGGCTCACGCCGGGTCATCATCCGGCTGCGGGTCCGCGGGAACTGCTGCGACCGCGGGAGCTGTTCCCGTACGACGTTCGTCGAGCAGGTGCCGGGGCTGTCTGCGCGCTACCGCCGTTCCAGCGCCGGGTTGGCGGCTGGCTGCGGTCGATCGCGATCGAGCTCGGCGGCCGTCCCGCGGCGCGGCTGTGCCGCCCGCTGCGGCTGACCGCCGGCCGGACCCGGCTGCTCAGGCTGTTGACGGCACCGGCAGTGCCGGACCGTGCCCCGCGGGTGCTGGGGTGGATGAGTTCGCCTTCCGCAAGGGCTGCACGTACGGCACCGTGCTGGTCGACGTCGAGGCCGGCCGGCTCGTGGACGTGCTGCCCGACCGCACCTCCGAGACGTTCTCGGCCTGGCTCACCGAGCATCCTGGCACCGAGATCATCTGCCGGGACCGGGCGAGCGCCTACACCAAGGCGGTCGGGGAAGCCGCGCCTCACGCCCTGGAGGTGGCTGATCGCTGGCACGTGATACAGAACCTCTCCGCCGCAGTGGAGAAGACCTGCCACCAGCACCGCGACTGCCTGCGGAAACGCGCCGAGGAAGAGTCGGTGACCGAAGTGCCGGAGCTGCCCCCAATGTTGTTGCCGCCCGCGGAGCTGCCTCGCACCCAGATCATCGAACGCACCCGCCACCGCTACGAGGACATCCACCGACTGCTGGAGAAATGCTGGACGATCAGCGCCATCGCCCGCCGGCTGAACCTCGACCGCAAGACCGTCCGCCGCTTCCGCGACACCGACCTCGACGAGCTGCTGGCCTCCGCCCGCGACCGACGCCCCCACGGCGTCCTGGAGCCCTTCAAGGTTGTTGCGGTGCTGCACCGCCGCCTGTTTGACGTGGACCATCGCCTGGCGGAGGTCGTCGGTCATTGTCTCGGGGCTGTATCGCTTGTGCGGTGCGTGGAAACGCTGCTGGACCGCCTGTCGGGTCACGCCCAGGGCGGCGCCGATGTCGGTCCATGAAGAGCCGTGCATCCGGCAGTGCTCGACGTAGGCCTCGACCAGGTCGTCTGCCAGCGCCTGCATCTGGCCTGCGGGTTGGGCTGCAACGGTGAGAAGGGCGAGCCAGTCCGGCTGTTCTTGTCCGCCGGGGCGGTGGGCGGTGTCGCATCTGCGGTCGACTTCCGCGATGAGATCGTCCAGGTCTGGCCCAAGATCCGTGCCAGAACCCCCAACTCATCGACATTGATCATGCAGCCGCGTCACGAAGTGACTCCTGAAGTCGCAGACAACCGCTCCCGTTCCGCTCTCGCGTCCACAGCCAAGCGTCTCTCCGACCATCCGCGGGCGCAGTCGCCCGCACAGGTGACGGGCAACCCGGGGGTGGCCGCGACACCGTACGGCACCCGCCAGGGTGGACGGTTCGTGATCACTCGCCCGACCCGTAGTCCTCGAAGTGGTCGAAGCCCTTGATCATCGGTGTCAGCTCCTGGGCACAGCCGCACAGGGTGTACAGCCGGGTCGACCGGCTCTCCGCGATGTTCAGAGCGCGCTCCAGATCGAGGTACGCCGCAGTCCACCGCGTGCAGGACAGCCCGGTCCGGGCCCCGTTCGCCGCGCACCTTCGCCCGCACCCCCCCGAGGGCCGGCGCTCCCCGAGGACCTGCCGGACCACCGACTGCGGCGACCGCTGAAGCCGTTCGGTGACGACCTGGTCGTAGTCGACGCCGTCGACGCGTCGCACGTGCTGAGGGGCGCGCACCCACACGGCTCTTGACACATGATGGCGAGATGAGGAGTTACTCGCCGACGGCACCGTCGATGGCTTCGCGGATAAGGTCCGCGTGGCGGGCGTACTCCTCGATCAGGTGCTCGAGGACGAACCGGACATCGGTGTCCCCGAATTCCGGGTTCTGCACGAGGCGTGCAGGGTCGTCGGTCACTCGTGCGAACATCTGCCGCGACTCCTCGCACGCCTTCAGATAGTCCTCGTAAACGTCCCTGGCCAGCGTAAGGTCCGACTCGTCATACCATTCGTCACCGGCAACGGTGACGTAGGTCGGATAGGGGAAGAACTGAGGGGATGCGGCCGCCAGCGTCCGCTGGAACCAAGCCCGCTCGACTCCCTGCAGATGGCGCATGAGCCCCAGCAGGGTCAACGCTGATGACTGCACGGGCCGTTGCCGCAGCTGGGCCTCCGACAGGCCCTCACACTTCCTCAGGAATGTCGCACGGTGGTAGTCGAGGTTCGAGGCGATCACCTCCAGCCACGGCCCCGACACCACGCGCTCGGGTCGAACGATCTTCCGGACCGCGATGTCGTCCACGCTGGCGTCTCCTCACTCAACAGCTTGGTCAAGTGCAGGCGCACGATTCCTGGACTGGGCGGCGGCGCCCTACTGCAACCCCGCGTCAGGCCCGTCCGCTCAAGGAGACCCCCATTCGCATCGAAACTCCTCGCCTGGTCAACCGGAATGGCTGTGTTCGAGTGTCCGCGAAGCGTCGCCCCTTTGAGGCGGGGCCCGATCACACCTCGGCCACCGTGACCCGGGCCTGGACGGTGTGCGGGCCCGGTTCGGCGATCATCCGCCTTCTCCCGCCTGAAGACGGTTGCGATGGCCCCACCCCACTGACTGTCGATGCTCACCATGTCCAGCCGTGACCACCGCTGTTGTGGGACAGGGCGAGGACGGCGGTGGTCACGGTGAGGTACGGAGTGAAGCGGTCCTGGCGGGTCAGGGCCGCCAGGGCGCAGGCCAGTCCCGTGTACCAGGGCATCGACCACGGAGCCGTGAGGACCCAGGCGAAGGCCAGCGCGAACGGCACGGCGACGACGGCAGGGGTGTCCTGCGGGACGCGGCGGCGAAGTACCCCTGCCAGCGAGAGCATCAGGACGGGCCACAGGACGCTCACGGTCGCGGCGGCCGCACGAGGGCCCAGCAAGGTGGTGCCGACGTGGTCGAACACCGCCCACAGCGAGGGCTTGGACACCAGCTGGGAGGCGGCGGAGAGCGGGGCGAGGGCGTGCGCGCCGTGGCCGCCGTAGAGGACCGCGAGCATCAGCGCGGCCGTGCCTGTCTGGCGGATGGCCGAGCGCCAGCTGCCCGAGCGCAGGAGCGGCCAGGCCAGTCCCACGCAGAGCAGCGCGGCGCTGATCTTGACTCCGCAGGCCAGGCCGACGAGCCCTCCGACGGCGACGTCGTGGTGCCACCTGGTGGATCTGCTGGAGAGGTGAACCGCGCAGACGGCCAGGCAGGCGACGATGGTGTCCAGGTGCCCGCCCGCGACGAGCACGCCGATCAGGAGCGGGTTGGCGATCCACAACAGGCCGGCGCGGACCGGGTCTTCGGCGGTACGTAGCAACAGGTTGCCGGTGGCCACGAAGGCGGCCCCGTTCGCGAGCATCAGCGCCCATATGGTCAGCCACGGCCGCTCCCCGCCGACGAACGCTGCGCCGGCCTGCCACCACGTGGCCACCGGCCCGTACACGGACGGCGTGTTCAGCCACGACTCGCTCACCAGATGGGCGTAGGCACCGCCGAGGTGGGCGGGGGTCGTCACATAGGGGTCACCGCCGAGCGCGGCAATCCGGCCGTACGCGGCGTAACTGGCCGTGTCCGACGAACCGACCGGAGTGAGGTTCGCGACGACGAGTACGGCGATCACGCCGACCCGGAACAAGAGGCGGACGTCCGGTCTCCAGCCCCGCCTGTGGGCGTGGAGCATGCCGAGTGTGCCGAGGCAGGACAGCACGATGGCCCCCCAGGTGACCATCTCGGAGAGGGTCCCGGCCATCGCCGGCAGCCGGAACCACGGGATCGGTGCCCGCAGCGTGTTGTGATTGGGCGCACTGGCTCCTACCAGCGCGAACAGGGCTACGCCCGCCGCCGACATCGCTACGGCCAGGTACGGCCGGGGCCGGGCGCCGGCGCTCAGTACAGCCGAGGGAGCTGTTTGGATCCAATGCGCTGAACGCCCGGCATACTCGTCGTTGCTGATCGTCAAGGTCGCTCTCTGGCCGCTCGTCACTCGTTGCTCGGTACTTCACCTCACGGCGTGGACAGCCGTGACGATCTTGCTCGGAAACGTAGTCCGCCCCGCCGGCAAGCACCATGACCGCCGCCACAACACTGCCACGATGGGCGATGAACAAGCTGTTTGTGATCGGGGTGGGCATGGATGTCGTCGGGTTGGTCATGCTGACGACGATGCCGTCGCCGTCCTCGCGCAGCGTCGGACCAGGAACTGCATCGCGGGGTCAGAGCTGGGTATGTCCCGTCGGTCGCCTGAGCAGGCTCCGCCTCCAAGCCGCTGCCCGTGCGACTGACGCCCTGTAGCGATCAGGCCCACGATGATGTGCCACAGCTGCATCCGCGGGCGGGGGCCGGTGTATCCCGGATAGGCGCCCGGACGAGGTCGCTCCACGTTTATCGAGCCTCACGTGCTCGTTCGAATGAATCCAGCCCTCTTGGCGATGAAGTACCCAACACCGAAGGTGCTGCCGAACACGCTCACAGCGGCCATCGCCGTCACCTGGAGTCCCGCACCGACGAGGGCGAGCACCAGCTCGGACATGAGTGTCACGCATGTCGACGTGAGAAAGATGACCCCGATGGCAAACCTGCGGATTTCGACGACTTCCGATTCCTCTTGGGGTGTTTGACTCGCTGGAGGTGTCTGACCCTTTCCCATTACAGGAGGCGTCTGATTCTTCACACGATGCACTCCCTGGTTGCGGGTGGCGCTCTGCTCGCCACCATCGTTCACACGCTTCCGTCACCGACGACGGGCGCTTCCCCCCTCGGGCGCCTCCGGCTGTGGAAGTAGCGGCCGACGGGACATGTTCGAGGATGTCGTCGACGTTGCGGTGAATCCACAGCGCATACAGAGCGTCGGCTGCAGGTACGGCCGGACTTCTCCGGTGTCGCGAGCCACCGCTCCATGCCGGCGATCTCGGCTTTCCCTAATGCCAGCCACGACATGGTGGTACAGGCCTGGCCGTGGCGCAGTGGCCGGTCGTGACCGAACTCTTGGCCAAGGACCCGCTTGAGGTCGTAACCGTGATGGGGTCCGGACTCCAGGAGCCCGAGGAGTGTGGAACTGATGGGCATGTGCCGCACTCTACACGAGGTGTATACATCGCATGTATACATCGAGTGTTGAGCTCACAAGGGCACGTCTGGGTGCGGTCGCCACCTCCCCCCCTCGCCGTCAGCGGCTGCCTACAGAGGTCAGCAGCAGGGCCGGCGTGCCGCACTCGCCCGCGAGTTCCCGCCGTGGAGGCACCGGCAGAGGGTCGGGCGGCCAACCCATGCGCACCCCAGGCCTGCCCATGGTGTCCGGACAGCCCTCCGGCCCCGCCGACGAGCTGCACGCACAGATGCACCCCGGGGATGGGTCGGAGCCGGTACTGACCCTGCTTCTCCCCAGCGACTACCGGTCACCACCATGACCCTGCGCATCCCCGAGGAACTCGCCCCGTCGATCAAGGCAGCCGCCTCGGAGGCCGGCCTCTCGGTCAACGCTTACGTGGTGCGCGCCGCCCGCCGCGCCGCCACACTCGACGCTGGCCGGCAGCTCGCCGCGCTCGGCCTCGGCGAAGACCTGGCGGGCGAGGGCGACACCCTGTGAACCGTGGTGAAATCTGGACTCTGGCCGACGGCCACAACGTCCTGATCATCAGCCTGAGCGGCCTGGAAGAGACGTACGGCGCGGTGCTCGTGATCGTGCTGCACGACAGCGGCAAGTACCCGGACACCGCCATGTCGGTGGTGATCGGCGACCCGATCCCGTGCACCGCGGTCGCCGTCAACCTCACCCAGTTGCGGGTCAACCGGTTCGGGGGCGCGAAGCTCCTCGGTCCCGTTGCCCCTGCGGCCATGGCCCGGGTGGACCAGGCCCTGCGCGCCGTCCAAGACCTCTAGGCCCACAACCAAACACAGCGCCCGCCGTCGTGGGGGCCGACGCGCTGCCGTGCGCGTCCGCGCCCCGATCTTCGGGGTGCTGGCTACAGGCCGCCCACCTTGGAGTGCTGACCGCCGGCCCGGGCCAGGTTGTCTACCACGCCGTGAACGTCGCCATGCCGGCCGCTAACGTCCGCCAGGTCCACGAACGGGAGGCGGGCACGGACGCCTCTGGAGGCGTGTCCTTGCGCGGCCAGGGGCGTTGAGATCAGTGACGCGTGTACTGGCCTGGACCCCCCACGTCGGGCCGGTGCAGTCCGAGGCCCTCGATTCTGCGCTCTGGCATCGGGGGCCGCGTCAGCTTCCCCCCAGGCAGACGAAGGTCCTGATCACCCCGAGCGAACAGGGCCTTCGGGGGCTGCCGGACCGGCGGGCCCAACCACGCGCCCAGCAGCGCAGCAGTTCCCCCAGCAGGCAGGCCGGCTGGCCTGCGTCATACACGGCGCGGTTTCTCTGCTGCGTGGATACGCTCAGCGCCACAAGCACCCGCAGGAGGTCCCATGCAGGTGACAGGCAAAGTGATCCGGGCCGCGCGCGCCTTCGACGGCGAGCGGGTGCTGCCCGGCGGTGCGGCTGTGTTCGTACAGGATGGGCAAATCGCCGGCGTGGAAGCCGCCGATGCGCCCATCCCGGAGGGCTGGCAGCCGGTGGACTTCCCCCACGCAACACTGCTGCCGGGCCTCATCGACATGCACTGCCACCTGGGCGCCGACAGCCACGATGGCGGACTGGAGCGGATGGCCACGGACAACGAGGCGCGGCTGGAGGAGGTCATCGACGACTCCCTGCGGCGCCAGCTCGCGGCCGGCGTCACCACAGTACGCGACCTGGGCGACCGGGACTGGTCCGTCGTCCGCCGCCGCGACCTGGCCCGCGCGCCCGGCACAGCGGGCCCGCTGTCTCCCGCGATTGTTGCCGCCGGTCCTGTGATCACCACGCCGGCGGCCATTGCGCCTTCATGGGCGGCGCTGTCGAGGGCCCGCAGCAACTGCGCGCGGCGGTGCGCGAGCGCGTCGAGCGGGGCGTCGACGTCATCAAGGTGATGGGCAGCGGCGGGGTGAACACGCCCGGTACCGATGTGGCGCGCTGCCAGTTCACCCTGGACGAGCTGCGACTCGTCGTCGATGCCGCGCACGCCGCCGGCCTGCCGGTGACCGTGCACGCGCATGCCCTCGCCGCGGTGGAGCAGGCCCTGGACGCGGGGGCCGACGGCATCGAGCACTGCACGTGCCTGACCGCTGACGGCGTCCGGATCACTGACGCGCTGCTGGAGCGCCTGGCCCGGCAGGGCACGACGGTCTGTCCGACACTCGGCAAGACCGCGCAGGCCGTTCCACCGCCGCAGGTGCAGACGGTGATGGACCGCTTCGGCCTCAGCATGGAGGAGCGGCAGCGGGCCGCCGCTCGGATGCATCGTGCGGGCGTGCGCCTGGTGTCCGGTGCCGACAGCGGCATCAACGCCGGCAAGCCGCACGGCATCGTCCCCGCTGCCGTCGCCGGTCTCGCCGCAGGAGGGGTTCCGGCGGACGCGGCGCTCGCCACCGCGATGTCGCTCGCGGCGGACGCGTGCGGCATCGCCGACCGCAAGGGCCGGCTCCGCCGTGGTCTCGACGCCGATCTGCTCGTGGTGCGCGGTGACCCATTGACGGACATGACCGCGCTTGCCGACCCGCTCGCGGTGCTGGTCTCGGGAGCCTGGGCGCATGGCCCCGGCTAGCTGTTCGCACCAGGGCTGTCGGTGGTCCTACCCGGGCTCGAAGTCGCCATCGGGGTCGCATCCCGACTGTGGTAGTCATCGTCCTCCGCGAGCTTGACGCTGGGGACGTGGCGGCGCGCCCGGAGCTAGAGGCAAGTCCGTGAAGTTATGGCTCGGATGGGGTTGTCCAGTGGGCCTTGAGGGGGCGTTAAGGGATGGATTATGGAGTTAAGCCGCCCTCTCAGCAGAGGCCCGAGCTGGAGGCGGCGCTAGCTGCTCGACTACGCCCGCTGAGGGACGCGACGGACTCTGCTCAACTAAGCAACTGAAACGCCACAACAGCACACGGCGCTCGCCCCGGGCAGCTTCCCCGGGGCGGGCGTCGTCGTTGTTCCGTCAGGCTGCGGCTCGTGCGAGTCTGAGGCTGGCGAGCGCGGCGGGTTTGTCGGTGGTGAGCTTGGCTCGTCTGGTCTTGGTGTTGGTCAGCCACGCCGAGCCGGGCCTCGGTGCCGTCCGGCAGCTGCTCTATGTGGCCCCTGGGGACCGTCACGGAACGCGTGCGGGCCTTGGTACTGCGCCAGGGCTGCAACACCCCGCTCGAAGGCGCTCACGGCCGTCGTGGGCGCCTTCACGGGTGCTTGCGGTTCCGGGGCCGACGGGATGACGCCGATGTCCTCCAGGAGTTCGCGCTGTCCGTCCATCCGCCTGTCCCAGACTGCACGTTGGCGCTGCTTCTCAAGGAACCTCCGACGTCCATTCCGTGCACGGTTACGCCGGGCAGGACGTCGGCCCGGCCCTTGTCGCGCACCAGTTCTCGCAGGGCGGCGTAGTGCCGCTGCCAGTCGGCCGGCCGCTCCGGGTTCCAGTGCTCGTCGACCGTCTCCAGCGCGGCCTTCCACTTTGGGTGGTCGTCCAGCGGACCTGGGCGGCGGAGGTTGCTCAGCCGCTGTCCTACCGGCCTGTCGAGGGCCACGGCGGACCTCGGAGCACAGAGGGCCCAGTGGTCGTCGTAGTACGCCTTGGCGGCTTCCAGGCTCTCCTCGGTCGCCCGCAGGCGCTGCCCCGAGGTCTGGACTGCGCTGCCTACCGCATCGTGCAGGAAGCACTGACCAGTGTCGTCAAGCGTGCCCGCACCGGCCGTGCCTGGGCGACGGTCGCCTACGCGCCGGGGGCTATACAGGCCCGGTCATCCATGCCCTGGGCGGGGTGACCGGCCGCGAGCGGGACGTGCTGGGTCTGATCGCATGTGGCCGGTCCAACAACGAAATCGCAGCCGAGTTGTATCTGACCGTTGGCACGGTCAAGACGCACGTCAGCCGTCTGCTGACGAAGCTGGGGGCCAGGGACCGGGTCCAACTCGTTATCGCCGCCTACGAAAGCGGATTGGCCGGGCCCGTACGTCGTTGATGCAGGGTGAGCAGGACCGAGTTGCTGGGCAGGAGGTTCAGGGCGTCTGCTGATGTGATCCGCACGGGGTGCGACACGGGCCGGCGACCCGCGGATGGGTCAACCGGCTTGACGCCCGTCCCGGCGGGCCGGGGGCCTCCCCCTGGGTGGTGGACACGCTGATACTGGATCTGCTTGATCCGGAGGAAGCGAGAAGACCGTCGATGGCGACTACTCGGACGAGTTCAAGGCCGATGCCGTGGCCCTGTACGAGTCCACGCCCGGGGGGACGTACAAGAGCATCGCCGCCGACTTGGGCATCAACCGGGCGACCCTGCGGGAGTGGGTGCTGCGGGACCGCGAACGCCGCGGCGTCACCACCGCGACCGCGAAGCCGGCCGCCCGACCTCGGGAGGCCGCCTCGTCCGCTGATCCGGACGAGCGGGTCCGGCAGTTGGAGGCCCGGGTGGCAGAACTCGAGGCGAGTGAGCGCAAACTCGCCACCGAGCGGGACATCCTCCGCAAGGCAGCCAAGTATTTCGCCGGAGAGACGAACTGGTGATCAGCCGCTTCCAGTTCGTCGACGACCACCGGGACACCTACGGGGTGAAGCGGCTCTGCCAGGTCCTGGACGTGAACCGGTCCAGCTACTACAAGTGGCTCTCCGGCGCCGGGGCCCGGGCCGCACGGCAGCACAAGGACCGGGTCCTGGCCGAGGAGATCCGTGCCGTCCATGGCGAGTCCGGCGGCGCCTACGGCTCCCCGCGCATTACGGCCGAGCTCCGCGAGAAAGGGCGGCGGGTCAACGAAAAGCGGGTCGCCCGGATCATGCGGACGTTCTCCATCACCGGCATCCGCCTGCGCAGACGCGTGCGCACCACCGTCCCGGACCCGGCCACCTCACCGGCTCCGGACCTGTTCCAGCGGGACTTCACCGCCACCGAGCCGGGACGGAAGTACATGGGCGACATCACGTATCTCCCGCTCGCCGGCGGGGAGTTCCTCTACCTCGCGACCGTGCTGGACTGCTTCAGCCGCAAGGTCGTCGGCTGGTCCATCGCCGACCATATGCGCACCAGTCTGGTCGTCGACGCACTGCGGATGGCTGCCTCGACCCGCGGCGACCTGGACGGCGCCGTGTTCCACTCCGACCATGGAGCGCAATACGGGTCCCGGGCCTTCGCCGGCCTCTGCGACCAGCTCGGGGTCACCCGGTCGATGGGCGCGGTCGGCACCAGCGCGGACAACGCGGCCTGCGAAAGCTTCCACGCGTCCCTGAAGCGCGAGACCCTTCAGGGCGCCCACGACTACGGCGACGCCGGCACCTGTCGCAGGACCGTCTTCGCCTGGCTGACCCGCTACAACACCCGCCGTCGGCACTCCGCCAACGGCCACCTCAGCCCCAACGCATACGAACGCCGCCACCACACCGCTAAACTCACGCTCGCCGCGTGATCAATAACCGCGTGCCCACCTTCACGGGGGAAGGCCCCCGGACGTCCTCCACCCCGGCGCCCTGCAGTTGGCATCGCAACCCTCGTGCTGCACCGGAGGTCCTGCTTTCCTGCGCGCGCCTGGCCGTGATCCCCGGCCAGGGATCCCGTTCGATCAGAACCGTCCTCGTGATCGATGGGGCAATGGCTCCTCACTGTCGGTCTGGCGGGGTGTGGTCATTGCTGGCGGTGGTGGTTGAGGGTGTGCCAGCGCCGTTCGAAGTCGGTGGTGTGTTGGGTGAGGTGGGCGGCGGTGATGGGTTTGTTGTATTGGGCCGTTATGCCGTGGGTTGCGCATTGCTGGGCGATGGTCTCGAGTGGTGGGTTGGGTGCGTGTTGCCGGTGTTGGGTCCAGATGCTGTAGAGGCGGAAGGGCAGGAGGTAGCGGCGCAGTGTGGCGGGGCTGAGGGGTTGGCCGTCGCGACCGTGCATACCGTGGGTGGCGAGGTAGGTGGACAGTTGTTGGGCTGTTGGGGTGGGGGTGTGTGCGGCATCGCGGTGTTTGTGCAGGTCCGCCCAGGCGAGGTAGTAGCGGTCGACGGTGGTGAGGGGGCCGGTGGTGGGTGGTCGGCGTCGTGGTCCAAGGCGTTGTCGGGGTGGTGGAGGGCGGCGTTGGCTTGGGGGCTGCTTCGTGTGTCGGATGCCGGTGCCGATACGGCCGAGGGCGCAGTCTGCAGCGCTTTCGTATCCGGGTGCCGTCTGGCGACAGGGTGCTTGAGCGGATCAGCAGCCGTTTCACGTGCGGGTGGCGATGCGGGCTGCTCGGCCGGGAACAGGTGGGGTGCCTCGATGCCTGCTGCCGCGAGGCCTGGCGGGGTCGTTTCGGCGAGCGGTGTGGCGTAGCTGGTGATGTTGCTTAATGATCTTGATTGTGGCCTGCTGTTGTTCAGCCGTGCTGAGCGGTGTGTTTGCCCTGTCGGGGCAGGCGGTGTGGGGCTGGTGGGTCGGCGACAGGTGTCGTGTGGGCTGAGCTGGCTGTTTGTGCTGCGCAGTGATGCTGGGTGTGGTGGGGGTTTTTGCGCAGGGTAGTTGGTGCGCCTATAGGTGTCGGTGTTGTCGGCCGGTCTTGTGCGGGCTGGGCGGTGGTGTGGGTTGGTTCAGCGGGTGGTGAGGCGTTTCCAGAGCAGGTCGTGGTCGGCGGGTGCGAGGTGGGGGAGTTGGAGGCGGCCGGCGAGTTGGTGGAGGAAGGCGGTCTGCTGTGTGCGTGTCAGGGGGTGCGGGGGCAGGCGGTCGAGGGCTGCGGTGAGGGTGAGGGTTTCGGGATAGGTGATCAGTTCGCGGCAGGTCAGGGCGGGAGAGGCCGGGCCTGGCGATATGTGGGGGTTGGTGGCGAGGAGCCGGTACAGGCGTGTGTGCCAGCGTTCGTGTACGTGCTGATGGTGGTCGTACCAGCGTGTCGTGATCGTCGATGCCCAGCTAAGGGAGACCGGTGTCGCCGGGCGCTGCGCGCGAAGGTGGGCTTGGGTGAGTTCGGGGACAGCTTGGATGTCGAGGGGCGCGGGGTGCCGGGGGTCGCTTGAGGCCTGCTGGTGGCGGGTGCAGATCATGATCCGGGGCAGGCCTGGCGGCGGATGGATCCACGCGGGGGCTGCTGCGTGCGGGCTGCGGCGGATGGCGCAGGCGGTGCACGCCGGCAATGGCTGCAGGGCGGTCTCGAGGGTGTGCCAGCGGGCGGTGGCAGTGCCGTGCGCACCGGTGTGGGCCAACGAGGGTGCGGGCTCGCGCAGGTGGGGCAGGGCGCGGGTGAGGTGCGTGAGGGGGATGCGTGTGAAGCCGGACAGGCGGCGGGCGGCTTCGGCGCTGAGGCGGATCTCGGCGGCGGGCGGGGCGTGCTCGGTGCCGGTGACGGTGATGCAGAGACCGTCGAGGAGCTGGGCGGGGCTGAGGCGGTAGGTGGCGGCGAGGCGCGTGAGGTAGGAGGCGGTGGCCTCGCCGGACAGCGGCCGTACGCGTAGCGGGCCGGGCACGGATGGCCACGTGGTGGCGGCCCGCACCGGGGGCGATGGCATGGTTGCGGCCGGGGAGGTCACCGGCCGCTGGTGCGGGTATGGCGGCGGGCGGGGTTGCGGGGCCGGTAGTGCTCTTCGGCGAGGTGGTCGAGCGCGATGCCGTCAAGAAGTGTCTTGGTGATGCGTTCGCTGCTGTCGAGGATGGCTTCGATGGCGGCTTGGCGGATCAGGCGGGCCAGGCTGCCGATCCGTCCGGCGGTCCGTTCGTGCAGGTAGGGGGCCAGCTTCGGCAGGCTGCCCGCGTGGTGGGCGTGTAGGTCGAGGGCCTGCTCGAGGGAAGCGATCAGCTCCCTGAATGGCTCCCGCTCGCCGGCTCGGGCGGGCAGTGCCCCGCAGTCGATCAGGGAGGCGCGCCCGGCCAGCTGCGCCCCGCGCACTCCGGTGAATACGGCGCTGTCGGTGACGTCGATGCCCGCGTAGACGAACGTGGCGCCGATGCGTTCGGTGAGGTCCTTGAGCCAGTCGGCGGCCTCGGAGCCGCTGGAGGTGCGCGGGTTGAGCCGGTGGATCTCGTCGATCAGCACGAGCTTGACCCCGGCCGCGGTGTAGGTGTGGCAGACAGCGGTCGTGATTTGCGTGGTGGTCATGCGCGTGGCGACGGGGATGCCGAGGTAGCGGGCGAACTCCCCGGCCAGTGTCTTGGCGGTGGCGCCGGGCGGCACCAGCACGTAGGCGACGGGCACGCTGTCGTCGCCGGGCGCGGCGCGGCGGGTGTGGGCCAGGTGGCAGGTGCGGCCCACTTCGAGCAACGCGGTCGTCTTGCCGGTCGTGGCCGGCCCGGTGACGATCAGGGACGGGCGTGCCGTGACGCTCTGGTGGCGGCCGAGGATCATCAGGGTGCGCACACTGCGCGAGAGGGTTTCGATGGCCGGGGTGCGCACGGTGACGAACTGCGAGTGGTAGGCCAGGCGTTCCTCCGGCGAGCGGGGTGCCTGGCCCGGCTGCGGCGGTGTGGGCGGTGCGGTGGCGGCGAACCGGGCGAAGGCGTCGAAGGTGGTGACTGCCCCTGCGGATGTCTTCTCGGCAGGGGGCGCGGTGTCGGGGCTTGTCACCAGTGTTCGGCCTCCTCGAAGGCGTCGTACAGCGCGAATCCGGCCTGCAGCGGGGACTGTTCCCCACCGGCTTGGCTGTCGTCATCGTCATGGGCGCTGGCTTCGACGGCGTCGAGACTGTCCTCGGGGTCCCGGGCGGGATGCTGAGCCGGCGGTGTGCCCGGCGGGGAGTCCGCCGTCTGGGACGGGGTGGCAGCCGCTTGCGCGTTCCCGGTCAGGGGGCGGCTGCGGCGCAGAACCTGATCGGCGGCGTCGGCGAGGGCTGCCTCGTGTGCCTCGCGGTCGCCGCGCCGGCCCAGGGCGGCGCGGATGTGACGCCAGGCGGTTTCGCCCATCGGGGCGTGGACGTGGTCGCGGTGGATCCACGGGACCTCGTGCAGGTGCCCGTCGGGCAGGCGGATGTAGATCTGCCGCACGTCGTGTGGGTTGAGGTGGACCTCCCATTTGCCGCCGGGTTGGCCGATGGGGGAGGGGCGGCCGCGGTGTTCATTGAGGCAGGCGTGGTCGTAGGTGCGGTGGTTGATGCGGATGCCGCGGCCGGTTATGGGGTGGAAGCGCACGGGGAGCAGTTCCAGGTAGTCGGCGCCGGCCAGCGGCAGCGGCACGTACCCGGACGCGCCCAGCAGCGCGCCCCACATCTCGTTCGGGGTGAGGGCCTTCTTCGGCAGGACCGGATGGCGCAGTCCTTCGTGGGGGCGGTGCTGCCAGCGGGCGGTGACCCACTCATCCAGCAGCTCCTGCAACTGGGCCACGGTGAACCGCGCTTCGTCCTCCACCGCCTCGCCACGCTCAAGGATGTGGGAGCCGGTGTAGCCGGCGATGTGCTGGGCGACGAGCGTGTTGATACTGCCGAAGGTCCGCTCGACGGCGCCTTTGGCGGCCGGCGAGCGGGGTGGCGTCGGCTGCACGCTCACCCCCAGGGTTTCGCAGGCGGCGAGGAAAGCGGCGGAGACGAAGATGGCCCCGCGGTCGATGACGATCGTCTCGGGCACCACCACCGGCCGCGCCGCCGCCTGCTCCAGCCGCGCGTCCAGGGCGAGCAGCCGGTCGTAGGGGACGGCGGCGTGGGCCAGGCGCAGATGACCGGGCCAGCCGGGCCGTGCGGGATGGGGCACGGCCATCTCCGCCAGCAGCAGGGCGGCGTCCACGGCCTTGGTGCCCTCCTCACGCAGCACGGCCGCCACCACCGAGCGGGTTGCCACATCGAGAGCGATCGTCAGCTCCGGGCGCACCGGCTTCCCGTCCTCGCCGACGGCCATCACATCCAGCCGGGTGGTGTCGACCTGCACCAGCTCGCCCGGCCGCAGCGCCACCGTCGGCGTGTAGGGCCGTACCGGCGTGGTGGTGGCGGTGCGGGCCGGCCGTCCGGGATGCTCCAGAGGATCGGCGAGCACGCGCACCAGCCGGCTGAACGTCGACGGCGCAGGCAACGGAACCGCGCCCGGCCCGTGGATGTCGGCCAGGATCTGCCCGGTCAGCTCCCGCAGCCCTTTCAGCGTGCCGGTGGAGCGGCCGCGCTGGCGGCGCAGCGCCTCCAGTACGGCGGCCACCACCCGCTCATCGGCCCGCCCTGTCGCACGCGACGGCTTGCGGCGGGGGATCAGCCCGAGCAGGCCGCTCGCGTGGTAGCGGGCGCGCATGCGGCGCACAGTGGCCCGGCTGACCTGCGGCCAGCCCAGCCGGGCGAGTTCGTCGGCCTTGGCCTGCTCCCGCTCGGCCATCGACCGCCGTGCCGGGTCGTATTCGGGCCGGGGCGTCCCGCCGCTTGCCGCCCCGCCGGGCAGCCCGGTCTCGACCTCGCGGATGTGCCGCTGCCAGGCCAGGGCCCGCTCGCGCTCCCGTTCGGGCACCGACTCCAGCAGCCCCCATGGCGGCACGGCCGCGGCGGGGGAGTCCACCACGGCGAAGGCGGGGTCGGCGAACAGGAAGGAGGCGAGCACGGAGGCGGTCTGCCCGTGCTCGTCGACGAGGCGTACCGACGCCCCGGCCACGGCGGCCACCTGCCAGGCGCGGCCCTCGAACGTCACGTACGCCCCCAGCTTCACCTGCCGGTGCCGGGCGCCGGCCACCGGGCGGCCGCCGTGTGCGCTCACCACAGCTCGGCCTCCGCCTGCGGGTCGTACACCCCGGACCCGCCGGTATCCCGGGCAATGTGCCCACCGGCATCGCCGCCATCAGCGCTGTGCACCATCATGGCACCGGCGATCCCCTCCACGGCCGCGACGTCTGCGGTGCGCCCTGTCTCACCGGAACCGTCCCTCGTCTCGCTGCCCGGCTGTGCGCCCGTGCCGCGGCGCGCGAGGACGTCGCCGGTGCGGCGCCGGACCAGCTCGTCGAACGGGCGCAGGGTGTGCTCGCCCTGTGCCCACCCGATCGCGTGGAGCAGGCCGTCGGGCAGCCGGACGAAGACCTGCTTCGGGTCGTGGGGATGGTGGTGGACCTCCCACCGCTGGCCGCGGCCGCGGTGTTCGTCCAGACACGCATCGTCGTAGCGGCGCCCGCCCAGCCGGATCCCGGAATCGGTGAGGGCGCACCGGCGCGCAGGCAGCAGTTCGCCGTAGTGCTGCCCGGCCAGCGGCAGCGGCACCATTCCGGCCGCGCCCAGCAGTACCTCCCACATCTCCTTGGGGGCGAGCCCCGCCCGGGGCAGCAGCGGATGGCGCAGCTGTTCCTGAGGGCGCTGGTGCCACCTGACGGTGATCCATTCGTCCAGCAGGTCCTGCAGCTGTGGCATGCTCCAGTACGCCCCGGCCGCCTCTCCCGCTCCGTATGCTTCTTCCGCCGTGGTGGCGTGCCGCGCGAACAGGCCTGCGAGGACCTCCAGCGTGCGCACGGCGCCGCGCTTTGCGCCCGCCGTGCGCAGCGGGGCCGGCTCCAGGCTGATGCCGAGGCTCTCGCACACGGCCAGGACAGCGGAGGTGACGGCGGCTGTGGACTGGTCGACGACGAGCGTCTCGGGCACGGCCGACGGACGCGCCGCCGTGGCTGCGATCCGTGCGGGCAGTGACACCAGTCGCCGGGCAGGCCCGCCCGCGTGGGCCTGTTCCAGCAGGGCCGGCCAGCCCGGGCGCTGCGGCCTGGGCACGACCATCTCGGCCAGCAGCACCGACAACTGAACCGGCCCGTCCTGCTGCGGGTGCAGCACGGCGGCCAGCACGCAGCCGCTCGCCGCGTCCAGTGCCGCCGTCACCGCCACCGGTACCACACCCCCGTCCTCGCCCACCGCCCGCAGACCCAGGCGGGCGGTGGCGATGTGGACCCGCTCGGCGGGCCGCAGCGCAGGCGGCGGGCCGCCCGAGCGGGCCGGGCCGGTGGCGGTGCGCGCTGCACTGCCCGGCGGCTCGGCCGGATCCGCCAGCGCCTTCACCAGCCGGTACAGCGACGAGCGGCCGGGCAGCTTCACCCGGGCCGGCCCGTAGGTGTCCGCCAGGATCTGCTCGGCCAGCTCGATGACCTGCAAGGTGGTGGTCTTCGACCGGCCGCGGCGCTGGCGCAAGGCCTCCAGCACGGCGGCCACCACCCGCTCGTCGGTACGCCCGGTGGGCGAGAAGGTGCGCAGGTGGCGCTTGTCGACCAGCCCCCACAGCCCCTGCCGCTGGTAGACCAGCCGCATCCGCTGCACCGTGGTCCGGCTGGCCCTGGTCCAGCCCAGCGCGGCCAGTTCACGTGCCTTGGCCTCTTCCCGCTCGGCGAGGGTGAAGCGCTGCGGGTCGTATTCGGGCCGGGGCGTCCCGCCACTTGCCGGGCCGCCGGGCAGCCCGGTCTCGACCTCGCGGATGTGCCGCTGCCAGGCCAGGGCCCGCTCCTGCGCGGCCAGCGGCACCGTCTCCCACAGCGCCGGTGCCGGTGGCTCCGTGGCCGCGGGACCGGTCACCGAGAAGTCGGGCGCGGACACCAGATGGGTGGCCAGCACACACCCGGTGGCCCCGTCCTCGGCGACGAGGTGCACCCGCCCGTCTACCAGGCCGGTCACCTGCCAGGTGCGGCCCTCGAATGTGACCTGAGCGCCCACCTCAACACACCGCCCACCAGGGGCGGTCACCACGTGCTTGCTCAACTCTCCTGCTGCTCCTGCCGTTTCCCGCCGCCTGTGGCCGGGCCGGGCGTCACGAGGGTGTGCTCGCCCAGCGGCCGTGTCAGGTCCGCGGCCAGCCGACCGCTCCACAGCGCGTGGTAGAGCACCGGCAGAGCGGTGAGGACCTCGCCCGCCGCTGCGGCCCCGGCCATCAGCGGCCGTTCGGCGGCGAACGCCTTGAGTACCGCCTGCTCGAGGCCGCCTGCGTCACGATGGCGGGGATGTCGGTAGCCGGCCAGCCACCGCACGTTCGCCGCCGCCACTGTCTCGGGCGGCGCCAGACGCCGGTAGGTGAACCCCACCGCCTTACACGCCGCTTCAAGCACCGCGGCGGCGCGCTCGGCCCGGCCGGCGGCGGGAGCCGTCGTGGCGGGGCAGTCGGCGAGCAGCGCGCGGCCGTCGGCGTAGCGGGCGAACAGCTGCGGCACCCACGTCAGCGTCCGCCGGCTGTCCGGATCCCGCCAGATCAGCCGCACCGGCCGCGCCGACAGCGACACCACTTGTGGATCACGGTCCAGGATCATCAGCTGCATGCACATCGCCTGCGATCCGTGCATCACATGCCGCCCGGTGGTGGCCGACCACCACCAGCCCGGCCCCCACCGCCGCCCCGGCACCACCGGGAACGCCGCCACCGGCGCCAGTTGCTCGAACCTGACCGCGACGGCGGCCTCCACCCAGCGGCGCTGCACCAGCGTGCCGTCCGCCCCGGCGAACTCCGCCTCCACCGTGCCCGGCTCCGGAACCCGGCAGGTATTGCCCGCGATGGCGGGTAAGCCGTCCTGGCTGCTGTCGGTGATCACGAACTCCACATAACGTCATGCCTGTCCTGCGGCGCAGGCGAACCGGCCGGTAACCCCAACTATGTTGCGCAGTAAGCCCGTTGGGGTGCGCGCGGGGTCAGAATGCCACCCGGACGCACTGGTGTCAGTGCGAACTTCTGCACTTTCCGGTTGCCTGGCCGCCCTCCTTCGGCACCACCCGCCGCACCCAGAGCGGACCGTGTGCCAGGGCCGTTGCCCGGCCGCCGCCGGATGCGTCAGTCTTCGCTACGGCCTGCGGCGAGCACCCGGGACAGCTCCTCGGCGGGCAGGCGCGACCACTGGGCTACTTCCTCCAGCGCCACCCCGGCCGCGACGGCCGCGGCGGCGGTATGCAGCACGGCCCGGTCGATCAGCTCGGCACTCTGGCTGAGGTGCTCCAGCAGCGTGCGGGTCACCTCGGCGGTGGTGCCGCTCTGCACGCCGCGCAACTCCATCAGCTCCTCACGGGCCTCGTCGAGCAACCGCGTGATGTGGAAGCGGTGTTCGGCAGAAACGGTGGCACGCCACCGGGTACCCGAGCCGCCCGACTGCGCCTCCGCCGCCATGACACGCAGCCGGCCGGCCATCGTTGCCGGCTGCTGCTCCCGCTTCAGATGCCACGGATCGTCCCGCCACCCCGGCGGCCCGCTGCCGCGGCGGGCGCGCACGATCGCACTCCTCCAGGCGCTCAGCGAGCCGCTGTAGTCGGCCGCGATCAGTGGCCCCAGCCAGTCCCGGCCCACCCGCTCGCCCAGCCGGTGGCAGAACGGGTCGTCCCCGCCCCGTACCCGAGGCCGCATCCCCCCGCTTGCCCGCCAGGCCAGCTCGGCCATGGCCGGGTCCAGCAGTGCGTCGGCGACGGCCACTAACTCGGGGAAGACGACCGCGTCCCGGCCCATGATCCGCCACCGCTCCAGCTCCGTCCCGGCGTTGCCGCCCGCGACCTGGTGCAGCCGCCGCGGCCAGACCGCCTCGCGCTCCCAGTGCAGGGCCTGCTCCCACCACCGGGCCACCACCGCATAAGCCAGATCGAACACCCTCGCCGGATCCACTCCGGCCCGTGCCGCCCGCCGCGCCACACCCGTCCACCGCCGCTGCGCCGCGGCCACTTCCGGCACACCCCGCACGTCCAGATGCTCAAGAGGCTGGTCGGCGTCCGCGTCCAGGAGCCACCGCCCGTGCCGGGCGCACACCCGCTCCCATCGCGGCGCGTACCGCACCACCCGCACGGCCGTCCCCGTACGCCGGGCTGCGCACAGGCGGCAGCCGAACGCCACCGGCCCGGCGACCGCGCCCCCTGTCCGCCACGCCGCCGCCGGCACCCCGCCCTTTCCGGCCGACAGCTTGGCGTCCTCCTGTCCCCAGGACGGCAACGACCGCGCCAGCACGTCTTCCTCGACGCCGCACAGGCTTGCCAGGAGCTGCCGTCCGGCTGCGTTCAGCAGCACCTCGGCATCGGCCCGCGCACCCCCGCCGTCGTGCCCCGGCGGGTAGTTGCGCCACTGCCAGCACGACCGCAACACCTTCGCTTCCATCCCGTAGCGGCTTGCGATACGGCAGATCAGCGACGAGGTCGTCTCCCCAGGCAGGGGAACTGTCCGCAGGAGGACGGGATGATGGGCCACTCCACCACAGTCTCGTGTTCGCCGAACCGGGCGGGCGTTTTCGCAGTAGCCGTCCGGTCCTCGGCCCGTCGTCTGATTACTTCCCCGGGCCGTAGGCCTCCCTCTCGACTCGGACGTCGTTCAGCGGCCCCTCAATATTGGCCACCTGGCTCCACCCGCTTGAACAGCGGCGCGGACGTCTCGAACCCCGATACCGTGGTGGCGGTAGCTGGCAAGCCACCGCAGATTCGCCGCCACTGGAGGTGGCTCCAGGCGCCGGTACGACCAGCCCACGTGCGCACGCCGCCACCGAAACCGACTGGATCGGTCCCCTCCGGCTCGGCTCCTGGATCGATCACATCAGCTGCGCCCCCAACGAACTCACCGCCGAAGAACGCGCAGCGCTGGACATCATCCGCATGGCCTGGGACACCCCAGAGGCGCGATGAACGGGCAGTTGTGCGAAACCGGGCGCGTCACCGTGAAAGCAAGCCGCTGTTGTCCTTAGCCTCTTGGGTCTCAACCGTCCCCGGGCACTGTCACCCCCCCGGCAGTAGCATGACGGCTTGTCGAGCACCACGAGTCGGAACGAGGCCTGCATGTTCATTTCTGCTGTCTACATCCGCTTCTTCCGCTCATTCAACTTCGACTATCTCCGCAAGGCCAGTGACAAATTCGTTCCCCACCCGTGGGACGTCCTGGAAAATGACGACCTCAAATACCCATTCGTCAAAGTACCCTTGGAAGAAGGCGTCACCACCGTCGTCGGTGCCAACGAATCAGGCAAAAGCCAACTCCTAGCCGCCATCCAGCGCGCGCTGACCGGACAGGACATCGAACGGGGCGACTTCTGCCGCTACTCCCAGTTCTTCGCCGTCGACAGGACCATGGCTTTCCCCGACTTCGGCCTGCAGTTCGGCAACCTGCAGAAAAGCGATCGCGATGCAGTGGCGAAGGGCTGTAAGGCCAGCACCAGCGACTTCGACACCTTCCTGCTGTTCCGCATCGGAGCGCAGGCGCCCGTCGTCTACCTGCCCGACAACAACGGCTGGAGCAGACACCGTGTCGAGGACCCAGAGCCGCTCGATGGCATCCTGCCCCGATGGTTCGAGATCGATGCGCACACAGCACTTCCCCACAGCGTCCCCGTGGAGTACCTGGCTGGCCAGCACACCACGCTGCGGACCAGATCCCGTAACACCCGCCAATCTTTCGTCAAAACAGTCATGGACCATGCCGACTCCTTCAGCTCCGCCGAGCAGCTCACCACCGCTATGCCGAGTCTGCTGTCAGCTTTCTCCACCGTGAACGAACCCGACGAAGCACACGACAAGCAACTTGCTCTCGCCGATCAACTCCTCCTGAAGGTCGCGAAGATCGACAGGACCGCGTTCCAGGAACTCCGCAAGGCCGTCGATCAAGGCAAGGAAGGATTCGCCAACGGCATCGTCGAGCGCATGAACCGGCAACTGGCCCAGTCGCTGAACTTCCCCAAGTGGTGGACCCAAGACAACCAGTTCCAGCTGCAGATGACCCTGCGCGACCAAGACCTAGTCTTCACCGTCAAGGACAGGACAGGCACCGAGTACTCCGCCAACGAACGCAGCAGCGGACTGAAATACTTCCTCAGCTACTTCATCCAATACCTGGCCCATGAAACCCCTGCGCTCGGAAAGCGCGAGGTGCTCCTGATGGACGAACCAGACGCCTACCTCTCCGGCAACGGACAGCAGGACCTGCTGCGCATCTTCGAGGACTTCGCTTACCCGGCCGACCCCGACCGCGCCGCCTGCCAGGTCGTGTACGTGACGCACTCACCCTTCCTCATCGACAAGAACCACGGTGAACGCATCCGGGTCCTCGAAAAAGGAGACGGAGACGAAGGCACCCGCGTCGTACGCAACGCCTCGCGTAACCACTACGAGCCGCTGAGATCAGCCTTCGGCAGCTTCGTCGGAGAAACGACCTTCATCAGCAACTGCAACATCATGCTCGAAGGAATGTCCGACCAGATCCTGCTGGCTGGCGTGTCGGCACGCCTGCGCCGCCAGAAGACGTCCTCGCTGGAGCACCTCGACCTCAACACACTCACCCTCGTGCCGGCAGGCTCCGCAGCCCACATTCCCTACCTGGTGTATCTCGCACGAGGACGCGACGTCGACCGGCCAGCCATCATCGTCCTCCTCGACGGCGACCCCGCCGGCGACAGCGCACGCAAGAAGCTGCGCCGCGGCCCCCAGGGCAAACCTCTGATCGACGACAGCTTCGTGCTTCAACTGAAGGAGCTGCCCACGCAGCACATCACCAGCAGTCGCCCCCAAGGGGTTCTCGCCATTGAGGACCTCATTCCGCTGGAGATCGGCGTTGCCGCGGTCAAGAGCTATGCCACCGCCTTCCTCAGCCCCCACGAGGCCCAGGAGATGGCGAGCTTGCACGCCGGTGACGTGACCTTCAGTGGCGAGGAAGGAACGCATGACGCACTGGAGAGTGCTGCTGCGCGCAAGGTAGAGGGTTTCCACCTGGACAAGGTGGGCCTGGCCCGCAACGTTGTGGACCTCCTCACTTCCGGCGAAGAGTCTCTAGCCGATGCGTTGGCCATCCTGGACCGTAACTTCCGCTCCCTGTTCAGCGAACTGGGCAGCAGACAGCGCAAGGCTCTGCGAGAGATCGCAACCGAACGGACCACGTCCAAAATCAAGCGCATCAGAAGTTCTTTCCTCCTCGACCACCCCGCCGGTGTGACCCGCGAGCAGGGCACTTTGCTCCTTGAGGAAATCGACGCCGTCCTCGACAACTCGGCGGACGCCGAGGACCTCAAGAGCCAGATCCGCAAGCTGCGCCGCGATTTCGACCTGGATGAGGAGCCACTCGACCCGATTAGTGACTTCCCCGCGTTCCGCGACGCCCTCCAGGCGCTCGTCTACCGGCAGGTCAACGCGGCCCAGGACCCGGAGGTGTGACCTACGGCGGCTGCACCTGGCTCAGCGCCGCGTGCAGCCCGCGCCGAATCCGGCGTACCGGTGTCCTAGCCTTCGTCGACGTCGTCCTACGTCACGGCTATATTCCCCCTCCACTGCACGTACTTGCCCCCGGTGGTGTGCTGCGCCGGCCAGCTCGCCCGGGCGGCGTGAGCGGTTCATGGTCCGGCCGCGGCCTAGTCTGAGGCGGCTGGATCGGGGCCATCGGGATTGATGCCGAGGGCGGCCAGGAGCTGCTGCTGGTCTGGGTGTAGGAGCGGCCATGCCTGGCGCTGGGCGGTGATCCATCGTGTGGCGGGTGAGGTATCGGGGTGGGTGCGGGTGTGGTGGTAGGCGTACTGCCACCGCATTGGCCAGGGTGGGTTCCACCACGGGTCCAGGCCGGCCAGGACCCGGGATTGAGGTGACGTGCCGTTCCTTTTGCGGGCGCGTTGGCGGTGTTCGGCCAGCCAGCGCCCGATGGGGAAGCCTTCGTGTTCCTCGCTGGCGTGGGCGGCGAGGTGTCCGTGCTGGGCTGCGTAGGAGCGGGCGTGGGCGACGTCGGTGTCGAAGCGCGGTGTGGTGGTCAGTCGGTGGGAGTCACGCGGGCCGACCCGTGCCCGGGCGGCTTCGAGGGTGATGCCGATAGCGGCGAGCAGGTGCTGCTGGTCGGGGTGGAGGCTGTCGTAGAGGGTGCACTGGCGTTTGACCCAGATACCCAGGGCGTCTTTCCCGACGGGAAGGCCGCCCACCGTGTCGGCTCCGCGGCCGGCACGCATGCAGTCGCGGGCGCGGTAGTAGTTGCGCTGCCAGTGCAGGTCCCACGGCGGGTTCCACCACGGATCGATCGCGGCCAGTTGTCCGAGGTGCGGCGAGGCGGGCTCGCCTTTCCGAGCGCGCTGCTTGGCGCGGTTGCGCTGGCTGAAAAGCCACATTCCGAGCGCGAATCCGTGGTGTCGTGTATCGCGTGGAGCGGCCAGGTGGCCGTGGATGGCGGCCCAGGTCCGGGCGTGCACCAGCGCGTTTTCGAACCGGGCGCGGTGGTCGGGGCGCTGTCCGAGCCGGGGAACTCCCAGCGGCCTGTGCTGTGCGGCTGCAGGAAGGCCTCCCACCGCTTCCGCACCTTCCTCGTTACCGTGTGGGCCACCCCGAACCCGCACGGGCGCAGCAGACGCACTGGCCGTGGCGCCGGGTGCTTCGGTGATGGCCGTCTCACGCTTCAGACCGAGCTGGTCGAGGAGATCGTGCTGGCCCGGCAGGAGCAGGTGGTAGCGGCGCTGCTGGATGCGTAACCACTCCTGTGCCGGCTTGTCCATCAGCGGAAAGCCCGCCACCAACTCCCCGCTTCCTGCCTGCTGGAGCTGCTGGCGCGCGTGCTCGTAGGAACGCTGCCAGCACAAGTGCCAGGGCGGCCGCCACCACGGGTCGATCCGTGTCAAAGCCTCGGCACGGCCTGGCGACAGTACTCCGCGCCCCATCTGGCCGCGCCGGTCGGAAAGCCACCTGCCCAGCGGGAAGTCCTCATGCACGGTGCTGACACGGACTCCCGCCAGGCTTCCGTGCTCCAGAGCCCAGGCCCGGGCATGGGCGAGCGCTTCCTGCTCCCCGGCGCGCTGACTGCGACGCCGGGGCCGGGCCTCCCGAGCCGCCGCGGCATCGATGCCCAGCCGTGAAAGGAGCCTTTGCTGCTCAGGATGCAGATCCGGATACCGGGTGCACTGCAGGTACAGCCACTCGCCCAGACTGAGGCCGGTACCGGGAAATCCTCCCCGCGCATCCAACGGGCCCTGTTCCGCGACGTGACACTTGGCCTGGTGGTAGGTGCGCTGCCACAGGGTCGGCCACGGTGTGTCCCAGTACGGGTCCAGTGCACGCAGCGCGGCGCTGCGCCAGGCAGGCATCCCCAGACGGAGCATCCGTTGGTTGGTCATCCACGCCCCCAGAGGAAAGCCGTCCAGGAGCGTGTCCGCCCGTGTGGCCAGATGCCCCCGCGCAGCCGCGTAGGCCCGGGCACGGGTCAGGCCCGCTTCGAAGGCCTCGTCGGCCTGGCGGCTGTGCCCGCGCCGCCGTTTGAGGGGCAGCGCCTCTGCGGCTTCACTGCCGGCCACCTCTTGCAGGTGCTGGGCGAGTTCGTCAGTCAAGGGACGAGGCCGGTGCGCGGGATGGACCTTCCACAGCAACCGCTGCCCGTCGTCATCGGGCACTTCCGCCGCCTTGCTGCACTGGTGCGCCCAGGCGAATAGCGGTCCGTCCATGCACGATGTCAGGCGATCAGTGAGCCAAGGCCGCTGCAGACAGCGCGCCAGCTCACTGATGAGCACGGGGAGGTCGCCCAGGCAGAAAGGGAGGTGGCCGCGCACCTGGGTTGCGATACGGCGCCTCATCGTCTGGTCTGCCAACATCCCGGCAACGGCCACCGTCTCCGGATAGGTGACCAAGCCGCGGGCCAGGACCCGCCACCGCCCGGGCTCCTCGCCCTCGGGAACCGTCGCACACAGCCTCGCCGGCCACGTAGTTTCTTGCGGCCACTTCTGCGCCCACCACCAGGCTGTGACCGCCTCAGCAACCTCGAACGCCGGACCAGCGGCGGGGGAGCGGCGCAGCAGCCTGCGGTGATCCTCCTGCGCCCGGACCACCTCCGGGCATCCGGCCAACCCCACGACACGGCCCCCGCTGCCAGGCACGCCCATCAGCCAGCACCGGTGGCGTGGGCAGACCCGCTGGTGCGCCGCCAGGTACACCCGGGCTGGTGCAACGCGACCCGTCCGCGCAGCCACACAGCCCGGGCACGCCGGACCCCAGGCGGCAACCGTCTCCACTCCGTTGTGGAGCCGCGCCGCCGGCCTCTCCTTCGAGGGGCCCAGCGGCTCCTCCCGCGTCCAGGCCGGCAACGCGCGGCGTAAGCCAGCTTGCGGCACACGACACAGTGCCGCGACCCGGTCCCGGGCCGCGGCGTTCAAGAACACCTCACTGTCGCCCTGTAGAGCCCCGATGACGCCCTGCTGGCCAGCCACTTCGGTGACCGCCGACAACAGACTCCGCACCGTCAGGCCGTACCTGTCCGCGATCCGCCCCAGGAACGACAGCGTCATCTCACCCTGCAGGGGAGCGACCCGAAAGGCACCCGCGGCCAGCAACAGTTTCCCCCGCCCATCCCGTCCCTGTGACAACTAGCGTGCTTCGGCTCAACAAGTGTGACTGAGCGCTTCACTTGGCGAGTTGAGCGTCGCATCGGTAGCCATCAGTGCGTCAGTTAAAGGGAGTTGAGGGAAAAGCCTTCGCGGTCACTCGCGAAGGCGCGGGACAATGCAGCGGGACGAGCTCGGCGTGAGAACGGAAGGCACCGTGGGAAAGGTCGACGGCAAGAACTGGAGGCCGCAGGAGGGTGCCAGGCTGGGGGAGTGGACCCTGGTCGGTCGCGGCTACCGTGGCTACCTCGGCAAGGGCGGCAACGGCGAGGTCTGGGAAGCGCGCCGTGATGGTGACGATGGCCGGTACGCGATCAAGATGTTCGGCCTCGGGAAGCTCCTGGCGGACCGCCGCCAGAGGTTCGCCGACGAGATCACGTTCCTGCACGGCTACACCGGCGAGGGCGTCGTGCCGCTCGTCGACTCGCACGTGCCCGAGGACACGCAGGAGATCTGCTGGTACGTCATGCCCTTGGCCGTCCCGCTGGACGAGGCCCTCGGCGACACCCCGGCCGAGGAGACGATGCTGGAGGCCGTCGCCGCCTACGCCGAGACGCTGGCCGTCCTGGCGGAGCAGGGGGTTCACCACCGCGACATCAAGCCGTCGAACCTGTTCCAGCGTGACGGCCGGTGGGAGATCGGCGACTTCGGACTGGTCACCTTCCCGGGCAAGGGCGACGTCACCAGCCCGGCGGTGAGGCTCGGCCCGGTGAACTTCCACGCCCCCGAGATGCTGGAGCCCGGTGATGACGTGGACGGCGGCCCGGCGGACGTCTGGTCGCTGGCGAAGACGATGTGGGTGCTGCTGCGTCGGACCCGGTGGCCGCTGCCGGGGGAGTACCGGTCCGGTGGCGAGTACAGCCTCCAGGGGCACATCGCGTTGCCGTGGGCGGGCGAGCTGGACCGGCTGATGCAGCGCTGCACCGTGCTCCACCCGGCGGGCCGGCCGACGATGGCCGAGTTCGCGAAGGAGGTCCGCGCCTGTCTGGCCGAGCCGCCCGAATCGCGCGCGACCGCGTCGATCGCCGAGATGCAGGACCGTCTTGCCGTCCTGACCGCTGCCTCACATGAGGCTGCGCAGCAGGCTCAGGAGCGCCGGAACTTCCTTGACCGGCTCGCCCTGGAGCTCGACGTTCTCTTCACGGACCTCTACGGCGTGGTCGACGGGATGCTCCAGAACAAGTTCCGCTACTACGAGTCGCAGCCCGAGCCGAGCGAGGCGACGCGTCTGCTGCCCATGCTGATGCCCCCGTGGGCACATCAACGCGGCGCGCAGTTCACCTCGCCGGATCAGGACGGCAAGGCCGCGGTGAAGTTCTCGTTCATGGTGCGCCTGGTCAACAAGCTCGACGACGCGGCAGAGATCGCCTTCGACCTGCGGGTGGTCCACCGGCACCACAGTCTGGAGGACTATCCCTTCAAGCTGCAGCGCACCTGGAACGCGCCCGTCGGTTCCGTCCAGTTCGCCCGGATCCTGGACGAGGTCCGTGCCGTCGCCTCCAACGCGGTGCCGGACATGCTTTCAGTGATCCTCCGCATCGTGGCCCTGGCCGACGATCACGTTCCGGACTGGTATGCCAAGGCCCGCGCGGGCGACATCTGACCAGTCGCGACGACGAGGGCGGCCTTGGAGAGAACCATCTCCGGGTCGCCCTCGCCTGGCGGCGCGGTCCCCAAACGGACCACCGTGACCAACGCGCCCAAAGCCGCGTAGGTGGCGCGATGGCTGACGTCGCGCGCCCTACCGTTCCGGCCGGGGCGGAACTGCCTCGCGGAGCGTCGTCGAAAGGGCAATGTGACTGAGCGCTTCAGGTGGCGACTTGAGCGGCAGCCGGGGAGGGGTGCTCAGCTCGCCAACTCAACCGCTCACTGAAGCGCTCAGTCGCAACAAGCAGTGTGACTGAGCGCTTCAGTTGGCGGGTTGAGCGAGGATGCGCCTTGGCCCGGCACAGCGGCTGTGTCGAGGTGTGATTGGTCGCGGCAAGCACGACCCTGCTACACCTCGCCGCCCTCCTCCCAACGGCACTCAGTGCAACGCACCCCGGCGTAGTGGTCTCCGCGGTCGTAGTCGGTCGCACCCCACTGTTCGAGCTTGGCTGGCGGGGCGCCACAGTTGGGGCAGATCACGTAGACGCCGGCTCCGTGAAAGGACACGGCCTCGATGGTCGCCTCGTCCAGGAGCTGTTGGACGCCTTGAAGGAATCCGGTGGTATCGACGCCCAAGATCTTGTTGACGGCGGTCTGGTCGTCGTCTTCGGTCACGGAGACCCAGTACAGGGGGCGGAGGAGCGCCGGGAGTGGCGTGTCGTCCAGGCGGACTGGGATGATCCTGAGTCCGTCTTCCAGTCGCCGGATGATCGCAGTCTCCAACTCGGACTTGACCCACTCCGACGTGCTGGCGTGCTTGGACCAGCAGACGAGCACGGTGTCGACCGTGTCCAAGGCGACCCCGACTTTGCCAGGAATGGAGTCGCCGGGACTCAGTTCCCACTCATCGAGCCAGGTGTCCACGCCGCCCAACCGCAGCTTCGTGGCGAAGGAGCGAACGGCAGGCTTGTCCTTATGGTTGTGGGAAACGAACGCGCGCACTGCTGCTCCTTGTCATCCCAAAGACCTAGGACCAAGTTATCGTCAAGATGACGTTTTCGCATAGGCATTCAGCCACTCCGACTCGCAGGGTGCACAAGGCGCCGTCGGGGGCTCCGTTGCCAGAAAGCAGAGAAGGCGCACCCGGGTGCGCCTTCTCTGCCGCCTTCCTGGACCGCAAGCGCTCACCTCGCCAAGTACAGCGCTCACCCGCCATCTAAAACGCTCAGTCACACAAGCAGATGCCGGGCTTGCGGCCGGCATCAGGTCAGTAGTCGATGTCGAGGTAGTCGATGTCGTTGAGGGTGACATCGGAGAGTCCTGTGGCGCGGCCTCCGCCGTCTTGGAAGTACACGTCTTTGAAGCCTTCGGCGATGATCGCGCGCATCTCCTCGTCGCTGGCGCCCGATTCGCGGGCGTCGAAGAGGCGGCGGGCGTAGGCCGGGGGGAGGTGCACGGTGAGTCGCCGGAAGCGGCTGTCGTCGGTCGTGCCGACCGGTGCGGTGTACCCGAAGCGGGCCCTCGTTTCCACCGTGATCCCGCCGGTGGCGGCGGCCTGCTTGCGACGGCGCTTGCGGACCAGCGGCTGCCAACGGGACCGTACGGCCGCGTCAATCTTCGTGGCGATGTCCTTCGGCGGGTGCTTGCGCTCGCCCTTGCGGTAGCGCTCCACCGATCGCTGGCTGACTCCGAGCTCCGCCGCGACGGCCTTGGTCGTCTTGAGCTGTTTCATCAGGAAGTTGATGCGGGCCCGGAGCGTCTTGGGCGGCTCGCGGGTGAACGACTCCCGGTCGGCCCGCTCGATGGCGTCCTCGATCTCCGCCACGGTCTACTCGCCTTCGTCCAGGACGGCGTCGCCGCCCTTGATGTGCCGGGCGGGATTGAGGCCCTGCTCCATCAGGTCGACCGCCCACAGCATCGACTGGACGCCTTCCAGCTTCGCCAGGCCCGGCGTCGGTCCGAGGCGGAAGCCGCCGGGCTGCGGCTTGCCGGAGGCCGCGTACGGCAGGAAATCGAGCGGGCTGCCGCCGGGGCTCGGGTAGACGACGCAGTCGGACAGCACGGCGAGCGGGAACAGGCCCGTCATCCGGGACATGTTGAGCAGCTTGCGGTGCATGTTGACCCGGGCCTTGCTGATGACGGCTGCCCGGATGTCGGGACGCCAGGTCGGCCGCTCCAGGGCCGGCCACCGCTCGCCCTCCTTGTAGTGCTTGCCTTGCGGGCGCTCACGGAGCTTGCCGACGCCGCCCTTCACCGTGGCCTTGATGGCGGACAGGACGGCGGCCAGGGCCGGGTCGACCTGCTTGTGCTGCTCCATCGCGGCAAGGAACTGGCGGTCGTCCAGGTCCTTGGTGACGCCGAGGTCGGCGAGGGTGTCGACGTAGGCGTTCTTGAGGCGGTCGTGCCACGGGTCCAGGTACGCGCCGGTCTCACGGCGCAGGTACGCCTCGATCGGGGCGACGTTGTAGCCGAGCTCCTGGGCGTAGGCGAGGGTGTGCGTCTGGTACCAGGCCGGTCCCGTCGGACGCTGGCCGGTCGGCGTGAACGGGGAGGGCAGGCGCGGGTCCAGCTCCACGTGGGAGAGGTCGACCAGCCAGGAGCCGGGGATCTTCGGGTTGAACTTCGGGGCGTGGAAGTGGTCGGGGGCGCTGAGGCCGACGACCAGGCGGGCAGCTGCGGCGAGGAACGCGGTGTTGAGGTCCAGGCCGACCGCGAAGGGCAGCATGCACTCCTCATCGCTCAGCGTCTCCACCGAGCGCACCCACTGGTACGCCTCCTCATTGAGGAACCCGCCACTCCAGCCGGAGTTCACGACGACGGGGTGCTCCGGGGTGGCCTCCGGCGGCGCGGGATCCATGGGCTCCGTCCCCAGCGAGCCCGCGTTGTAGCCGGACACCCAGTTCCCGGTTGCCGGGTCCTGCACGGCCTTCGTCGGCGGGCGCAGCGCCGTCATCAACTCCAGCCCGGACACGGCCGTCGACCCGCGCGGAGTGATGACCCGGGTCGCGTACACGCCGAGGACGCGGGCGATGTCGGCCGCTTCCATGTCCGTCACGCCGGGCCAGGACCGCTCATCGAGGGCATCCCACGACAGGATCGCCAGCTGCACGCACTGCCGCTCGCTCCCCTGCGCCTTGCGGTAGATCCGCGCCCACGGGCCGAACCCGCGCTGCGTGAGTTGCCACTTCGCCTTCGCCACCTGCTTGATGACCGGGTGGTCCTCGGGCAGGCGCAGGGAGCGGCGCTGCTCATGGCCCTCCAGACGCTCCGGCAACCCCAGCTTCACGGCGGCCGCGGCGGTGAGCACGATCAGCGGGTCGGAGTCCTTGCCGTACCGATTGAGCTTCGCCGCCCCGAGGCCAGACTCGCGCAGCGTCCACTCCACCAGTTCCACCACGCTGGTCGCGGGGCAGTTGAGCACGATGCCGTCGATGCCGTACGCGGACCCGTCGGCGTCGAGGACCGCGAGCGGGCCGTGCGGGAAGCGCAGATCGGCTGTGGGCTGGGCTGTGTTCTTCGCGGCCGGGCGGTGCGATGCCGCGGGCGGCCGGGTGGTGAGACGTGCCGGCCCGGCGGCTGGAACGGTGGGAGTCCCCGGGGCGTCTGCCGTCACCTCGGACGCGGCCGGTTCACTGGACGCCGCCGGTGCCATCGCGACAGCCGAGGCTGTACCGTCTACGGGATACTTCGCTGCCCACCCGTTCAGCAGCCGCTGGTAGGCATCCAGGCGCGGCGACTTCGGCTCCGAGCGGCCGTTCTCCCAGTTCTTCACCGACTGGGTCGTCGTCTTCAACGCAGTGGCGAGGCGGGCCTGGGTGATGCCGGCGGCCTCACGCAGCCGGGCACGCTCTGCCGGAGGCGGGAGACGCGGCTCCTCGTTCAACAGAGCGTCGACAGAAGCGAACAGCTCTTCCTCAGATGCCATTCCCTGCACCTTCACGTCAGGACTCGATACTACTTAACCAAAAACTTAGCCCACTCCTTAACCTTCCCGTGCCCAGTCCAACCCCAGCACGGCGAGTGCGGCGAGTTTGTCGGTGGTGAGCTTCGCGCGGCGCACCTTCTGGTTCATGATCCAGACTCCGAGCTTCACGGAGTGCTCCTGGCCGTCGACCACGACTGTCTCTGTGTGGCCCCTGGGGACGGTCACCGAGCCCGTGCGGGCCTTGTACTGGGCCAGGGCCGCAAGACCCCGCTCGAAGGCGCCCAGGGCGGTTGTGGGGGCCTTGGCGGGTGTCTCCTGCTCCGGGGGCAGGGGCGTGATGCCGAGCTGCTCCAGGCGCTCACGCTGCCCGTCCGTCAGGGCCGTCCACGTGGCGTGCTCACGCTGCTTGTTGAACCACCGCCCGACGTCCATCCCATGCACCGTGACGCCCGGCTCCACGTACGCGAGGACGCTCTCCTCCACGAGCATCTCCCGCAGCGCCGCGTAGTGCCGCTGCCAGTCGGCTGGCCACTCCGGGTTCCAGTCCGGATCGACCGCCTCCAGCGCGGCCTTCCACTCCGGGTGATCGTCCAGCGCACCCGGGCGGCGCAAATTGCTCAGCCACTGTCCTACGGGCTTGTCCAGGGCCACGGCGGACCTCGGAGCGCAGAGGGTCCAGTGGTCGTCGTAGTACGCCTTGGCGGCCTCCAGGTTCTCCTGGAACTTCTCATCAGCGACCGACCAGACCATGCCCAGCTTCTCCAGCCGCCGGGCCCGCAGGCCGCTCAACTGCCCGGCCTGGTAGGCCCTTCGCTGTTCCGCCACCCACTGCCCAAGCGGTGTCGGGCCCTCGCGGTGTCCGTAGGGCACGCGGGCGTGGTGCTCGCGCTCCACGAACTGCTTCAGCTTCGCCCAGCCGCGCGCCCAGTCCTGCCGCTCCGTGTCGATCACGTTGAAGCTCACCCAGTCCGCGACCATCGCCGGATCCCTGGGGGCAGCGAAGCGGAGCAGCAGGCGGGATTCTTCCTCACCTTCCTCCGGCGGCGTGCCGATGTTCACGGAGGGCTGGGCCACGTCCTTCTGCGGCTCCTGGGGGATCGCCAGCAATTCCACGGCCTCTTCATCGTGAGCCCGCAGACCTTCCAATACCTTCACCAACGGGCGGTAAGAGGCGGAGGTGAACATGTCCTCTGGCTTTTCACCCGGCTGCAAGAAAACCGGCACGATCAGCGAGGCGAGTTTCCCCTCTCCGGGCTTCTGCCGCAAAGCCCGCCCGATCGCCTGCACGATATCGTGCGGTGCACCCTTCGGGTCCAGGAGAGCGACGGAATCCACGGCTCGAATATCAACACCCTCGCCCAAGACACGGCAATTCGAAAGGATGGCACGCAGCGCCGTGCTCCCGAACTCGCCCAACACCCCGCGCCGGCGCTCGGGAGCGTGTTCACCGCACAGCCAGTCCGCCCAGATCTGCGCCGGGTACCGGTCCGGCTGGTCCGCGTGCAGCCGCTTGGCCACGCGCTCCAGGCCCTCCGCGTGAGCCTGCGCCTCTATCGTCCGGTGGTGGAAGGTGATGCAGGTCTGCAGGTTGTGCTCGGCCATGGTGTGCAGGAGCGCGGCCTGAAGGGCTCCGAGGCGCTGCCCACGCACTTCCTCGCTGCGCCGGTCCTCACCCATCAGCCGCTCCGGCGTGACGACCGGGTCCTGAAGCTCCAGCACGATGATCTGATACCGCGCCAGCAGCCCCCGGGAGACCGCAGACGCCAGCGACAGCTTGTACAGGACCGGCCCGAAGACTTCCTCATCGTCCATCGAGGCCGCCATCTCCTCGGGCAGCGCATCCCGCACCCCCTCAGCAACCTCCCAGCTCGGGGGCCGCTCCTGCCAAATCCGGGGCGTCGCCGTCAGATACAGCCGGCGCGCCGACGGGATCACGCCCTGGTCGTGCACGGCAGCCCACGCCTTACCCATCGAACCGCTCGTCCGGTGGGCCTCATCGACACACGTCAGGTCCATGGGATCAAGCTGCTGGCCGTAGACGCCCTCGAAAGCTTCTGCGAGGACTCCGAGACTGGCGTACGTCGCGAAGATGGTCACCGGCCCCTGCCCGTGCCACAGCGCCAGCTGCACCGGGTTGGTGGTACTCCGAACCCCGAGGCCCCACAATTCAGGGTCGTCCTGAAGGGAACACACAGCAACAGCAGGGCCCGTATGTCCGGCAGCATTCCACGCCTGCACCGTCTGACTCAGCAAATCCAGCGTCGGCACCAGAACAAGAATGCGCCCCTTCGGAGCGAGCCGCTTTGCCGCCGCAGCCGCGATGATGGTCTTTCCCGTCCCACACGCGGAGTGCACCTGACCGCGCAGACCATTCACAGGAATACCGCCCGGCGGGATGTCGAGCCCGCGCACAATGGCGGCAACGGCCTCGATCTGGTGGTCACGCAGTTTCACGGCCATTCCCGTGCTCTCCTTTTCGTGGAATGAGGCGCGCAATCTGAAATAGAATCCCGAAGCGGTGATGGGCTTGGGGGTGGTGGCGTCTGGTCCCAGACTCTACACAGCACATGCCTTTGATGCATCACCCTTGCAGCTAGTTCGCCCTTCGGGATGATACTTGGCCGATTCTCGCCCATGGCGGCGGGTTGGCGTGGATGCTGGTCGAGTGTTGTCGCGGCTGCCGTACCGGCACTTGAGAAGGCGGGAGGGGTTCGGGTGGAGCGCAGCGGAGCCCGTCACTGTGGTGAGGCCAGCACTCTGTCGGGCCGATGGTCCGTCACCTCCGTTGTAGGGGTGGTGGCTGGGATTTCCAGTGGCGACACAGACTCGCGCGTGATGCACCTCCCCTTGCTGCGAGCCTCGGCGACCGCGCTTGCGCGGTCGCTCTCAATTCGCGCTTGCGCGAATTGACGCGTCGTCAGGATTCCGCTTGCGGAATCCTATTCCGGCGCTTGCGCCGGAATTCGAATTGCGCTTGCGCAATTCGCGCTCTATGCCCCGGCTTGCCGGGGCATATCCCGCTCCGCGGG